>JAYTFR010000096.1:0-11203 GCA_043734125.1 Acidobacteriota bacterium | reverse complement strand
GCTGTCAAACCATTCGCCGCTGTAGAGGAATACGTTTGGTGTCGTGCCGCTCGTCCTGACCGGCATTCCGAATGCATCATAGTCGTACGAATCGGTGAGTGTGCCAGCGGAGTTGGTGAGGAACCGAACATTGCCGTGGCCGTCGTACCCGTAGAAGCTGGGCGTCCACGTACCGCTGATCTGCTGGTTCTCGCTAATGCGCTGCAAGCCGTAGGCATATGTCCTCGTGACTGAGCCGCTTACGATTTCGTCCAGCACCTGTGGGAGTTTGGTTGGGTTCAACGAATCTACGAGAAACTTGGTCGTACTTCCGCCCACGGTTTCGCTCACCCGGTTCCCATCTCCGTCGTAAACCAGCGACAACGACCCATGCGTGAGCATCCGGTTCTCGAAATCGTAGGTATTCGAGATGCCGGCGGAGGACGTGGTATTGCCGTTTGCGTCGTAGGTATCGTTGCTGGCACGATCATTGGCATCGTAAGAATAAGACATGCTGCCTGGGAGCGACGGGATAGTAGAAGTCAGCGTTTTTCGATTGCCGACCGCGTCGTAGGTATAATTCTCCGCCCCGTTGTTGCTCGCCGGATCGGCCGTGATCGTCTCCGCAGTCAGTCGGTAATCATTGTCGGGGGCATATGCCACATTGCGCCCACTCAGCTCCAAGACATTTATTCGATTCCCGGCATTGCCCAATGTGTACACGTAGCTCGCCACTTTCGTCCCCGCCGAGCATGCGGGAGAAGTTGTTGCCACGCAGGTTTTCGTGAGGCGATTCAAAGAATCAAAAACGTTGCTCGTCTGCAGTGTGTTGGAATACACATACCCGGACAAATTTCCCGCTGGATCATAGCCGTAGGTCGTAGGCGTCGCCGATCCACCTTGCGCCGTGAGTCGGTTGTCCTTGACCGATGCCAAACGGTTCAACACGTCATAAGTGTAGGTCATCGAAGCGCCGTTGGCGTTGGATGAAGCCAGTGTCAGCAGATTGCCATGGGCGTCATAAGTGTAGTTCAGCGTCCCTTCGGGTGTGGCTTTGGTTTTTAGACGGTCACGGTTGTCATAGGTAGTGTAGTTGGTGGTGCCGCTGGCGTCGGTCATCGTAAGCCGCGTGCCCGTCGGATTGTATGTGAAAACGATGGTTGGCTGACTCAGGGAAGGGTCCGGGATTTTCTTCAGCGGACCGCTCGGGGTCACGCGCTCACCCACTCTTTCCTCCCGGCGTCGGTGACGAAGCTGGTATTAACGCTGGGCTAAAAACGTGTAAGTGGGATTCGCAGCAGGACCTGATAGTTACTGCTCTACGTCCAGCGTGATCACAGACACGGAATGCTGCGGCAGGACGACGGTGAAGGATGACCCTGCCTCAATCCTTGTGGTCGTAGTGTGAACGGCATCCGGGTGGCTAAAATCGTTGGAGGTCGCCAGGCTATCGCCATTTACGGTTTTGACTTCGGCCTGTGCCGCGATCCGGACTCCCGCGAGCGATATTTTGGTAAGGAGGGCTTGTGCCGGGCTGGTATTGACGGCCTTGATGAAAATTCGCCTTCCGTCCGCTGACCGGCTCGCAACCGCATCGACGGTCGGAATTACTTTCCCCTCAATCGTGGAATCGAACGTCGGCCCCGTAAGACTGCTTGACAACCGGTCGCGGCCAAGGTGCGAAGCGTAGAGCGCATTTACCTGGTAAGTTGGGGTGACAAACAGAGCGTGCCGACTCGCCTGAATCACCCCGCCAGACCACCCATTTACCATGTCTGACACGGCGCTCATCTGAACTACATCACCGCTGCGTTCGAAGACATTCATCAGGCGTGCCGCGTAGAGTGCGGATTCCATCGAGTGTTGCCTTGGCAGGGGAAGAGTCGTGTTCCACTCATTGACGGCGAGCTTGATTTCGCCGCCGGGCACCATTTCTCGAATGATCTGTTGCAGTTGGCGATAGAGCCGCTCATAGTGCAGTGGCCGGGCCCAAAGGTTATTAACATCTCCTTTGCTCTCAGCGTCACCGTAGTAGTGGTGGACAGAAAGATAGTTAATATTTCGGCCCGCAATCTGCAGGACGGTGCGGTCCCATTCAAGATTATTATCACCAGTGGCGATGATCCTGATGGAAGGATCAACTGCTCTCATTTTCTCAACGTAGCGATTTAGATTGTTGGCATACGTCGCGGCATTGCTGTGGCCTCGAACCCAGTCGCCCCATATCTCGTTTCCGACTTCCCAGTACCGCACATGAAACGGCTCGGTACTGCCATTCATCGCGCGGAGGGCTCCATACTTTGACTGCGGAGATCCGTTACAGTATTCGACCCACCCAGCCGCTTCTTCTGCAGTTGCCCCCCGGCCTTCGACGTTCACGGTTAGCGACGGTTCGGCCCCAATCCGCCGCGCGAATTGGATGAACTCGTCCGTTCCAAAGTCGCTCGGCTCCAATTCGTTTCGCCAAGCCGCGTTGACCCAAACGGGTCTCTGGTCGCGCGGGCCGATGCCCCATGCCCAGTGATAATCCTGGGCGACGTTGCCACCAGGCCAACGAACGAACCCGGGGTGCAACGCCGCAACCTTCTGCTCGACGTCGTGGCGAACTCCGCCCTCCGCGTCGCCCGGTATTAGAGATACCTGATCAAGCCACAGCCTTCCGTTGCCGCTGAACAGGATAGTTATTTTCGCGAGGGGATCGAACTTGGTTGGAACCAATGTGAAGCGGTACTGTTTCCAATCTCCGTAAAGATTCTCGAGTGTAGCGCTTGCGTACCGCTCGCCGCCCGTTTGATCGGCTTCCAGAGCGACCGTAACCGTGCCAGCATAGTCCGCGATTTTCAGCCACACGTAGCCGTGATACTCGAGCCCCTGGCGTATTGGAATCCATCCTTGACGAATGCCGCGCCGCGCCCCGCCGCTGCGCGCTATCTCAACTCGGAGAGAATGTTGCGCCGGCAGGGTGTTTACGTCACCGCGCACCGGACTGTACACGTCGGAGTCCCAGGCAAAACGCAAAGCGTCATCGTCGTCCCGATCGTCGGGATCATGTTCCCAGTACCGTGGCAATCCCAGAGCGTTGGGCGCTTCGTCGAATCCGCGATCGCGCACCAGTTCGGCATACAAGCCGCCTTTGATGTCTTCGAACATGAACTCCGCGAATTGCCCATACAGAGTCGGACTTATGACGTTTTCGATCTGAGTAGCGTCAATTTCGAGAGATGCCTCCGTCCTTGCCTGTCCAGACGCGCGGGCACACAGCCAACAAAGCAATAAGGCGGGCAGGAACTTCCAAAGCATGATTCTCTTGCTCAACATTGTGTGAGGGCTCCAACTAAGCAGGACAACCGCTGCCGAGTAGCAAGTGTAGTCGCACCCGCCGCATGGACGTTTCCTTCAACGGCTGTTTCAGCTAGTGCCGAGTATGGTAATGTGCATGGCGCTAGCAATCCATTACAACTGCGCGACCGCATATCGAACGCGATGGCGTCATCTCTGGGAGGGCGGACCATGGTTTCAAAACGACGGGCTACGTGCGTGACACTCTTCATCGTCTCAACACTTTTTGCGGCACCAACCTCCGTTTTTGCTCAGACCTCCCGCTGGACGGAAGAGAAAGCGACAAACTGGTACGGCCAGCAGCCTTGGCTGGTCGGCAGCAACTATATTCCTGCCGATGCGATCAACCAACTGGAGATGTGGCAGGCGTCGACATTCGATCCGGCTGAAATCGACAAAGAACTGGGTTGGGCGGAAAGTATGGGGATGAACACGATGCGCGTATTTCTTCATGACCTGCTGTGGCAGGAGAACCCGCAGGGTTTCAAGGAGCGCATTGATCGATTCCTCGAAATTTGTTCTCGGCACCACATCAAGCCGCTGTTCGTACTATTTGATTCGTGCTGGGATCCGATTCCAAAGCTCGGCTCTCAGCATCCTCCCGTGCCTGGCGTCCACAATTCAGGGTGGGTGCAATCGCCAGGCGCCTCAGCCTTGGGGGACCCAGCCCAGCAGGAGAGGCTGAAAGCCTATGTAGTGGGAGTGATCCGGGCGTTCGCCAACGATGCTCGCGTCCTCGGGTGGGATCTGTGGAACGAACCCTCAAACACTAATGATGGCAGCTACCCAAAGCAAGAACTGAAGAACAAAGCCCAAGTCGTGGAGGAAATGTTGCCGAAGGTTTTCTCCTGGGCGAGAGAAGCGCAACCATCACAGCCCCTGACCAGCGGGGTTTGGGACGTTGATTTCATGAAGGGCACGCCGCTCACGAAGATTCAACAGATCCAATTGGAGAATTCCGATGTGATCACTTTCCACAACTATGGATGGCCAGAGAGCTTCGAGAAGGAAGTGTTGTTCCTGCAGAAGTTTAATCGCCCGGTGTTCTGCACGGAATACATGGCCCGCGGCGCAGGGAGCACATTTGATACGGTGTTGCCCCTCGCGAAAAAATATAAGGTCGGAGCCATCAATTGGGGCTTTGTCGCGGGGAAGACGCAAACTTATTACCCATGGGATTCCTGGCGGCACCCGTATATCGTCGATGAACCGGCTGTTTGGTTTCATGAAGTACTTCACCCAGACGGACAACCCTACCGCGAAGCCGAGGTAAAACTGATTCACGACTTGACGGGCCGGGGAAAACCCTAACATCCGAAACCGGTTCGGATCATTTGCCCTTGGTACTGATTCAAGGTTCGGATTGTTGACGAACTCGCGACGGCGCGCCGAGGCTGTACAGCCGCTATTCGGACGCGAGTATTCCAGTGTGATTCTGACCGGGTGAGTGTGTTATATAACCCTCCTGATTCAAGATAAGCACAGAGAGGGAGGCGGTAATCGTTTACAGAAGGACCTTATCTGTGGATAATGCCTTCGGCAGGCAGTTGATCTCTCACGAGTAAACGTTTGCAGACCAAGGCGTACAAAGGGAGTACTTCCGACGGGGATTTTCTTTTTCACGATCGTTACAGGAGAATGCACATAATGTTTTCCAACAACAGACGACACTTCCTGCAGCAAATCGCCGGAGCTGGGATAGCTTGCTCCGCTGACCTGCTTATTCACCCCTTCTCCTATGCTCAACCATCTTCGGTTGCTTCTGGCGACGCCACACGTATTTATGTCGACTCCCGCCGCACGATTTCTCCTCTCGATCCAAACCTGTTCGGTTCATTTCTGGAGCATCTGGGGCGGGCCATCTACGAAGGTATCTATGATCCGGGTTCAAGCTTGTCGGACGCGAACGGATTCCGCAAGGACATGATCGACGAGGTGCGTCAGCTCGGGGTTCCGATTATTCGCTACCCTGGCGGAAACTTCGTGTCCGGCTACAACTGGCTCGACGGTGTCGGGCCAAAAAAAGACCGCCCGCGCACGCTCGACAAGGCGTGGAACACAATCGAGACCAACCAGTTCGGCACGAATGAATTCATGGCATGGTGCAAGCTGGTTGGCGCCCGTCCCCTGATGGGACTCAATCTGGGAACAGGGACGCCAGAAAAAGCCGCGGCACTGGTCGAGTACTGCAACGTAGAGAAAGGCACAAAATGGAGCGAGTTGCGGCGCAGCCACGGCATCGCGCAGCCCTACAAGGTCGAGCACTGGTGCCTGGGGAATGAAATGGACGGTCCCTGGCAGATCGGACACATGACTGCGACCGAGTACGGGATGAAAGCGCAGGACGCCGCTCGGCAGATGCACTATGTGGATCCGTCACTGAAACTCATCGCCTGCGGATCGAGCCATTCTGGTATGCCAACCTACCTGGAGTGGGACCGTGAGGTCCTGGAACAATGTTATGAGCATGTCGACGGCCTGTCGCTGCATCGCTATTTTGGAAATACCCAGGAAGATACCGGGGGCGACAGTACGAAATATTTGGCCATGAACCTGAGCATGGAGCGTCAAATCGCCGAATCGCTAGCGGTCTGTGATTTCGTGCAAGGACACAAGCGATCTCCAAAAAAACTCTGGCTATCGTTCGACGAATGGAACGTGTGGTACCGCGCCCGTAGCGGCGACGCGGTCAATGGTCATGAGCACGAGGCTCCGCATCTATTGGAAGAGGTTTATAACCTTGAGGACGCCCTGCTAGTGGGGGGCATCCTAAATACACTGATACGTAACGCCGATCGAGTGAAGATCGCCTGTCTGGCGCAACTTATCAATGTCATTGCTCCCATCATGACCAACCCAAAGGGTGCCCTTCGGCAGAGTATTTTCTATCCCTACAGTTTCGCATTGCAGTATGCGCGCGGCACCGTGTTTAATCTGCTGGTTGAGTCGCCTGCATACGAAGTTTCCCAGATGGGCCAGGTTCCCTACCTGGACGCGGCGGCAACCCTAAACCACGAAGACGGAAAAGTCTCAATGTTTATCTTAAACCGGGATCTGAATAAGGCTCGCGCGGTTGAGATCAATTGGCAAGATACAGCGCCGAGCCAGGTAGTAAGCTCCACGACGCTGACGGGTAGCGACTTGAAAGCCTTTAACACTTTTGATGCTCCCAAGCGGGTTGTAGCCCAGCCAGTAGATAAACCTTCGACAACTGGCGGACGTACCAAAGTCGAAGTGCCGGCACGTTCCTACACAGTCATTCAGTGGGCCGGGTAAATTGGCCGGGCTCTCTCCCGGAGGGAAATCGTTTAAGAGTCGCGGCGCCGACTGATCTCGAGCGAAATATTCTACGACCGACATGCTGGGCCCTTTTGCAGCCGGAGGCCTGGGGCCAAAGCACCCGCACGGCCAAGGACGATCAGAAAGCAGCAGATCTGTCGGTTCTAGCCCGGGCCCCGCGAGCCCTACTAAAAAAGTATTAGATTTTTCTTGACAGTGAGTTAGGTTCGGGCGTAACGTGGCGCCCATCAGCAAGCGTTTACTTGCACGGCGCGGGAACGCGCATGGGGGCCGTTTACCATGAAATCCTACCTCGTTGTGGGGTTGTGTACTCTAGCTATCGCTCTCTGTCTGGCGAATCCTCTTCTTGTTTCGGCGCAACGCTCTGACCGTGGAATTATCACCGGCATCGTCACTGAGGCGACTGGCTCCGCAGTCGAGGGTGCCGACGTTCGAGTGCGTAACGAGAACACAGCCGTCGAGACGACGCTGACGACCAACAGCGCCGGCGCCTACACCACCCCGCCGCTCGCGCTCGGCACTTACACGGTCACGGTCAATCACCCTGGTTTCAAGAAGTCCGTCAATTCGGGAATCCCGCTACAGGGCGCGGAAACCATCCGCAAAGACGTCGCTCTGACCCTCGGTGCCGTCACAGAGTCGGTAGAGGTCAAGGCAGAGGCAGAACTCAACGTCACTACTCCAGACATAAGCCACATCGTAGACGAGAGGTACTATCAGGACATACCGACCATCACGGCGTCTGATGTCCGTCTGGCCGAGGCGGTGCTTCAGATCCAGCCCGGCTATCTTCCCATGAAGCCGAATGGCGACCCCATGTTCCGCGGCAGCCAGTTTAATTCCCGCATCAACGGCGGTCAGGCCATGGCGACCGAAAACTTCTTTGATGGCGCCGCCTTCGGTTACGCCGTGGGACACCAGCAGAGTCAAGAGAGCGCTCCCCCGATCGAAAGCATTCAGGAAGTGAAGGTCATTACAACCTCCTTCGCTGCGCAGTATGGCCACACCAGCGGTGGATTTATCGAGTACACCTCTAAACCTGGCACCAACATGCTGCACGGAAGTGCCTACGAATTCTTCGCCAACGATGCGCTCAATGCTCGTGGGTTTTTCGACGCCGACTGCAGTGCAAGCGGGTGCAAGCCGCGCAAGAAGACTCCACTGAAGAACAACAGTTTTGGATTTACTTCGGGCGGGCCAATCGTAATCCCTCATGTGTACGACGGACACAACAAGACCTTCTTCTTCACGAACTTTGACTGGACTCGTCTTCGTTCGGGTGTCTTGCCTGGATTCGGTAATACCACGCCGATCGATGCCTTCAAGGCTGGAGATTTTAGCTCCTGGCCTGACCAGATCTACAATCCCTACAGCACCACGGTTTCATCGGCGGGGGTTGCGAGTCGGCAACCGTTCATGTGCGACGGCGCTGGCAATCCTATTACGCCGAATCTGGCGGGTGGCCCGGGCACCCCGGGCTATGGCATTCAGGCTGGAGGGACGCCTTGTAATAAGCTTCCGTCCGAACTGATCAGCACGGTGGCTTCCAGAGTTGCGGGCCTCATGGTTCATCCCGATAGGCAAGGGTTTAGCAATAACGTCGCGGGAAATCCCGCGGGAGATCAGACGTGGCTCCTGAACGCTCGAACGATTGAGTTTCGTGTGGACCACTCTTTCACTCCGAACTTCCGGATGAGTGAAAGCTTTTACTGGGGTCACCGGCCTTCGATTCGTAACTGCGGTGAAGTGGCGGGCTGTGCCACGCAGTTCAGTGGCGAAACGGCTCCGCAAAAAAATACTGGTTACTACGGCAATGGCTTTTACCAGCGCATCGCGACCCATCACACCCATACGCAGTTCGATTGGATCATCCGTCCCAACCTGCTGAACCACACCACGATTGCATGGGACCGCTGGTTCATGGGCGGAAATCCGCTTTCCGCGGGAGCGGGCTGGCCGGGCATTCTGTGGGCTGGGACTCCCGGCGCTGCAAATCCGCTAGGAAACGGCGGGCTCCTCGACCAGACAGCTGGACCACCACTTTTGGATTTCGCGGGCAACATCCCCTACAACTCACTCGGTCAATATGGCTGGGGAAAATTTGGATTTCTTACCAACAATCGGTGGCAGTTCTCCGACGACCTATCATGGGTGAAGAGTAAGCACACTATTAAGGTTGGCTTTGAGTACCGGTGGCATCAATTCCCATTTTCTGGTTGGGCGAATGGCAACCAAGCGGGCGAGTTCCGTTTCGACCGGCGCGAGACTGGCGGCTACGACAGCACAGGCAACCTCATCTCCAATTCGGGCGAGTCTTTCGCGTCCTTCTTACTGGGACAGGTGGATTCGTCCACGCAAAACATTCCATTTCACCCGATGTTCTACGAAGCCTACACTTCCCCATGGGTCAACGACGAGTACAAGGCTACGAGCCGCCTGACTCTGACCATGGGTCTCAGGTTCGATTATCAGTTTGCACGCACGGAGACGCGAGACCGGTATTCCAGCTTCGATCCAAACACGCCTAATCCTGGAGCTGGAAATCTACCAGGCGCGCTGCTCTTCGCGGGAAAAGGCCCAGGGCGTACGGGACAGCGCACGTTCGAGCATCCCGCCCACGACGCGTGGGGGCCGCGGCTCGGCTTCGCCTATCGGGTGAATGACAAGACCGCCCTTCGCGGTGGCTATGGCATTTACTACTCCGGCATTTCGTTCGACCAATTCATCGGGCAGCCGACGCTTGGCTACGTTGCCAACCCAACCGTATCTAACATATCGAACGGACAATTTGCCGCGTTCAATCTCGATAATGGGTTCCCGCAAACTAACGTGGCTTGCCCTGGTGGAACGCCGACCTCTCCATGCGTGACCCCTCCCCCCTTTATCGATCCCTCTTTTGCCAACAACCAGTCAGTAATCGCAGTTGCTAAGAACGGGTTGACTCTGCCGCGATATCAGAACTGGTCCCTTACCTTTGAGCGCCAGCTTAACGATCACCTGCGCCTGGATGTTTCCTACATAGCGAACCGGGGCACCCGCCTGACGGCGGATTGGCAAAAGATGGGCGTGGGCGCAAACATGAATCCTTCAAGCATCCTCTCCATCCCGAACCAGAGCTTGACGTCCAACTGCAGTGCCGCGACGGCGGTGGCTGGGGTTTGTCCGGGAGGCGTCGCGCTGCCGTATGCCACCTTCAATGGCTCGGTAGCCCAGGCCTTGCGCAAGTATCCGCAATATCAAAATGTGCTATGGCGTGACGTGCCGATCGGCAGCAGCAAGTACAGCGCTTTGGAAGTCGTGCTGGAGCAGCGCTACTCACACGGTCTGGGATTCCGCGTCGGCTACACCTACTCAAAGTTGTACAACGACGGGTCCGAAACCGGACAGGGGGGTGATGGTGCCAATGGCGCGGTGCAAGATCCGTCTTGCCCACATGTTTGCGAGTGGGGGCTCAGTCGTGACGACACGCCCAACGTGTTTCTCGTAGGCTTTACTTGGGAACTACCCTTTGCCAATGGCCTTTCTTCGCGAGCCGGGCGGCTGGCGCTAGGCGGCTGGAACTTCGCCGGCGCTTTGCGCTATGAAAGCGGCCGACCCATGAACATCAGCATGGATAACCCCCTTAGCGGCCTGCTTTTCAACGGCCAGAGGCGACCTGACCGCGTGAGGGGCGTGAATGCGATCAAGCACAATGGCCACTTTAATCCTCTTGTCGACAATTACTTTAACGCCGCAGCTTGGTCAGATCCGGGAATCGATCCCGTCACATCAAATCCACTGCTTGGCAATGCACCGAGGCGCGACGGCTCAGTTCGTGCGTTCCCGACCTACAATGAGGACTTGAACCTGTTCAAAGTATTCCCGATTAAAGAGCGCCTGAACCTCCGGTTCGAAGCTCAGTTCGGGAATGTGTTCAACCGTACCGATTTCTGCGATCCCAACGGATTTTTCGGTCCAGCGACTTTTGGGACTGTTAGCACCCAATGTAACCAGCCGCGTTCAATTCAGTTTGGTTTGCGGCTGAATTACTAAATGTTTGGGCGGCCTTCCTGATGGAAAATAAGGAAGGCTCGATTACACAACCCGAAGTCCGGATGCTGCCTCGGCACGGGGCTTCGGCCCGCGCACGTGAAGGTTGTGGGGGCCGATATAATAGAAACCCGGATTCAAATGTTTCATCCGGGGAAGCCACGGCGGCCATCAGTGATCGTTGGTTGTGACAGAACTTGCAGATTCAGGCATAGAGGCACGTGGGCTTGGGCGCCGCTGTTCTGCCTGACTGTGGTTTTGTGCACGTCACTATCTTCAGCAACGGATTCACATCAGGCTCTGCAGAAAGCCGCCAGCCTGATTCAACAAGGGAACCTGGAGGAAGCGGACCAACAGGTTCAGTTAGCGCTGTCAGATCCGCAGACTCGCGCTGCAGCCTGTTCGGTTCTGGGCTCGATTCGACTCCGACAGAACCGTCTGTCCGACGGGGTTGGCCTGCTAAAAGAAGCGATCCGGCTGGAGCCCCGCTTAGTGGGTGCCCATCTCAATCTGGCGGAACTCTACACTGTTCAGGGAAAACCAGAGTTGGCTCTTC
>JAYTFR010000095.1:0-170867 GCA_043734125.1 Acidobacteriota bacterium | reverse complement strand
GCGCGCAGCAGGTTCGGGATCGCGATGGCCGCGATGATCAGGATGATCGCGACGACGATCAGCAACTCGATTAACGAAAAACCCTTCTGTTTCCGCATTTTGTTTCTTCCTTTTTTCGGGTTCGACCCGGAATTTAAAGTCTCGTCTAATGTCTCGGTCTCAGCGACCCAGTGCCCGTACTATCGCACTCCCGGGGCCAAACCTGT
This sequence comes from Acidobacteriota bacterium, assembly GCA_043734125.1. Taxonomy (GTDB): domain Bacteria; phylum Acidobacteriota; class Terriglobia; order Terriglobales; family Acidobacteriaceae; genus Gp1-AA145. Next base: position 170,661 of record JAYTFR010000095.1, on the reverse strand, counting down.
GAATTACCAAAGTGTCGCCTTTAGCGAAAGCTCCACCCATATTTTCAACCAGTTGGGCTCCATTAGGGTCGCCCGAGCCGACAGCTACTACCGATATCTGTCAAAATCTGTAAACGATCCTGACAAATTGTGTCATTCCCGGTCCTGACATAGAACGTCGCGGGCACCCTTTCTTGCCGACGAAAATGCTCCAACGACCGTCCGCAGGGGTCCATGCCTTCCTCTCGCGCCTAAGGGGATTACGCATTGGACGCTGCCTCAGTGTTCGCCGGTTCGGTTCGCTCTTCGTGGTACTCCATTTCGGTGTTCAGGTCCCAGAGATTGGATTTGTCGCCGCGTCCCGCAAGAATGTTGTCCACGGCGGTCATGGCGGTGAGCATAGAATGGTCTTGATTGTTGTAGCGGTGCATGCCATTCCTGCCGACCAGAAACAGGTTTTCGAAACCATCCAGAAATTCGCGGATCTCAGAGAAGCGGCCGTAGGTGCCAAAGTAGGCGGGGTAAGCCTTGGGCATCTTTAAGACTACAGAGTCGAGTACGGCTTTTTCGTCAATAATGTCGATACGGGCGAGCTCTTCGGCTGCAAGTTTCTTCATAGCCTCTTCGCTGCGCGTCCACAGTTCATCGCCCTCGTTGCAGAAGTACTCCACCCCGACCCAGGCCTTTTCGGGATCGCTGACCATCCACGGGCTCCAATTGTTGAAGATCTGCAGGCGGCCGGCGAAAACGTCGGGCTCCTGGATGTAAATCCAGTTGTCGCGCACCATGGTTTCGCCCTGCGCGGTGCGGTCTTTGATTTTCAAGTCTTTCAACAGTAAGCCCACGGTGATGAAGTCGCGATACATCAATCCGTCGCTGACCTCGCGCACATTCTTGGGGATGGTAGTTTGCAGCTTGCCAATCAATTCCTGCACCGGCATGGTGGAGAAAACGTAGTCGCCGTCGTAACGATGCGTTTGCCCGTTCTTGTCGGTCGCGGTCACGGCGACCGCCCGGTTGCCGGACGTATGAATCTCATTCACCGCTTGCTCCATGAGGATGGTTCCGCCCATGGCGAGCACCTTGCGCGCGACCTCTTCCCACATCTGTCCAGGGCCGTACTTGGGATAGAGAAACCGTTCAATGAGCGACGTCTCAACCTGTTTTTGCGAAACATCGCCGCCCTTGCGTCGAAACTTCTTGGCAACCATGTGTTTGATCGTTTTCCAGACCGAGAGTTCCTTAATGCGCTGGGCGCCCCATTCGGCGTCAATCTGCGTGCAGGGCACGCCCCAGACCTTTTCCGTGTAGGACTTGAAGAACGTTAGGTAAAGTCTCTCGCCAAACCGGTTGATGAAGAATTGTTCGAGGTTTTTCTGTTCTTTTAACGGAAACATCGCCCGTCGCGTATAGCTCAGGCCGATTCCTGCCGTTCTGAGTAGCCCCAGTTTCTTGATGGTGTCGGCGCTGAGCGAGATCGGGTAGTCGAAGAACTTGCGCAGGAAGTAGATGCGCGACTTGCGCTCGCGGACCAACATTACGCAATCCGCGTCGGCCGGTGGAATCTCCGCGGGCGCGGAAATCTCCCGCGATTTTCCCTGGTAGCTGATCTTTACCGCTGGCGAAGGCGCACCCTGCAGTTTCAGGTGCTGGGCCCACCAGTCCATGACCCGGTCGCTTTTAGAGAAGAAGCGATGGCCGCCAAGATCGATGCGATTGCCTTTGTACTTGACGGTACGGGAGATGCCGCCAAGGTGATCACTCATTTCGATCACGATGGGTTTGATGTCGGTGCGGGTCAGCAGCTCGTAGGCTGCAGTCAGTCCGGCCGGGCCGGCTCCAATAATGAGTGCGGTTTTAGAAGATGTCATTAGGCTGGGTTTCTGTTTCAGAGGTTTGCGTCTTAACTAATTTACCGCGAGCAGGGTTCGGCGTAACGTGTGCCAGTGTCACCAAGGTAATGGGCGTCGAGGGGACGTTACAACCCGTTCCTCAAAACCAGAGCTGAGTTCTTCGATCCGAAAGCGATGCAGTTGCAAACCGCATGCTCGATCTTCTGCTTCCGTCCTATGTCCGGTACGTAATCGAGGTCGCATTCAGGGTCAGGGTTCTGCAAGTTCAGGGTCGGCGGGATCTGTTCCGCTTTCATCGCGATCAGGGTGGCTGCTACTCCAGCGGCCCCGCACGCGCCCTGCGGATGCCCAATCTGTGACTTGATCGCCGACATTGGCACTTGCCGCGCCCGCTCGTCGCCCAGTGCAAGCTTCAGCGCGCGGGTCTCGATGCGGTCGTTGAGTTGCGTGGAGGTGCCGTGGAGATTGACGTAGTCGATATTTTCGGGCCCAACTCCAGCCTGCTGCATTGCGAGTTGGATGGCGCGCGCCGGTTCTTCGCCGCATTCCATCAGGCGCACGCGATGGTAGGCTTCGCACGTCGAGCCGTAGCCGGCTACCTCGGCAAGAATCTTTGCGCCTCGCGCTTTCGCGTGTTCATAGTCCTCGAGCACGAACATCCACGCGCCTTCGGCGACGACGAAGCCATCGCGATCGACGGAGAATGGCCGCGAGCCTTTTTCCGGCGCGTCATTCCAGCGGGCCGCCAGAATCTTCATCAGGATGAAACCCTTCACCGTGCCGAGCGAGATGGGCGCATCGGCGCCACCGGTCAGTACCCAGTCAAGCCGCCCGGACTGAATCTGGCGCATGGCATAGGACATCGCGTCGGTCGATGACGTGCAGCCGGTCGTGATCACGTGGCTTGCGCCCTTCAGGCCGAAGCGCACATTCAAGTCGCTCGAGAGCGAACCCATTACGCCCGTGGGCACGCAGAAGAGACTCATTTTGCTGTACTCCTGGTGAAAGAAGAGGCGGTACTGTTCTTCGGTAAATTCCTGCGAGCCGCCGCCGCTGCCAATGATTATTCCGAAACGCTGGCGGTCTGAGAGCGGGAGGGAAGCGGTATCAACGCCAGCATTCGCGAGGGCTTCGGTTGCGGCACAAAGTGCGATGGGCAGAACGCGCGATACATGCTTGCGTTCTTTCTTCTCGACCCAGGCTAGTTCGTCGAAGCCAACGACTTCCCCGGCGATTTGAACGGGGATTTCCGAGGGATCAAAGCGGGTGATGCGCCGCACGCCGCTGCGTCCGGCCAGCGCGGCCTCGGCAAAGGCGTCGGCGCCGATGCCGTTTGGACTGACGACTCCCATCCCGGTAATGACGCAGCGTCGTTGCATTTGTAAAATATACTTGCCGGGATCGCGAACGCCTGCGCTTTCACCAGCGGGCGGGGGGATCGCGCAAGGAGCACTTCCGAAGTCGGAAGTTCTACGATAGCAGCAGAACGTGCCCCCAGGGGCGACGTCTAGTCAATTTCTTGTCAAGCCCTGGCCAGACGCCGGTTTCCTGTAAAGTGCTGACTGGCAATAGGATATAAACTTCCCCGCAATGGCACAATCACCCTAGCCAAAATGCTAGCCTTAAAATAGGTCAGAAAAAAAGAAAAGCGGCCTGGGTTTCCCGATGAGCGCTATTTCAATCCTAATTCTTCCGCCAGGGTCTTCCACTTTCCATCAACCAGGGTTTTGGTTCTGGAATCCATGGCGATCTCGTCTGGCCATGGCCGCGCAAAGCCTTCGCTCGACCATTTGCGAGTGGCGTCGATACCCATTTTCGATCCAAAATTCGGTAGGCGCGAAGCGTGGTCGAGAGAATCGACCGGGCCCAGTGTGAATTGGATGTCGCGCTCGGGATCAATATTGTTGAGCGCGCGCAGGGTGACGGCGCCGATGTCGTGTACGTCAACGTCTTCATCGACCACGATCACGCACTTGGTGAACATGGCCTGGCCGAGAGACCAGATGGCGTTCATCACTTTGCGCGCCTGCCCGGGATAGGACTTACGAATCGAAATAATCATCAGATTGTGAAAAACGCCTTCGATCGGCAAATTGACGTCAACCAGTTCTGGAATCGTGAGCCGCATCAGCGGCAGGAAAATCCGCTCGACTGCTTTGCCCATGTAGGCGTCTTCCTGCGGCGGTTTACCCACGATGGTGGTTGCATAAATCGGATTGTTGCGGTGCGTGACGCAAGTCAGGTGAAACACAGGATAAAGATCTTCGAGCGAGTAAAACCCAGTGTGGTCGCCGAATGGACCTTCAGTGCGAAGTTCATCCAGATTGACGTAGCCCTCCAGAACGATTTCTGACGAAGCCGGGACTTCCAGGTCAACCGTCTCGCATTTAACGAGTTCGACTGGCTTTTGCCGCAGAAATCCTGCAATCAAGTATTCCTCGACATCCGGCGGCGCGGGAACGATTGCTGAAAACGTAATTGCCGGATCGGTGCCGATGGCGACGGCGACGTCCATTTTGCCGGTGGGCAGTTCGCCTTCGGGAATGGTGGAGCCACCGGAAGTTCGGGCCATGATATCGACGGACGAACTTTGAGATACCGAGCTTCGCTCGGCCGGGCGGGCGTGGACACCGGTCCTCAAATGGTCGTTGCCCGCCGCGCCGCGCCTTAGCATTTCCCGGTAATGTTCGGCGGCGACTTTCTGCCGCTGCCAGTGCATGCCGGTCGAGCGCTCGTCATAGACCTGCATGCGATACATGCCGACATTGCGCTTTCCGGTTTTTGGATCGCGGGTAACCACGCAGGGGAGCGTAATGAACCGCCCTGCATCTTTCGGCCAGCATTGCAGAATGGGCACGTGGCTCAGGCTGAAATTGTCTTTGCGAATCACTTCTTTGCATGGCCCGGACGAAACAGTCTTAGGGAAGAATTTGCCCATCTCCGCGAGCATGGGCAGCATTTTGACTTTGTCCAAAAATCCCTGCGGAGACTTCACGTCCATGAACTGGCGGATGCGGTCGGCGACCAGGTCGAGCGAATCCACTTCGAGCGCGAGCTTCATGCGCCGCTCGGAACCGAACTGGTTGATCAACAGCGGGATGGTGCTGCCCTTTGGGTTTTCAAACAGCAGCGCCGGGCCGCCGAGGTTACCATTGCCGTCGCGGCTCTTGGAAACCCGGTCAGTGATCTCGGCAATCTCCAGCACCGGATCGGCTTCTGTCTTGATGCGTTTCAGTTCGCCGGCACGTTCAAGAGCGGCGATCCATTCACGAAGGTCGTTGTAGGCCAAAGTTCTCCCTAGCAGAGTGGTCGGAAACGGCGATTATATCGTTTCCCCGGCTCTGACACTCGTCAGCATTGGAAATTGATCTCGGCCGACCGCCACGTCGCCGGGCTACGGCGAGCCTTGCAGGTTGTAATTTCCACTCAGAAGGAGTCTTAATGTCTACAGTTCCGCCAGAATCCGACGCTATCGCAATTCATCCGCCGCATGGCCTCGACCAGATACAGACAATATTCGGCGACATCTATTCTTATCTGCATTCAGACCGTACCCTTGATCCGCGTTGGCAGGCGGAGCAGTTGACCATTATCCCTTTGCCGTTTTCAATGGCGCTATCGTGGGATCCGTCGCGTCAGGTCGAGCGCATGACCTGCCACAAACTATTGCAACCGGTTTTTGAAGATGTGTTCAGAGGAATTGCGAACGCTGGATTACATTCGAAAATCACCAGCTTCGGGGGTTGTTTCTCCTTCCGCCCTCAGCGCACGGGCACGAAGCTCTCAACCCATGGATGGGGAATCGCGATTGACCTGAATCCGAAGTCGAACGCTCAAGGGACCTCAGGAAACATGGATCCCGAGATCATTTCAATCTTCCGGCAGACCGGATTCGCCTGGGGCGGGGACTGGCAGGGACGCACCCGCGACCCGATGCACTTGCAGTTTTGTACTGGGTACTGAGCGAATGCTCTACTCGTCCGCTGGAAAAGCAAAAGGCCGCGCGCAGGCGGCCTCTATGATCCAACCCTCGGGTTTCAGAGGGTCGATTCGATTTCAAATCCCCAGGCCTCAAGCAAAGGCTCAGGAATGTACTTGGAGTTCTTGTTACGCCGCGCCCATTCGCGCAGGCGGGTAGAGCGCAAGTACTGGTCAGGAGTGAGTTTGTACTCCTTCACTACCTGCTCGAATTCGGTAACGGTGGGGACGACGGGCCCGATCGGTTCGGGCTTTCCCCAATTTGGATTGCCTCGCCTTTTCGCCATGAACGTTTGCCTCGATATCCTGGTGTTAACAGCTTTAGATTCGGGCGGCTAGGCGAACGATTCCTTAATGCTTGACGCCAAAAAATAGTCACGCTAGACAGAAGAACAGCTCGCCCGCTCGGGACGGTTCTCCTTGCCGGAACCCTGCCGAACAAGGATTGTACGTCAGAAAGCGCTAAAGTCAATGACGAGGTGGGCGATCTCCTTGTAAGTCATTGATGGGATAGTGTTTGGTGGCTCAGGTCTCCGGTTCGGTCGCTGATTATAGGCTGTTTTCCAAGCGAAATCAGCGCGACGAAGTTAGGTTACTAGAGTAATCTTCATTGCCTTGTAAGTCTTTGATCAGAAAGAAGTAAGGCTTAAATTGGCAGCAGAGGATTCCCCAGTGCACTCAGGGTTACAGTCGCTATTGCTTTGCGGAGACGACAAGGTCGTTCGGGTACTTCGCCGCGTTCTCAGTGAAATGGAGATTGGGATCGAGCACGTCTCCGACCCCGATAGCGCGACGCAGAAGCTCACCCGGCAGCGGTTCGAGGCTGTGATTGTGGATTGCACGGATCCGGAAGTGGCCGGAAAAGTTTTGAGTGGGACCCGCGCCGCGCCCGCGAACCGCCGGGCTATCACCGTTGCCATTCTGGATGCCGAAACCGCTGGCGATAGTCAGGCTGCGCTGAAGCGGGCCTTTGCCATGGGAGCGCACTTCGTCCTGTTCAAACCAATTTCACTGGAACGCACGCGATCCAGTTTCCGTGCGGTTCGCGCTCTGATGAAGCGCGAGCGTCGCCGCCACGCCCGCATTCCAATCGAGTTGCCAGTGCAGTTCCGGCTGGAAGACAAAGACTCCGAATTTCAGGCCAACACGCTGGATCTCGGTGAAAACGGGATGGCGGTCAATACTCGTGGCCGTAGGTTGCCGCCGACATTTCATTTGCGTTTCACGCTTCCAGGCACGGGAGTCGGTGTGGACTGCTCGGGGGAGGTCGCTTGGGAAGGCGGCCAAGTGCTGGGCGTTCGCTTTGCCGATCTGGCCGAGGAGACCAAAGACCAGGTGAAGCACTGGGTTGGACGACAGTTACAAGGGCCCGAGGCTGAAGAGGCGCCGGTAAGTTGCAAACTCACCGACCTCAGCCCCAGCGCGTGCTATCTGCAAACCGAGTCGCCGTTTCCGGTTCGCACGCGGTTGCTAATGAAGATGAAAGTTGGGGAACTGGTAGTTGAAACGGAAGGCATGGTGCGGCTCATGCATCCCGGGGCGGGCATGGGAGTGGAATTCACTAAGAATACTTCCGTGCAGAAGGCGCGCGTGGAAGACTTCATTCGCACTCTGGTCAGCACGACCGGAGCAGTGCCCGACATCGAGGTGAAGCCGGACACTATCGACAACAGCACCGACGCCTACTCCTTCTGGCAGTTGCCCGACGATCGCATCGATCCGCTGCTTTCACTTTTCCGTAGCAAGAACGAACTTCCACCCGATGTTTTTCAAATGGAACTTCGTAAGCAGCGAGGCGTGCCTGAAGAAGCCGCTGTCGCAGCGTACTAACCTGCGGACCTTTTATCCTGCTGACAAATGCAGACCCATGGGCGGTGGAAACCATTCGCAAGCGAATGATTTTCTTTGCTCGGATGGCTAGATGACGGGACCCAGGTGCGTTGAGAATGCCCCACTACTATTTTTTCTTCGCCAGCAACAAATATCGCTGGGCCTTTCGGACATCCCGCCCGATCTGCTCCCGCAACTTCTCCGCCGACTCAAACTTGATCTCGTCGCGCAACCGGCCGAGGAACCAAACCTCAATCGGAGTTTCTGACGTCAACTCCAGGGGATGGAAATTCAGCAGGTGACTCTCTATCGCGAAAGAATCGGCGCCGAAGGTGGGCCGGTTGCCGACGTTCGTGACTGAATCGAAACATTCGCCGGCCACGCCGGTGCGGGTGACGTACACGCCGTCCTTCGGGACAAGTTCTTCGTAGCGCGAAAGATTGATGGTCGGGACGGTGTATTTCGATCCGTAGCCCCGGCCCCGGCCCGGCGTGGAAAGAATGCTGAAGGGACGCCCCAGCAACGCACGAGCACGTCGCACATCGCCCGAGACAATCAGTTCGCGGATGCGGGTGCTGGACGCGGATTCTCCGCGGATGCGCATCTCTGGATAAACCACAACCTCGAACCCAAATTCCCTTCCGACATTCTTCAGCAGCAAAACGTCTCCGAAGGCCTTGTGCCCGAAGCGAAAGTTAAAGCCTTCGTGGACCTCAACCGCTTTCAGGCAATCGCGGAGGACGACTTGCGCAAAGTCGCGCGGGCTCATCAGCGACACATCCCGTGTAAAGGGAAGGAGAAGGACTGCGTCGACCCCCGATTCTTCCAGCAGGCGCAATTTTTCCGGAGTTGGCGTAAGCAGCTTCAGGCCGGCGTCCGGACGGAGAATGCGCATGGGATGGGGCTCGAAGCTGACGGCTACGGATGTCGCGCCGCGATTACGGGCACGGCTGGCGATTTCGTCGAGCACGCGGCGGTGCGCGTGATGCACGCCGTCGAAGTTTCCCACGCTAACTACAGTTGGGCCGAAGCTGGGCGGAACGTCGTTCAGCGCGCGAAAGATGTGCATCAGATTTCAAACTCCAGCTTCATGCCGTCGTAACAGAGTTTCACGTTCTGAGGCAACGACGCGTTGGTCTCTGCGTGCGGCAGGTCGTGGCAAATATGCGTAAAGAATGCACGCCGGGGCCGAAGACGTTCGACGGTTCGCAGGGAGTCTGACACGGTTGAGTGCGTTGGGTGAGGCTGATATCGAAGTGCATCGAGAAATAGCGCGTCAAGACCGCCGAGTTGCGCGAGCGAGGCTTCTGGAATCTCGCTGTGGTCGGTCAAATATGCAGCCGAGCCAAAACGAAAACCTAGAATCTCAGCGTCGCCGTGGATCAGCGTAATGGGTTCGAAGGTTGCGCCGAACAACTCGAAGGGACCGGTGATCGGTTTCATTTCAACCTGAGGAAGGCCGCCGAATTTATAAGTCGCATCAAAAATGTAGCGAAACATTTGGCGAATGAAAGCGGCGGCCTCGGGTTGCGCGTACAGGGGAAGGCGGCCGGGCTTGTGCAGAAAACTCAGCGGTCGCAGGTCGTCGATGCCGAGAAGATGGTCGGCGTGGGTGTGAGTGTAGAGCACAGCGTCGAGATGGCGAATGTTTTCGCGAATGGCCTGCTCGCGAAAATCGGGGGTGGTGTCAATAAGCACTGCTCGACCACCGTACTCGACAAGTACGGACGGACGAGTCCGGCGGTCATGCGGATCGCTCGAGTGGCAGACGGCGCAATCGCACCCGATGGTGGGCACGCCCATCGACGTGCCACTTCCGAGCACGGTGAGCGTTGCCTTCATTTTACGGGAGGCGACTGCTGTGGACCCTTTGCGATCAGGTTCGTCACCTCGACGTAGGCCATGCGCAGCTCGTAAAGCGCATTCTGCAGGAAGCTTTGCTCTTTCGGGGTGAGATTACCTTTGGTTTTGTCGGACAGCAGTCCAAGGGTGTCGATCGTCTGGCGCGCGCCGATCAGGTCCAGTTGCGGCTCGCCGCCCTGCTCCTGCATGAGGCCGAGTTGAAACATTCCGGTCATGTACAGCGAGGCCATGAAACGCTCAAAGCTGACTTCCAGATCTTGAGCGGAGTGGCCACTGAGTTCCACCTGGCGATCCATTTCCTTCGAAGACGCCTGATAAGCGTCGGCCTGCTGCTGGTGCTCGGCAGCGGATGGTGGCGGAGGTTCGGCTGCCTGAGGCGGCTCGGGCGCGTCAGCGGGAACGGGAGTAGCGACGGGTGTTGCAGCAGGAGCCGAAGTAATTTCTTCGGAGGATTCGTCTCGCAGTTCGCCGTCTGGGGTGAACAATCGCCGGTCGGTTACGGTAAAGCTTTCTTCTTTTTCGTCTTTTCTTGCCATGGTGGTCTATCCGAACTTTCTGTGCTGTTGGTCGCCTAAAGTTGTTTCATCAAACTCAAGAACGGCAGGGGCACTGGGCGCGCTGTCGCTCCAGCGGCGGTGAATGTTGCGCCCTCGGACAGGTGTTCCTTGCGCAGGAATCCGAGCGCAACTGCATGCTCGCCATCGGCCACTGCAATCGTTCCCACGCTGGTGATCAGGCCGACGTCTTTGCCGTCCGCCTGCAACGGCGTTCCCGGCGGGGGCGTTTCGCCGGTCAGCTCAAACCCGGTCAGCGCGCGATGCACGCCGCCGCGGGCCCGAACGCGCTCCACGATCTCCTGCCCGATGTAACAGCCTTTGTTGAAATTAAGCGCGCGATCCTGTCCGGTTTCCTGTGGCAGGGTACGTTCGCGAATTTCGGCGCCGATCTTTGGGATTCCGCACACGATGCGGAACGCTTCGAGGGCAGCCTCATGAATTTGCGCCGCGCCGGCATCATGAAGCGCCTGCTGTAACTTTTCTGCGTGCTCCTGGGATACCCAGAATTCGTAATTGGGGATGCAGGGGTTGTCGCCTCCGACCACGGTCATGTTGATTCCGTTCCATTGGGTCTCCGAAATCGACAGAGGCACCGAATCGGAGAGCGCGATGCCGAGGTGTGTCAGAACCTTGTCGGACGTCGGCCCGGCGATGCCGAAAATAACCATGGCGTCGCCGAGTTCCTCGACTTCTACCTTGTCCATAATGATGTAGCGGCGGAGCTGGGGAACGAGCTTAGCTTGTGCACGTTCGATCTCGAGAACCAGAGTTTCGCCGCAATTGAAGGCGTAAAGGTCTCCCTGAATCTGGCCCTGAGGGTTCAGAACAAATGCGTAAACACCTCTTCCCGCCGCAAGGTCGCGAATGTTGTTGCTGACCATGCCGTTCAGCCAGCGAACGCGGTCTTTTCCGGCGAGCGAGACCAACGCGCGATCGAGCCTGTACGCGCCGCATCGTGACGCAACGGCATGCAGTTCAGATCGAAGATCGGCCGGTCCGCTGGCGGCCGGATTTTGCTCTTGTGCAACGAAGGTCATGGCTTGGTTTGATTATAGCGAGAGCAGTGTCCATTGGTCAGTGGGCGGTGGCCAGTGACGATTGAACCCATGGCGCTTGTTATCTCTGCGCACTGACCACTAACCACTGACCACGGATCACCGCCTTGTGATACTTTCAACCCGTGAGCGGCGCAACCCCATTCATGAAGAAGATCGCGGTACTCCCCGGAGACGGGATCGGGAAGGAAGTGGTCCCGGCAGCGGTCAAGGTAATAGAAGCCACGCGAGCGCCCGTGGAATTTACCTATTTTGACTGGGGAGCGGACCGGTATCTGCGCGATGGAACGACGATCCCCACTGATGGTTTCGCAATGCTGGGCCGCGACTTCGACGCCATCTTTGTCGGGGCTTTTGGCGACCCGCGCGTAGCGACCAACATTCACGCGAAAGAAATCCTGCTGGGCATGCGCTTCAAGATGGGTTTGTACGCGAATGTGCGGCCTGTGCGGTTGCTCGATGCTTCGCTGTGTCCGCTGAAGGGTATGGAGCCGAAGGACGTTGATTTCGTAGTGATCCGCGAAAACACTGAGGGCGTGTACCTGGACTCAGGCAGCATTTCCGGGCAGGGAACTGCCGACGAGACCGCGATTCAGGAGGACATCAACACGCGCAAGGGCGTCGAGCGGATTAGTCGTTACGCGTTCGAATTTTGCCGCACCAGCCGCAAGGCCGACGGAACTCCGCGCGCTCGCGTGTTGCTGTGCGATAAATCAAATGCCATGACGTACGCCGGCGGCTTGTGGCAGCGCACGTTCAAGCACGTGGCGTCGGAATATCCGCAATTGAAAGCCGAGCACATGTACGTGGATGCGCTTTGCGCCCAGATGGTCCGCGACCCTCGCCAGTTCGATGTGATCGTTACAAACAATATGTTTGGCGATATCGTTAGCGATCTTGGCGCCGGCGTGCAGGGTGGTCTCGGAATGGCGGCGAGCGGAAACATTCATCCGGGGAAAACTTCGATGTTTGAGCCTGTGCACGGTTCCGCGCCGCCGTTAGCAGGTAAAGACGTAGCGAACCCTTGTGGCGCGATTCTCAGCGCAGCGATGATGCTGCGGCATCTGGGATTCGATACAGAGTCAGCACTCATTGAAGCCGCGGTTGGAGAGGCCGTTCGCCAGAGGCAGACGACATCAGACATCGGCGGTGCACTCGGAACCCGTGAGGCGGCCGAGTGGATTGCGGGCCGCGTGGCCGCCTCGTAATTCAGCTGTGCTTACCAGATCCGCACGCGATTCTGCGGCGAGAGGTAAAGCTTCTCCCCTTCCTTCACCGGAAAAGCGTCGTACCACGCGTCGAGGTTGCGCACCATGTCGCTCCGGTACTCAGAGGGTGAATGTCCGTCGGTCATTACTTGCCTTCTGAGCGCAGCGTCGCGGATATGCGAGCGACGACTCTGCGCGTAGCTGATAAAGAATTGCTGGTCGCCTGAAAGATCTCCGTCCCGCGGGGCCTCAGCGCCCTTTAGCGGTACGCGATAAGCGTCATATGCCGCCGCCAGGCCGCCTAGATCGGCGATGTTTTCCGCTAACGTCTGCTTGCCGTTGAGCGCAAGGTCGGGGAATGGGTGATATTGGTCGTACTGGTTCGCCAGTTGCTCAGTTGCCTTGCTGAAATGTTGAAAGTCCTGGGGTGTCCACCAGTTTCGCAATTGACCCTTGGCGTCGAAAGCGCTGCCTTCGGAATCGAAGGTGTGGCTGATTTCGTGTCCGATGATCGAGCCGATCGCGGCATAGTTCACGGCGTCAGGAGCCTTTAGATCAAAGAAAGGCGGCTCAAGAATGGCGGCAGGGAAGTTCAGTGCGTTCTGCACAGGAAGGTTGACGGCATTCACGGTCTGCGGAGTCATACACCACTCGCGGCGGTCAACTTGCTTTCCCAGCCGCGACACCGAATACCGATATTCGAATAGCTCACTGCGCAGTTCGTTCCCAAATAGATCGTCCGGCTTGATCTCAAGCCTGGAGTAGTCGCGCCAGATTTCGGGATACCCAATGCCGATGTAAAGCGAACTCAGCTTCTTGTGCGCTTGCGCTTTAGTTGCGTCCGTCATCCAGGGAAGCGCGTCAATCCTTTTATGAAACGCCGCGACAATGTTGGTGACCATGGCTTGGACGCTGGCCTTCGAGTCAGGAGGAAAATACTTCGCGGCATAAAGTTTGCCAACCTCGTCCCCGAGCCGGCCGTTGACTTCGTCGATGGCGCGGCGCTCGCGAGAGGCTCGCTCCGGGGTGCCCGAGAGAAAGTGGTTGAAGAAGGCAAAGTGTTCTTCGGCGAATGCCTTAGGAAGAGCGTCCGCGTGGTCTTCGAGAGCGTGATAAGTCAGCCAGTCTTTCCATGTGCTGAGAGGTTTTGCAGCCACTAACGCTGCCTCGCCGGCGATCGCGCTCGGCTGCCAGGCGTAGATCGTGCTTCGCGTCGGGAGTCCGGCGGCGCGGAAGAACTCGGCCCAATCCAGGCCAGGAGCCCTGGCTGCGAAATCCGAAAGCTTCCACAAATTGTTTGTCTTCCTCACTTCCTGACTTACGGCCAGGTTCCAATGACGCTCTGCGATAGCGTGTTCAAGGGAAATGACGCGGTCGGCGCGTGCTTCCGGATCAGATAATTGTGCCAGCTTCAGCATGGCGATGACGTGGGCGCGGTAGTGTTCACGCGCAGTCTTCATTTGTTCGTTATCCTGCAAATAATATTCGCGGTCGGGCATCTCGATGCCGCCCTGCAGCAGGTACGCGGCGTAATGGTCAGAATCCCGGAAGCCAGGCGCCGCCCAGAGTCCTAAAAAATTCGCGGTATGAAAGATGGCGGCGTTCAGCGGGTCTTCGTCGGCGCGGATGCTCTGGCCCAAGGCGCGGGCGAGTCCGCGCTTATCACGGATTGCCTCGATAGCAGCGAATTCAGCCTTAAGTGGAGTGAGGCCTCGTGCCTCGATCGCTGCTTCGTCCATGTAAGAGTGGTACAGGTCGGCGATCTTTCGAGTTGCCGGCGCGGCCGCATCCGAAGAATTCGCGACGGAGTCGATCAGGCCTGAGACCCGGTGGTCGCTGAGTTCCGCCAGTTGCGAGAAGACGCTAACGGACGCTCGATCTGCAGGGATGACATTCGTTCGCAACCATGCCCCGTTCGAGTAGCGATAGAAGTCGTCGCCCGGCTGGAGCGAACGGTCCATGTCGGCAACCACGACGCCAAGGGTTGGGGGAGTCTGGCCGGCGTCGCTTTGGGGCATCGCGGATTTGAAGCTGACCAGCAGCAAAAGCACCACGCCCGAAAGTTGAGCAGCAGAGGATTTCAATTTTGAAGACATAAGTAAGTTTTTCTTTAGGCAATCGATCCGCCCGAGGTAGCAGAGAGTGTCCTTGGGGCGAAGCTATTTTAGCGCTGACTTTCTTGCCGGCGTCGAACCGGTGACCGCCAACTGCAGCAAGTCCTTGGCGACGCAGTCGGTGTCGTGGCGAACCACGTTGTCCTCGTTATCCTCGGACAAGTAGTCGCCGAGTACCGGGCAGACGCCGATTGCTTCAATTGCATCCATATCCGCAACGATCTGGGACGCGCCTTCCAGCGCGTACCGGGCTTTCACGTCGTCCGATACCGGCGTGCGGTTGATCATTGCGTAGTCGAAGATCTGGCACCGGGCATGATCATTCAGTGCGCGAATGTGGTCGGCCGCGGTGCGTCCAAGGCTTTCATTAGCCTGCGTCATGAGATTACAGACATAAACTTTGATGGCTGACGATTCACGAATCGCCTCCGGAATTCCTCGCACCAGGAGATTTGGTATGAGGCTGGTGAAGAGGGATCCGGGGCCGATGGTGATGAGGTCGGCTCGGGCAATGGCGTCGAGCGTTTTCGCAAGCGGACCTGGGTTCTGAGGCACGAGAAACAGTTCGACGATGCGCCCTTTGCTAGCCGTGATTTTGGTTTCGCCCCGCACGTGCGAGCCGTCCTCCATGAGCGCTTCGAGCTCGATGTTGGCCGTGGTTGAAGCGTAAATGTGACCACGGGTTGCAAGAATTTCGGAGGACAGTCGAACCGACTCGCTGAAGTCGCCGGTCAACGAGGTGAGCGCGGCCAGAAAGAGATTGCCGAAGCTGTGACCCTCAAGTCCGGTGCCTTTTTCGAAACGGTGCTGGAAGAGCTTCGACAGCAGGGCTTCGTCCTCCGAGAGCGCGACGATGCAATTGCGCACGTCGCCCGGCGGCAGCATGTTCAGTTCTTTTCTCAGGCGCCCGCTCGAACCCCCGTCATCGCTGACCGTTACGACCGCTGCAAGCTCCCCGATGGCAACGGGAGCCATCGCAGCAGCAAGCTCAGCTGGGCCAGAGTCATCGAGTTTGTGGGAATAGCTTCGCGGCGGGGCTGGTACGTATTTCTTGAGGCCTTTGAGCAGTGTGGAAAGGCCCGTTCCGCCGCCTATAGCGACCACGCGCAACTCGCGTGGGCCTGCGGATGGCTGGCGGGCACCTGAGGAGGGCATTGAGTCTAGCCGAGGTCCCCGAATTCCGGCTCGACAGGTTCGGACATGTCAGGGCCGGGGTCCGGGTATAAGAGTTCGGTGAACCGCGGATCCTCGGAAAGATTCTGGAAATCGGAATCGTTGCGTGCCTGAAAACGCAGTGATGGATTCAATTCGATGGCACGCGCCAGATTGCGCAATGAGTCCTCGACATGTCCCGTCAGGCAATCAAGCGCTGAAAGCCCGTAGGCGACATAGTCGGCCTTGGGAGCCTGCTTCAAGAGAGCGTCAAGGTGCTCGCGCGCACCTACATAGTCACCCACATTGATGAGCGAGACGGTGTAATCGTAGTGTTCTTCCGGGCTCTTGAAGTGGGCAGCGGTCTTTTCCAACTGCTTGTTGCATGCGTTCAAGTGGACCGCGGCGCGGTCTGCAAGCTCGCGATTGCCGCCGGCAACCACTTTCTGGAGCTGCGTCCTGGCCTTTTCGTATTTGTGCTCCTGCATCGCGCGCAGTCCCCCTTCGTAGGACTGCAGCATCTGCGTCAAGTGAGGATCACTGACCAGCGAGTGTTTGGCTGTGGGTTTCTGGGCCATCTGCAGAATTTTTCCTTTATTTGTCGTAGGGGACTCTCAACTCTCGAGCTTGCAGTTGCCAACGCAGCGGACTGCCCAGGGAAAACGACGGACCTGAGTTACTGCATTGTCGCAGCCGTTTGCAGATCAATCTGTTTCCATTCTCCCGCAATAATACCCTTCCGAATTTGGGCAGCCGTCTTGTGCTGCTTGCTCATCTGATACGAGTAAAAAACTTCTTTCATGCAGGTTGAACACTGCGCTCCGTGGGTGCTCTCAAAGCAACTATGTAGACTTTTGTGTCCCATGCGGTCGCAGTAACAGTAACAAGGCTGCTGATACAGAATGGGCTGGACCTTCGCAGCAATCTCATACGCTCGCGATTGATAGGGATACTGGTCGTTGTCTCCCCAGAGCTGCTCTTTGTCGAGAATTGGAGGCAGCTTTGCGCCCTTCGGCGGCGCACTCTGGTTAAACGCCGGTACACGGGCCTCGTCTTCGGCAGAGATTGCCCATGGAGCCGAGACCGCCAGCGTCAATATGGTCAAAAATCCCAGCATCAATCCGCGCTTCAGCATGTCAACCCCAAACGCGTATTGTAACCCGAAATACTGAACGGCGCATTCTGGGCCAGGACGAAACGGGTACATGCCGCAAGACAAAGGCGCCCTTGGGAGGCGCCTTCCGGGGACGCAGCTTTGGTTCCTACGCCATCTCTCTTGTCATTGTCTATGTCTATGCGGCAACACTAGCAGCCGTTTGCCGCTGCGCGACTGCCGAGTGCACAATGCCCCGAGTATCCGACGAAGGACAGCAATCGTCGGCCCCGACTGTGAGAGAGCGCGTCCACATCTCTTCGTCGGCGAGACGATGATTGCAGACGATCTTGGTTGACTGGAAGTCCTGCTTCAGAGAAGCAACATCAGAAAACGTTGCTGTTTCTAAATCAACGATTATTACGCGAGGCTGGAATTTCGCCGCAGCATAGCGAAGTTCGCTGATGGACTGTGTGAGATGAACCGCGGGGAACGAATTCGCCAGCGAGGCAGAAAGCGTCCGCGCGATTTCGGGGTCGCTCTGGAGTAAAACTACGTGAATCGACTGCATAACTCCTCCTGAACGCGCAACGATTGCGGCTGGTTTGGTTACGGAAAAGTAAAGCTTCAACGTTCGAAGGGTTCGGGCTGCACTTTTCCGTTCTGCTTTAGCAGAATCTCTACCTTGCCTTCGGCCTCTTCCAGTTCTTTGCGGCACGAGGAAGAAAGCTGCATGCCCTCCTCGAACAACGTGAGCGAACGCTCCAATGGAACTTCGCCCTGCTCCAGTTCTCGAACAATTCCCTCTAGCCGCTGGATGCACTCTTCAAACTTTGGCAAGTGAGGTGAACTCCTGACCGAATATTACACCCGGGCGTGAGGGTGTCCAGAGAAGATTGGGCACCTAAACGATCTTGTGAATATTAATTTCCAACTTTTACAAACACCAGTGAGTCAGGCACCGGCAGCTGAGTCGCCGAGCGCTTCGAGAACGTCAACCGCAGAAGAATAACGTCCCTGGGGCGCGCTGATTTGAGCGCCCTGAACCATCTGGCGGACAGCAATCAACATTTCGCGAGCGATGGCTACCCCCTCATGGCGGGCGGCTTCGGGATTCGGCGCACGCGACATGCGCTCCAGGATCGAATCGGGCACAGAAACGCGCAATTCGTTCTTCATGAACTCCGCGTTGCGCGCGCTAACCAGTGGCCAAATGCCCGCGACGACGGGGATCCGGCAATGCTCGATTCGGCGCAGGAAAGTCTCAAGTAGAGACAAATCAAACACCGGCTGCGTGACTGCGTACTCTGCCCCAGCTTCCACCTTGTATTCGAAGCGGCGAATCTCCTCGTCCAGATTCGGTACGCCCGGATTCGCTCCAACGCCGATCACGAAACTGGTGCCGTTCCCGATAGGATTGCTGCCGATATCGAGGCCGCGGTTCAGATTGTGGACGATGTTCACGAGACCGATGGCGTCCACGTCGAAGACCGCAGTGGCGTCCGGATAGCTCCCCATTTTGGGAGGATCCCCGGTTATGCAGATCAGGTTACGCAGCCCGACGGCGGCTGCGCCCAGAAGGTCTGATTGGATGCAGAGCACATTGCGGTCACGGCAGGTGTAATGCAGAATGGCTTCGATTCCGGCCTGCTGCTGCAGAAGCACCGAGAGCGCCTGATTGCTCATCCGGGCGGAGGCGCGCGGGCTGTCCGGAATGTTGATGGCGTCCACTCCCACCGACTTGAGGAACTTCGCGCCTTCCAGTTCCTTCGCGATGTTCGTCCCTTTGGGAGGAACGATCTCCACCATGGCGATGAACTCGCCACGAACCAGTTTCGCGCCGAGCTGTGATCTTTCATCGAGCGGGACGGCGGCGACGGCGTGGGGAACTTCAGCCTTTACTTGAGACTGTGAGGTCTTCGCACGTGCCTGAGTCGCGCGCAACGCCGACTTCATGACGTGGATGTGCTCGGGAGTGGTTCCGCAGCATCCGCCAATCACCTTTACTCCTGCGGTAACAAACTTGCGGGCATAGCTCGCCATGTATTCCGGCGAGCACAAGTAAATGTTGCGGCCCTCAACTGAGCGCGGAATCCCGGCGTTGGGCTGCGCAGAAATAGGAGCGGTGGTCGAGGCGCGCAGCCGCTCGATGGCGTCCAGCATTGCGACGGGACCAACGCTGCAGTTGCAGCCGATGACGTCGGCGCCCCATTCCTGAATGCGCGGGCCGAAAGTCTCGGGCGTCGATCCGTCCAGGCAGGTCGATTCTTCATCCACGGTTACCTGGGCAATAATCGGCAGGGAAGGGGCGACTTCCCGCGCGGCTTGATACGCCTGGTGAAGTTCCTCCAGATATCCGAAGGTCTCAAGGATCAGCAAATCCACGCCGCCTTCGAGCAGAGCGGCAATCTGTTCGCGGAATGCGTCGCGAGCCTCCTGGAATGAAGTCTTGCCAAGCGGCTCAATGCGGATTCCGAGGGGACCGACGGAACCGGCGACCCAGGCGTCAAAACTCTTGGCGGCATCCTTGGCAAGTTTGGCGCCGGCGAGATTCATTTCTCTAACTTTGTCCGCTAGGCCGTGGCGCTCCAAACGAAAGCTGTTTGCGCCGAAGGTGTTGGTTTCAATGACTTCGGCCCCGGCTTGAAGATACTCGTGATGCAACCCACGAATCAGCTCGGGCTGCGACAAGTTCAGTTCGTCGTAGCAGCGGTTGATGAATATTCCTTTGCTATATAAAAGCGTGCCCGTCGCGCCATCACAGAGGATGGGTGACGATTGCAGGCGGTCGCGGAAATTTCCCGGCATAGTATTGAGAATACAGTAGAAGTCCGCTTGCCGGTTTACCAGCGAGAGCCAGCCGGCGAAAAATGTCTCCGCAAATGCTCTGATATAATCCGCTCTTCGCATCTAACTTTCTACCCATCAATGCTTTCAAAAACCCCCAAGTTCACGAAGATACTCTCTGGTTTTGCTGTGTTCGCCGTCGTGTTGGTGACACTATCCTGCAGCAAGTCCAATTCAAATTCACAGAGAACACGCAGCGGCCTGCCGTTTCGGGCCTTTGTTTCCAATCCGGTGCATCCCAGCGCTTCGGGTGGCGGGTTCCCGGCCTTGGAAATCATGAACGCGACGAAAGACCTTTTGTCGGGATTCACGGTATCGCTTACGACCGCCGGATCCACCCTCGCTGATGCGGGAATGATGAGCGTGAGCCCTAATCACGACCGCACGCTCGTAGTTAGTCCCAGGGACTCAAGACTGGGTGTTGTAGATAATGCGCGGGAAACCTTCGCAGGTTCCTTCGCGTTGCCGGGGACGAGCGAAAGTTTTTTTGTCTGGACAGACAACGTCAGCGCTTTCATCGCGGTTCCTAACGCTCAAGTGACTGGCCAAGCACCCGGATTGGTGGAGAAGCTGAATACTTCCTCGGGAGCAGTGACGGCCTCGTTGCCGATTCCCAGCGCCCACTATGTGGTGTCGAGTCCGGACGGAAGCCAAATATTGGTTTTTTCGGACAACGTTGACACCGTAGTCTTACTCACCCCAAGCCTGATCGGTGCCGCGGGACAGACCAGTACTATCGCGCCGTGCACCACGCTTCAAGTTCAGGCCTGTACGTTGCCGGTCACGCTCGATCGTCCAATCGGCGCGGTTTTTGATCCCAGCGGCGCGACCACCTACGTTCTGAACTGCGGACCCGAGTGCGGTGGAACGACCGCGGGAGTCGCAGCCCTTGACATGACGAACACGGGGAACGCCGGGAGCTTGCTATTGGCCACCACGCCTCTGGCGGGCGCCACCGCAGCGTTGCTGCAAGGGAACCAGTTGTACGTTGCGGGCACACAGGCCGGGACGGGCGGAGTTCTTTCGGTGCTGAACCTGGCCTCGGGTATTAGCGCGGTTGATTGCACGTCGGCAACGCCAGCCAACTGCGCGACATTTCCCATTACCGATGGCTACCACACCAGGATTCAAATGGGAGCCAACGGGCAGCTATTTGTCGGCGCCCGCTTCTGTACCGCCGGGTGCCTTTCGATTTTCGACACTACGAAGTCGTCTGTGATTTTGCCCTCGTTGACCGGCGACGTCACCGGCATTGAGCCGATCCCCAGCCGCAGCGTGGTGTACGTCTGCCAGGGAGGCCTGCTGCGGGTTTACGACACCACGACCGACCAGCTGGAAAAGATCAAGACGTTCGGACAGCCTGACATTATCGGCCAGGCGATCGATGTTAAGGTCGTGGACTTCTAGCCGAAAGCCTGTCAGAAGAAAGCCTGTCAGAAGAAAGCAATCTACCGAGGCTCCAGCATCTGGCGGTGCGTAGCGGTGTTTTCAACCGCCGTCTTCGAAAAGGGCAGAAGAAACGTGCTGTTCTTGTACCAGGCGTTCCATTGATCCATGTAGTACGGGCTCAGGAAATTGCCCGACTGTCCGGTGACCAGGTTCACCGTGGAAGCGTCCAGGTTAGAGAGGTCCGCGGTAAACCGTTCCGAAGGCCCGTAATTGCTGCCGACTGCCTTCACGGTGTAGCCGCTTCCGGACTGCGGATTTTCGCCCGGGCCAGTCCATCCTGCGACCACCGGAAGTTTGGAAAGCACAAGATTCTGAATGGTGGCCGTGTTCTGCGCTCCCCACTTCCACGAATCGAGCCGCTTCGGTGCCTTGAGCAACGCCCGCTCAAGAGCGGCCGCGACCAGTTCATCGTAGTTTCCATATTGCGCCGGCAGCCATCGAGGCGGCTGGTGGGCCAAGACATTCTCCATCCACACCGTTTCCATCATCCACTGATAACTTTCCCAGCTCAATTGGCCGAGCGTGTCTGACGCGGCGCCGAGCTTCGGCTCAAGCAGAATGTGCTTGAGTTCCTGCCGGGTGCGGGTCGTGATCGTGGGAGCAACGGCGTTCTCATCCATCTGTCCGTTCCACTCGCGGAGAATGTCAGCCGCGTTGTGTGCCAGAGATGAGGGATTTCGGGCGTGGTCGACTGCATATACAATCCGGTCGGCAAGAAAGCGGTCGAGTTCCGAATAGGTGTCGGTTTGCAGGGAAAGCATATCGGCCGCCGTGAATTTCTTTCCGGACTGCAGGACGCGGTAGATGCGGTCCGTCCGCCACGGTGCTTCCCATTCTGTGCTGATCGAGAACGGATACTTGTCGGGCGAAATTCTGCCGTTGGCGGTGGCGATGAGTCCCGACGGCGGATTCAGGACGCTGGGCATCTTGTCGTACGGAATGTAGCCGGTCCACTCATGCACGTTGTCGCTTCCGTTCACCGGAAGACCCCCGTCTCCCGCGGCGCGAATCGGAACCTTGCCGGTTGCCTGATAGCCGATGTTGCCGTCGATGTCGGCATAAACCACGTTTTGTCCGGGAGCATCAAATCCGGAAAAAGCCTGCCGGAAGTCTTGCCAGTTCTGCGCAGAATTGACCCGGAAGAATGGATCTCCGACGCTATCGTAAAGCGTCCATTTCAAGGCGATCGGGCGCGACTCGCCCGGGGCCAACTCGGTGACGATCGGCCCGTGGCGCGTCAGTTGAACGTCGAGCGCGACGTCCGGCTTGCCTTTCACGCGGATGACCTCGCGCCGGGTCTCAAGCTCTTTCCAGCCGTCGGGCGAAAGGTATTGATGCGCGTCATTGAAGGTTTCGACGTAAACGTCTTCGACGGTAGGGCCAATATTGGTGAATCCCCAGGCAATGCGGCGATTGTGGCCCACAATCACAAACGGATGCCCCGGCAGGCTTACGCCCGCGACATCGAAATCGCCGGAACGCAGGTGCACTTCGTACCAAAGGTTGGGCATCTGATGTCCCAGGTGCATGTCGTTCGAAAGCAGCGGCTTCCCTGAAACCGTGTGCGCGCCGGAAACCACCCAATTGTTGGAACCGATGGGAAGCACTTCAGTCCGAAACAGCGGCAAAAGCAGGGGCGATTGGTTCCAGTTCGCAGACGGAAGCGTTGCCTGCGATGAAAAGAGTGAAGTCACAGCGGCGGGAGATTCTTTCCCCTCCACGGGGGCTTGATCCATCGCAGGCGCCGGCTCCGTCGGAGGATGATCGCGCCAGGACGTGTTGACGTAGAGATCAGCCGTCAACTCAGGCCCGAGCTTCGCAAGGATTCTTTCTCGCGTGAGCGCAGCCTGGGGGCTGGTGCTCAGAGTCTCGACCATCTGATAGGCGATCATGACCGAGTCTTCGGCCTTCCAGGGCGCGGGCGAATAACGCAGGATGCGGAACTCCAGTGGAAGCTTGTGCTGATGCGTGCTGATGAAGGCGTTTACGCCGGCGGTATAGGCGTCCAAATGCTGTCGGTCTTCTGGCGAAAGCGCTGTGATTCCTTTTTCAGCGACAGCGCGGATGCCGAGGATGCGTTGTTGACGGTCGTGCTTCAACGCAATGTCACCGACGATCTCCGACAAATTGCCCGCGGCTGCGCGGCGCAGCAGGTCCATCTGGAACAGGCGGTCTTGCGCGGTGACGTAGCCCTGAGCAAGAAAAAGATCGCGCAGGCTGGCGGCTTCAATTGCCGGCACTCCGTGTTTGTCGCGGGTGACGCTTACGGGGGCCGAAAGCCCCGCGACCGAAATTGTGCCGTCAAGCGGCGGGAGCGCCGAGTGGGCGAACCCGGCCAGCAAAAAGTAGACCGCTCCAGCCATCGCCAGTGCAATCATCGCTGCCCACGGAACTAGGCGGCGGACGCGGGACTTTTGAGCGCGGACCGGAGACTGGAGGAGCATATCAGCGTGCATGGAAACTCCCGATTGTAGGGCTGGGCGCCATGCGATCACAAGCCGGACGCGGATCCGCCCGTCGCGCGATCGTGCTCGCATCCAACCCTTGCTGCGATGACTGCATTTGGCGAGGGCTGGAAACGTCGGTATGATTCTATGTCCGAATGATCTGCCCTTACTGTTCAGCAACCATGCCCGAAGTCAGCGTGTTCTGCCCGGGATGCGGGCGCTCTGTCGATTCCGGCCCGCAAGTCGAGGCCGCCGTTCCGGGTGTGGGACCTTTTTCCCGCGACGCGCTGCTGGGTGCGGTTGCGTATGTGGCCGTCCTGCCCGCGATTGTGCTTGTGTTTGTGCCCGCCTTCAGGAGTGCTCGGTTCGTTCGCTTCCACGCCTGGCAGTCGTTGTTGCTGGCGGGAGCAACCGTCGTGATTGGGTTTGCAACCAAACTGGTGTTTGCAGCTCTTACGGTTTTTCCAATGCTCGGGTTTCTTCTGGCGGGGGTGGTGGGGCTTGCCATTTTGTTCCTGTGGTTGGCGATCGTGGTTAAGGCTGGACTCGGAGACGCGTACGAAATTCCGCTGATCGGGCGATGGGCTGCGATCCTCGCGAATCGGAGATAGAAGGCGGAATTCTGGGCCGATGCCGGCAGCCGCTTGACAGGGAGGCCTCCAAGGTGTCATTCCTATCTGCTTTCAGTTTTTCGGTTTGAAACGGGGCTGGAGCGCAAATGTACTGGAAAGGGCGCGTTTGAAATTTAAAGTCTTCTTTCATGACCGTTGCTTTGACGGCGCCTGCTCGGCTGCGCTGTTTTCCCGCTTTTATCGCGAGCGGATCAGCAGCGATGTGCTGTTCGAGTTCTCTGGCCTGCTGCACCGCGCGGGCGCGCTTTTTGACGAAACGGATTTTGGCGGCGATCAGAACGCCATCGTGGACTTTAAGTATTCCGCCTCGCCCAGGATCACCTGGTGGTTTGATCACCACGAGAGCGCCTTTCTGAGTCCCGCGGACGCCGCCCACTTCGAGCAGGAACAGAGCAACCACAAGTTTTACGATCCCAGCTTCAAATCATGCACTAGCTTTATTTCGATGATTGCTAAAGAGCATTTTGGTTTCGACCCGTCCCCGGTCGCGGAACTGGTCCGCTGGGCTGACATCATTGACGGGGCGCTTTACGCAGACGCGAAGACCGCCGTTGAAATGAAGGAACCGGCCATGCAGCTCACCATGGTGATTGAATCCTCGCAGGACCCGGGATTTGTTCCTCAGGTGATTCCGCTGCTGGCAACCCAGACCCTGGCAGAGGTGATTGCGGCACCGTTCATTGCGCCGCTGCTTGCTCCCTTGATGGAGCGGCATCAGAAGTCAATCGCCTTGTTGCGCGATCGCGTTGAGTCGAAGGATGCGACCCTGTTTTTTGACGTCACCGATCAGGAGCTTGAGGGCTACAACAAGTTTGTTCCGTACTACCTGCACCCGGAATCCATTTACAGCATCGGCCTGAGCAAGAGCAGTTTCCGGATGAAAGTGTCGGTGGGATCGAATCCATGGGCTCCGTCGCCTCCGGTCGTGAACCTCGCCAGGATTTGCGAACGCTACGGCGGCGGCGGCCATGCGCGGGTGGGCGCGATTTCCTTCGAGGTGAATCAACAGGCCGAGGCCCGCAAAGCGGCGGAGGAAATCGTCGAGGAACTGCGGGCCAGCGTGCGCAACGGCGCAAAACCGTAGCAATGAATTCACCGCCGACACTTCCGCGCTTCTCAGGCCCCGAGCACCGCGCGCGTTTGCAGGCGCTGCGAAGCGTGGCGGTGTTTGAATTCGCTAAGGGGGTTGTGGTTCTGGTCGCGGTGCTGAGTCTCCGCTGGCTGGATCCCGCCGACGTTGCTGATTCCTTCCTGAGCCTGCTGCACATCAGCCCCGACCACCACCTGGCTCGCCTTTTTCTGGAGATGGCCGACCGCTTGAGCGACGTGAAATTCTGGCATCTTGCGCTGGGGGCTGCAGTCTATTCAGGTTTGCGGATTACCGAAGCGATTGGACTCTGGCGCGCGCGGGCGTGGGCGGAATGGATCGCACTCGTCTCCGGCGCGCTCTATCTTCCTTTTGAGTTGAGGGCGCTGTGGCGCCACGCCACCGCCCTTCACGGTTCCGTCTTTGTAGTGAACCTTGCGATTGTGGCCTTCATGTTTTACTTGCGCATCTATGTTCCCCACCAGGACAAGCGCCGGGCGCTGTAGGCTTCCATCCAGTAGAATTTCAATAGGGCAACACTTTCTGAAACACAACCCTGACCCTTCTTGTCGATCACGCGCAAAATCAGCCGCAGGAAATTTCTCGTTGCCGGCGCCGTTGCTGGTGCGGGAGTAGTCTTCTCTGCGGATGGATTTGCGGAGTCCAACCACCCCCTGGTGGTAAGGCAGGAGATCATCCTCCGCCGGCTGCCCAAGTCCTTTGACGGCTTCACCATCGCGCATTTGAGCGACTTTCACTACGAAGACCATTTTTCTGCGGTACCGATTCGCAAGTCCGTCGAAATGGTGAACGGACTGCGACCCGATCTGACGGTCTTTACCGGCGATTTCGTCACCGTGCCTATGTTTAGCCAACAGCGATTCTTGCGCAAAGCCGCGGAAACGGCTCCCCCGTGTGCTGCGATCCTTGCACAAGTGCAGGGGCCGAAGTTCGCGATCCTGGGAAACCACGACGGGATGTCCAATCCTCCGCTGATCATTCGCACGCTACAGGACCACGGGATTCCGGTGCTGCGCAATTCATCCATCCCTCTGGAGCGCGGGAATGGGAGGATCTGGCTGGCGGGGATTGACGACCTGCTGCAGGGCGCGCCGCGAATCACCCTAACGCTGCGGGGAATCCCGCCCGATGAGACCACTATCCTTCTGGCCCATGAGCCTGACTATGCCGACCAGGCGGCGCGGTTTCCGGTGGACTTGCAATTGTCCGGGCATTCGCACGGCGGGCAGATATGGATTCCGGGCATCGGCGCCCCCTGGCTTCCCAACATGTCCCGCAAGTATCCTCGCGGCCTTTACAAGATAGGGGATCTAACGCTTTATACAAATATGGGGATTGGGACGATTCGCGCGCCGATTCGCATCAACTGCCCGCCCGAAGTCACGCTGATTACGCTGCGGTCGGGCGCGGGCGACTCAGGCAATCAGGAAGGATCCAAATAAGCTGTAGAGCAGGATTGCCAGGACGAGCAGGGTGAAGGCCACGTACATTCGATCGCCCTCCATGGAAAATCCCACGATTGAAAACCCGACACGCGCGATTGGAGTCGCGATCAGCAACAGCAGCCCGAGTTGCATGATTCCAGCAGCCTGACCAGCGAATGCGCTGTGCAGGACGCCATCCACGGTGCGCAGTTGTTCGGGAGCCCCGTGAAAGGTGTGGTAATCCACGCGAGCCCGGGGATTGGGCGCGAGATAGAGAACCGCGCCTGCAAGCACCACGCAGGCTGCGGTCATCACTCCGACGCGCAGAAGTTGAGCGATTACGATTTCGATGCGCTGGTCAAACCAGTCCTGCAGTTTCGCCAGCGAAATCCCGAGGTCGCGATTGATCTCCATCACAAGTTTCCGGTGAGTCCTTTGATGAGCATTTGAATTCCCAGCAGCACAATGACCAGGCTGAATACCAGCCGCAGGCTTTTGGTTTTCGTCTTTACTAATACGCGGGTGCCGATGAGCGAACCGGTGAGCACGCCTAGCATGACCGGCATGGCGAGACCAGGATCAATGTAGCCACGGCTCAGGTAAATTCCGGCGCTCGCCGCAGCCGTAACCCCGATCATGAAGTTGCTGGTGGTCGTCGAAACTTTAAATGGGATTTTCATCGCCTGGTCCATGGCCACGACCTTCAACGCACCCGAGCCGATTCCCAACAGGCCGGACAATGCCCCAGCGCCAAACATGATGCTGAAACCCGCAGGCACGCGATAGACGTTGTAACTGCGAAGGCCCCTGGTGTCTGGGAATGTTCCGTTGAGACGAAGCTTCGTGGCCAGAGGGTCGGGAGGCCGGTGGTCATCGGTGCGAGGGCGGGTGCGCCGCGAGACGTAGGCTGAGTACACCAGCACCAGGCCAAAGATGACGGCGAGGGCGCTAGGTGGGATGTGAGCCGTTAGAAACGCGCCCAGCAGCGCTCCTAGCGTGGTTGCAATTTCCAGAAACATCCCCAGTCGGATGTTCGAGAAGCCTTCTTTTACGTAGGCCGCGGCCGACCCGGACGAAGTTGCGATCACAGAAACCAGCGATGCGCCGATGGCGTAGTGAAGATCGACTTTGAAAAAGATGGTCAGCAGCGGCACCAAAACCACGCCGCCGCCGAGTCCGGTGAGCGCGCCCAGGAAACCCGCGACCAGGGAGCCGATCCATACCAGAGAAGTGAATTCGATGACGTTCAAGTGAACAGTGTGCCACTGAATCAGGAAATTGTGTATTGCTTTCAACTTTTTTTCCGCGGATTCACACCGATGAACACGGATTCACAAGGCAACTCGACGATCCGGGGAAATCCGTGTTGATCAGTGGAGAAGAAGTTCTGTGTGATCGTGACGCCCGGAAGGTACTTTTCACCCTAAACAGAATCCATGAACCTAGCTTGTATGACTCATGAAAAACTGGTTGCCCGCGCAGTGGCTTGGCTGCGGAGCCACGGATGCGGGGTAGTTCTCTCGGAACAGAGCTGCGCCAGCGGCGAGACCCCGGATGCGATCGGATGGAAGCGCGCCTGCCATTCCGTAGTGGTGGAATGCAAGATCTCTCGTGCTGACTTTCTCGCTGACCGCGGGAAGCCTTTTCGCACCAAGCCTGTGAAAGCCATGGGATGCGAGCGCTATTATCTAGCGCCGGCGGGAATTATCGCAGTTGACGAACTGCCCGAAGGCTGGGGACTGCTGGAACTTCGCGGACGGGAAGTGACCCAGGCAGTTGCCGCTTCTAAGAAAATGCGGAGCGGTGCCGGGTTTCGGCACGAGATGAATCTTTTGCTGGCGAGCTTGCGCCGAGTGGAAGTGCGCATCGAGCCGCAGTCGATAACGGACTTTCTGAAGTGGAAGAACCGCATGGCGGAGTACAACCGTGGTAGCCTGCCGGTTGGAATTCTGGCTCCTGAAAATGAAGCGAACAACTTTCTCGCCGGCGACCAGGCGGAAGGGGACTGATGACACTCATGCGAAATCTGCCCGGGGATGCTGCCCGGAATATCTGTTTATTCGTGCTGTTTTTGATCTGCATACTCAAAATTGACGTGCACGGCCAGAAATCGATCCCGGCATGCGAAGCCTGCGCCGCCTGGAACGCGCCGCAGCAGCCTTTTAAAGTTTACGGAAACACCTACTATGTAGGCCCCCATGGTTTGAGTTCTATTCTGATCACGTCAAAAGCTGGCGATGTGCTGATCGATGGTGGGCTGCCGGACTCGGCGAAGCAGATTCGAGACCACATTCGCGTGCTGGGCTTTCGAATTGAAGACGTCAAGCTGATCGTGAATTCGCATGTCCATTTCGATCACGCGGGCGGCATCGCGAAGTTGCAGAGGTGGAGTCATGCCCGGGTCGCCGCCAGCGAATCCAGTGCCGCAGTCATGCGCAAGGGCGGCTTGGGCCGCGACGATCCGCAATATGGAATCTTGCCGCCGATCGCGAAAGTCAAGCGCGTGGAGCGCCTGCGCGACGGGGAGACTCTTCGGATTGGCGACATTGCCATCACTGCCCATCTGACGCCGGGCCACACTCCCGGCGGCACAAGCTGGACATGGAAGTCCTGTGAAGGCGAGCGGTGTGTGGATATGGTTTACGCCGACAGCCTGACCCCGGTCTCCGCCCCGGGCTTTAAGTTCTCCACGGATTCGCAGGCATTAAGAGATTTCGAGAAGAGCTTCTCGTTCCTGGAAAACGTTCCCTGCGACATTCTGATCACGACGCATCCGGACGTTTCCGGACTGTGGGCCAAAGTCGAGCGAGGAGGCCAAGGTGCGACGCCTGATCCGATGATTGACACTAACGCTTGCCGGAATGTGGCTGCGAATGCGAGAGAGCAGCTGCGAAAGAGACTCCAGACGGAAAGCTCTAACTGATTCTCTTTGTGCCCTTTTACGATCTTTCGGTTAAAAGCTCTTCGTTCCGGGAAAGCGGAAACTACAGTTCCCGTCTGCCTTCCATTGCTTTCATCATCGTGACTTCGTCGGCGTACTCGATGTCGCTGCCGGCTGGAATGCCTGTCGCTATACGCGTGACTTTGAGTCCCGCGCGGCGCAGCTGTCCGGAAAGGTATGTGGCCGTGGCCTCGCCCTCAACGGTGGGATTCGTCGCGAGAATCACTTCGTCTGCCTGTCCGTCCTCGACCCGCTTCATCAAGTTAGAAATGCGAAGTTGTTCCGGACCGACGCCGTGAATCGGCGAGATGGCGCCATGCAGCACATGATAGACACCGTTGTAATGACGCGTTTTCTCGACTGCGGCAATGTTCGTCGGCTCTTCGACCACGCAGATCAATCGCTGATTTCGGGTGGCGCTGGAGCAGTAAATGCACGGGTCGACGTCAGTAATGTTGTTGCAGAGCGAGCAGAGGCGCAGACTGGCTTTCACGTCGTGAATGGCGCCGGCGAGGGCGGAGGCATCGTCTTCGCTCGAGCGAAGAATATGGAATGCCAGCCGCTGCGCCGACTTGCTTCCGACGCCGGGAAGTTTTTTGAGCTCGTCGATGAGACGGGCCATGGGTTCAGCGAAACGAGACATGTGGATTGGGAAATTTGGTAATAGGGTAATTTTGTAATTGTGAAAAGCGCCCACGCGCTCGCCGCCTTAAATTGCCCAACTACAAAATCACCCAATTACTAAATTCCCGGAATCCCCCCCAGCATGCCGCCCATGGCGGACTTCATGCTGTCGTCAACTTTCTGCGAGGCGCCGTTGAATGCGGCGGTGATCAAGTCTTGCAGCATCTCGATGTCGCCCGACTTGACCGCTTCCGGATCGATCTTCAGGCTCAGCACCTGCTTTCGTCCGTCCATTTTGATGGTAACCGCGCCGCCGCCCGCAGAACTTTCAACTACCGTCTCCTGCATTTTCTTTTGCAGCAGTTCGTACTGCTGCTTGGCCTTAGACATCAGTTCCTGAATGTTGAATGCGTTCATAAGATCTCAGTTGCTAGTTGGCAGTTATCAGTTACAAGTTTCCGAATAGGCAACTCGAAACTGGCAACTGTTTCTCACGTCTTCTTCTTGTAATCAATCACAGTTCGAATTTCTGCACCGAATTTATTCTTCATGCGCTGGATCACCGGTTCGTTCTCGGCCCGCGCGCGGGGGCTGCCATTGGAACTGGCCACCGTCCGCGGCGCGCTTGCCTGCGGCGTCGCCCCCGGCAGCACCTGTAACTTTGCCGGACGGCCCAATGCGCCACTTGCCGCGGCAATCACGATCTTTCTACCTTCGGCGCTTACTGACATATCAATCAGCGCCGCTGAAGCCGCGACTTTGATCGTCAGTTCGTGGCCTTCGATCTTCCACTCGCCCGTTGCCAGCATAGACGAAAGCATGGTGAGGCCTGAGGAGTCGACCGCATTCAGCACGGCATTGCGTACGTCATCAACGTTGAGGGCGGTTACTTTCGGCTCGGGCTGCCTCTTCTCCGGTGGAGGATCAGGCACAACTGCGGGCGCAGCCGATCCCATCACCACTTGCGGATTGCTGACGAGCATTGGCGCCGGCCGCGGGGACGGGCTTTGCACCTCGGGAGCAGACTCCATCCTCGGCGTACCCTTGCGCGCGGAGTCGGCGGCAAATGGCGAGACGAATGGGCGCGAAGCTGTCGGTGGGTCGGCTTTCTTTGGCTCCGACCGCGGCTCTGGTGCCAGCGACAACTTGCGCTCCGGCGCGTTCGCCTTCGGCGCTTCCACACCGCTCAACAATTGTTCCATCGGCAACAGACGCTGCGCGTGAGCGAGCTTCAACAGCCCAAGCTCCAGGTGAAAGCGCTGCTCCTGGCGGTATCCGAGTTCGGAGTGGGTGCGCAACATGATTTGCAGATGGCGCGTCAGGTCCTCTTCGGAAAACAGCTCAGCCACGCGTGCCACACGGGTGCGTTCATCGGAAGAAATCTGCAGCAGGGAACTGTCGGCGCCCGCGACTTTCGCGACAATCGCATTTCTTAAAAAACGCACCAACTGCTTCGCAAAATGGACCGGGTTTTGCCCTTCGGTAAGCAGGCGGTCGGTCGTCCGCAGAATTTCATCGCTGGCGCTGCGAGCGACGGCCTGCATAATTTCTTCGATAATTCCTGAGGCGGCAACGCCGATCTGTTGTCGCACCGGCTCGGCGGCGAGCTTCCCATCACTCGAAGCGATGGCCTGGTCGAGCAGCGATAACGCATCGCGCACGGAACCGTCGCCAGCCTCGGCCAGCAGCGCCAAGGCTTCATCTTCCGCGACAATATTTTCCCGACCGCACAGGTCCTTCAGTTGATCCACGATCTGATCAAACTTGACCGCGCGAAAACTGAAATGCTGGCATCGCGAGCGAATGGTCTGCGGAATGTCCTCGGGCTGGGTCGTCGCCAGCATGAAAACGACGTGGCTTGGCGGCTCTTCCAAAGTCTTAAGCAGCGCGTTGAACGCGGCGTCAGTGATCTGATGAGCTTCGTCGAGGATATAAATTTTGAAGCGGTCGCGTGCGGGGCGGTAACGAGCAGCTTCACGTAGTTCGCGAATCTCGTCAATGCCGCGGTTGGTGGCGGCGTCGATCTCAATCACGTCAACGGCGTTGCCGGCGCGGATCTCGGTGCAGGAGTCGCATACGCCGCAAGGCTCCAGCACCGGCTTTTCCGACGAGCGGCAATTGAGCGCCATCGCCAGAATGCGGGCCACGGTCGTCTTTCCGATGCCCCGATGTCCGCTGAAAATGTAGCCGTGCGCGATGCGTTCCTGCTCGATCGCATTCTTCAGGGTGCGCGTGACGTGCTGCTGCCCGATAACGTCAGAAAACTTCTGCGGACGGTATTTTCGGGCGAGAACCTGGTAGCTCATGGCAGGAAGTCACCTGATTATACGTGAAGGTTTCGGGCCGTCCACGGGGGCTGGTTCGCTTGCGGAGCGCGGTTTTAGGGTTTACCCTTCTGCTGTCCGCGATTCTCAGGAGTTTGCCATGCAGCTTAAGGTCACTAGTCGCAGACTGGATGACGGAATCATCGTTGTAGATTGCGCGGGGCGCATTGTGTTCGGTGACGAAACTGCCGCGTTGCGAGATCAGGTGCGATCCCTGGCCGCCGACGGCAAAAGGATCGTGATGAACCTGGGCGAAGTTACCTACATCGACAGCGGCGGGCTCGGAACGCTGGTCGCGCTCTACACCACCGCGCGCAACGCCGGTGGGGCGGTGAAACTTGCCCGCCTTACCCAGCGAGTGGATGACGTGCTGCAGCTCACCAAACTGCTCACCGTGTTTGAAACTTTTGGGAGCGAAGAAGAGGCCGTGCAGTCGTTCCGCAAAGAGGCCGCGGCGTAGGTTTGGCTGCAGCGAAGAAGAAGCAAGTCGCGTCGGCTGAGACGCGCATACGGTCTGTCATCCTGCAAATCCCTCGCGGCAAGGTTTCAACGTACGGCGCCGTCGCAAAAGCGGCAGGCCTGCCCGGCCACGCCCGCCAGGTTGCGCGAGTTCTTCATGGAGCCTACGGATTGCCCTGGCAACGGGTGCTGGGCGCGGGAGGCCAAATTAAACTGTGCGGTGACTCTGCCCCGGAACAGCGATTTCGTTTGGAATCGGAAGGGGTCCGGTTTCGCGGGCGGCGCGTGGATATGAAGGTGTATGAGTACAAGTTCACGCAATCAAAACGTGAAAGCCCTGGCAGGTTGCGGAAAAAGTGAGGTCTCGCGAAGTTTTGAAAGGGCTCGGCTTCCAGCGGAGCCGCTCAGTCAATTGATTTTGTCATTCCGAGCGAAGAGGTTCGTCCGCTTGCGGGCGAACTTCACATTCGAGGAACTGATTTGTGGTGGCGCCGGGAAACAGCAGGTTCCTCCACGCGCTGAGTGATTCGCGGAGCGAATCATTCAGCTTGGTCGGAATGACAGTGGAGTGATTAGGAGTGAAAATGCAGGCCCGGAAGACCTGCTCCATCCTTTAGTAAGACTTGTCATTCCGAGCGAAGAGGTTCGTCCGCTTGCGGCGAACCTCACAGTCGAGGAACCTGCTTTGTGGTGGCGCCGGGAAACAGCAGGTTCCTCCACGCGCTGAATGATTCGCGAAGCGAATCATTCAGCTTGGTCGGAATGACAGCAAGAAGTGATTAGGAGTAAAAATGCAGGCGCGCAAGGCCCGCTCCACCCTTGAGATTAGCAGCGGCATCAACAGCCAACAGCGAGTAGCCAAAGACCAACGACCAACAGCAACGACGCTTTAAGTTTTGAACTGCTCATCAATTTCTACCTGATATCCGGCCGCCAGCCGGTTGCTTTCGTTTGCCATTCCGACCACCGCCATCAGTTCGCGGAACATGTCGTCAGTCATCCCTTTCTTGCGTGCGCCGGCAGTGTGGGACGCGATGCAATATCCGCACTGATTGCTCACGCTCACAGCGACGTAAATCAATTCCTTCGTGAGCGGATCGAGCGCGCCCGGTTCCATGATTTGCTTAATCGATTCCCAGGTGCGCTTCAAGGTAGCGGGATCGTTGGCCAGCGCCTTCCAAAAATTATTGATCCAGTCGGTCTTGCGTGTGGTCAGGATGTCGTCATAGACGACGCGCACTTCGGGCGAAGCGTCAGCGTATTCGATGAGGCCTAGGGTTGCCATGAAACTCCTCAAAAACATTCACCATAGGGACACAGTGGCACAGAGAAAAGCTTAAGGACGTTTCTTGTCTCGTCCCATTCTCTAAGAACATTCACCACGGAGTCACAGAGGAAACCCTAGGGGTTGCTGTTCTCTGTGCCTCTGTGGTGAATCAGCTTTTCTTTTCGTCTTCGAATTCGGACACTTCTGGTCCTACCCTGCGCGACTTGAACCAGCTCATGTGCGGCAGCGGGCGTTCGACTTTTCGCCGGACGGCAATCAGTTCCGCGGTGATGGCGACGGCAATCTCCTCCGGTGTGATCGCCCCGATGTCGAATCCAACCGGCGCATACACGCGCTCGAACAGCGGCTCGGGAATGCCTTCTTTGACCAGTTCGCGGAAAATGGTAATTGTTTTGCGCTTCGATCCAATCATTCCGATATAGCGGGCGCCGGTCTGCACCGCCCAGCGCAGCACGCGCATATCGTCGCGATGGCCGCGGGTGACGATCACGATGAAGGAATTCTCCGGCGGGTTGATACGTGCCATCGCCTGATCGAAGTCTTCCGCGATGACATCTTTGGCTTCGGGGAAGCGCTCACGGTTGGCATAAGTCTCGCGGTCGTCAATGACAGTGACGTCGAAGCCGGCATTCGTGGCCGTTTTGTAAAGGCTGTGGGCGACGTGGCCTGCGCCGAAAACATAAAGTAACGCTGGAGGCAGCACCGGCTCGATGAAAATATCGAGGGTGCCGCCGCAAACCAGGCCGGTGTCATATTTGGGATTCTGATTCAGATTGAAGGTGAGGGTACGCGGCTTTTCGTTTTCCATCACCTCGCGCGCCGCCTGCCAGACTTCGGCTTCGACGCATCCGCCGCCAACCGTGCCGACGATCGATCCATCATCGCGGATGAGCATCTTCGCTGTCTCGAATGACGGAACCGATCCGCGCACGTTGACGATGGTGGCGACCGCGCCCTTCCGGCCCTGCTGCCGAAGGGCCACGATTTCTTCGTAGATATCCACCGGGATGATTATTGAGTTGGCGGGGAGGGAAGTCAAACGAGAGGAGTGCGACGACCAATGAGCGATACGGCGATGCTACGCCAATTTACTGTACCGTGGTCTTCGCTAAACCTTCCCGTCAACCACAAAGTACATCCGAATAACAGTAAGGGAGGCTAGGTATGAGATCCAAACTACTTTGTGAAAACCGTCGGTCTTATTACCAAGAACACTTCCTCTGGTTCCGGTTCAGAAACGGCTACGGCCCCAGAAAGCAGCTTCGGTCTAGGCGTTACTGGAGCACGAACCGGAACATCCGGTTCACCGAGAATCGGTGAATCACTTGGCGGACTGCCAGTACGTTTCGTCAGACGTTTAAGCCTGGCCGCATCTTCGGCTTCGCACGCCTGAACGATCGCTTCCTCTTCTTTCGTGCGACGGCCAAGCTTCTTGGTATTTCGCCTCCGCTTATCTCGCCCTCTCCCCATTGTGTGCTGTAGCGATTATCACAACCCTAGCTAGCCTGCACAAGTCTTAACAACCGGCGAGAGACCGCACTCCACCGACTTCTTCATAATTTCACAAGGTCCTCTTTATCAACACCCACGCCTCAGCTCCACAGCCTGTCCCAAGACCTTTCCTCGATGATGGATCGATCGTCGGCACGGTTGGCGCGGATGCGCGGATGAGTATCTTCGCGGTTTCGAACGAGGGAACCGATGTCGTCCGCCAGCATCTCGCGCCGGGAACGGGCTACTCCGAACCGACACCCGAATGGAATAAGCCCATCCCCGCGTCAAGACTACTTAAGTGAGCTCGCGCGGAGGAGTTGAACTTGAGACCATTAGAACGGCGTGAGCGAGGCGGGACTGCTGCCGAAATCCCGAGCAACGCCGAGGAACCTAGCGCGCGTAGAATGCAGGGGTGATCGCAGCAGGCTACATGGCAAAACGCGTTCAGAAGCCCAAGGGGTTCAACATGGATCGCGTGGTGGAGGTGTACTCGGTCGGCGGTTGCGTAAACGACGATTTCGCAGACTACATCAACTTTTGGAAACATAACGGCTACTGGCTTTTCGATTCCCCGGAAATCATTAGAACGGTTGCGAAGGAAAATGCGATCAGTCTTGAGGGAGCTCAGTTTTTCTATTACGAAGTTTACGAGAAGGAGTTTGACGGAAAAATTTGGTCTGCCTACGAGCCGGAGGCATCCTTCGCAACAAACGTGGCTCAACCTTCGGCGAAAGTGCTTGAGGGATTCGACGTCGTCACGTTTTACTGCAGAAATGCTCCAGAGCACTCGCCCCTATCGTGCAACGGACTGGCGAAAAGGATTTCAACGAATCCGCATTGCCTGCTGAATTCGTTTGAGGAAGCCTTTGCGGCTTTGAATGAAGGTGCATTCGAGAAATCCGAACCCGGTCCTTACCGCATTTTCGCTGTTTACTCCGTTGAGATGATCTAGGCCTCAGCTCCACAGCCTGTCCCAAGACCTTTCCTTGTCCCACTCAGTTGTCGGCTCGAAGTAACCGGTCCCTGGCGCCAGGTGTTGTCGCACCACATCTTCATTCAGGGTGACGCCTAGGCCGGGGCGGTCCGGAACCTCAATCCATCCGTGATTCACCATGGGCGTCTTCACGTACTCCTGCACGATCGATGACCACCAGGGAACATCGAGCGAATGATTTTCAAGCGCGAGGAAGTTCTGCGTCGCGGCGGCGCAGTGAACGTTCGCCATGCAGCTCACCGGAGTCCCGGCAAAGTGCATTGCCATGGGCACGCCGTACTCTTCCGCCATATCGCCGATCTTGTGGGTTTCAAGAATTCCACCTGAGGTTGCGAGGTCCGGCTGAATCTTGTTCACCGCGTGCTTTTCGCAAAGAACTTTGAACGGTTCCTTTAGATAAATATCTTCGCCGGTCAGAATCGGCGTGGGGCTCTGATCGGAAATCTGCTTCAGCAGGTCGGTGTACTGCCAGGGAATGACGTCTTCCAGCCACGACAAGTTGTACTTCTCATAGGCCTTGCCGAGGCGAATGATCGACTTTACGCCGAGGTGCCCGAGGTGGTCCATGGAAAGCGGAATCTCCATGCCAACCGCGTCGCGCACCGCGGCCACATATTGCTCGAGCATGGCGATGCCCTTGTCGGTGACCTCATTGGCGATGAAGGGATGCTCGAGCGAGGTCTCTTCCCACTGGCTCAGCTCCGACGGGGTGGTAAGCGTTCCGGGAGTGTCGGAAACCATTTCGACGCCGAGGTCCATCTTGAGCCAGGTCAGGCCCATGACCTCTTTGCGTTCTTTCATGCGCTGCGCGTAAATTTTTGGATCTTTCGATTCGGTGGTGTCGGCGTAAACGCGAATCTTGTCGCGAAACTTTCCGCCGCCGACCATGGCGTACACCGGCGCGTTATAGACCTTGCCGGCGATGTCCCAGAGCGCCATCTCGATAGCGCACACGCCGCCGGCCTGGCGGGCGTGTCCTCCGAATTGTTTGATCTTGCGGAAGAGGTGATCGAGATGTAGCGGGTTTTCGCCCACAATGCGGCTTTTGAGGAACAGAGCGTAGGTGGCGCTGGCGCCGTCGCGGACTTCGCCCAGTCCGTATACACCCTGGTTGGTGTCGATGCGGATAATTGGGCACGGACTGGGGCCGGGTTTCACGACTGTGGCTACCCGCATGTCAGTGATCTTCAGCGTCGAAGGCGCCGAGTTCGTGTTCACGCCCCGCGGATAAGCATGGGCTTGTTCCAGCAGCAGGCCTCCGCCCACAGCGAGCGCCGAAGTCTTAATTGCATCGCGACGATTAATAAGATTCTTGCCCATGATGTGCGTCCTCCGATTAGGAAATTGGGAAATTTGGTAATTGGGTAAATGAAACAAAACATACCGACCAGCACAGAGCAGCGTTTTCAATTTCCCAATTACACACCTTCCCGATTACTCAATTCCTCGCTACAGCCGTCCGAACTTCTTCACCGCTTCTTCAATCGACTTAAGCTTTTCAATATAGGCATACATGGAATGCTCCTTGAAGTCCATTTCCTGGGCGGCGGCGAGCACCTCGGCGGCCTTGTCGCGAGGAACAACCACCACTCCATCGGAATCGGCGGCGACAATGTCGCCGGCAGAAACCGTAACTCCGTCGCACTCCACGGGGATATTGGCTCCGGCAAAGCGGTAGTGGCCGACGGAGGTCGAAGGCACATGGCCGAGCGCATAAACCGGGAAGCCGATCTTGGTCAGGTAGGCGGTGTCGCGGACGCCGCCGTCGATGACTGCTCCAGAAAAGCTGCGCGCCTGCATCGCGGTTCCCATCAGTCCGCCCATGCCGGCGATGTCAGCGCCGTCTTCAACCACCATCACGTAAACGGAATTCGGGCCGCCCTGGTCGATGGCAGCCAGCATTCCGGATAGCGCATTCGGATCCTGATTTTCTTCTTTATGCAACTTCACCGTGAGGGCGAAGCCGGCGAAGCGAGTGGGAAAAACGGGCCGCATGCGATGCGACAGGTAAATGCGCCGGCCGGTGAGTTTCTCCATCGCGTCTGAGATGGACGCGACTTCGACATGGCGATAGCCCTCAAGCAACGCGGCGTCAGAGTTAGCCTCCGCCGGGCGCGAAAACGCGCTCGGTACCGAAAACAGGACCGCCGCACTGACCAACGTCGCAACTGCGAGCAGCCCTGCAACGGTGAAGCCCATCTTTCCCCTCATGGGCGATACATGTTTATGCATTGTGAACTCCTAAAAGTTGCGATTGCGGCCTTGCCGGTTTGACGCGGCTCAACGCCGCCGCTCCCCGATCGATATCGACGAAAAACCAAAGCAGCGCGCCGAGGCAACATAACCCGGCCGCCACGAAGAAGGGCGTATTCCAACCGAAATACTTGGCAATTACAGGCGTCATGATTGCCGTAATGGCGCCCGCGATCTGGCCTCCCATGTTCATTACTCCAGAGACCGACCCGGAGGATGGGCCGGCCATCTCGGAACTAACCGACCAGAACGAACTTTGCGAAAGGTACAGGGCGCCCGCACCGCCGGCAAGCACAACGCTGGCCACACGAGCATCGGCGGCGAACATCGCGAGTGCGAGAAACGCGGTACATAACACCATTGCCACGCCGGCAACGCCACAGCGACCCGCGCGTTTTCCGATGGCGGTCGTAATCCTGTCGCTGATCCATCCACCAAGCGAGGAACAGATCGCCATGGCAAGAAAGGGAAGCATGGAGTAGAGGGCGGTCGTCTTGAGATTCAATCCGCGCACTTTGTTGAGATAGATAAAGAACCAGGTAAAGAAAATGTAAGCGACATACCCATAGCAAAAGTAGCTCGCGGTGACGGCGGCAACGTCTCGACTGGTGAAAATTGCCCGCCAGGCCACAGGCTTGCTGGACTGCGTGGTCGTTGCCGGCAGTCCCTGGCGAATCAAAGCTGCTTCTTCCGGGTTCACGCCGGGATGATCTTCGGGTTGGTCGCGCGCGATCAGGAACCAGACGAGGCCGCCTGCCAAGCCAATCAGGGCGCTAATCCAGAATGACCAACGCCATCCCCAGTGCAGAAGAACGTAAGTGATCAATGGCTGGGCAATGCCGGCGCCGGCGCCCACTCCCGCGAATATCAGTCCGTTGGCGATCCCGCGCTCGCGAAGCGGAATCCAGCCTGCGACCAGCCGGTTTCCCGCTGGATAAACCACCGCTTCGCCAACGCCCAGCGAGAATCGGATTGCGATGATCGTCACGACGGCCAGGGGAAATCCCACTGGAACAGCGGCTGTAAGTGCGGTAAAGACGGCCCACCAGATCGTGCCGAGCGCCAGGATGCGACGAGGTCCAAAACGATCCGCCAATCGTCCGCCGGGGGCCTGAAACAGCGCATATCCCCAGTTAAATGCACTGGCTACGATTCCGAACTTGACGTGGTCAAAGCCATACGCGCGCTCCATCGATGTGCCGGCCACGCCAATATTGACGCGGTCGAGAAAAGCGATGGCGCTGATCACGAACATCCAGAAAATCAGCAACCAGCGAACGTTGGTGGGGCGAGTGGTCATTGGGTTATGGCAGCAAGCCAAGGATTGTAAGCCGACCGTCCAGTTTTGCGATTGACAAACTTTCGTCAATTTGAGAGTTTCGGGACGCGCTTCTATCGGAGGCCGAGGCTGATGGTAAACGATTTTGCTGTTCGGGTGGTTCTTCTTCTTTCCGCCCTGACCCTGCTTTTGCCCGCCAGCGCAAATGCGCAGCTGATTCAATTTTCGAAGCAGGACCTGGCTGACTACACGTCGCAAAACCCGTTCGGGCGGCTCCCCGACGGCCGTCCCAAAGTCCCGGATGATCTCATGGAGCGCGCACGGGGACTGTCTTCCGAAGAAGTGTGGGCCGTGCTTCAGGGGAAGGGTTACAACAATCAGTATGCCGACGGTTTTCAGGTGCTGCATCCTGGAAAGATGCTGGTCGGGCGCGCCTTCACCGTGCAGTTCATGCCGGTGCGCGGAGACGTGAATGACGTTGCTGCGTCAAAAGCGAAAGCCAATGGCGTCCCGCGCCTCACCAATCAGACGGCCATCGACATGCTTCAGCCCGGAGACGTGCTCGTGGTTGATCTCTTCGGGAAGAAGGTGAATGGGACCATGGTCGGCGATAACCTGTTCTTCTACGTGAATCAGGCGACGCACGGCGGAGGCTTGGTGGTGGATGGCAGCGTACGCGACCTGGACGGGCTTTCTGAGATCGAGATGCCAGCGTATTTTCGCGCTGTCGACCCTACGCCCATTGGAAACGTAATGCTCACCGGCATCAACGTTCCAATTCGCATCGGAGATGTTACGGTGATGCCGGGCGACCTGGTAGTTGGCGATCGCGAAGGCCTGTACTTTATCCCGCCGCAGTTTGTGCAGGAAGTGCTCGACAAGGCCGACGAGACTCACATCCATGATGAATGGACGAAAAAGAAGTTCGCCGAAGGGAAGTACAAGTCGAGCGAAATCTATGGCTCGCCGACTGACCCGAAACTCAAACAGGAATACGCGGACTACCTGAAGAGGCGTTTGGATGAGATTCACACGGAACGCAGCTCAAAACAGCACGAGGTGAAGCAATGATGAAAATTTCTGAAAAAGAGCTTACGCGCCGCGGATTCATTACGCGAGTGGGGCAGGGTATGGTTGCATCGAGCGTCACGGTGCCATTACTGAAGAACGCGCACGCGCAGCTGCGAGTGCCAGAGCCGCCGGGCAAGAAGCTGGGATGGGCCATCGTCGGGCTAGGCAGCCTTTCCATCAATCAGATTCTGCCGGCGTTCGCGAAGTGCGAAAAGTCCAAGGTCACGGCGCTGGTCAGCGGGCATCCCGAAAAAGCGAACAAGCTGGCGCTGCGGTACGGCGTCAATGCCAAAAATATTTACAACTACCAGAACTACGACTCGATCAAAGACAATCCTGACGTCGATGTCATCTACATTGTGCTGCCGAACGGCATGCACTCCGAGTACACGGTGCGCGGATTCGAAGCGGGCAAGCACGTGCTTTCTGAGAAGCCGATGGCAAACAATTCGGCCGAATGCAAAATGATGATCGCGGCGGGAAAGAAAGCCAACCGTAAGCTGATGGTTGCTTACCGCTGCCACTATGAACCGTTCAATCAGGAAGCCATGCGCATCGCGCGCTCGAAGGAACTGGGCCCCACGCAGATGATTCTGGCCGACACCGGCTTCAAAATGGGTGATCCCACGCAGTGGCGTCTGAACAAGAAGCTGGCGGGCGGTGGCTCGATGTTTGATATCGGAATTTATGCGTTGAATGCATCGCGCTACCTTACCGGCGAAG
This sequence comes from Acidobacteriota bacterium, assembly GCA_043734125.1. Lineage (GTDB taxonomy): Bacteria > Acidobacteriota > Terriglobia > Terriglobales > Acidobacteriaceae > Gp1-AA145. The sequence goes on along the minus strand of JAYTFR010000095.1, from coordinate 128,622 downwards.
AGCCAGTTGAGGTCAACGGAATTACCTACACCACGCCTGGAGATGAGCGCTTCAAAGAAGTGGATGAACATACCATCTTCCAATTGCGTTTCCCCAGCGGAATTCTGGCAAACTGCTCGTCGAGCTACGGATATTTCCACCAAAGCCACTATCGGGTGATGGGAACGGAAGGGCGGCTCGAAATGGACCCCGCGACCTGGTACAACGGCCTGCGCCTTTGGATCGAGCGGGGCAACAAAATTGAGCAGATCGAGATGCCCGAGGTTGACCACTTCGCCGCGGAAATGGACCACATGTCGGATTGCGTGATGCAGAACAAGGAAACACAGACTCCGGGCGAGGAAGGACTGCGCGATCTGACGATTATCGAGGCCGTGTATGAATCGTCGCGGACGGGGAAGACGGTAAAATTGTAGGAGAATGGAGTTGTCGAGGTCTGGATGAGCTGGGCAAATAAATTCTCAAAACCGTTTCGTATCGAATCTGGCAAGCATTTTCGCCTGAAGGATTTCGATCCCGCGGCCACTCCGCATCTGCATTCCAAGGAAGAGGCTGTGGAACTCCTCGAACAGAGCATTTGCGAAGTGGCCGAGTTGCAGGACAAGCTTTATGCCCAGGACCGTTGGGGCGTGCTGCTCATGTTTCAGGCGATGGATGCCGCGGGGAAAGATGGCGCCATCAAGCATGTGTTGTCGGGCGTCAATCCCCAGGGCTGTCAGGTTTATTCGTTCAAGGCCCCGTCGCCGGAAGAATTGAACCACGATTTTCTGTGGCGGAGCACGAAGTGTCTTCCGGAGCGCGGGCACATTGGGATTTTCAACCGCTCGTATTACGAGGAAGTGCTGGTAGTTCGGGTGCATCCGGAAATCCTTAAGAACGAGCGCGTCCCCGAGCAACTGCTGGACAAGAAGGTGTGGGCTGGCCGCTTCGAAGACATCCGCAATTTCGAGCGCTACCTGTCGCGCAACGGAATTGTGGTTCGAAAGTTCTTTCTGAACATCTCGATAAAAGAGCAGAAGCGGCGCTTTCTGGAACGTCTGGAGACACCCGACAAAAACTGGAAGTTTTCTGCCGCCGACATCCGCGAGCGGGATTGTTGGGACGATTACATGAAGGCCTATGAACAAATGATTGCTGCAACATCGACCAAGCAAAGTCCTTGGTACGTTATCCCTGCTGATAACAAGTGGTACACGCGGATTGTGGTTGCCGCCGCCATCGTGGACACGCTGAAGGACCTGAATCTGGCGTATCCGACAGTGAGCCCAGAAGAGCGTAAAAAGCTGCAGAGTGCGAAAACCGCATTGCTGCGGAAGAAATAGCAGGGCAGAACCGTCACCCGTTTCAGATAAATCCACAACGACACCTTGAACGGTCCCCTCATTCGCGTCGGCCTGGGAGAACTTCTCTGGGATCTATTTCCTTCCGGACGTCAGCTCGGTGGCGCGCCTGCCAATTTTGCGTATTGCTCGCACCTGCTGGGGGACATGGGAATCGTGGTGAGCCGGGTCGGCGCCGATGAAATGGGTAACGACATTCGCGAGTCGCTGGCGGCGTTCGGGTTGACTGACGACTTTCTGCAGCGAGATGAAGATCATGCGACGGGCACTGTAAAGGTGAAACTGGACGTACATGGCCAGCCGGATTTCACCATCACTTACCCGTCGGCATGGGACTTTCTGGAATCGAACTCTGCTTTAGAGAAATTGGCGAAAGCAGCCGACGCGGTGTGCTTCGGTTCGCTGGCCCAGCGGTCCCCAGAATCGCGAAAATCAATCCGCAGGTTTCTCGATCTGCTCCGTCCGCAGGCGGCTAAGGTTTTCGACGTGAACTTGCGGCAGTCGTTCTATACCGCCGAGGTGCTGGCTGATTCCATCGCCCGTGCGACCATCGTGAAAATGAATCAGGACCCCCAAAGTTGCGGCATTGCTCGACCTCGAGGGCGGCGACGTTCGAGCCTTCTGCTGCGCGACGCTGCAAAGATTTCGATTGCCTTTGATTTGCGTTACGCGAGGCGATCGCGGGAGCCTGCTGATGAGTGACGACGAAGAGCACGAGCATGCCGGATTCAACGTCAAGATCAGGGACGCGGTGGGAGCGGGAGATGCGTTCACCGCGGGGCTTGTGAACCAGGTCCTCCACGGGGCCTCGCTCGCCGAGGCGAACGATTTCGCAAACCGTATGGGGGCCTGGGTGGCGTCATGTGCGGGTGCAATGCCTCCGTCGCCCGAGGGGGGCTTACGGGCGGCGTTGGCAGAACTCGGTTAGGCGAAACGACCGTACGCGTCGCTGATCACTGGTTGGAAGAAGCGCTGCCGGTTCAACAAGCTCTCAATTGCGCGGACTACTTCTTTGCCGTTGTCCTTGGAAACGGCGCCACGGAAACCAACGCGCGTGGCCTCTCTGATGAGTTCGGTAGAGACTTGCTGCACCGTGAGCAGGAGCATAGGGACGTCTGGCAGAAAGCGGTGAATTTCCCGCGCAGCCTGCAGTCCATTGCGCTTGGGCATAGCGAGGTCGAGTACTACTACGTCAGGGTTAAGCTCCGCCGCCTGTTCGATCACTTCATCTCCGTCGCAGGCATCTCCGCAGACTTTCCATTCGGGCTGCGACTCTAGCATACGTCGCAGCAGCCGGCGGATTGACACATCGTCATCGGCGATAAGGATACGCACTGCCATTGGGAAACCATCATCACTTTCACGAGCTTCAATCATTATGCGCGCCGGGCCCTCCCCGGTAGCAATACCACGTATTCCGTATTACCCATAATAGTTACCACGTAGAACCCGCCGTCCCTGAACCCAAACACCAAGCGTCAGAATCGAATCTAACTTAAACTTACTAGGCGATCCGCAGACGAAGATGAGCTCAGCTCCGCAGGCGCAACCGCAAATTAATCCCTGGCTCATCGCCATCGCGGTGATGTCCAGCACCTTCATGGAAGTGCTGGATACGACCGTAGTGAACGTCTCGCTACCGCACATCGCAGGCAACCTCTCGGCAAGCACCGACGAAGCCACCTGGACGCTGACGTCATACTTGGTGGCGAACGCAATCATTCTTCCGATGACCGGCTGGCTGGCCGGGCGTTTCGGCCGGAAACGCCTGCTGATTATGGCAGTGAGCGGATTCACGATCGCATCGTTCTTTTGCGGGCTGGCTCCGTCACTTCCGTTTCTTATCATCTTTCGGATTCTCCAGGGGGCTTGCGGAGGGGGCCTTCAGCCACTCTCGCAGGCAATCTTGCTGGAATCTTTTCCGCCGGAGAAACGCGGTCAAGCCATGGCATTCTGGGCGCTCGGCATTGTGGTTGCTCCTATGCTAGGACCCGTTGCGGGCGGCTGGCTTACGGACAACTATAGTTGGCGCTGGGTTTTCTATATCAACGTTCCGATCGGCGTACTTGCCATCCTTCTGACGCAGGCGTTCGTGTTCGATCCGCCCTACCTGCGCCGGGAGAAATCAGGAATCGATTACTGGGGCATCGGTTTGCTCGTCGTCGGCATGGGATCACTGCAGATCATGCTGGATAAGGGTCAGGAGGAAGATTGGTTCGGCTCGCGTTTGATCATCGCATTGCTGATTTTCGCGGCGATCGGCTTGGGCGGGCTGATTCTTCGCGAACTGAAAACGGATCATCCCATTATCGACCTGACGATCTTTAGGTACCGGTCGTATGCGGTGGGGACGTTTCTCATGACGGTCGTCGGGTTCGTCCTCTACGGGAGCACGGTGCTGTTGCCACTTCTCATGCAGGAATTGCTGGGCTACAGTGCGACTCACGCGGGCGTGACGAATCTTCCGCGCGGAATGGCCTCATTCCTGTTCATGCCGCTGGTCGGAATCTTGACCGGTAAAGTGGACTCCCGCAAACTGCTGGCAGTCGGGCTCACAATGACGGCTGGCGCGATGTTCATGCTCTCGACGTTCAGTCTGGACGTGGGGTTCTGGAATTTCTGGCTGCCGCTGGTTCTGCAGGGCGCGGGGCTCGGCCTGATTTTCGTTCCATTGACCACCGTGACCAACGATCCTATTCCTCGGGAGCGAATGGGGAATGCGACCAGCGTTTTCAATCTGATGCGAAACATCGGCGCCAGCGTGGGAATTTCGGCTGTCGAAGCAATGCAATTCCGCCGCATGCAGGCCCACATCAATAATTTGGGAGGCCACATAAATGGCAGCAGCCAGGCTGCACGGCATACCCTCGCGGGCCTTCAACAGGCGTTCATTGCGAAAGGCGCTGATTCGGTCACAGCCAGCCAACAGGCCCACGTGGCGATCTGGGGCATGGTGCAACGCCAAGCGGCAATGCTGGCTTACAACGACGTATTCCGCTTTTTGGGGGGTATGTTTGTGTTAATGCTGCCTTTGCTGTTTCTGATGAAGAAGCCTAAGGGCGGCAAGGGGCCGTCGATGGCCCATTAAGGATGCTGGATTTTCGATAGGAAAGATTGAAACTTTGCGTGCGAATGCACATCTGTAACATTGACACCGCATGATCAAGTACCTAGGATATAAGGAACTAATGAACGCTTCTCGCCAAATGTGTTGCCAGTGTTGTAGCTGCTGTTGTACGTGTGCGCACGCTGGCGCCGGGGAGCTTCTGACCTGAAACACTGAGACACAAAAGGTTTTGAAAAGCCCATCGCCAGTGCCCCTGGTGATGGGCTTTTCCTTTTGTGCTGAAAAACCAAATGTTTCCGATCTTCTTAAAACTCGAATCGCGGCCCGTCCTTGTAGTGGGGGCTGGAGCTATCGCTGAAGGCAAGATCGAGGGCCTGGTTGCGGAACGAGCTGCTGTAAGCGTGATCGCGCCCGACGCCACGGCGCAAATCCGGCAATGGGCTACGTCAGGCGTAATCCAGTGGGAGCAGCGCCCGTATCGGCCCGGCGATCTCGAAGGAAAGTTTCTGGTAATCGTCTCCACCTCTTCGCCGGAAGTAAATGCGCAAGTCTTCTCCGATGCGCAGGCGAAAGGCATTCTGTGCAACGCTGTGGATGATCCTAAGAATTGCGACTTCTATTACGCCGCAGTGGTGAAGCGCGGCGACCTGCAGATTGCAATCTCGACCGCCGGCCGCAGCCCGGCGCTGGCGCAGAGAATTCGACAAGAACTTGAGCAACAGTTTGGTCCGGAGTACGAAGCGTGGGTTGCTGAACTGGGCAAACATCGGGACGAACTGGTTGCGGCGAGCCTTGATCCTGAAACCAGGAAGCGGGTGTTGCACGAACTCGCCAGCCGCCGTTCGTTTGAGGCGCGCGCGACTGCGCCAGGCGGGGGGAACTGATGGATTCTGGAAAAGTATTTTTGGTCGGTGCCGGCCCGGGCGATCCTGACTTGTTGACGGTGAAGGCGCTCAAGGTACTGCGTTCGGCTGACGTGGTATTGCACGATGACCTGGTGGCCGCAGAGATTCTCGCATTGATCCCCGCGCAGACAAAACTGATCAGTGTGGGCAAACGTGGCGGCATGAAGAGCACGGCCCAGGAAGAGATCAACGGCCTCCTGGTCCAGTACGGGCTGATGGGATTGCAAGTAGTCCGGCTGAAGGGGGGAGACCCGCTGATCTTCGGTCGCGGCGGGGAAGAACTCGAAGCGCTTCGCCGTGCGAGTATTCAGGCGGAAGTCGTTCCCGGCATCACGGCCGCGCTCGCCGCAGCGGCTGCAACACAAATCCCGCTCACCCACCGCGATCTTTCTTCGACCTTGATTTTTGTAACCGGAAATAGCAGGAATGCGGAGCACATAGCGAACTGGCCCGACGCCCTCCCCTCAAACGCGACAGTTGTCGTTTATATGCCGGGCCACAACCTGTTGTCGCTCCAGCAACGCCTGCTGTCTTCCGGAGTATTGCCGGAAACGCCTTGCGCCATCATTTCAAGCGCTACCAGCGAGTCCGAGCAAGTGCACATCACCACCGTAGCCAGCCTTGTTTCCGCTCCGCACTTCTCTTCACCGCGTTTGCTGGTGGTGGGCGAAGTTGTGCGATTTGCTGAGACGCGTGAGGCAGTAGAAAAGTTCAGAGAATTTATGGACCACCAGTACGTAGAAGCAAGTCCTAATACCGGAGAGAATCTTTCGTGAAGACCGATTTTGAGCACGTAAGCGTGATCGCAGAGAGCTGGAAAGCCGAGCAGGTGCTGTCGTGGGCGTTTGCAACCTATGGTGAAGACGTGGCGATTGCCACCGGCATGGGCGCCGAGGGCATGGTACTGCTCGACATCGCTTCGCGAATCCATCCCGAAATGAAAGTGTTCACCGGCGACACGGAATTCCTGTTTCCGGAGACTTACGACCTGATCGATCGCGTGGAAGAGCGCTATGGAATCAAGATTGAAAGAATCCTGTCACAGCTGTCGCCGGAAGAGCAGGAGCGCGAGTTTGGCCCGAAGCTGTGGGCGAAGAATCCTGACCAGTGCTGCAGCCTGCGCAAGGTGGAACCGCTGCGCCGCAAACTTTCGACGCTTGACGCCTGGATCACAGCCATTCGCCGCGGACAGACCCCGGAGCGCGCGGGCGCGAAGAAGATCGCCTGGGACGAAAAGTTCAATCTGGTCAAGGTCAATCCACTGGCCGACTGGACGAGGCAGATGGTGTGGAGCTACATCGTAAAGAACGACGTTCCTTACAACCCGCTGCACGACCGCAATTATCCGAGCATTGGTTGCACCAATTGCACGCGCGCCATCCAGGCGGGCGAGGAGTCCCGCGCCGGGCGCTGGTCCGGGTTCGGGAAGACGGAGTGCGGTCTGCATACGCCGGCGGTTTCGGCATCGTCATTGGTGCAAGTGGTTGGAATTGGCGCGGAAGAGTGAGAGACGAACTTCTTTGCCACGGATCAACACGAATTTCCACGGATTTGTATATCAAGGATTTCTTGTCTGTCCGTGTTCTTCCGCGTGAATCCGTGGAGATGAAGTGAATTTGATTCTGACCCCCTGATCGCCAAACCACTGCCCGCTGTATAATTCCGCAACAATGGACTTCGATCAGCTGATCACATTCCTGGAAGTTGCCAAGCTGGGGAGTTTTTCCCGCGCGGGGCAGAAGGTATTCCGGTCGCAGTCCGCCGTCAGCGCACAGATTCGTCAACTGGAGCAGGCCTACGGCGACCGCCTGCTGGATCGCAGCGGCAAAGACGTCACGCTCACGCCCGCCGGTCGCGCTCTTTTTGCCTACGCCGAGCGCATGCTGCAAATGCGTGACGAGTCTCTGCTCGCCGTCGCCGACCAGGGCAGCACGCCGCGGGGAACCATCACCGTCGGGGCAAATGAAGCGACCTGCCTTTATGTTCTGCCGGATGTTTTCGCGAAATACTGCAGCCTATATCCGGGAGTGCAGATCAGCATCTATCGCAACTTCAGCTACAAGATTGTCGAGAAACTGGAGACCGGCGCGCTTGACGTGGGCATCGTCACGTTGCCGGTGAAAAGCTCGAACGTTCGCACGCATCCGATTTTTCGCGACCAACTCATGTTGATGGCCAGTCCGCAAAATCCACTGGCTAAGTTAGAAGTTGTAACGGTTAGCGACATCGCGAAGCAGCCGCTGCTGTTGCCCAAGACCGGTTTCAGCCGCCGCGTTATGGACAAGTTGTTTCGTCCGTATGCCGCGCAACTTCAGATTCGTATGGAACTGCCAAGCGTGGGCATGATTAAAAGTTTTGTCGCCGCGGGGCTTGGCGTCTCAATCATCAGCGCGAGCTTTGCCCGCGATCAGGTATTAGCCGGCCGCGTTAAACTCATTCCGATCAAAGGCGAGGAACTGTGGCGGGAATTGGGCGTCGCGTACCGGCGCGATCGCACTCTCACGCGCGCGACGACGACCTTCATCAGCACCGTGCGCCAGCTGTCGGCGATGGCGAAGTAGTGGCGTCCGCCGCACCAAACTAACCAACAAACCTTGTCATCGTAACAACTTCCGAGCGTGGTAATCTCACATTGCTCTGGTGTGTGTTGCTCCATTTCGTCGAGTGACCGCCCAAAAAGAAAATTTCCGGCGCTTGATGCGCACCGTTGAAACGCTGTCGGACCTTGGTCCTGAGTTGACGGCAGAGCGGGACTTTGCGCAAACCGCGCAAACCATGCTCACCGCGCTCATGCAGGCTGCAGGCGCGAACGAGGGCGTGCTTTTCGTTTTTATCGAAAAGCCCTCGATGCTCAATTCTGTAGCCGCCAGCGGTTTTGCGTTGATTCCCGATCCTTCCGTAATTCCGCTTCTTCCTCGCCACGTGCACGCGCTTGGCACAACTCACGGAGCGGTGTTGCTGGCCCAGTCTTCGTGCGACACTTTCCTGAGCTCGAACGGAAATGTTGCGCCTGAACTTTTCAAGTGTGTGGCTCCGCTCAAAGTTTCCGGGAAGCTGGTGGGAGCGGTCGCCTTTGGCCGCCGCGAAGGCGACTCCCCGTATGACGAAGAGGGACTGCAGGCGCTCGACATGCTCTGCCATTACGTCGCGCTCTCGGTTCAGAACCATTCACTGACGCAGACGCTGGCTCAGCGGGTATCGGAAAACCTGCGCCTGATGGCATCGTTGCATGGGTTCTACGACAACGCGCTCGAAGCATTTGCCACCGCCATCGACGTTAAGCATGTGAACATTCATGGCCACTCTCTGCGCGTGGGGCGCTACTCCTCGGCGATCGGCGACGCCATGGGCATGGACATGAACGAAGTTGCCGCCCTCCGTTCCGCCGGATATCTGCACGACATCGGCAAGGTGGCGGTCGATAAGCGCTTGTTTGGCAAACCGACTACGCTTGATCCTGAAGAATTCCGCGAGATGGCCGATCACACAACGGTGGGACATCAGATTGTTAACGGCGTAAATTTTCCATGGCCGCGCATTCCAGAAATCGTGCGCTGGCACCACGAACGGGCTGACGGATCCGGCTACCCTGACGGACTTCTGAATGAAGACGTCCCGATGCAAGTGCGGATCGTGGGCTTGGCGGATTCCTTCGATGCCATGACCAGTCCGCGGCCCTATCGCGAATCCATGTCGCTGGGCACCACTTTGAATGAAATCATTCGGGTAACGCCGCAAAAATTTGATCCCAATGCGGTGCACGCTTTACTGATTCAGATTCGACGTGATTCCGTGGGTAGCAACCGGGTGCCGCTGCTCGAAGATCGTTCCGCCGGGCACCTGGCTCCAACCGACATTGACCACCTGGCTGCCGACCTGCACCATAAGATCACCAACAGCCGATCGTATCTGACTTAGCGCCATGGCTGACGTCCTTGAACGCCTGAAAATTCTCATCGATTCCTCAACGCCCATCATTGTGATGGAGACCTCCGAAGAAATGCGCGCGGTGCAGTTGGTGCGCGAGGCATCTTCGCCATTGAACCTCGCCGTTTTTGAATGGAGCATCGCCAGTGGCCTGGTGAGGTGTGGAAGTGATGCGGCGGGCGTTCCGCATGAGGCGAAGTTTGCTGGCCCTGCCCGCGCTTCGTTGCACCCAGCCGATGAAACGACTGCGAACGCGATTTACAACAGCCGTGAACCAGCCCAGGCGCTGGGTACCTTGGAATCAATCACGGTGGAAGCCGTTTTCATTCTGAAAGATTTTCATCGCCACCTGGACGATCCCATTGTGGTGCGAAGATTGCGTGACGTGGGGCAAAAGTTTTCCACCAATCGGAAGACCGTGGTGATTACGGCTCCTGCGCTGACGGTTCCGGCGGAACTCAACGGACTAGTGGAATTTGTGGAGCTTCCGCTTCCGGACAAGACGAGGCTCCGCCAGATCCTCGATGAAGTGTGGAACCGTGTGGGCAGCAGCCGGACTCTGCGCAAGACCATCGACGCCGCCGGAGTGGACGCCGTGGTTAACAATCTTCGCGGCCTCACCGAAGAAGAAGCTGATCGCGCCATTTCGCAGGCGCTCGTGACCCGTTATGGCCTGGTGCCGGAAACTGTCACCGATGTGCTCGATGCCAAGAAAGATCTGTTGCGGCATTCGGGAATGCTGGAGTTCGTGGATGCGTCGGAGACGCTAGGGGGCGTCGGAGGCCTGGATGACCTGAAGGCGTGGCTGGCGCAGCGCAGGGGATCTTGGGAAGATTCGGCGCGGCAATTTGGCCTCGAACCGGCGCGCGGCGTGATTATTCTGGGAGTACAAGGTTGCGGAAAGTCACTGTGCGCGCGGGCTGTCGCGGGAGAATGGAAGCTGCCGCTAGTGAAATTCGATACCGCAGCGGTCTATGACAAATTTATCGGCGAGACCGAAAAAAGAATTCAGAAAGTGTTTCGGGTAGCCGAAGGTCTGGCGCCGTGCGTGCTTTGGATCGACGAACTTGAAAAAGTATTCGCCGGAAGCGGTCCGGATTCGGCATCGGTGGATGCGGGCGTGTCGTCCAGAATTCTGGCGTCGTTTCTTTCCTGGATGCAGGATCGCAAGGCCCCTGTCTTTGTCGCAGCCACCTGCAACAACGTGAACGTTCTGCCGCCGGAGCTCATCCGGAAGGGACGCTTTGACGAACTTTTCTTCGTCGACCTGCCGAATCAGAACGAGCGCAAACAGATTTTCGCGATCCAGTTGAGCAAGCGGAAGCGGAGCCCAAGTGATTTTGACCTCGACGGGATCGCGGCTGCTGCCCGCGGATTCTCCGGCGCGGAAATTGATGCGGCGGTGCAAAGCGCGCTCTATGCCGCCTTTGCCGGAAAACAGAATCTGACGACTCAGAATCTGCTTAAGGTCCTTGGCGAGACGGTGCCGCTTTCCACGACCCGCGCGGAGGAGATCCAGGCGCAGCGGGAGTGGGCGAAGAAGCGAGCGGTGCCGGCTTCGGCGGCGGCGAAAGGCGAGACAGCCTAAGTCTTAGACTTCGTGGAGGATCAGTGAACGACTATCTGCTTTCAGTTGTGCTCGGAATTGTAGAAGGGCTGACGGAATTCCTACCGGTCAGTTCGACCGCGCACCTGCGCATCGCTGAGTCGCTGTTCCACATCAGCCTGGGCGACGGCTACTGGAAGATGTACACCATCGTGATTCAGTTGGGCGCGATTCTGTGCTTGCCGATTTATTTCCGCGCCCGCATCTCCAAGTTTCTTAGCACTTTCCCGCGGGGGGAAAACGAAGACCGTACTGCGCTCACCCATCCGCTGGGGCTGGTCACAGTCGCCTTTCTGATGACGGCCGTCCCAGCGTTCCTTCTAACGAAGGTGATTGGCAAACATCTGGAGAGCCTGACGATCATTGGAACGTCGTTGCTCGTCGGCGGCATCGTAATGTGGGTCATCGATGCGATGAATGCACTCGCCGAAAAAGCCGGCCCCGATGCAAGCGGCGGGCGCATCCACACCTGGAAAATGGAAGCGATGAGCCTGGGGCAAGCGGTGTGGATTGGCGCGTGTCAGGTGCTGTCGGCGGTGTTTCCGGGGACGTCCCGTTCCATGTCCACAATTGCCGCCGGGCAGATCGCGGGCATGTCGCGGGCCTCGGCTCTGGAGTTTTCGTTTTTCCTTTCGATCCCGACCATGGTGATCGCCACTTGCTATGACTTGCTGAAATCGCTGCGCGGCAAGGGGGCCAATCCCATTGGGGTAGCGCAAATCGATTCGCACGGCTGGGTGGTGCTGCTGATCGGCTTTGTGGTTTCGTTCATCGTTGCCTACGGCTCGGTCGCCTGGTTCATGGCGTGGGTGCGGCGGCGCGGCTTCGTTCCGTTTGCGGTGTATCGGATCATCGTCGGCGCGCTGGTGCTGGCATTCGCATCAAGGTTGGGATGAGGTCTTGCTTCGTGATACCGAACCAAAAACGTTCTACCAAGAAGGGCACTAAGCCCCACGAAGGAAGGCCCGACAAAGCGAGGTTCCCGAATTGCTAACCTCGTCTTTCGGCGCTAGTCTAATCCGGGGATGGGCTGCAAAACCTAGGACACACGTATTGCCCTTCGGCGGAATTCCGAGGCCCAACACCCAACTGCGCTTCACTCTAAGGAGACTTCATCATGAAAAAAGCTGCCTTCGGATTTTTATTTTTTCTGCTTCTGGCGTTTAATGCGTCTGCCCAGGACAAGAACGCGCGCCCTAGCCCGCCGGCTCAAGCCCAGTGCACCCTTGCCGGCGGCAAGACAATTACCGTGGATTATTCCAGCCCGCGCATGAAAGGACGGAAGGTCTTCGGCGGACTGGTTCCCTACAACGCGGTCTGGCGCGTCGGCGCGAACGAGGCGACCACTTTCGTGACCACGGCAGATCTGTCCTCGGGAAGTACGGCAGTGCCCGCCGGAAGCTACACGTTGTTTACCGTTCCCGAAGAGGACAAATGGACGCTTATCATCAGCAAGGTGACCGGCGAGTGGGGAGTGCCCTACAAAGACGAGTACAAGTCGCAAGAACTTGCGCGCGTGCCCATGACCGTATCGAAGACCGCGACGCCCGTGGAAAATATGACCATTAGCTTCGATCAGAGTGGTGGCGGCTGCACGTTGCAAGTGAGCTGGGAGAACACACAAGCCTCCGTGAAGTTTAGCGGGAAATAGTTATTGCCGGCCAGAAAAGGCGGGGGAATCCCCCCGCCTTTTTTATTCGGAAGAGTCGTCCCATTGCGCTATTTGGTCGGCACCCGACGGCACTCAATCTCGCCGAGGTGCTTCCGCAACCGCCCAATCACTTGCTCTCGATTTGAGTAGTCGAGTTCTCCCCTGAGTTCGTCCAGCGCGAAATGAATCACATCGTGATGGTGGACTTCCTGCGGCGCAACATCGCTGCTTACCTCCAGCCAGATGCTGTGCAGCAGATCGATTTCCTTGGGCGTGAGATGCGGCGCATGTGGCCCCAGGTAGAAGACGTGTTCCTGACCGCCAGGGAAATAAATAATGAGGGTAAGCTGCGGTTTGGGGTCGGGGAGCCGTTCCCAGGCAAGTCCAGCCAGGCGTGCTTCTTCGGTGACCGGGCTGGTTGGGGACGCGCCCAAAACGACTACCGCGGAAGACAGATTTTGCGCCGACTTAAGGACTGCTTCCCATTTGTCGGTGGCGCCGGCAACGGCGAGGTGGATGGTCTTACCCTTCTTTTCAGCCAATCCCAGCGCGCGGGTGAAAAGAATTTGTTCTTCGGTGTTGAACAACTGTTCGGGCTCAAGGTCGAAATCGCCGCCACTGCCGCGCCCGAGGAATCGCAGGTGGAGTGCGACCACGTCCTGCTTATGGGGATCGACTCGATCCAGGGTCGAGGCAAGACTATACAGCGTATTGTAGTTTCGCACCATGACGAGCACGTTGCCGGGCCGCACGCCAAGCCGTTCGGGACTCAGGTCATCGCCTGCGTCCACGTTGAACTGGTCGAGATCCGCGTGTCCCTTCGCCTGTTTGCGGGTGACGGCTTCCGAAATTTCGAACACCACGAAAAAAATAATGGTGAAAGCGATTCCAGAAACCGTCGCAACCTGCTTGGTGAAGAGGTTCACTGCGCAGAGTGCGATCAGGCTGAGCGTAATGAATGCCAACCCGACCGGAATTTCGACGCCGCCAATCCGGAAGTTTAACGGTACGCGATATTCGCGCTTTCCGGGCTCCTTATAACGGAGCACCAGCACCGCGAGTCCTTTCATGGAGAAGCTCCACATCACGCCGAACGCATAGGCTTCGCCCAGGATGAATATGTCGCCGCGGCTAAGAACGATCGTGATCAGCTGGAGAATCACGACCAAATTGAGAATCCGGTATGACGTACCGAAGCGCTTGTGCGGCCGCCGGAACCAGTCGGGAAGGATGCCGTCTTCGGAAACGCGATTCAGTACACCATTGGATCCGACAATCGCGGTATTCACCGCGCCCGCCAGCATGAGAACGCCGACAACCACGACGAAGGCATGGAACGCAAGCCGCGCTGAAAGCGGGCCTACCAGGTTCATCGCCAGTCCGCCGATGGGATTTTCCTGGAAACTAGCGCGGGCTGAGTCGGGAATAATCATTACCGCAAAGAACGAGACGCCGGCGGTAAAGATCAGGCTGTAAACGAAAATGAGGAGCGCCGCTTTTTTCAGGTTGGGCAGTTTGGGGTGCTCAATCTCGCGGTAGACTTGCGCCATCGTTTCCTCGCCGCTCATGGCGAGTACAGAATGTCCCAGGCCGATGAGGATTCCAATAAATCCAATCGCCGGTAGTGTGGTGTGCCGCAGCCATCCCAGCGCGCCGCCGTGTTGGCCCTGCAGATAGGTGATGTTCTTAATCGAGGGGAGCGGCGGCAAATGCCCACCGCGCACCAGCAGCGTGTAGAGACACCAGGCGACGATGAGCACAACCATCACCGTAGTGACGTACATGATACGAAGCGCTTTTTCGCTGGATTCCGGGATGCCCTTGATGTTTTCCCGCCAGAAATAGATGGTAACCAGGATGGCGAAAACGGCGGCGGTCGTGTTCTCCGGGAGAATAAAGCTGGAGTGCAGATAGCGGAGCAACTCGTTGAGCAACCCTACGAGATACTGTCCGGCGGAGACGCCGCTGATGGGTCCGGTGAGAATGTAATCGAACATCAGCGCTGATACAGAGAATTTCGCCAGCGTCGACCCCATGGCTTCCTTCACCACGCGATAGACGCCGCCCCGCACAAACATTCCGCAGCTTTCGATATACATCAAGGCCACGGCGCCGGCCAAAATCATGATGGCAAGAATGAACCAGGGCGCAGCCTTGCCGATGAAGTGTTCGGAAATGGCGCCAGCGTAGAAAGCCGACGATCCCATGTCATTCAGGACGATCGCTGCCACGCGCCAGAAAGAAATAAACGCTAGCATGGCGCTGGAAGCCACCAGCACCCGCTGGCCTAACCTTGGTTGAGGGGAAGTAGTCATTCGAATCGAGCCCGCGAAGTTGTGCGGACGCGCTCCTTTCCACGCTTGCGAGGTTAGCTGTCGGGCTCGGACTGAAAGGTGTCCTACCATCTCCGGCTAGGCCGGCCTGACGGATTCGCCCCGTCGGAATTGCTTCCGGTGCGGGTCCCCCGTTCCCACTGAGTGTGGGATTCAACGTCATTCAGATTTTACGTTCTGCGGAATGTCGCCTGCAAGTACGAAAAAAGCGGGGATATGAGGAGATACTGATCGTCAGGAAATATCGTCATTCTTCTTTTGCAGTTCCTGCCATAAGCGATCGAGGACTTGCTCTCGCTCGGGGCTGTGCAACTCGCGGTCTAACTCTTCGAGCGCAACGGCAACCACGTGGTAGTGATGGGCGCCAGCGAAACGCGGGTCGGAAGTCACGCCCCGCCAGAGCCTGTGCAGAAGATCGAGGTCCTGTTGCCTGAGGCGCGGTGTGTGGGGGCCAAGAAAATATTCCCGCGCCATCCCTTGCGGCAGTTTGATTTCCATGACGAGCCGTGGTCGTGGTTCTGGAAGCCTTTCCCAGGCATCACCGGTGAGTTTTGCCTGCTCATCTGGCGTGAGCTTGTTGGAGAGGCCGCACACGATGCGGCTCGATTCCAGCCGTTGTGCGGTCGCAATGATCGAATCAAATACGTCCGCTGCAGGCACAACCAGCAGAGAGATCGGCTTACCCTCTTTCTCCGCGGCGGCTACAGCTGCGGTAAACAACTCCTGCTCATAGTGATCGAAAACCTGCGAAGCTTCAAAGACCGGGTTCCCGCTGAATAAGTGCTCCCGGTGATAAAGTCGGGCGGTCATGACGACGACATCCTGCTGGGTGGTGTCCGTTCGCCGCAGCACTTCGCGCAAGTAGTACAGGTTTTTCGGATCGCGTACCGCTACCAGGATGTTGCCGGGACGAACGCCCAGGGTGTCGGCGGCCGGTTCTTCATCTCCATACACGCGGAACTGGTCAAGACCTTCCGGTTTGCCTGCACGTGTGCGCGCGGCGCGGCGCTCCGAATAAGTAAAGATGGCGAAGAACACCAGGCTGAACGAGATTCCGCCAATGGTCGCGGTGTATTTGGTGAAGAAGTTCACCAGCGCGGTCAAAAGCAGGACGGTGGCAATCAAAATGATTCCCAGCGGCAGTTCGCGGCCATTACCGAGAGGAATATTGCCGGGGACTTTCCACTCCCGCTTCGCCGGTTCGGTGTAGCGCAGCACCAACAGAGCCAGGGCCATCATGGAAAAGCTCCAGATGACGCCAAAGGCGTAAAGCCCGGCCAGGGTGAACACGTTGCCGCCGGTGAGAACGATGGTCAGAATCTGCAGGCCGACGACGAGGTTGATAATCCGGTAGCTGGTTCCGAAACGTGGATGCGGTTTTTGAAAGCTTTCGTCGAGAACGCCATCCTCGGCGACCCGATTGAGCACGCCATTGGCACCGACAATCGAAGTGTTGTGCGCACCGGAAAGGATCAGCACGCCAACCAGAACCACAAATCCGTGGAAGAGCAGCTTCGCCCAGAGCGGCCCCCACATGTGCATGGCGATTCCGCCGATCAGATTGCCGAAGAATTGGGGCCTGACGGCATCCGGAATGATCATTACGGCAAAGAACGAAGTCAACGCGGTGAACAGGACTGCATAGATGCCGATCACGACCGCGGCCTTTTTCAGATTTCTCAGCTTAGGGTGCGCGATCTCGCGGTTCACCTGGGCGAGAGTTTCTTCGCCGCTCATCGCCAATACGGAGTGTCCGAATCCCAGCAGCAGGATGAACAATGTGGAATGAGTGAGCCATGTGTTCTTCAAGCCACTCAACCATCCCAACGATTCGTGGTCAATCGTGATGCCGTACTTCAGGGGATTGGGCGGCACCTGAAACGGGCCGTGCAGGATGGTTACGGTGCACCACACAATCATGATAACCACCATGACTGTGGTGACGATCATGATTCGAACCGCCGTGCTGCTTGACTCGTGCATCCCCTGAATGTTCTTCCACCAGAAAAACATCGCGACCGCGGTGCCGAAAGCGGCGGCAAAGGCGTTGTCGGGGAAGTGCACGACGGGGTGATGAAGAAGCACGGCAACGTCGTGAAGAAATCCGACCAGGTACTGGCCTGCGACCACCGAACTGAGCGGCCCGGTGAGCACGTAGTCGAACAGAAGCGCTGAAACCGAGAACTTAGCCAGGGTTCCGCCCATGGCCCGGCGAACTACCTTGTAAACTCCGCCGCGCACAAACATGCTGGTGGATTCGATATAGAGGGCGCGAACACAGTTGGCGAACAGCATCACGCCCAAAATGAACCAGGGTGCGCTCTTGCCGATTACCTTTTCGGCGTCACCGCCCACGTAGTAGGCCGAGGAACCCAGGTCGGAGAGCACAATCGCTGCGGCGCGCCAGAAGGAGATGAAGCTTAACAGCACTGTGGTCGCGACGAATACTTTAACGGTCGGCCGATTGAGGTTTTGAGACGAAGAAGCCATGAAGGAGCGATGCCGCGATGGTCATTGCAATTTAACACAACGCCCTACTCAATCCGGGAAAAGGGGATCGGGGGGGGTAGTGGGCTACTTTGATTTGTGCGTTAATTACAGATTTTCGAGTTAGTGCATGTGCCATATGGCATGCGGGCTACTCAGGCTCAAAATCAAAGTAGCCCACTACCGGATCGGGGCTAGGCTGTGAACAGGCCCGGCAAATTACGTGAAGAGGGCCACTTCGTGATTGTATAATTCCGTGTCTTGAACAACTTCATTCCACAGGACTTCCGATAATGATTGTAAAAAAACGTTTTACCTGCATCAGGATGGTTGGCGCCACTGCAGTTCTTCTGTTGTGCCTGGTTCTGTTAAACGTCGCTCCGCTTAGCGCTCAATTGAAGGCAAGAGTGACGGTCGACCCCGGACAGGCGAAAGCCACTGTGTATACGACGTCGTTTGGAATTTCTGCCGACCGGTGGGACGCCAAGGCGTTCGACGCCGACACCATGAAGCTGCTCAAGGAAGCTGGTATTACCAATGTCAGGTTACCGGGCGGCGGTGGCATTGACGCCTTGTACCACTGGTCCACGGGTACGATTACGAATCCTTATACCAATGACCGGGCACCCGCGTTTCCCCCGGGGAAGATGTTCCCCGCCATGGTGCCGGTCATCGATGCCTTGGGTTCGGCTCTGGTTCAAGTCAACTACGGGACCAATGCCGATGGAAGTGGCGGCGGCGAACCCGTCGAGGCCGCAGCATGGGTCGCGTACGCCAACGGGAAACCCGACAATCCCTTGGCCCTCGGAAAGGATTCCAAAGGAAATGACTGGAAAACTGTTGGGTATTGGGCCAGCCTTCGCGGAAGCGCTCCTCTTGAAAAGGACGACGGGTTCAACCACTTGCGGATCAGTCATCCTCAACCAATAGGCATTCCTCTATGGACGATCGGTAATGAGCCCTGGAACAACGGCTATTACGGGCAAGGGCGAACCGTAGGATCCGATGCCGACAATGAAGGCAAGATGGGGCAGAGCGCATCGCCCGAGGCCGATCTTCACGACGGGAAGGTTCCAAATTCGAAAGAGTGGGGACGGC
Organism: Acidobacteriota bacterium; assembly: GCA_043734125.1. Lineage (GTDB taxonomy): Bacteria > Acidobacteriota > Terriglobia > Terriglobales > Acidobacteriaceae > Gp1-AA145. The sequence goes on along the minus strand of JAYTFR010000095.1, from coordinate 110,208 downwards.
GCCAAGGGAACTCCAAAGTCGGCCCCACGGCTTACGGAGAGGCAGTCGTGCAATTCGTGAAAGCTATGAAGGCAGTGGATCCAGCCATCATGATCGGCGCATACGTGATTCAGCCTCCTTATACCGATAACTCCGACCAGAAGGGAAAGAACTGGAACGCGCAACTGTTGAAGGCCGCGTGCGGCAGTATGGACTTTAGCGCCGCCGGCTTCTGGGAAGGGAAAGGCGCTCCGCCCGATTGGAACTGGGAGGATGAAAACGACCTGCTGCAAAACGCCAGGGACCCGATGAACCCGCAGAGAAACTTCGAGGGAAAAGATGCGGTCGAATACGACTACACTCAACTAGGCAGGGACCTGCTGGACAAGTACAAGAAGTTCTGCCCGGCGGGCCACATGCCGCAACTGGCTGTAACCGTCCTTGGATTGCAAACTTGGCTGCCGTTCCGGAACTCGGCGGTCGGCGGAATGTTTGCCGCCGAAGCGTTTGCGAAGCTATTAGAGCGAGGAACCTACACTGTGGAGTGGGCCCCGGTACATGGCCCGAAGAACTCCACCAGTCCGAGCTTCCTCGACACCGAAAACAAACCTCAGCCCTCTTACTACGGAATCAAGTTTCTCCATCAGATCGCCCAGCCGGGGGACGTTTTTGTAACAGCCAGCACCGAACTGGCAACTTTGTCCGTCCACGCGACCAAGCGTCGCGATGGAGGATTTGGGCTGCTTCTGATTAACAAGGATATGGCTCGTAGCGTGGCCGTCACGGTTGCGATCAGCGGTTATAACTATGCCACGAAAGGAACTCGCTACGACTACGGCAAGCTCACGGTGGACGCCGGGAAGAATATTGTTGAAGCGGAAATCGACAATCTCGGCCCTTCGTTTACGGTCGAAGTACCTCGCTATGGCATGACGGCAATTGTGATTCCGAAAGCGCAGTAGGAGAAGTCGAAAGTGATTTTCAGCAGGAGCCGTGTTCCCTGGGGGAAGACGGCTTTTCTTACTTTACTAAAACACACGCAACGAGGGCCGCAACCCCCGATGCAACTAGCCGGGCCGCGAAGAGTGCGATTGGAAATTCCGCCGCGGGGACAAGTTGCTCATCTCGTTCGGATTGCCGCGAGTGACCGTCTCGGCCTGCTACGGCGCAGGCAGCGCTCCTGCAATTGCCAAGGGCTGATCAAATTGTCGTGCGCATTTCTCCGCGCCGGCGCCCCGAAGACGCTCAGCGAGCTCTGGATGCATCTACTCCGCAGCTGATGCAGGGCCGCGCTCCCGAAATGGCTTGGCCACGCGAAACTGCGCTGATGCGCTCCGACAAACTCTTTAGCAAACCCTTCTACTGGGCCCCTGTTCTAGCTCTTTGGAACGCCGTGGTTTTTGCAGCAAAGTACCCATCAGCAACGCCGTAGTCTTTCCTGAAGGGCTGTCCGCAGGTGCGTGCTTTCGTTTTTTTAACTGGTACCTTTGTGGGTACGCGACGAAGCATGAGTTTTAAAACCTCAGTACCGTCCAAGGCTTGACAACCCCCGTTCTCCCGCCAATTCCGCGGTTACCCGCGATCAATCAATACGGCCGGAAGTACACCGTACTCATGGAATCTAGGCGACACCAGCCGCGCAAACTAACGTAACAGAACGTCATGACCACTTCGATCCTTGGTTGAGTTAAGCAGGAAAGGACGACATGCCCCCGAAAAAGTTCCGTCACTCCAATCGCGTTGGAAATGTGACAAGATTCTCGCTCCTTCTGAGTGCCGTAATCGCAATCGCACACTTCGTTCCGCAGCTCGCGACCGCGCGGGAGATGCGCGCCGAACCGTCTTCGGGTTCGAGTACTCGCATCTATGTTTCAGCGACCTTGCCCCAGGGCAATGTAGGCGTAGCCTACAACGGCACGCTTAGAGTGCGCGGAGGTTCCGCTCCCTACACGTTTAAAACCACCGGCACACTACCGCCGGGAGTTTCACTTAACCCGAGCACGGGCGCTTTTTCCGGAACGCCGAGCACGGCAGGTACGTTCTACTTTGCCGCCATCGTCACCGATACAGCGGGCGACGCCGGCGACCGAAGGCTTTACATCACCGTTGCGCCTGCTGGGCAGGTGACAGTCCAAGTTTCGCCGATTAGTGCAACGCTACCTTCGGGCGGCTCGCAGCAGTTCTCAGCCACCGTCATCGGATCCAGCAACACCGCGGTCATCTGGTCCGCCACAGGCGGTTCGATTTCAAGCACCGGTGTCTTGACAGCGCCGTCGGTTAGCGCACCTTCGTACGTGACGGCGACCGCTGCCAGCGTAGCGGCTCCGGCGTCGATGGCCTCGGCTACCGTTACCGTTAATCCTCCGTCTAGCGGGAACATTACTGTGAGCGTGAATCCCCTCAGTGCCTCGATCACATCCTTGGCAACGCAGCAATTCTCAGCCACAGTCAGCGGAACCACAAACACGTCGGTGCTGTGGTACACGACTGCCGGGTCGATTTCGACCACCGGCGTACTTACCGCGCCGTCGGTCTCTTCACCTTCGAACGTCACCGTGACCGCAAAAAGCGCGGTTCACCCGGATTCGAACGCCTCGGCCTCGGTCGTCGTGAATCCTTCTACAACCCCGGTCGCCGTGAGCGTCAGTATTGCTCCTGGAACTGCAGTGGTTCAAACCCAGGGTTTGGTCCAGTTCAGTGCAACCGTCAACGGCAGCAGCAACACGGCCGTTACCTGGACGGCGGGAATCGGAAGCATCAGCTATTCCGGTTTGTACACGGCGCCAACCAGCGCCGCAACCGATACCGTGATCGCAACCAGTCAGGCTGACCCGACCAAGGCCGCGTCGGCTACGGTCACCGTGCAGGCCGTGACAAGTGGCGGCGGTGGCGGCGGGACCGTCCCGGTGAACCCTTCCGGCAATGCTTATTGCACGGCTAACGGAACCTGGTCGGGCGGCGCGACCGATGGTCCGGCAAGTTTACCCACCCAGTGCATGTACACGCCTGTAAGCGGAACACCTTCTCCGGGTGTGGTGCATGGACCGGACTCGTCCACCTCAGCGGTGCAGGCCGATATCAATGCGGCCGCATGTGGTGACACTATTCTTGTCACCGCGGGATCAACCCTCGGAACAATCACTCTGCCAGGGAAGGGTTGCGACAACGCTCACTGGATCACGATCAAGTCGACGGGTGTCAGCAATTCGAATTTCCCTGCAGAAGGGCAACGGATGACGCCATGCTGGTCGGGTATCGCCTCCATGCCGAACCGCCCGGCGTATGGCTGCAGCAACCCGCAGGTGTTGACGTTCAAGATCGTCACCCCCGCATCCAGCAACGGAATTGTTACTCCGGGCGGCGGCGACCACTACCGGATTATCGGAGCGGAAATAACTCGCGTTTCGACCGGCGGAGTTCCCGTCTATAACCTGGTGGATCTGGCTTCCTCCGGCACGCAAACCAATCACATTATTTTCGATCGCGTCTGGTTCCACGGAATTAACCAGGACGGTCATTTCCCCATGGCCAGCCAATCGGTTGATACCAGCACGACGCGCGCGATTTACCTCGCCCAGTCCAACCACATCGCCGTGATCGACAGCTACCTGTCAGATTTCTATGACACTGGCAGCATGTCGGCCAATGGCAACACCGACGCCCAGTGCTTTGGCGGCGGCACCGGCAGCCGGTCCAACAGCGGCTGGGGCGTATACAAATTCGTTAACAACCATTGTGAAGCTTCGGGAGAGGGCATTCTGCTGGGTGGTGGTGGCAGTCCGCCAGTCACGCCCACCGGATGTACCCGGGGCGTCAATTGCAATCTGGACGTTCCTACCGACATTGAGGTTCGCCAGAATTACTTCTTTAAGCCGCTTTCCTGGAATGGCAATACCTCAAGTGTCGTCACGGTGGGCTGGCCAGTCGGCAAGAACGGCTTCGAGATGAAAATCGGAGCGCGGGTCCTGTTTGAAGGCAATGTGATTGAAAACGTGTGGTACTCGGCGCAAGTGGGGTACTGCTGGTCCACGGCTCCGAAGAACCAATCGAATGGCGGAAGCCCAAATGTGGCGACGGCCCCCACGGCGCTGACGAATGACTTCACCTACCGGTACAACTATTGCTACAACACGGCGTACGGTATCGCGCTCTATCAATCGATGGATGCGGGATGCGGAAACTGCCAGGGCCAAGGGGCAAATCGCGTTTCGATTCACGACAACGTGATCGGCGACAACCTGAACTTGGGGAGCTTGTCTGGCACTACGACGGGCGACGGCATGGAACTCATGTCTGTGCCTGATTCCACCGGGCAGGGCCTGAATCAGCTGAATAACGTTGAGATTTCCCACAACACCATCGTCAGAGCGGTTCGAAGCCTTGCGATTTTCGGTGCAAGCCCTGGCGAACTACATAGTTGGACTTTGCAGAACAACCTCTGGACCTTTGGCCTCTACGGCGTGGGTCCCATCGGCAACGCTGGCGGGTGCGATACCCCATACGGATGGGGCAGCGACAACCTCAACGGCATCTTGAACGCTTGTGTCAGCAACTGGACCGTGGACCACAATGCTGTATTCAACTGGAATGGCGGCGCCCCTGGGCAGAATTGGCCGACCAATGGAACCGGACAGGGGAACTTCTTTTTCACCGGAAACAGCGGCGTGGGCTTCACCAATTATGGGACTGGGAACAGCGGATTCAATCCCGGCAACTATGCGTTGACGCCCTCCAGTCCACTGCATAACGCAGGGAGTGACGGGAAGGACATCGGGGCCGATGTTGCGACGTTGCTCACGGTGATTTCCGGCGTCAGGCAGTAGCCACCAGAAGGGAAACGGCATCGGGTATAGTTATCCCGATGCCGTTTTTTTTTCGAGCGACAGTTCGTGCGATCGCCGCGATTGCTGCGTTGAGCTCGGCATGCTTTCTCAACGCCCCTCCCGTTTCAGGGGCGCAAACTCCCAACCCTATTGTGCAAGGTGGATCCTCGGGAAACGCCTACTGCACGCCCGTTGGCAGTTGGATTGGCCCTACAGAGGACGGTCCCGCCAAGTTGCCTTTGGAGTGCATGTACACCGCTCTGAACGGCACGCCTTCGCCTGGCAAGACACGCGGGCCACATTCAGCGACTGCAGATGTGCAGGCTGACATTAACGCGGCTGCCTGTGGAGACAGTGTCCTGGTAACTGCCGGTTCCACCCTTGGTCCAATGGCTCTGCCCTCGAAGAAGTGCGACGACAAGCACTGGGTCACGGTTGCATCGACCGGCGTGAGCGATCCGAGTTTTCCTGCCGAGGGAACACGCATGACGCCCTGCTCGTCCGGGATCGCTTCGCTTCCGAATCGTCCTGCCTATCCGTGCGGGAAGCCGCAAGTGTTGACCTTCAAGATCGTTGCTCCGAACGCGGGGCACGCGTTCGTTTCCGACAGCGGCGACCACTACAGGATCATCGGCGTGGAAGTCACGCGGGTTCCGGCAGGCGGCGCGGCGATTTACAACCTCGTAGATCTGAGCTCGCACCACCAGCAGACCAGCCACATTATTTTCGACCGCGTCTGGTTTCATGGAATCAATCAGGACGGCAATTTTCCCATCCGCAAGCATTCCGATGACACCAGCACTACGCGAGCGATCTGGCTCGGGCAATCCAATCACATCGCGGTGATCGACAGCTACTTCTCCGACTTCTATGACACGGGCAGCATGTCGGCTAACGGCAACACTGATGCCCAGTGCATCGGCGGGGGAGTGGGCAGTGTTCCCAACTCAGGCTGGGGCGTGTACAAATTCGTGAACAATCACTGCGAGGCGTCGGGGGAGGGAATCCTGCTGGGCGGGGCCGGGGGCCCGCCGCGTACGCCGCCCGGATGCACCGTCATGGTCAACTGCAATCAAGACGTGCCTTCTGACATTGAAGTCCGGCAGAACTACTTCTTCAAACCACTTTCATGGAATGGAAACGGTGCAACGCCGGTGACCGTCGGCTGGCCGGTGGTGAAGAATGGCCTCGAAATGAAGATTGGGGCGCGCGCGCTGTTTGAAGCCAATGTGATCGAGAACGTGTGGTACTCGGCACAAGTGGGCTATTGCTGGTCGATTGCGCCAAAGAACCAATCGGGAGGAGGCAGGCCGAGCGGCGGGACCGCTCCCACAGCTCTAACCAACGACTTCACCTATCGGTTTAACTATTGCTACAACGCGGCATACGGAATCGCCCTTTACCAGTCGATGGATGCCGGTTGCACGAGTTGCGAGGCGCAGGGTGCTGCCCGCATTTCCATCCACGACAACCTGGTGGGAGACAATCTCAACTTGGGGAAATTGAGAATGCAGTCCGCCGGCGATGCCATGCAACTGTACGCGGCCCGGGACGCGACGGGCAGAGGGTTGTCTCAACTCAACCAAGTCCACATCGCACACAACACATTTGTTCGAGCGGTGCGCGGGCTGGCAATCATTGGGGCAGACTCAGCCGGGCAAATGCACAACTGGACAATTCAGGACAACGTCTGGCCATTCGGCAATTACGGAGTCGGACCTATTGGCAACGGACGTGGCTGTGATACGCCGTTCGGATGGGGAAGCAATAATTTGCGCGAGATCCTCGCGGCCTGCGTGTCAAACTGGAAGTTCGATCACAACGCAGTCTTCAATTGGCAAGGCGGAAGCTGGCCCAGCGGGAATGTCTTTTATAAGAATCCCGGTCAGGTCAAATTCAACGACTACCACGACGGGAACAGCGCTTTTAATCCTGGCAACTATGCGCTGTCTTCGGCGAGCCCGTTGCACAACGCCGGCTCCGATGGAAAGGATATCGGGGCCGACATCAGTACACTGACCGCGAAAATTTCCGGGGTGCGACAGTAGAACAACGTTCTGCGCGCGTCGGACCGCGTCTGTTTAGGCGTTTCTCTGCGCCCACTTCCATGCGGTTGTCACAATTTCCTCCAGCGAACGCTGGGCCTTCCACTTCAGCGTCTTTTCCGCGAGCGATGGATCGGCGACCAGTTCGGCGGGATCGCCGTCGCGGCGCGGGCCTATCTGGGTTGGGACGGTATGTCCGGTGACGTGCTCTACAGCCTCGAGGACTCGCTTTACCGAGTAGCCCCTGCCGGTGCCGAGGTTCATCGCGATCGATGGCGACTTAGTAAGGTACTCCAGCCCCAGCACATGGGCGTCCGCGAGGTCGTTGACGTGGATGTAGTCGCGGATGCAGGTGCCATCGGCTGTCGGATAATCATCGCCGAAAATGGTTAGCGCCGCGCGCTTGCCCTGGATGGCCTCGAAAATGAGAGGGATCAGGTGTGATTCGGGCTGATGTAGTTCGCCGATGGTGCCTGCGTCATCCGCCCCCGCCGCATTGAAGTAGCGGAAGCTTACGTGCTTCAGCCCGTACGCGTTACTGTAGGCCTCAAGCGCGTTTTCAAACGCCAGCTTGGTGGCGCCGTAAGGATTGACCGGCTGCCGCGGATTGGCTTCGGTGATCGGCACTTTGAGCGGGTTGCCATAAACCGCGCAGGTGGAAGAAAAAATAAACTTGCGCACCCGCGATTCCATGACGGAATCGAGCAGGGAAATGGCTGAAGTCACGTTGTTGTGAAAATACTTTCTGGGATTTTCCACGGACTCGCCAACGTAGGCATGGGCGGCAAAGAACATCACGGAATCGCAGCGGCGGAGTACGGATGCGACCTTCGCGTGGTCGGCGATATCGCCTACGATGAGTTCGAATCCCTCCGCTAGCTGCTTGAATCCGGTGGAGAGATTGTCGTAAATAATGACGTCGTAGCCCCGGCGCCGCAGCGCATGAGCGGTGTGGCTCCCAATGTATCCAGCTCCCCCCACAACCAGAACGGCCAAGTTACCTCCTTGCACCGCCTTCCATCATAAATGGAGAAAAGTAGTAAGCCCCACATCGGGAAACGGCAGCGTCTATTGCACTCGGAGCTTTTCTTTTTTTGGAAACACCTGTACATCTTTCGGGATGATGAACACTTCTTCATTCTTCATCAGCTGCAGGCTGCGGAAGCGCTCCTGCGGCATTTCCACCCGGACCGCATCACCCCACTCGGCAATGACCTCGACCTTTACCAGAGGCCCGGCGGAATTGATGTGCTTAATGCGGGCGCGGAAGTGGCTTCCGCCGCTGGGCAAGCGGGCGATGTCCAGCAAGTGCGGTCGCACATAGACGACATGCCCCGATTCAGCCTCGTGGATGTAGGCCTTGTCCTCGTCGATTCGCCCATGGAACAGGTTCACATTGCCCAGAAAGTTGTACACAAAGGGCGTCGCCGGGTAGTTGTAAACGTCGTCGGGCGAGCCTACTTGTTCGATTTTCCCTTCGTTCATTACGACCACACGGTCCGCAACCTCGAGCGCTTCTTCCTGATCGTGCGTCACGAAGACGCTGGTGATGTGGATTTCGTCGTGCAACTGCCGCAACCACCGGCGCAGTTCCAGTCGGACCTTGGCGTCGAGCGCGCCGAACGGTTCATCGAGAAGCAGGACGCTGGGTTCAACCGCTAACGCCCGGGCAAGAGCCACTCTCTGCCGCTGGCCTCCCGAGAGCTGAGAAGGATAGCGGTCGGAAAGATTTCCCAGCTGAATCAGCTTAAGAAGTTCAAGCACCTTGGCGCGAATCTGCGCATTGGAAGGGCGGAATTCGCGCGGCCGGAGGCGCAATCCAAACGCGATGTTTTCAAATACGGTCAGATGGCGGAACAGTGCATAGTGCTGGAAGACAAAGCCGACGCGGCGTTCGCGCGCGGTGCGGTCGCTGATGTCGTGGCCATCGAAGCGCACCCTCCCGGCATCGGGGAATTCCAGACCGGCGATGATGCGCAGCAGCGTAGTCTTGCCGGACCCGGACGGGCCCAACAGCGCGACCAGTTCGCCGCGGGGGATTTCCAGATCGACGTTGTTCAACGCCGCAAATTGTCCGAACCGTTTTGTGATGTTGATGGCTTCAATGCTCATATAGCTTCTCTGCTCAGTCTGGCCCGCTCGGCTGACTGCTGCCGGGCTTTCCATTCCACAACCGTCTTGGCAAGCAAGGTCGCCAGCGCGAGAATTGCCAGCAGCGACGCCACCGCAAACGCGGGCGCGAACTGGTACTCGTTGTAAAGAATTTCGATGTGCAGTGGAATGGTGTTGGTACGTCCGCGAATGTGGCCCGACACGACCGATACCGCGCCGAACTCGCCCATGGCGCGCGCGTTGCACAGAATCACTCCATACAACAGGCCCCACTTGATATTAGGCAGCGTGACCCGCCAGAAGGTCTGAAGGTCGCTTGCGCCCAGCGTCAGCGCGGCTTCTTCTTCTTCCGAACCCTGCGCTTCAACCAGCGGAATCAGCTCGCGGGCCACGAATGGGAAGGTGACGAACATGGTGGCAAGGACGATTCCGGGCACAGCAAAAATGATCTTGATGTCGTGGGCGGCAAGCCATGGGCCCAAATATCCTTGAAGCCCGAAGATCAAAACGTAGATCAATCCAGAGACGACCGGCGACACCGAAAAGGGCAAATCAATCAGGGTGATCAGCAGGCTTCTGCCGATGAAATCAAATTTGCCGATCGCCCAGGCCGCGGCTACACCAAAGACCAGGTTTACGGGCACAGCGATCGCGGCGGCAATCAAAGTGAGGCGGATTGCGGATATGGCGTCGGGCTCGCGCAGCGCGGCAAAATAAACCGACATGCCCTTGGCCAGCGCCGACGAAAACACGATCGCGAGCGGAAGGAAGAGGAACAAACCCAGGAACGTGACGGCGACGCCGATCAGCGTCCAGCGGACCCATCGGCGCTCGGTTGTGGCGTGGGTCGCGTGCGACGTGGCCGGAACTGCGGGGTTTAACAATGTGATCGAGGCCATTAGCGGGCCGCCTCAAACTCTGCAAGTTCTGGAATTTCGATGGCGCTCGATCGGTTCAGTCGCCAGCCACTCCACGCCTGGAGAAGATTGATCGCAAGCAACAGCGTAAAGGACGCCACCAGCATCACGACCGCAATCGCGGTTGCGCCCGCGTAGTCATACTGCTCCAGCTTGGTGATCATGAGCAGGGGCGTAATCTCCGTGCGCATCGGCATGTTTCCGGAGATGAACACCACCGACCCGTACTCGCCCACGGCGCGCACGAAAGCCATGCTGAATCCGGTCAGGGCGGCAGGCATGACGGCCGGCAGCAGGACTTTCGTGATCGTCTGCCAGCGGTTTGCGCCCAAGCTGGCCGCCGCCTCTTCCATTTCTTTGTCCACATCTTCGAGTACCGGTTGCACCGTCCGCACTACAAAGGGAAGTCCGGTAAAGGTGAGGGCAATCACGACGCCCAATCGCGAATAGGCTGCCTGGATTCCCAGCGGCAGGAGAAGATGCCCGATCCATCCGTTCGGCGAATAGATCGTGGTGAGCGCGATGCCGGCGACGGCGGTCGGCAGGGCGAACGGCAGGTCCACGAGAGAGTCAAACAGGCGCTTGCCGGGGAATTCGTACCGCACCAGCACCCACGCGACGATCAGCCCGAAGAAAAGATTGATGGTTGCTGCGATCGCCGAGGCGCCGAAACTGAGCCGGTAAGACGCCACCGCGCGATGAGAGCTGACTACCTTCCAGAACTGCAGCCAGGTAAGCGACGAAGCTTTCAGAAACGTTGCCGCAAGCGGTATCAGCACCAGCAAGCTGAGATAAAGCACGGTGAATCCCAGCGCCAGACCGAATCCCGGCAAAATACTTTTTTGTTTGAGCTGCAGCTTCATGTCGATTTGGGTTACTGATTTGCTCCATACACCTGATCAAAGATGCCGCCGTCGGCGAAGTGCCGGGCCTGCGCTTTCTTCCAATCGCTGGCAATGTCCGCGACCGTGAACAGCTTTAGGTTGGGGAATTGTGCCGCATATTTTTTTGCCACGGCCGCCGAGCGCGGCCGGTAGTATCGTTTGGAAGCGATTTCCTGGCCTTCAGGACTGTACAGATACTCCAAATACGCTTGTGCAGCGGCGCGCGTGCCTTTCTTGTCCACGACCTTATCGACAACGCTGACCACCGGTTCGCATAGGATGCTGGTCGAAGGCACCACAATGTCAAACTTGTCTTTGCCGAGGTCGTTCGCGCCCAGCAGCACTTCGTTCTCCCATGCGATCAGAACATCGCCCATGCCGCGCTCGACAAACGTCGTGGTTGAGCCCCGAGCGCCGGAATCGAGCACGGGTACGTTCTTGTAGAGGCTTGCAACAAAGTCCCGCGCCTTGGCGTCGTCGCCACCGGATTTCCGCAGCGCGTATCCCCATGCGGCCAGATAGTTCCAGCGCGCGCCCCCCGAAGTCTTGGGATTAGGCGTGATCACCGAAATGCCGGGCCGAACCAAATCGCCCCAGTCCTTGATGCCTTTGGGATTGCCTTTGCGAACCAGGAAAATAATCGTGGACGTATAAGGTGAGCTGTTATTCGGCAGGCGCGACTGCCAGTTTGCGGGCAGGAGGTTGGCTTTCTCGGCGATAGCATCGATATCGTAGGAGAGCGCCAAAGTCACCACGTCGGCGTCAAGGCCATCAATGACCGCCCGCGCCTGTTTGCCCGATCCGCCGTGAGACTGCTGAATGTTCACGGCTTGCCCAGTCTTAGCCTTCCAACACTTCGCAAAGGCGGCATTGTAATCCTGGAACAGCTCTCGCGTCGGGTCATAAGAGACGTTCAACAAGGTCACGCCTTGTCCGAAACTGAGCAGGGAAGTGGAAACTACCAAGGCGGCGATTGCTATTTTGCGAATCACTTTTCACTCCGGGGAATATGTCCGTGGGCGACCATCGGCAGAATGCTGCTTAGCTTCTTTTTGCGGCCCTTCGCTTTCCGCGCCGCGGCGGGATTCAGAATGTCGGCAAGGGACGTGCTTTCCAGAATCTTCGCGGCGGCGTCGCGCACATCCAGAAATATCTGATAGAGGGCGCGGTGCTGGGCGTCGCGATGGATCAGGCTGCGAAGCTGCTCGGCGTCGGCGAACGGCGCCAGCGGTCCGTCGATGAGCCGGATAATTTCGCTGAGCTGGATTTCTGAAGGCGCGCGCCGCAGCCGGTAGCCGCCCTTGGCCCCGCGCACGCTTTCCACCATGCGCGCGTTCTTGAGTTCGAGCAGGATCAGTTCCAGAAACTTCTCCGGCAGTTCCTCCTCGTAAGCGACGTCGCGGATGCGGATTGCGCCCTGGTTATAGTGGCGCGCCAGCATCATCATCGCCTGCAATGCGTAAAGCCCTTTCTGGGAAATCTTCATAATTGGTAATTTTACCCATAATCCCTATTTAGTCAATAGACATTACTAGGTTAGTAGAATAGCGCTGCATCCGTTTGCTCAAGGTGGGGGGAAGTTCTCCGTAAACGCCAACATTTCAGGAAGTGTGCGATGCGCCGGGAGCGCGCCCCGAGTAGAATGTCGGCAATTGCCATGCCATTTCTTTCCGAGGATTTTCTGTTGCAGGGAGCCACGGCCGTGCGGCTGTTTCAGGCCTATGCCAAGGAGGAGCCCATTCTTGATTATCATTGCCATCTTTTCGCGCGCGACATCGCTGAGCACAAGCAGTTCCGCGACCTGACGGAAATCTGGCTGGAGGGCGACCACTACAAGTGGCGCGCCATGCGGGCCAATGGGGTGCCGGAACGCTACTGCACCGGTGAGGCCAGCCCTCGCGACAAATTCCTGGCCTGGGCGCGGACCATGCCTTACACGCTGCGTAATCCTCTCTACCATTGGACCCACCTCGAACTGCAGCGCCACTTCGGCATCTGTGAATTGCTGAATGAACAGACCGCGCCGGCCATCTGGGATGAAGCCAACCAGCAACTCGCAAACGGGGAACTCACGACACAAGGGATTCTGAAGAAGTTCGGGGTGCGGGCGCTATGTACGACGGACGATCCTGCGGACTCGCTGCAGTACCACGAGCAACTTGGGAAGTCGGAATTTCCGGTGCGCGTGTTCCCGGCATTTCGTCCCGATCGTGCCCTGCGAACGGAAGACCCAGCGGCGTTCAACGAGTGGCTAGTCAGGCTTGGGGCTTGCGCGAATCTGGAAATCAAAAGCTTTGCCGATCTGCTTGACGCGCTTCGCAAGCGCCATGACGATTTTCATCAGATGGGGTGCCGATTGTCAGACCACGGGCTCGACACATGCCCGGGCGAAGCGGGGTCAGACACGGAGGCAGAAGCTGTTTTCAAGATCGTTCGATCTGGGGCGCGGCCTTCGGCGAGCGAATCGTCTCGTTTTTCCGGCTACCTGATGTTTTTCTTCGCACGCCTTGACGCAGAGAACGGGTGGACCACGCAGTTGCACCTCGGAGCTTATCGCAATGCGAACGCACGAATGCTGGGTTCGCTTGGACGTGACACCGGCTTTGATTCCATTGCAGACTGGCCGCAGGTTCAGCCGCTTCTCAGCTACCTCGACGGTCTCGATCAACGGGGACAGCTTCCTAAGACAATAGTGCACAACCTGAATCCTGCCGACAACTACGCGCTTGCCACTGCGATCGGAAACTTTCAAGATGGTTCCGTACCGGGCAAGATTCAACTGGGCAGCGGATGGTGGTTCCTCGATCAGAAAGAGGGAATCGAAGGACAGCTGAATGCGCTTTCCAATTGCGGACTGCTGTCGCGTTTTGTCGGGATGACGACCGATTCGCGTTCGTTCATGTCGTTCCCGCGGCATGAATACTTCCGGAGGGTGCTGTGCAATGTGCTGGGGAACGAAATCGACGCCGGGCTCCTCCCCGATTCTGAAGAACTAGTGGGAGGCATGGTGCGGAATATCTGCTTCCAGAATGCACGCTCGTATTTCGCGTTACCATCGGTGTGACCGGCGTCCAGCGCCAGGAACTCTCGGCGTTGCCGGCGGTGATTTCTTCATCAAGAAAGCGACTTCGGATTCAACACCATGGGACACCCGCAGCTTGATCTGACCTCGAAGACCGCAGTTGTGATTGGCGGGACCTCGGGTATTGGCCTGACTATCGCCAAGGGCCTGGCCGCCGCTGGAGCAAACGTGGTGACTTCGGGACGCCGCGAGGAACTTGCGAAGGCCGCTGCCGCTGAAATCGAGCGCGCCGGTGGAAAAGCGCTTGGACATCCAGTTGATGTCACCAGCCGCGAGAGCCTGAGGGCCTTGTTGGCCGCGGCCACGGCGAAATTCGGATCGGTTGAAATCCTCGTGAACAGCGCCGGCCGAACCAAACGGACTCCCACACTGCAACTGCCCGACAGTGAGTGGAACGAGATCATGGAAACGAATTTAACGGGCACGCTGCGCGCCTGCCAGGTTTTCGGCGGCCACATGATTGAACGCGGGTACGGCCGGATCGTCAATATTGCTTCGTTGTCGTCGTTCGTCGCGTTGTTTGAAGTTGCGGCTTACGCAGCCAGCAAGGCGGCGGTCGCGTCGCTCACGAAATCATTGGCAGTGGAATGGGCGAAGCACGGGGTTTGCGTGAACGCAATCGCGCCCGGAGTGTTTCGCACCGAACTGAATGCAGGCTTGCTCGACGGCACCGGGCGTGGCAGGGAGTTCCTGCTGCGCACTCCGATGCAGCGCTTCGGCAGGCTTGAAGAATTGGTGGGCGCAGCTGTCTTTCTAGCGTCGGATTCCGCCAGCTTTGTCACCGGACATGTGCTTTCGGTGGATGGCGGCTTCCTTGCCAGCGGCGTGAATCAGTAGAAGTCTCTCAGGTGACGAAGAAATAGAAAAATCGGTGGGAGACTCTTCACAAATCTCGGGTCAGGGGCAATCACGGAGATTATCTCTGGTTGGCAATTTCCGTTGGGTGATATGTGCGGTATTGCTTCTGGGGACCACTAAGAACTACATGGACCGCCAAGTGATCGGCGTGCTGAAGGGCACACTTCAGCAGGAGTTTCACTGGAGCGAAGTTGATTACAGCAATCTAGTATTTGCCTTTCAGGCTGCCTACGCAATCGGGATGGTGGTAGTCGGGCGCCTAATTGACCGGTTGGGAACGCGGATCGGGTACGCGTTGGCGATGGCCGCGTGGAGCCTGGCGTCCATGGCGCATGGCTTGGCGAGTTCGTTCGCTGGTTTTGCCGCCGCGAGATTTGCATTGGGTTTCGGCGAGGCGGGCGTCTTCCCTGCGAGTCTGAAGGCGACGGCGGAGTGGTTTCCGAAAAAAGAACGGGCGCTCGCCACCGGAATTTTCAACGCCGGCACCAACGTAGGCTCAATCGCAACCCCGCTGGTCGCGCCTTGGATCACAATTCACTACGGGTGGCGCGCCGCGTTTCTGCTGATCGGCTCGGTGGGATTCGTATGGCTGGTGTTGTGGTTGTGGATTTACCGGCGGCCCGAGGAGCATTCCCGATGCTCTCCGGAGGAACTGCAATACATCCGCAGCGATCCAGCAGATCCGCCCAGCCGCATGAATTGGTTTGACTTGATTCGATACCGCCAAACTTGGGCGGTCGCAGTCGGCAAATTTATTGTTGATCCAGTCTGGTGGTTCTACCTGTTTTGGGTGCCTGATTTTCTGCAGCGACGCCATAGCTTATCACTGCTAAAAATCGGTTTGCCGATTGTGGTGATTTATCTGATGGCCGATGGCGGCAGCATCGCCGGCGGATGGATTTCTTCAGCCCTGATTCGCCGCGGTCGTACGGTGAACTTCAGTCGAAAAATGGCGATGCTCATTTGCGCAATCGCGGTCGTGCCCATCGTGTTTGCGGCAACTGTTTCCTCCATGTGGGCGGCGGTTCTACTGATCGGGCTGGCTGCGGCTGCGCATCAGGGCTTCTCCTGCAATATTCTTACACTGCCTTCGGATATGTTTCCCGGCAAGGCGGTGGCTTCGGTCGCGGGGATCGGCGGCATGGCGGGCGCCGTCGGCGGTATGCTGATTGCCAAAGTGGTAGGTTATATTCTGCAGTGGACTGGCAGCTATGCGATTCCATTTGCGATCGCAGGCTCGGCGTATCTGATTGGACTCGCCGCAGTCCACTTGATATCACCGAAACTCGAGCCCGTGCAAATGCGAACGTAACGAACCCGACCTATGACTCTGCAACTGAAGCTGAAAGAGAACTGCCGGTGGGACCTAGTGAGTCTTGGCGAGGTAATGTTGCGCTTCGACCCTGGCGACCGACGCGTTTGCACAACGCGCGCGTTTGAGGTTTCCGAAGGCGGCGGCGAATATAACGTTGCCCGCGGCCTGAAGCGCTGCTTCGGTCTCAACACGGCGATCGTCACAGCCTTTGCCGACAATCCCGTGGGCCGCTTGGCCGAAGATCTCATCTACCAGGGCGGCGTCGATCAGGAACTGGTTCGCTGGGTGGCGTATGACGGCGTCGGGCGATCGGTACGAAACGGCCTCAACTTTACTGAGCGAGGATTTGGCGTGCGGCCTGCGCTTGGATGTTCCGACCGCGGGCATACTGCTGTATCGCAACTCAAAGCAGGAGAGATTGACTGGGACGAAATCTTTGGTAAGCGGGGCGCGCGCTGGTTTCACACTGGCGGAATTTTCTGCGCGCTCTCGGAGAGTACCCCGGCCGTCGCGATGGAAGCGATGCGTGCGGCGCGAAGGTACGGCACCATCATTTCCTACGACCTGAATTATCGTGAGTCGCTTTGGAAGGCGGTCGGCGGCAAGAAACGTGCACAGGAAGTGAATCGCGAAGTCGCGCCGCTGGTCGATGTGATGCTCGGCAACGAGGAAGACTTCTCGGCGGCGCTTGGCTTCGAAGTTGCCGAAATGGATGAAGATATCTCGAGGGTCGAAGCGGAATCATTCGAGCTAATGATTGCCCGCGTGGGGAAGGAGTTTCCCTTCAAAGTGGTTGCAACTACCCTTCGGCGCGCCACGACCGCGACGCGCAATGACTGGGGCGCGATCTGCTATCAAGATGGAAAGTTCTACCAATCGCGGCACTATGACGCGCTGGAGATTTTCGATCGCGTCGGCGGCGGAGACTCGTTTGCCTCAGGGCTGATTTACGGTTTTCTTTCTGACCAGGGAGCACAGTGGGCGGTTGACTGTGGAGCGGCTCACGGCGCGCTAGCCATGACCACGCCCGGAGATACGACCATGGTGACGCTGAAGGAAGTGACGCAGGTGATGAAAGGCGCCGGTGCGCGCATCGCGCGCTGACAAATATTAGATGACGAAAGATCAGGTTAGAAAGCAGATTCTCGATGTCGGCATTATTCCCGTAGTGCGCGCTTCCTCGGGATCGCAGGCGATGCAGGCGGCGGAGGCGGTTTGTGCCGGCGGTATACCCGTCGTCGAGTTGACGATGACGATTCCAGGATCGGTTGAAGTGATTGCGCAGCTTGCGAAGACCATGGGCGGCGACGTGCTTATAGGCGCAGGCACGGTGCTTGATGCAGACGCTGCGCAACGCTGCGTCGATGCCGGAGCGCAGTTCTTGGTCAGCCCGGGCTTTGATCTCGCAACCGTGCAGTTCGCACAACGCGCCGGAATTCTCATCATGGCCGGAGCCCTCACACCAACCGAAGTCATAACGGCATGGAAGGCGGGCAGCGACTTCGTCAAGATCTTTCCCTGCGGAACTGTGGGTGGTGCAAAGTACATCAAAGCGTTGAAGGCGCCTTTGCCCCAAGTGCCAATGGTGCCGACAGGCGGCGTGAATCTGGAGACCGCCGCGGACTTTCTGCGTGCAGGCGCTGATGCGCTCGGCATCGGCGGCGAATTGATTTCGGCTTCGGCACTCAAATCCGGCAACGCGAAGGCGATCACCGAATCTGCGCGGCAGTTCGTGGAAATCGTGCAGCAGGCGCGCCGTGAGATGGCGTCGCTGGTCTCAGCATGAAATCGCGAGTCACGGGCGAAAGGTCTTTCCGGCAAGGCAAGAATGCCTTCTAATCCCTTCCTCGATCGGCTTTGCGTGGTACTTGTCTCCGCTCGCAACCCTTTGAATATCGGCGCCGCTGCCCGCGCAATGACTAACTTCGGCTTTTCGCGGCTCCGGGTCGTAAAACCTTACGACGTCGCGTTTCGCAATGCCAAGTCCGGTGTTAGGGCTTCGGGGGTGCTTAGGCAGGCTGAAGAATTCCCCACGGTTGCCGACGCTGTCTCCGACTGTGCGCTGGTGCTAGGCACGACAGCCGCCCAAGGCCGGCAACTCGAGCATCGCCTGCGCACGGTGCAGCAGGCGTCGGCTCTCATCCGCAGAAGGATGAGTTCCGGTCGTATAGCGCTGCTTTTCGGATCCGAAAAGCGGGGATTATCGAATGAAGATTTCAGCCATTGCGACTGGCTGATCCGGATTCCCACCGGCGCGAAGCAGCCGTCTATGAATTTGGGGCAGGCGGTGGCGGTCTGCCTTTACGAAATCTCGCGCGGTAAATCGATGCCACTGCGCAAGGAGCGCCAATCGGCGCCGGATGCCGCGAACCTGGAACGCCTTGTCGGGCTCCTGCACGAATCGCTGTTGGTCAGCGAGTACGCAAGAGAGGGTAGCGGAAAAGAAATCGTGCGGCGCCTGGTGCGGCGGCTCGAACTGCCTTCGGCGGATGCACACCTGCTGCAGGGTATGCTTCGACAAATGCTGTGGAAGATGCGTCATCGCGGCTGATTTCGCCATCGGCCCCGTCACCCGCACAGTCCGCGCGTTGCTATACTGACTTTTCCTTCATGCTTGCCCTCACCGCAAGAACTCTCATCACCCCTCTTGAGCGAATCGAGCGGCCGCTGGTCTTAATTGAGGATGGACGCATCGTCCGCGTTTCGGACCAGTCCATGGGCGGCGTGCCATCCGGCGCTCAGCAGAAAGATTTCGGCGAGAACATTCTCGCGCCCGGGTTGATTGACATTCACGTGCACGGCAGCGCCGGGTACGACGTCATGCAGGACGACGAACCGGCCCGCAAGAAGTTCGAAACGTTTCTCGCTCAGCGAGGGGTAACCAGTTACTATCCGACGACCGTCACCGCTCCGCTCGAAATCACGCTCAGCGCGCTCGAACGCCTCGGCAAGGCAATCGAGTCCGCGGCGCATACAGCGGGCGGCGCTCAGCCTCTTGGAATACACCTGGAAGGGCCTTTCCTGAGCCATGTGCGGCGTGGGGCTCACCTTCCGGAGCAACTGATGCCTGCAGATCCGCGCACCTTCGACAAATTTTGGGAAGCTAGCCACGGCCAGATTCGCATAATGACGATCGCCCCCGAACTCCCCGGCGCTGCCGAAGTGATCGCGCAGGCCACTAGGCGCGGGGTGCGCGTCAGCGTCGGACATTCTGACGCAACCAGCGACCAAACGGTCGCTGCCTTTGCCGCGGGCGCCAGGCATGCGACCCACACTTTCAATGCCATGCGGCCACTGGACCATCGGGCTCCTGGGATTTTGGGCGAGGTCCTGTCGAATCCATCATTCACCGCTGACCTCATTGCAGACGGCATACACGTGCATCCCAGCATTGTCCGGCTTTTTCTGGAAGCCAAGGGACCGGAGCGAGCCGTCCTGATTACCGACGCCACATCCGCTGCAGGCATGCCGGATGGCCGCTATCAATTGGGACCCCTGGAAGTTGAAGTGCGGGACGGCAAATGCCTGCGCGACGGCAAACTTGCCGGAAGCCTGCTGACCCTCGACCGCGCCATTTGCAACGTGATGAGCTTCGCCGCTTGGGATTTGCAGCCCGCAGTGCGGTTGGCCACGTTGAATCCAGCCAGAGTTGCGGGCGCCAGCGCCAAGGGACGCATCGTGGAGGGCGCGGATGCGGATCTTATCGTGATGAACAATTCCGGAGAGATTCAGGCCAGCATCGCGAAGGGCGAGTTTGTGCCGCGGTGAAGATCGGACTAGTTGGGTTTGCGTCCTTTGTTGTCGTCGAAGTACCGCATCAGCGCCTGGTCGGTCACGTGATTATATTTCTCAATGAATGAAGCTGCCGCTGAGGCCTTCTGCAGCGGCGCCTGGTTCGACCGCTGGTCGGGCTCGACGTCGCTGGTCATCACCTGCACATAGAACCACAGGAAGTGGCGCATTTGATCGAGCGCAGACTTCAGCTTCTCAATGGGTTCCATCTGCGGCAACTGAGTGAGCGCTTCCATGAGTTCGGGATCGCCCGGCGCCTGCATCGCCACGCAGTTCAATTCGCGCTGGATCACGCGCAGGTCTTCAGTGATCCGCAGGATGCGAACCTGAACATCGTCGAGGCAAGTCTCTTTTCCCATTGCGCACGCTTTCCAGAACAACTCAACATCTCATCCCGGGCGTCGCCCATGAAGATGTCCCTTGTGCATGCGCTTTCGTAATTCAAGCGATGGGAACGGCTTTCCGAGGAACTACAACGGCTGTGTGGGCGGCGCGAATTTAGGGGACTAGGGCGAAACGCGCGCCAATGATGGGCTTTGTCGCGCCTGCGAATCAGGCGGCCGGAATCTGTTCAAGGCGCGACCAGCCACGCGCGGCGCGAACAGTACCGAAAAGGCCCAAACGCGCGCCGAGCTCAGCACATCGGTAACAGCGGGGAACCTGCGGGCTTTGTTTTGAGCTCTAGCCTTTATTTTCCCGTGTAGGTAATTCGCCAAATGCACCGTGAGGCGTCGTCGCTCACCAGAAGCGAGCCATCTTTCGCAACGGCGACACCAACGGGGCGTCCCCAGACTTTGCCGTCGTCAGTAACAAAACCGGTCAGGAAGTCCTGATACTCGCCCGTGGCTTTGCCCTGCTGGTGCAACGGCACGCGCACCAGTTCGTATCCGGTGCGCGGCTGGCGGTTCCAGGAGCCGTGCAGCGCAAGAAACATATCGCCTGCATATTCCTTGGGAAACTGCTTGCCGGAGTAAAAAGCAAATCCCAGAGGAGCGCTGTGCGGCTGAATAATTACGTCTGGCGTGATGACCTTCGCGCGCAGGTCGGGATGGCTGTCCTTAAGCCGCGGATCGTGGTTCTTGCCCATGTAATACCACGGCCAGCCGTAGAAGCCGCCGTCCTGAATGTGGGTGGTGTAGTCAGGAACCAGGTTGTCTCCGAGAGTGTCACGCTCGTTGACCGCCGTCCATAGCTCGCTGGTTTGTGGATTGAAAGCCATGCCGACTGGATTGCGCGTTCCCGAGGCAAAGATGCGCATGCCGCTTCCGTCCGGGTTGTACTCAAGGATGTTGGCGCGGTGGAATTCATAAGGGTGATCGTCGGGGTCATCAATGTTGGATCGGGACCCCACCGACACATACATTTTCTTGCCGTCGGGAGAGAAGACGACGTCGCGGGTTGTATGGCCATGTCCGTTCTCCGCTCCGGGGAAGATTTCTGCGACCACGGTTTGCGCCGGGCCGCTGGCCTTAAGATCGCCGTTCTTATACGGAAATTTCTTTACCGAACCGGTTTCGCCGACAAAAACCCATTGGGGATTCTGCCCCGGGGGATAAAACGCAATTCCGAATGGCTGGTTCAGCCCTGTCGCAAACGTGGCTACCTGCTCGGCTTTCCCGTCGTTTGTGATTCCGCGCAAGACTTTGATCTCGCCTTTTTCCATCTCAGCAACGAACACGTCGCCGTTGGGCGCAGCTCGAAGTTCGCGAGGATTCTGGAAGCCTTCGGCGTATATGCTCACTGCGAACCCGGGCATAGTTTTCGGCATGGCGCCGGCGGGACGCTCCACTTGGTCGGGCGGATTTACCGCCGACTTGGACGCCGCGGGCTCGGGCAGATCGGTAACCGCAAATTTGTGGACGGTGCCGGGCTTCTCGGCGGTGAAGTCGTAAAACGGCGAAACGGGCTGCTGGGCCACGAGCGCTGGAAGCAAAAATGAAGCAGCCAGAAATCCAAACCATTTCCGGGGGGAGAAGAAAACTTTCATGGGCCACCTGAGGGCAGACAGTTTCGTCGCCGGGGAATATTCTCGCTTGATAATTTTAACGCGACTCGCCAGACGTTGCGAAAATCGGCCCGCAGCCGGGTCGTTCTCTTAGCGAAACCGAAGGCAGCGAGCTTGCCTTAGCTCTTTACGTCCGTGGAGTTGTTGACCGGGGGCGCAACCGTGGCTGCAGTGGTGGTGGTCGTGGTCTCAGCTGGCTTTTCTTTCATGCCCTCTTTGAGCGCGCGAAAGCCGTCACCGATCCCCTTGCCAAGCTCCGGCAGCTTCTTGGGCCCAAAAATCAGCAGGGCGATGGCGAAAATGATCAGCAGATGCGTGGGTTGCAACAGACCTTCGAACATGGGAACCTCCCGTGAAACGCGCTGGTTAAACCTTACTTAAGTCACAGTCCCCAGTCAACCGATTGAAGGGGCTGGCCTGTCGCAATTTTGTCAAACTTCAACTTTGCGGGGGTCTTGGACCCATGTCCCTCGGCCCATAGCGGGACTGCCCATTCTCGAACTGGTGCCATTACCTCCGTGACCTACCACGGGTTACGGGAATTTTCTATGGTTCAAGCAGCAACTCAGGCCCTAAGGGGAGTGCATGGTGCGCAGTAAATCCTTTATTTTTCTCTTTTTGCTCGGACTCGCTCCCGGCGCTCATGCTGCTACGTCTGGCACGGTCGATTGCACGCACATGCTGGCATGGACTGCCGGCGCGGTGCCGAGCCGCAAGCTGGCGTCCCTGGTAGAAACGCGCGGAATCGCATTCATTCCCACGGACCGACTGCTCGGTGAGTTTAGAGCTGCTGGGGCGAGTCCGAAGCTGGTGGCCACACTGAAGCTAGCCAAGCCGCAAGGCGGCACAACGTGCCCGGCAGCCCTTATCACAGCAACACGGCTAGTTAGCTCAAAGGATTTCACGGCGGCCGGCGAAAAGCTTGACTCGCTGCTGGAGAAGGCTCCCCAGGACGATAGTCTGAGTTTTGCTCTGGGATACGTAAGACAACGCCAGGGAGACTGGAACGGCGCCTTCGACGGCTACACGCAGTCGAAGCAATCTGAGCCGAATTTCTCAGAAACCCACAACCGCCTGGCGCTTTTCTTTTATCAGGCGGACGACGGCGACAGTGCAATTGCGGAAGCGCGCACCGCGCTCAGCGTCGATTTCGACGATCCTGGGGCCTACCGTATGCTCGGCCTCGGACATTACGCCAATGGGCAGTATGAGGCGGCACTAAACGCGTTTCACGAATCTCTCGCCCGCGAACCGAACAACGCCGAGGTGTATTACGAGATGGGGCTGACCTCGCGCGACCAGGGCTCCGACGTTGCCG
The DNA here is from genome assembly GCA_043734125.1 of Acidobacteriota bacterium. GTDB lineage: Bacteria > Acidobacteriota > Terriglobia > Terriglobales > Acidobacteriaceae > Gp1-AA145. Next base: position 87,078 of record JAYTFR010000095.1, on the reverse strand, counting down.
CGGTCGCGCTGTTCCGCCGAGCGATCGGAATCAAACCTCAGCTGTGGCAGGCGCACTTGAGCTTGGGCGCCTTGCTGGGAGACGAAAAGCGATTTAATGAGGCGGTTAATCAACTGAATGAAGCCCGGCGCCTTGCACCAAATGAGCCTTCCATCCGTGAAAACCTGGCCCGCATGTACCACGAGCAAGGCCAGTATGATCGCGCCATTGCCGAGTACGCGGAACTGTTTCGCCTGTATCCGAACTGGCGGCACGGACACGATGCGATGGCTCGCGCCTACCTGGCTCGAAACGAATACGCGCCTGCCATCGCCGAACTGAAATTGGCGGTCGAGCAGAACCCCAGCAATGCCGGACAGCACCGCGCCCTCGGCCAACTCATGCTGGTAGCAGGAGAAACGCTGGCCGCGGTCCGCGAACTGCAGATTGCCACAGAACTCGAACCGGACTCCGCGTCATCGCACTATTTTCTGGGAACTGCGTTGCTGGAAAGTCAGCAGTTTCCAGCCGCCCTCCAAGAGTTTCAGGATGCGGTACGGCTTCAGCCCACGGCTGAGCACCACTACGCGCTGGCCGCGTGCCTGATGAAGGTGGGCCGGGACAACGAAGCTCTGGCAGAGATCGAAACCGCGACGCGGCTGGATCCCAGCAAGGAACTTTACAACGCGCGCAAAGAAGAACTGATGCGCCTGATGAAGTCAGCCAACACGCAGCCCCGGTAGTTCATGGACTTAAGGCAGGGCAGCATTTTTACAGTTTCGACATAAACTTGGAGTCGCAGGATGGGCAACGTGAATTCATCGACGGGATCAGGTTTAGGCGGCGCTTACGGGACAGCGCCCGCACGGGAGCGCGCGGAGAACCTTCCGGCGGAGCGGCCCAACGTCTTTGTTGAGGCTCCGATCGCGCCCAAGAACACCGGTTACGGATTGCCGTGCGCTCACTGCAAGACTTATTACGCCGCCGATCTTCAGGCGTGCCCGACCTGCAAAAGTCCGCAACGGGTTTCGGCCGCGGCGCCTCTTCCGAACCCTGCTTCGGCCGAGCAATTGCCCGATTCCGCCCAACTCGATCAGGAACGCGAGCGTTTTCTGCTGGAACTGAATTCACAGGTTGCAGCTTCGCCGCTGTCGCCTGAGCTTCCGCTTCCGGCTCTCCATTGCGATCGCATGGAGAACCACGCCACCGCGCCGGTGCCTGCAAACGTCTGCCAAGAATGTTACGACCGACTGCAGGACCGTGTGGACGTGCTCGAAGCTGCCCTGCACATGGACGTGAAAGAGGCGTCGCAAGTTATTTATGATGCCGTCTGGGCCGATCCTTCGGACCCAACGAAGACCTACTTGAATGCAGCGCAGGCCCTGCTGGCCGAACTTCGCCGCCGGTCGGGAACTACGCAGGTGTTCGGGCCGCTGCAGCCGGGAATGAACTAACTGGGTGTCGTCACGCCGGAAACTTCCAACCGCTCCCGGTGTCTAATAAAGTCATGCGAATTGGACCCAAACGCTGGGTTCCGTTGATGCTGATAGTGCTGGCGGGATTTGGATCAAGCGAAAGTAAGCCAACGAATCCCCTGCAAAGTTCGCAGGCTTCTTGCGCTAGTGCGAATAAACAAGACACTGCCCGTCAACCGCAAGAAGCAGAGTGGGATCCGGCCAGTTGCTGGGACTGCACGGCCACGCCGGACCAGCCCGAAGCCCTCTTCTTTGTCGGCCTGATTTTTGCGATTCCAATCTCGCTGTTTGTGATTCGACGGAAAACTCGAAGGTTGGACTCGACGTCATTGAAGGCAGTCTTAGGGCTTTGACCCCTCAGCGCTCGAATAGAAGCTTCCCAAACCTTTTCGGCACATGGAAGTTCGGCTGCGGCGTATTCGTCGGCTGCCAGGCCATGTATGTCCTCGGCTCAATTTTTCCTTCGACGCGATATAAGTTCGCCCGCCACGACTGTTCGGGATCGAAGCCCGGTGTCAGCGACGTCATTGGAATTGCCAGTTCCGCGGCCCAAATTTGTTTCTCTTCATCTACGTGAACCGAGCGTGTGAGGCCGCTTTTCAGGTCTGCCAATCCCGCAGGAGAAATGTCGAGGTCGATCCACATACCGTTGGGCGCAACCTCGAATTCTTTGTAGAACCTGGATATCTCGTCGATGTTGGAGGGACGGGCGCCCTCGCCCGTCCGCCGGAGCGAAGCTCCACAGTCAGGCGGCTGCAAGAATGCCTCCGCCACGTCCCGGTCCCAAAGACGGTCGCGGCGGCCATTCGGCTCTGAGTCTTCAAACACAAACAGCCCACGATAGCGGCAGACAAATCGCAAATACAGCGTCTCCGGCGACCACAGAACGCGGACTTCGGTCTCGAGTGCCGGATCAGGATTCTTCCCCTGCCAGTCTGATGAGAAGCGAATGGGCGCGGCGCGCTCCCACTGCGGCGACGGATGCGCTGCGTTCAAATCAAACGCAGGAGCAAGCGGTGCGACGATCTGGGATGTTACCATTCGAAACACTGTAGCGTGATATTTCTTTTGACCGCAAGATTCGGATATCGCCAGACCGCCGCCTATCCTAATCTCGGTGCATGAACAGTGCGATACTGAGCATCGAAACGGAACCGTCAATCATGCCGGCCCCCTCCAACCAATCCCGCTGGGAAGCTGTCGTGGCCCGCGACGCCGCGAGCGATGGCAAGTTTGTGTTTGCGGTTTCGTCCACGGGAATTTACTGCCGCCCGTCGTGCCCCTCAAAGCGCCCGCGGCGGGAAAACGTAAGCTTCTTCGGACGGCCGCAGGAGGCTGAAGGCGCGGGGTATCGCGAATGCCTGCGCTGCCGCCCTAAGGCGATTGCAGGAAACCCGCGCCAGCAGATGGTGAAAGCCATCTGCCGCTACATCGAGCAGCATCTCGACGAAGCACTGACGCTCGCGACCCTGGGCCGGGAATTTGGCCAAAGCCCGTTCCACCTGCAGCGCAGTTTCAAAGCAGCGCTCGGGATTACGCCCAAGCAATACGCCGATTCTTGCCGCATGCGCGGATTCCGGCTGAAGCTCAAAGCCGGCCACTCCGTGACGCGCGCCATGCACGACGCGGGATACACTTCGACCAGCCGCCTGTATTCACGCACCGCGTCTGAGCTCGGCATGGAACCGGCCAAGTACCGCCGCGGAGCGATTGCCGCGCCTATCCGCTACACATTTGCTGATTCGCCGCTGGGACGCATGCTGATTGCGGCGACGGAGAAGGGAATTTGCAGCATTCAATTCGCCGACTCCGACGAGGAACTCGAGCAGTGCCTGCGCCAGGAATTTCCATTTGCCGTGCGTCGTCGCGACGCCGACGACCTTGCCCGGTTCGCGCAGGAAGTTGTCCGTAGCATTCGCGGATCAGAGCCCGCCGCCGCGCTGCCGCTCGACATTCGCGCCACGGCATTTCAGCGGCGTGTGTGGTCGTACCTGCAGTCGCTCGGCTTTGGGGCGACGCGCTCTTATTCGGACGTCGCAAAAGCGATTCAACGGCCCTCTGCGGTCCGCGCCGTTGCCCGAGCCTGCGCCACCAATCCCGTGGCGATTGCGATTCCTTGTCATCGAATTCTTCGCTCGAATGGCGAACTCGGCGGATACCGCTGGGGCATCAAGCGAAAGAAGAAGCTGCTGGAACTCGAATCACAAGCGGTTAGAGCGTAACCCACGCGCGACAAACATCATTCCGACCCTTGCCCTCAGCAATGGATAGGGTGACTCCTCCCAAACTTATTTACCCTCGTTTGACAATTCTTTACGCCCTCTCCGTCCTCCGCATGATTCAATTGATCGACACACTTATGCATAAACTCCACGTCGCGAAATTGCGTTGGTTGAGCCGCGTTGTCGCGCTGGCATTAGTCTGCTCGCCGCTCGCCGTGTTCTCGCAAGCGCCCCCGGCGCGGGTCATCGGAACGGTGAAGTCGGTTACGGGTAAAACAGTTGTCCTGACGCTGGACAACGGCAGCGACAGCACGATTACTTTTGCTGACGCAGCGCGCATCGTGCAGGCAAAGCCCGGGCAAGCGGATTTGAAGTCCGCCGACCCGATCCAGGTTTCTGACATTCAGGTTGGAGACCGGGTTGCGGCGCGCGGTCAGCCGGGAGAGGCTAACACATTCGCAGCGTCGTTCGCGCTGGTCATGAGAAAGACCGACATCGCGCAAAAGCAGCAGCAGGAGCGCGAAGAGTGGCGCAAGGGCGCAGGCGGGTTAGCGAAGGAAGTCAACGCAGCAGCAGGAACCATTACCATCGCCAACTCGCTGGCTGCTGCAGCCGGCAAGCCCATTGTGATTCACGTCGCTCCGCAAGCCGACATTCGCCGTTACTCGCCAGACTCGGTCAAGTTTGAGGACGCTAAGCCAGGGACGCTCGCTGATGTGAAAGTCGGCGACAACGTGCGCGCGCGTGGCACCAAGAACGAAGACGGAACCGAATTTACCGCGCAAGGGATTGTTTCCGGATCGTTCAGGAATGTAGCGGCGACGGTGATTTCGACGGATGCAGGGAGCAACAGCATTACGATTACCGATCTGGCGACCAAGAAGCCGATCACGGTCAAGATTGCGCCGGATTCGATGCTCCGGAGGCTTCCTCAAATGATGGCAATGGGCATGGCCATGCGCTTGAAAGGGATCAGCATGCCCGGCGGTTCTGTAGGAATGGAGGGCGGCCAAGGCCAGGGTGCTCCAGCAGGCTCGGCGGGACGAGGCGCATCTGGTGGTACCGGCGGGCAGCCCGGCGGCAACAATCCAGCAGGTCAGGCGTCCGGAAGCTATGGAGGCTTGCGCGGCGGAAGTGACGGACCGCCGGACATTCAGCAAATGCTGAGTCGCATGCCGGCGATGCCCCTTACCGACCTAAAGAAGGGCGACGCAATCATTCTGGTCGCAACTGAAGGCAGCGCGGGCTCAGTGCCGACTGCGATCACGCTAGTGGCTGGAGTCGAGCCGATCCTGACCGCGGCGCCGCCGGGAATGAATGCCGCAGCGACCATGCTTTCCCCGTGGAACCTGGGACAAGGCGGCGGTGGTGGCGGTGACGCGGCGGGTCAGTAACGCGGCCTGGTTTGTTTGCTAATCACACGCAGTATCTTAAGAAAATAAATTGCAAATTATGCGCAAACTTTTTTGGTTGCTTCTTTTCGTGATGTCATCGATCGTGCTGGGGGCGCAAGCTCCAACCGCCACCTTGAGTGGCCGAGTCGCTGACCAGACAGGTGCCGTGATTCCCGGCGCCACCGTGACTGTCACCGGTTTGGACGGAAAGCCAGCCACCGTCACCAGCGACGGGTCTGGCGCATACCAGGTGCCGGCTCTCGCTCCCGGCTCTTATACCGTTAGTGCGGACGCTACCGGCTTCGCTCATTACACGCAGACGGGCGTCACAATCGCCCCTGGCCATCCGTTCACGCTGAATCTGACGCTGCAGGTGCAGGTGCAGGAAGAAAAGGTAAACGTTCAAAGCGAACATCAGACGCAACTGGACGTTGGCGCAACTTCGAATGCCAATTCCATGGTCATTAAGGGAAAGGATCTCGAAGCGCTTTCAGATGATCCTGACGAATTACAGTCGGAGTTGCAAGCGCTGGCGGGGCCCTCCGCGGGTCCAAATGGCGGACAGATTTATATCGACGGATTCAGCGGCGGCCAACTGCCGCCGAAGTCGGCGATCCGAGAGATTCGCGTCAACCAGAATCCATTCTCGGCGCAGTATGACAAGCTGGGCTATGGCCGCATCGAGGTTCTCACCAAACCCGGCAGCGACAAACTGCATGGGCAGTTTTTTTTCAACGACAGCAACGCTGTGCTCAACTCGCAAAACCCATTTGTTCACACCGCGAAGCCTAGTTACAACACCGACATTTTTGATGGAAACATCGGTGGCCCGCTCGGGAAGAAAGCCTCAATCTTTCTTGATGCATCGCGCCGCAATATCGACGAGTTTGCCGCGATCAGCGCGATTGATCCCACAACGTTTTCCCCCTTTACGCAAGAGGTGCCTAATCCCCGCCGGCGCACCAGCATCAGCCCGCGCTTCGACTACCAGTTGACGCAGAGCAACACGCTGACCGCCCGGTATCAGTTCACCCGCGACTCCGACGAAAACTCCGGCGTCGGCGGGTTCGCGCTGCCGTCGCAGGGTTACAACGACTCCCAAACCGAGCACCAGTTGCAGATCAGCGATACGCAAATTCTAAGCCCCAAAGTCGTCAACGAGACTCGCTTTCAGTGGGAGCACGAACTGAGCAACCAGACGCCGTTCAGCACGGCTACGGCGGTGCAGGTGCAGGGGGCATTTACTATGGGAGGAAATTCCCAGGGGAAGGCAAACAGCACCACCGACAACTACGAATTCCAGAACTATACGTCGGTGACGCACGGTTCCCATCTGATTAAAGTTGGCGCGCGGTTCCGCGGGCTGAGGATTTCGAATCTCACAAATCCAAACTTCAATGGGACGTTTATTTTTTCGAACACGATAGACAAAAATGGGATGCCCGTCACCGCATTACAGGCCTACCAGAACGCCATCGCGTCTCCGAACGCCTGCAACAGCACTAGCTACGACCCGGGTTCCTGCTCCACTCAATACTCCATCACCACAGGCACGCCTCAAATCAATGCGAACTGGTTCGATGCCGGGCTTTATGTGGAGGACGAGTGGCGCGTTCGTCCAAATCTTTCGGTCAACTATGGCTTGCGTTTCGAATCGCAGAATAATATTCACGACCTTGCAGACTTCGCTCCCCGCCTAGGCTTTGCGTGGGGAATCGGCGGCGATGGAAAGGCGCCGCCCAAGACTGTAGTGCGCGGCGGCTTTGGAATGTTTTACGACCGCTTTGGCCAAAACCTTGTGCAAACAGCCGAGCGGTTGAACGGAACGACGCAGATCTCCAGCGTTTACGCGACGCCTAATTTTTATCCTGGACCGCCACAGGGCCAAAATATCGTCGCCCCCACTATCTATAAGATTTCTCCCGACCTGCGTGCGCCGTACACGATACAGAGCGCCATGGGCTTGGAGCGACAACTCACCAAGGCCGCGACGGTGACCGTCACGTACCTGAATTCGATTGGCAACCATGCTTTTTTCATCCGGAATATTAACGCTCCGCTGGTCGCCGGCCAACCAGGCGTTTTGTCCGGGCAGTATGGGAACGACAACGTTTATCAATACGATTCGGAGGGCGTGTTTCGTCAGAACCAGTTGATCGCGAACGGGCGGCTCTCGCTTGGTAAGACGGTTTCGCTTTTCGGTTTTTACACTTTGAGCTTCGCCAACAGCAACGTCCCCGGCGGCGGAGGCGGCGGTGGGTTTTTTGGCGGTGGCACGAACAGCTCGGCAAGCTTTCTGTCCAATCAATTTGATCCGGGAGCCGACTACGGTCGTGCCGGCTTTGATGTTCGCGATCGCGCATTTATCGGCGGTTCAATTACTGTTCCCCACGGATTTCAACTTAGCCCATTCATCATCATCAATTCAGGCTCGCCTTACAGCATCACCACCGGACAGGACAACAACCGAGACTCGATCTTAAGTAATGATCGTCCGGCGCTGGTCAGCCCGACAAGCTGCGCTACCGTTACCCCGCAGGGCTCCAATGTTTGCACGCCACTCGGAACTTTTAATGCCGGGTTGGGAGTTACACAACCTGTTCAGGTCAATTCCGAGACCGGGCCCGGGAACGCGACGGTTAACCTTCGATTGAGCAAGACTTTTGGTTTTGGGCGCGAGACTAGCAAAGGCGGCGGGGGCGGCGGTGGTGGAGGAATGGGCGGTCCGCGTGGCGGGCCTCCTGGAGGTGGCCTGGCCGGGCGTGGGCTGAGCGGCGGAGGAGGCGGCAATCCCTTCGGGTTTGGCGGCGGAACAAACCACCGCTACAACCTGACGCTAGCGATCTCGGCCCGCAATTTACTGAACTCGCAGAACCCCGGCGTTCCCGTCGGCAGCTTAAGTTCTCCGTTCTTCGGCCAGACAATTTCATCCGCGGGCGGTCCGTTTTCTTCGTCATCGTCGAATCGGCGGATTGACCTGCAAGTCAGGTTTGCCTTCTAGGCTCTTCCTACTGGCAATTCACGCGCTGCGGCGGCGAGAGCGCCGTCAGCAGTGTCTGGTTTGGATAACTATAGGCCCCGCCAATGGCGGTTGAGGGCGACTGAAATTCAAACCACGGCAGGAGGGCCTCGTTCTGCGGATGGTAAACCCGGCCATTCATCTTCATCGGATACGCTGCGTCAGTGAGACCTTCAACCGCGTCTCCGACTTCCAGATCGTTTTGGCAATGCCCATTCAGGGAATACCACCACGGCGTCAGGCCGTGAATGCCGTCGCTGGCAACAAACGGATCATTCAGCGTCTCGGTAATCTCGTGGCTCACCGCGGTTACGTCCTGAAACTCGGGACCGAAAAGGCCGGGGCTGATCCAGCTGGCAAAAGTCATCACGTAGCGCTTTTCGCGAAAGCCGTTGCGTTTATCGCCCGGCTCGAAATCGTAAGTGTGGAAGCCGAGCACGCAGCACGAATTGGGATCACCGTTCGCGTAAAGATAGGTATTCGGGAAGAGAAACGTGGCGATGCTCTGCGTAGTGATTTCGCCCGCGTGCTCTGCTCCGCCCACAGGCGTGTGGACATCCGCGGCGTTGGCAGGGAACAGCAGCTTGGCGAACACGTCCATATCGATCAGCACGAAGGCGCAGCAGGTGCCGTCCTTTTCCAGGGCGAAACGGTAGGCGCCGCGCGGGACGGCAATGGTCCGCTCAGTTTTGATCGATGGCCGAAGGCGCGTGTGCCAGTCCTGCTGCATGACGCCGTAAAGCCCGGCGCGCTGCACAGCATCGGCAAACTGCGTGGGAACGTCGCTGCTGGAGTATTCCGCGTCTTGAAATACAGGCGAGTTCAGCACCGGCTCCACGAAGGGCTTCACTGAATAGTGCAGCTTGTGGCCGTTGACAACCCGCACGGACTTATCCGAGTCGAGCAGGTCCAGCGACACAGGAACGATGGGTGCATCGAATTCAGTTGTTCCGCCAGCTCCCGGGAGGCCGCCGGCGATGGTGTAAAACCAATGCGACCGCTGGTCGCCTTGCGGTCCAACTCCGGGCGCCCGGAACTCGCCAGTGAACGTTGGGATGGAGTCAATCTGCGACGGGTCGTCAGGTGCGTTTGCTTGCCCCAAGGTGATTGCCGCATGGCGGCCGCGAGGAAGGAAAGCCAAAAACTGCCGTTTCGATCCCGCAGGGGTCGCGCTGATCCGGTCTTTGGGCTGAGAGGAAGATTGAGCGGACGACTGTGCGAACCCCTGAGCTCCCACGCAGCTTACGAATGCGAGGATCGACAGACAGGCCAGAACCGGGAAACCTACTCGAAACGCACGCACCACCACCGCCTAAAGTTACTTGGATGCCACAGCCCGTGCAAACGGTTTTTTGCGAAAACGTCACTTCCTGTTCACGGCCTTGTTAACTTATTTCGGCCGCGTGATCGCCCCTTCCGACGCCGAAGAAACCAACGCCCCGTACTTCGCAAATACGCCTGTGGCAAAGCGCGGCTTTGGGGCCTTCCAGTTTGCCATGCGATGCTTGATTTCGGCGTCGCTGATTTCCACTTCGAGCAGTTGCTGAGTGATGTCGATGCGCACAACGTCGCCTTCCCGAATCGCTGCAATCGGGCCGCCCAGCGCGGCTTCCGGCGACACGTGTCCAATCATCAGTCCGCGCGTAGCTCCGCTGAAGCGTCCGTCGGTGACCAATGCAACCGTTGCCCCAAGCCCTTCGCCCACAATTGCCCCGGTGACGGCCAGCATCTCCCGCATGCCGGGGCCGCCACGAGGACCTTCGTTGCGAATTACGACGACATCCCCGGCCTTGATGCGCTTGCTGGTAACGGCGCTCATTGCGTCTTCTTCCGACTCAAACACTCGGGCCGGTCCGTGGTGGCTCAACCGCTCATGGCCGCTGACTTTCACCACGCAGCCTTCTGGCGCCAGATTCCCCTTAAGGATCACCAGCCCGCCTGTCGCCTTCAGCGGTTTGTCGAGCGGCGCGATAACTTCCTGGTCCGGTGTTTCGACCGCAAGGGCCGCTTCTTCGCCGATGGTCTTGCCAGTCACCGTCATCGCGTTCTCGTGCAGCTTCTTGCCTTTGAGCAGGCGATTCGCCAGCAGCCTGATTCCGCCCGCCCGATGCATGTCCGCGGCAACAAATCTGCCGAACGGCTTCAGGTCGCAAAGCAGCGGTGTGCGCTCGCTGACTTTCTGGAAATCATGGATATCGAGCTGAACCCCTGCTTCGCGCGCAATCGCCAGCAGATGCAGAACCGAATTTGTCGATCCGCCGCTCGCCGCCACCGAAGCGATGGCATTTTCGAGCGATTGCCGGGTAATGATGTCGCGAGCCTTGCATCCGCGCTTGAGCACGTCCATGATCAACTCGCCGCACTGGACTGCAATCTCATCTTTCTTTGGATCAAGCGCCGGGACGCTGTTGAAGCCCATCGGCGAAAGCCCAATCATTTCCATCACTGTGGACATGGTGTTGGCGGTGTACTGGCCACCGCAGGCACCGGCGCCGGGGCAGGCGACATTCTCTAATTCTTCCAACTCCGAGTCGCTCATCTTTCCAGCGGCGTTCGCGCCGATCGCTTCGTACACGTCCTGAATCGTGACGTCCTTGCCCCGGTAGCTGCCCGCGGCGATCGTGCCACCGTAAAAGATAATTCCGGGGATGTCGAGCCGGGCGAGCGCCATAGCAGCCGCGGGAATGGTCTTATCGCAGCCGACCATGCAAATCACCGCGTCGAACAGCTGTCCTCGGCAAACCAGTTCGATGGAATCAGCGATTACCTCGCGGCTGACCAGCGAAGCACGCATGCCCTCGGTGCCCATAGTCTCGCCGTCGCTGATGGCTATGGTGTTGAACTCCATGGGAGTTCCACCCGCGGCGCGTACTCCTTCCTTGACCTTGACCGCGAGCTTGCGGAGGTGGAAGTTGCATGGCATGGTTTCAATCCAGGTGTTGGCGATTCCGATCAGCGGCTTGTTCAGATCGTCGCTGGTAAAGCCAATCGCTTTGAACATGGAGCGGGCGCCGGCGCGGGAACGCCCTTCGGTGATGAGACGGCTGCGATGTTTCGGATCCATAGGACTAAGAGATTACGACAGGCCCCAGGAAAGCGAAAGTTCGGAAATATCCGGCTGTGGGGTGGTTCTGGCAAAACTTTCTCACTATCCCTCTCTGGCAGCGCCGTTGTCGCGCATGGCGGCCTCCTCAATCTGGGCATTGATTTCACCCCCAAGGAGGAACGAAAAACCCGCGATGTAGAGCCACATGAGCAGAATCATGGTGGATCCTAAAGACCCGTACGTTTGGCTGTAGCTATTAAAAAAGTGGAGGTACGCGCGAAAGGCGAACGATGCGGCAAGCCAAAGCACAATGCCTACCAAAGCCCCGGGACTAATCCATTGCCAGCGGCGCCTGCCGAAGTCGGGGCCGAAATAGTAAGCCAGCGAGAATGACAAGTTGACCAGGGCAAGCGCCAAGAGGACCTGCACCGATCCCCAGAGAAAAAGTGCAACGTCGTGCAATCCAAAGTACGATCCGAGTTTATTGGCGATGTATCCGCCTCCCAGAACAAAGGCTAACGCTAGCGAAACCAGTACGGAAATCGCAGCCGTGAGCCCCAGTGCGATCAGCCGGACCTTTACGAACGAACGTGATTCCTTCACTCTGTAAACTCCGTTCAGGCCGGAGATCATCGAAGTCACGCCTCCCGATGCGAACCAGAGTGCCAGCAGTATCCCGCCGGTTAACTTTGCACCGCCGGCATTGGCGGGGATTTCCTGGAGGGAATGGATTAGAGCCTGAGACGCGGCGAAGGGAAGCACATCCGTCAGGAACCCGAATAAGTGTGTCCGGAACTCGGATCGATGCGAGGCAAAGATTCCGAGCATCGCCAGGATGAAGAGCAGCAACGGGAATACTGCCAGAATGAGATTGAAGGCCAGTGCCGAGGCCTTATCCAGTAGATCGTCTTCGTTCACGCCTTCATAAACTCGCTTGGCGAATTTTTTGGCGCTGAGCCCGCCCAAGTCCCACGAGTTGACGCTCTGCGGCTTGGTGCGGAAATCTGATCCAGTCATCCGACCCCAGAATAGCCCATGCCGGTTCGGCGAAGGAACTGGTGGCTTTTAGCGAGGGGGACGCACTTTGCTATGCGGTGAAAGTCCCACGAAGACGTACGCGGCCTAGTCTTGCTCAGGCTGCGTCGTCGCCAATCTTAATGCGCAGGGATTTCAGGAACTTGAGGTCTTGCTCGTTGACCTTGAGCTCAGGATTACTGGTCAACGTAGTCACTAAAGAGGTCTTATCGCTGCCCTTTTCGCCAGGACGGCTGACGCCAATTGTGGCTTCGAGCACGAGAAAGATGTCGTAGCCGCCGTCTTTGATCCGCGTAACAACTTCAGCAATTTGATCGGAGTCCGCCAGCGATTCGTTGATGGCTTCACCCAGCTCTTTCATAAGTTGCTTCAGTTGCTGATCCACGAATCCCCCTGCCCAATGCTCAGATCTATTGGATGCGCCTCAGCTAGGAGGGATCCAGCATGGAGAATATTTTAACGCGGCGGCTTGCTAAAATCGAGAAGAATGGCAAACCTCTCAAACGCCCGAAAATTGGGCATAGCGGCTCGCATTGCAGGCAACCAGGTCAAGCGCAGCCGGACGTATGGGGCCGTCCTAGGCGGCATACGCGCCACCCTGGGCCACTTCGCGGGAGTGGGGCGCCAGCTCTGGCACGAGATTACGGGCTTTGTTTTCCTGGTTTTCGCCGCCGCCGGAGCGGTTGGACTGGTGCGCGAGTACAACTCGTATCACGCGGGCAAGGGCACCTCCGGCCATGTGGCCGTGGCGGCTGGCTTTACCGCCGTTTTCGGATGGTTCGGAGTAAGCTCGTTCTGGCGCGCGCGCCGCAAGCGGTAATCCCCAATGTCTGATCGTCATAAACCTGAGTCAGCCCCGGCCGGTCCCGAAACCTCTTCCCATATCCCCGTGAAGCCGATCTATACCCCGGCCGACCTGCAGGCTTGGAATGAGGAACAGAAGCTCGGCTGTCCCGGCGATTTTCCTTATACGCGCGGCGTACAGCCCACCATGTACCGCGGCCGCCTCTGGACTATGCGCCAGTACGCCGGCATGGGCGACGCCGAAGAATCCAACCGGCGCTACAAGTATTTGCTTGGCCACGGGACCACCGGCCTCTCGGTGGCCTTCGACCTTCCCACTCAGATCGGTCTCGATTCGGATCATCCGCTTGCTGCCGGCGAAGTGGGCAAAGTCGGAGTCGCGATTGATTCGATCGAAGACATGGAGCGGCTTTTCGACGGTATCGATCTGGCGAAAATCTCCACGTCGATGACCATTAACGCTACGGCGTCGATCCTGCTGGCACTTTACGTTGCCGTTGCGCGGCGAAAAGGCGCGGACGTTCGTAGGCTTTCCGGTACCGTGCAGAATGATGTACTAAAGGAATACATCGCGCGCGGGACCTACATTTATCCGATTCCCGCGGCGATGCGCATCGTGACTGATGTGTTCGCTTGGGCGAACGAGAATGTTCCCGAGTGGAATACGATTTCGATCTCCGGCTACCACATGCGCGAGGCCGGTTCGACCGCCGTCCAAGAAGTGGCCTTCACCCTCGCCAACGGATGCGCCTATGTGCAGGCGGCAATCGATGCCGGGCTGGACGTGGACGTGTTCGGCCCCCGCATTTCGTTCTTCTTTAATGCCCACAGCAATTTCCTGGAAGAGGTCGCGAAATTTCGCGCCGCCCGCCGGATGTGGGCGGGTATCATGCGCGAGAAGTTCAACGCGAAGAATCCGCGCTCGTGGATGCTGCGCTTCCATACTCAGACCGCCGGTTCCACGCTGACCGCGCAGCAACCGGAAAACAACATCGTCCGCACCGCGATTCAGGCGATGGCTGCAGTTCTCGGCGGCACGCAGTCGCTGCATACGAATTCGTTTGACGAGGCTTTGTCGCTGCCGACCGAACGGGCCGCACGTACCGCCCTGCGCACACAACAGATCATCGCGTATGAATCCGGTGCGCCGCAGACTATCGATCCGCTGGCCGGGTCATATTACATCGAGTCACTAACGGATCAAATTGAAACTAGGGCAAAAGAGTATCTCGACAAAACTGACGGATTGGGCGGAATGCTTCGGGCCATCGAGCGCGGATTCGTGCAGCAGGAAATTCAGAACGCGGCGTACGAATACCAGCGCTCAGTCGATCAGGGGGAAGCGACAGTTGTGGGCGTGAACCGTTTCCAGCAGCAGCAGGAAAATCCAGTCCCGATCCAGCGCATTGATGAATCGCTGGAACGCAAACAAGTGGAGCGGGTACGTGCGGTCCGCGCGAAGCGGGATGCCGGCTTTTGCTCGGGCGCTCTCAACGGCATTCAGGAGTCGGCGCGGTCGGGCAAGAATGTCATGCCGAAAATTGTGGAAGCAGTCGACGCCTATGCGACCGTGGGAGAAATTTCAGATGCAATGCGTAAGGTCTTCGGCGAGTACCGGGAGACCGTGGTTATCTGAGGTCCACATTTAGTAGAGACCGGCGCCCTCGCCCGTCAGCCGGGGAAACACCGATGCTAGTCCGACGCCCTATAGTTGCAGGCCTCGCGGCATGGCACGCAATAGTAGAGTCCGTCCTCGCAAAGTCGAACCTCAGTCAAACTCTGGCAGCAGCAGCAAAACTTCTCGCAGGTGCACTTTTCCTCAGTTTGGTCGCATTGCAGGCAGAGGTATTTTTTTTTGACTCCGGTTGTGGCGCTCATACCCAAACTCTAGCTAAGTTGCGGGCGCCTGGGAAAGGTACCCTAAGTAACTTGTTCATACTGCTAAAATGAACAGACAACATGCCTTCGAAATCTTCCTCTGTAGCCGTCGCCGAGCCGCCCAAGTCCGCCCGTACAAAGGTGGGATTCGTGAGCCTCGGCTGCCCCAAGAACCTCGTAGACAGCGAGGTAATGATGGGGATGCTGGCGCACGGTGGTGCCGAACTCGTTCCCCGAGTCGAAGATGCTGATGTCATAGTGGTAAACACGTGCTCCTTCATCGAGAGCGCCCAGCAGGAGTCGGTGAATACGATTCTCGAAATGGCGCGATTGAAGGAAGGGGGCGCAAAACGGCTGGTCGTCGCCGGATGCCTGGTGGAGCGCTTCCGCGACGAGATCCGCAAGAATATTCCTGACGTGGACGCCGTCGTCGGTACTGGGGAGTTGGAAGACATCCTCGCCGCCGCCGGAATTGCGCAGCCCGACCCGCAGTTCGATGATTCGCCATTCCGCATTCTGACCTCGAGACCGGAAGGGGACGCCCGCGCTGCCGCTGGCCGTTTCTCGCGTGAGTCCTGGGACGGCGCCATTTCCGATCTGCCGAATTATCTCTACGACGAGACCACGCCGCGCGTGCTTGCGACCGGCCGATCCACCGCGTACATCAAGATTGCCGAAGGCTGCGACCACCCTTGTGGCTTTTGCATCATTCCGCAGCTCCGCGGCAAGTTTCGCTCGCGCCGCTTTGAGTCTGTTGTAGCCGAGGCCGAGCGGTTGGCGCGTTCCGGCGTCCGCGAAATCACTTTGATCGGCCAGGACACGACTTGCTATGGCGAAGACTTCGGCCTGAAGGACGGCCTCGCCCTGCTGCTGGAGAACCTTGCACAGATTGACGACTTGCGCTGGGTGCGCTTTCTCTATGCGTATCCCAACAAGATCACGACGCGCTTGCTTGAAACCATCGCCGCGCACGAGAAAATCTGTTCATATATCGATGTACCCCTGCAGCACGCGTCTGCGGCGACATTGAAGCGCATGAAGCGCGGCGGCAGCGCCGAAATTTTTCTGCGAACGATTGAAAAGGCGCGACGGACCATCCCTGGCGTAACCCTGCGAACTTCTTTCATTGTAGGCTTTCCAGGTGAAACTGAAAAGGACTTCGAAGAATTGTGCGAGTTTGTCCGTGCGGCCGAGTTCGATTGGCTGGGCACTTTTGCGTACTCCGACCAGGAAGGCGCAACCGCTTTTTCACTCGACGACAAGCTGCCGCTCAAAGAAATCGAACGCCGCCGCAAGCACCTGATGCACATCCAAAAGGGAATCAGCCGGCGCAAGAAGAAACTTCTGCGTGGAAAACAGATTGACGTACTGCTCGAAGGTTCGTCCGAGGAAAGCGATCTGCTGCTCGAAGCCCGCAGCGAAATGCATGCTCCAGAAATCGACGGAAAGCTTTACATCACCGACGTGCCAGAAGGCCTGGCGCCCTTGCCGGGCACGTTCTACCGCGCTGAAATCACCGAAACCCACGATTACGATCTTGTCGCGAAGATCGTGTGAGCGGGCTGCGCGAGCGCTTATGGCAGCGCGCTGCATCCATTCAACTCGCTGATGCTTTGTGCAGGAGAGGCGTTGATCTCCAAGTGCTCTTTCACGAATCGCAATAGCTCGCCCGCGCCGCTGATGTCAGCATCACCCGCATAAAAGAAGTTGTTGCGGTACTTCGAGTCGGTAAGGATCAGGTCCTGAACCCCCGCGCTCCGATGGATGAGGAGTTCCAGCACGGATCCTGAAACATAGAGTTCCATCCCATCTGGCGGTTTGCGATGCCGGATGCTGGCTAGCGGGCGTGCGTCCAGAAGTTTCTGCAAGCTAACCAGTTCTCCTGGTGCAACCTTGCCTCTCGCGATGCGATTGGCTATCTTGCGCCTATCCCCCTTTTGTTCGCGATACTCAAACCTGTATCGACCATCGCTGGAGACAAGCGCGCATCGAAGCTGAGCCGCATTGGAGGAGGTTTCTTGGAATAGTTCGGACCGGAACAGAAGCGGCGTTTGGGGCTGCATCGTTGCGGCCGCGGGAGGTTGCGGCGAAGCGCTTGACGGGCCGGCGATTTGCGTATGTCTGCGCGATGATTGAAAAGCAACTCCCTCGCGCCGTTTCAGAACTAGATTGCGGCGGGGGAGGCAATTGTGTTTCCCCACGTCCTCGGAAAGCTCCCGATGCGGCAACCGGCGAAGCCTGTCCATCCAACGCAGCAAGGGCTGTAGTTGCGGCGAGTAGGGCTGCTGGCTCTGGCTGCTCTGAAACACTAGTTCCCTGACTTCGCCATCTTGCAGAAACCGGACATCGAGCAAATCCGGGGAGCCCGGAAGTAGGGGTTCTTCGATTTGTGATTGCGAAATTCCATAAAGGGCATGCATGTTGGCGAGGGTGGTCTCGAGTTGCATGGGGCTGAGTTCGCCCTCGAAAACCCTGGTGTCATCGTCACCGTCGGTGAGCTCAAAGTGGAACGCGCCCGTGTCCTGCAGCAGAAGACATGCGGTGCCCTGCCGGGTCTCCCGGGCCATGCGCAACAGGTAGGAACTAGCCTTTTCTTCCGAGGCCGCGAATTTGGTGACCGTCAGTAGAAAGATCGCCAAAGCTAAGGCGTGCACGGGGATCAAGGGTAGCCCGCGGAACGGCTGCGAGAGCGGACCTTGGCTGAAAGCAGGCATCCCGAGCAGTTTATGCGATCTTCCTTAACACGATCGCTGAGTTTTTTGACCCAAAGCCTACGCAGTTGCAGAGCGCGTGTTCCACGTCCACTTTGCGGCCAACGTCAGGAACATAGTCGAGGTCGCACTCCGGATCCGGCTGATCAAGATTGATGGTCGGGGGAATTGTTCCGTGCTCCATGGCAATCAGGGTTGCGGCGACGCTGGCCGCGCCACAGGCACCTTGCGCGTGCCCGATCTGCGATTTCAATCCTGACATCGGAATCTTGTACGCCTGATCGCCGAAGGCCAGCTTCACTGCGCGCGTCTCCACGCGGTCATTCATCTCGGTGGAGGTGCCGTGCAGGCTCACGTATTGCACATCCTGCGGGGTGATGCCGGTCTCATCGAGTGCCAGCTTGATGGCCCGCGCCGGTTCTTCTGGCGAGTCGCTCATGCGCACGCGATGGTAGGCCTCGCAGGTCGCTCCGTATCCGGTGATTTCCGCGTACATACGCGCGCCTCGTGCTTTGGCATGCTCGTAGTCTTCGAGGACGAACATCCACGATCCTTCAGCCAGCACAAAGCCATCGCGATCGGCGGAGAATGGCCGCGATGCCCGCTCCGGTTCCGCGTTCCACGACTGCGTGAGCGCGCGCAGCAGCGAATAGCCTTTGATGATTCCCGGCGTGATCGGCGAGTCGACGCCGCCTGCCACGAACAGCGGCTGGATGCCCGCCTGAATGTGTTGATACGCGTAACCCAGGGCGTCAGTGGAAGACGTGCAACCGGCCGTCACCACGTGCGCGTATCCGCGAAAACCGAAGCGCATGCTGATCTCGCTGGGAATCGTTCCCATAGTTCCGCTTGGAACGCAGAAGATGCTGACCTGTTTTTCCTTGCCGCTATGCCAAAGCTTGTACTGCTCCTCGGAGAATTCCTGCGCGCCGCCGCCGGTGCCCAGCACGATTCCGATCTGGCGTTTTTCTTCCAACGTCATCGCGCTCATGTCGAGGCCGGAGTCTTTCATCGCCTCAGTGGTCGCTGCCAGACACAAGGGCACCACTCGCGAGACGTGCTTTCTCTCTCTCGCGTCTACCCATGCCAGTTCGTCGAATTCGGGGATTTCCCCAGCGACTTGAACCGGCAGAAGCGAAGGATCAAACCGCGAAATGCGTTTCACCCCGGCTTTTCCGGCGAGCACGGCACGGCAAAAGGCTTCCTTGCCGATTCCATTCGGGCTGACCACACCCATTCCAGTGATGACGACGCGAGGAAGCATAATTAGCAGAGAGCCGCGAGCGGTGAGCTATCAGCTTACAACAAAGCGCAAACGACGCGAGACGTGCGACCCGCGGCCGAGCTTGCAAAGCTGACAATCCGCGCCCAACCGCCGATAATCATACAGATGCCGCTGGGGCTGTACATTTCGGTGCCCTTTTGCCGGACGAAGTGCAGCTATTGCAACTTCGCCTCTGACGTTTTTTCGCGCGCGGTTTTTGACCGGTACATCGACCGCGTCTGCGGCGAAATAGAACAGGCGCGAGAACTTTCAACCCAAATGGGATGTCGTTTCGAGCCTTCCGTTGACTCGATCTATTTGGGCGGCGGTACTCCCACCGTTTTAGAAGTAGCGCAGCTGGAACGGCTCTTTGTCACCATTTCGCAAAACTTCGCTGTGGAGGCTGAGGCCGAGATCACCGTCGAATGCGCGCCGGGTACGCTTTCTGCGCCTATGCTCGATGTCCTGGTGCGCATCGGCGTGAATCGCGTGAGTCTGGGCGTGCAGTCGTTCGTCGATCAAGAGGCCGCGTCAGTCGGTCGGATGCACAATCGTGAAGTCGTGCTGGAGGACATTGCGCGGCTGCGCGATGCGGGCATCAGGAACATCAACGTCGATCTCATCGCCGGTCTGCCGCACCAGACCGCCGCCAGTTGGGAGCGATCGCTCGATGACCTGGCCGCGGTCGGCGTTCCGCACGCCAGCGTTTACATGCTAGAAGTCGATGACGACTCGCGCCTTGGACGCGAACTGATTGCGGGAGGGCAGAAATACCACGCGCATTTTGTTCCCGATGACGACCTGACCGCCGACTTCTATGAAAGTGCGTGTGATCGCCTGAACGCCGCGGGTATCGCGCAATATGAGATATCGAACTTTGCTCGGCCGGGATCCGAATCGAAACACAATCTGAAGTATTGGACGCGTCAGCCGTACCTCGGATTCGGCGTGGATGCGCATTCCATGCTGCGCACGCCGATGGGCACCAGTGCGATTCGGTTTTCGAATTCTGATGCGCTGGAAAAGTACGTCGCCGGCGCTCCGCATGAGATCGAGGCGGTAACGCCGGAGTCGGCAATGGAGGAGGCGTTTTTTCTCGGCCTGAGGTTGAATCGAGGGATTGATCTGGCAGTAACCGCAAGAGAGTTCGGGGAAGGTGCTGTTGGCAGTTACTCAGAACGTCTTGCAGAGTTGGTTGGAGCAGGATTACTAGATCGTCGCGGCGATTCCATCCGGCTGACGGCGCGAGGACGGCTACTGTCCAATGAGGTTTTCGAGCGGTTTGTTTCGAGCGATGTCGCGCTATAATCCTCGCCGCAAAGGTGACCATGGGCTTCTACTCTTATTACGACGCCGCGCACAAACACCCGGTGAACCGCGCATTGCACCTGATTGCCATTCCGCTGGGCTTCTCGTCTGTGGTCGTGGTGTGGTTCCACTGGATCATTGCGCTAATCCTTATTCCCACCGCATTTGCACTCGCATGGCTGGGGCACTTGATCGAAGGCAATCAGCCCGCATTTCTCATCCGACCTGCGCAGGTGTTGGTGGCCCCGCTGCGGATTGCGAAAAGCCTCTTTACGAAGACCAATAAATCGGCTTGACCAACCGGTCGGTACAAACATTTTGTCGCCTCCAGCCCTATGTTGTAATGAGGAGGTCTGGGAATACAACGGACACAGAGTTACACAGAAGCCACCGCACGTTTCGTTGCGGCTTCCATAGTGTGCTTTCGTGCCCTTTGTGTTTGAAGTTGTTCAAGGAGGGTTCGTGGATTTTCAGCTCAATGACGAGCAGCTTCAGCTCAAGAAGAGCGTTCGCGAATTTGCTGAGCGCGAGATCGCGCCCCACGTCCGCAAGTGGGATGACGCCGCGGAATTTCCGCTCTCGACCATCAAAGAACTCGGCAAGCTGGGCCTGCTGGGCGTGATTTTTCCGCCGGAGCTAGGTGGCGCCGGCATGGGATACGTTGAGTACGTCACCGCGATCGACGAACTCTCTCGCGTGGATGGATCGGTTGGAATCATTGTTGCCGCGCACACTTCGCTTTGCTCGAATCATATTTTTCTCGCCGCCAACGACGCGCAACGCAAGAAGTACATTCCGAAACTGGCCAGCGGAGAATTCATCGGCGCATGGGGATTGACCGAGCCGTCCTCCGGCTCCGACGCCGGCAGCGCACGTATGACCGCCATTCGCAAGGGCAACACCTGGGTGCTGAACGGCACCAAAACTTTTTGCACTAACGGCCACTACGCGGATGTTCTCGTCGTCATCGCCGTCACCGACCGTTCGGCGCATACGCACGGGCTCTCCGCTTTCATAGTGGAAAAAGACACACCTGGATTTCGTCCCGGCAAGAAAGAAGACAAGCTCGGCTTGCGCGCCAGCGATACTGCGGAACTCATTTTCGAAGACTGCGTGCTTCCGGCGGAAAATCTCCTGGGAACCGAAGGCCAGGGTTTTGTTGACGCGATGCGCGTGCTCGATGGCGGTCGCATCTCGATTGCCGCATTGTCGCTGGGCATGGCGCAAGGCGCGTACGAAGCCGCTCTGAACTATTCGAAGCAGCGCAAACAGTTTGGGCGCGCGATCAGCGATTTTCAGGCGATCCAGTGGAAGCTAGCCGACATGGCCACCGAAATCGATGCTGCCCGACTGCTCACCATGCGCTCCGCCAGCATGAAAGATGCTGGCATGAAGACGACACTCGAATCCTCCATGGCGAAGCTTTTCGCCAGCGAAGTTGCGGTGAGGTGCGCCAACGAAGGCGTACAGATCCACGGCGGCTACGGCTTCATCAAGGATTATCCCGCTGAGAAGTTTTATCGAGACGTGAAGCTATGCACTATCGGCGAAGGCACCAGCGAGATTCAGCGGCTGGTGATTGCCCGGCAGTTGCTGCGGGATTAGGCTGCTAGATGTCCTCCCTTTGCTAACCCTCGACAGGGGCGGCAGCGCCTGCGCCGCCGCCTGCCATAAAGGAACGCGAAATCGCTTGCATTGTGTGCCTGCAATGCCTACAATACTTGCATGCAGTACACGATCCGTAACGTGCCCGAAACCTTGGATGCCGCCCTTCGTCAGTCGGCCCGCCAGCAGGGCAAGAGCCTGAACGAGGTTGCCGTGGAAGCCCTTGCTCGTGGCGCTGGCGTGACCGAGAGCCGCACCCGCCAGCGCGATCTCGGCGATATCGCGGGAAGCTGGCGAAAGGACCCTGAGTTCGACCGCGCTCGGGCTGCTCAGCACACAATCGACGAGGATCTCTGGCTTTGAGAGTTGCCGTCGATACCAATCGTTATACGGATCTTTGTCGCGGTGATCGAGCCGTTGTTGAAGCGATCGAGCTTGCTGACGAAGTGTGGCTGCCGTTTATCGTTCTGGGAGAACTGCGCGCGGGATTTGCTGTGGGCACGCAAGGCCCGCGCAATGAAGCCAGCCTGCGCCGCTTTTTGCTGAAGCCGGGTGTT
This sequence comes from Acidobacteriota bacterium, assembly GCA_043734125.1. Lineage (GTDB taxonomy): Bacteria > Acidobacteriota > Terriglobia > Terriglobales > Acidobacteriaceae > Gp1-AA145. The sequence continues at coordinate 64,781 of JAYTFR010000095.1, read as the reverse complement.
GCCGTACTCTACGCAGATGAGCAAACTACGCACCACTACGCCACGGTTTACCGGCAACTACGAAAACAAGGCACTCCGATTCCGACGAACGACATGTGGATCGCCGCCCTCGTACTACAACACTCGCTGACTCTCTACGACCGCGATGGTCATTTCGACGCCCTTCCGCAGCTTACGCGGATGTAGCTTTGGCGTCGCAGGCAAGTGACCCTTGTTTTACACTTGATCGCTTGAATATCAAGACGAAAGATTCGATAGCGCTTATTCGCTCGGGCGACTTGCGTTCGCTGGCGCGTGCTATCTCCAAGGTGGAGAACCATGCGCCGGGATGGATTGAACTGCTGAAAGAAATGTTCCCGCATACTGGCCTCGCGCTCACCATCGGCCTGACCGGCGCGCCAGGGGCGGGGAAGAGCACGTTGGTGGATCAGTTGGCGAAAGTCTATCGCAGGACAGAAAAGTCCCCACTTCTCGCAAAAGACGCGAGAAATGGGACACCCGAGAATTTTAGCAATGGGGCACCCAGGCCTGTGGTGTCCGAGGACGACCACTATACGGTAGGAATCATCGCGGTCGATCCCAGCAGTCCCTACACTGGCGGGGCGATCCTCGGTGACCGCATCCGCATGCAGGACCACTTCTCCGATCCTGGGATCTACATTCGCAGTATGGCGACCCGGGGCTCGCTTGGCGGGCTCGCCCGCGCTACGGCGGATGTTTCACTCGTGCTCGATGCCGCCGGCCGCGACATTGTGATGATCGAAACGGTGGGCGTTGGCCAGGACGAGGTAGATATCGTCCGCGTCGCCGACGTCACGGTGGTGATTCTTGTTCCCGGCATGGGCGATGACGTCCAGTCGATCAAAGCTGGCATCATGGAAATCGCCGACATTTTTGTGATCAACAAGAGCGATCACGAGGGCGCCGAGCGCGTGGAGAAAGAGATCCGCGCATTGCAATCGCTGGCAACTCGCAGCGATGGTTGGACGCCGCCGATTGTGAAAACCATTGCTACGTCCGGGTCGGGCATGCAGGAATTAGTGGACGCGGTTCGCGGCTATCGGGAGTTTCTGGCGAATAAAGACTTGTTGCGCCGCCGTCGCGCCGAGCACTGGCAGGTCCGTCTTATGGAGATGCTTCGCGATACGCTACTGGAACGCGCGCGCGGATTGCTTCCAGAAGCTGAGCTATCGCGGCTGGCCGCTGAGATTGCGGAGCACAAGCGCGATCCGTATTCTGTGGTGGAGGAAATTATCGGCAGAATATGACCTTTGCTCTCGACCATCTCGGCATCGCAGTTAAGTCGCTCGCGACCGCGAAGAGTATTTACGAAAAGCTGGGCCTCAGCGTCTCCCCTGAAGAAATCGTTCCCACCGAGAACGTGCGCCTGGTAATGATCCCGGTCGGTGATACGCGAATCGAGCTTCTCGAAGCCACCAGCGACGACGCGGCGATTGCGAAGTTCATTGCCAAGCACGGTGAAGGTTTGCACCATATTTCCCTGCGAGTTCCCGACTTGGAGGTTGCAGTCGAGAAGCTCAAAGCTGACGGTGTGCGGCTCGTCTCGAATGAAATCAAGACTGGCGCCGGCGGACATCGCTATATTTTTATTCATCCGCAGAGTGCGGGCGGTGTGCTGCTCGAATTGGTCGAGTCCGGCCACTGATATCCTGATCCCGCATGCTGATTCTGGGCGTTGACAGTTCCGGCAAGAACGGCAGCATCGCGCTGGTGCAATGCGAGGCTGATGTCTCGCGCGTACTCGATGTAATTCCCCTCAATGGCGGTGCGTTTTCCGCCCAGCTGGTTCCCCAGGTCTCGAGCTTGCTACAGAAGCAAGGTTTTACCAAACAGCAGATCGATGCGTTCGCGGTTGTTTCCGGCCCCGGGTCCTTCACGGGGCTGCGCGTCGGACTGGCGGTGGTCAAAGCCCTGGCCGAGATTCTGCAGCAGCCGATTGCCGCGGTTTCGCTACTGCATGCCATCGGGCTGGCCGCGCCAACCGATGGACGAGTCATCGCCGCGCTCGACGCTGGTCGCGGAGAAATCTATGCCGGAATCTACGACCTTGCGAACCGACAAGCCGCTTGCGTTTCCGAGCGACTGTTGACGCTCACCGAATTCCTGGCCGAAGCTGTGGGTCATTCGGTCGCTACACCAGATCAGAAAATCGCCGGCGCGGTGAAAGCTGCCGGCATCACGCTGTATGCGGTTTCGCTTCCGCAAGCCGACGTCATTGCCCGATTAGGGTTTGAAAAAATTCGTGCGGGCGAAACGGTCACGCCTGAGGCCCTCGACGCCACCTACATTCGGCGCACCGACGCCGAGCTCAGGCTTTCGACCACGCTCTGATGAGCCCCAACGAAAAATCGTGCCATGTTGTGCGTCCTGCCACTCCCGAGGACCTTCGGGCCCTTCGCGCGCTGGAAGTCGAGAGTCCTTCGGCGGCGCACTGGCCGGAGAGCGCATACCTTGACATATTTCTTTCCGGCGCTCCGCGCAGAATAGCGCTGTTAATCGAGGATGAAAATAGCGCCTTATGCGGCTTCGTCATCGCGCGGTTGGGCAGCGAGGATTGCGAGTTGGAGAACATTGCGGTCGCGCCTGGTTCACAACGCCGGGGTGCCGGCGCCATGCTGCTTCGCTGGTTAACCGCGGCGGCGCGGGAGCAAGGTGCCCAGAGCATTTCGCTGGAGGTCCGAGATTCGAACACGGCTGCCCGCGGGTTGTACGAAGCTTGCGGTTTCAGCGAAGTTGGCCGACGCGCCGGTTACTATTCCGGCCCCGAGGAAGATGCCATTGTGTACGGTTTTCGTTTATGAATTGTGCGTAATTTCCGTATTCCAGAACGTTTAGCCGGGGTTAAGGTCTGCTGAACTTCTGTTGAAAATTCATCGTTGAACCGCCGCCGGTCCTGTGCTAGTTTTAGCTCACAATCTGAATACAGGAGGTCTTGCAGGATGCTAGCCTCTCGAGATCAACTCCTGGCCACGCATGAAGAATTCCGCAAGCTGGCTCAGGAGCATTCGTCCTACGAACAACGGCTTTCCTCTCTTACCCACAAGCGCTACCTCAACGACGACGAAAAACTGGAAGAAGTCAGGCTGAAGAAACTGAAGCTGCGCCTGAAGGACCAGATGGAGTTTATCGAGCGGCAATATCGCGAGCACGTGGAACGCGGTCAAGTCGCTTAGGCAGACCTCGAAAGCCAGCCCGTCTTGCGACGGCACAGGATTTTTGCATTCTGAAGGCGCGCACAGCGCCTTTTCGTTTTTGTTGGTGAAATCCGCCAGGCTTCGCGCGTGCCCTATAATTCGAGTAGCTCCCATGGTTCGTGACGGCTACTACTACGGATTGGTCCTGCTCGGCGCCGCAGTCCTCGTCGGATGGCTTACTAGTCCGCTCTGGGCCGGTTTCCCCCTGGTTCTGGCTGCCTTTTTCATGTGGTTCTTTCGCAACCCGGAACGCGCGGTTCCGGCGGAACCAGGACTGGTCGTGGCGCCCGCTGACGGCAAGGTAACCGCCGTTTCCCCGGCCACCTTGGACGGCAAAGAGTACGCGCGCGTCAGTATTTTCCTGAACGTTTTCAACGTGCACGTGAATCGCTCGCCGATGGGAGGGTTGATTCGCAGCGCGAATTACCAGGCGGGGCAATTCCTGAACGCGATGAATGCGTCCAGCGCCGAGCTCAATGAGCAAAACACAGTCATGGTGGAAGGTGAAGGGCACACAATCGTGTTCAAGCAGATTGCCGGCTTGCTGGCCCGTCGCGTCGTCTTCACTAAGAAGGCTGGCGACACGGTCGAGCGTGGCGAGCGCATCGGCCTGATGAAATTCAGTTCGCGCATGGACGTTTTCCTGGAGCGGTCGGCTGCGATTCAAGTGAAAGTTGGCGATCACGTAAAAGGTGGTTCGTCCGTGATTGCATTCCTGGCAGCGCCATCCAAGCCGGGATCGGCAACCAATCGCGTAACCCGGGGGGCTCGCTGATGGAGAATTCGATGGAGCAGATTCCCGGCCGTCGCCGCGGGGATCCGACCCAGCGCCGCATGCGTCGCGGCATGTACATATTGCCGTCGATGTTTACCGCGGCCAATGTTCTTCTCGGCTACTACGCAATTATGCAGGTGATTCACGGCGCGGTTCAGTACGCGGTCGCGCAAGCTGCGCAGCATGCCGTCACAGGGCCGGCACATTTCGATAATGCCGCAAAGGCTATCGGCTTCGCCGTGCTTTTTGACGGGCTCGACGGCCGCATTGCCCGCATGACCCGCACCACCAGCGATTTTGGCCGCGAGCTCGACTCCCTCGCTGACGTCATAACCTTCGGCATCGCGCCTGCTCTGCTGGCTTGGGCCTGGGGATTCCACCGGATTCTGCCCGGTGTCGCGAATCCTGATTTCGTCGCCACTCTGGTCCGCGCGGGTGCCGTTGCCAGTTTCATGTTCCTGATTGCCGGGGCGAGCCGCCTGGCGCGGTTCAATATTTCGGTCAACCCGCAGCCCTCGAACCCGGGCCGTCCAGGGAAGAAGTATTTTGTGGGCCTGCCGATTCCGGCGGGCGCAGGCGTGATCGCCGCGATCGTCCACTTCTTCGGCGGCGACCCCATTAACCGCTGGGTCCTGGCGCTGCTCTGGCTGATCGTGATTGTTCTGGCTTCGTACTTGATGGTCAGCACGTGGCGCTTTTACAGCTTCAAAGACATCAACCTGAATGCACGACAACCGGCGCGGCTGGTGGTGTTGTTGGGACTTCTGGGAGCGTCGGTTTTTCTATTCTCACGGCCCATGCTATTCGTGATCGCGTTGACCTACATGCTGTCGGGAATTTTCTGGAGGCTGCAGTGGGTGTTCCGCCGCAAGCGTAATCCAACTCCGCCAACTTATCCGGAAGCATCGCAAACCCGATGAGCCCGAGTATAAAGACCGCTGGTGCCGCAGTCCCGACTTCTTCGCGCGGGTTTTATCGGGTTGCGATCGTAGGCGCCGGTTCGCTGAAGGGTAAAGAGGTTGCAGAGGTCCTCGACCAGCGAAATTTCCCTGCGGGTGACGTCAAGCTGCTTGATGACGAGGACTCGCTCGGAAAGCTCAAAGCGCTGAAAGATGAAGTCACATTTATTCAGAGCGTCCGCGCCGAGCAGTTCGAAAAAATCGACTTTACGTTCTTTGCTGAAGGCGCCGATACGACGGAGAAAAACTCGAAGCTGGCGCTGGCTTCAGGCAGCGCAATCGTTGACCTGACGTACGCTCTTGAAAATGACCCCGGCGCGGCGGTTCGAGCGCCTTCCGTCGAGCGGCAGTTCGGACAATTCAACACTCCTGATTTGCAGCCGGGGCCGGTCGTCGCGGCTCATCCGGTTGCGGTTGCGCTAGCGCTAATTTTGGGGAGGTTGGCGTCGGTGTCTTCGATTACTAGCTCCGCCGCCACCGTGCTCCAGCCGGCGTCGGAGTATGGCCAAAAAGGAATGGACGAACTGCATGAGCAAACCATTAGCCTGCTTTCGTTTCAGCCGCTCCCGAAGAAATATTTTGATGTGCAGGTCGCATTCAACGCGGTGTCACGTTATGGAGAGCAGGCAGTGTCAAGACTGGTCTCGGTGAATGAGCGGATCGTACGCCACTATCGGAAGATTATGCCCGCGCAAACGCCGGTGCCTTCGGTGCTTGTCCTGCAAGCGCCGACGTTCCACAGCTACGCCGTCTCGCTGAACGTAAAGTTGTCCAGTGCCGCCGATATCGCCGAGCTGTCGAAGTCGCTCGCCGGTGAACACGTAAAACTGGTTCCCGGATCTGAAGAGTCGCCCAGTAACGTAAACGCAGCCGGGCAGGATGACATCCTGGTTTGCATGCTTCCTGACGCGTCCGATCCGAATTCTGCCTGGATATCGATCGCATTCGACAATTTGCGCGTGGCCGCGATTACCGCGGTGGAATGCGCGGAGACCATGGCAGCTTCGCGGCCGCGGGGTCAGGTGCAATGAGGATGAGGACGCTTGCGCGCGTGGCGGTGCTTGCAGGCTGCGTCAGCACTGTGGCGTGCGGGTACCACACTGCCGGGCGCGCGGACCTTCTTCCTCCGGATCTGCGGACCATCGCTGTCCCTGCGTTCGTGAATCAAACGCAAACTTACAAGATTGAGCAGACGCTCACGTCCACCGTGGTGCAGGAGTTTGTTACCCGGACGAAATATCACATCACTACCGATCCAAACTCGGCAGATGCCACACTGCATGGCATTGTGCTTTCCACTTATACGACGCCGCTCACCTACGACACGAAGACGGGGCGCGCCTCGAACGTTTTGGTCATCGTGACCATGAGCGTGTCGCTAACAGACCGGCAAGGCAGGGTGCTATACCAGAACCCGAGCTACACGTTCCGAGAGCAGTACCAGGTCTCGCAGGAGTTGAGCAGCTTCTTCGAGGAGGACTCGCCGGCGTTTCAGCGCCTGTCGCGCGACTTCGCTCGCACTCTGGTTTCCAATGTTCTGGAGGCCTTTTAATGCGGGCCTTCGCGCAGGCAGAACGTTTCGTTACCGAAGTGGAATCCCGCAAACTGCGACCAGTGTACGTTTTTGTCGGCGATGAGGCGTTTTTTCGCAAAAAATGCCGCGACGCAATCCTCCAATCGCTGGTGCCGAACGATCTCCGCGAGTTCAGCCTGTACGAACTGGACCTTGCCGAAACCGACGTCGCCGAAGTCCTGGACCGCGCGCGCACGCCGTCTCTGATGGCGCCGTTTCAGGTGTTCTTTGTTCGCGGTGTCAAGACTCTTTTCGGACGCGGTTCGCACGAAGACAAGCTCAAAGCGATTGCAGAGTATGCGAAAGATCCCAATCCCGATGCCGTTCTGATTTTTGTCGCGGACCACATTAGCATCCCTGTCGATGTCCGCCGCATGGACATGACCGATAAGGAGCGCTACGAGCGGATCCGCGAGGCGATGGGAAGCTACGCGGCGATTGTGGAACTCGGCCGCGTGGAAGAAGGCGACGCGGTCCGCTGGATTCAGGAATACTGCGGCACGCGCGAAGCCAAGATCGATCCCGATGCCGCACGCGAGCTCGTTGATGCGCTCGGCGGCGACATGATGATGATCTCGAATGAGCTGGAAAAACTCATTCTGTACGTCGGCGAAAAAAAACGGGTCGCGCTGGGCGACGTAGAAACCATGGTGCTTGCCGCCAAGCAGCGATCGCTTTACGAACTCACCGACGCCATCTCCGCCCGCGAACGTATCCGCGCGCTCGAAATGATGGATGCGATGCTCTCGACCGGCGAAGGTGAGGAAGCCGCCATCGGACACCTGTACATGCTGGCCAAAACTTTCCGCCAAATGCTGGTGATCCTGGAACGCAACGTTCGTGACCAGCGCATGCTGTGGGCGGCATTGTGGCAAGGGTTCCGGGTTCCGCCGTTTGCGGCTGACGACATTATTCGCCAGGCCCGGCGCTACAAATCCCGCCGCGAACTTACCCGCGCCATTCGCCTGGTGGCTAAGGCCGACCTCGCGCTCCGCTCCAACCCGCCCAGCAAACGCCTGTTACTGGAAAAACTTATTCTCGATCTTACCGCCGAGCCCCGGCCCGAGCCGCAGTGGATGCAGGAAGAACTCGGAGTCTGAACCAGCGCTGAAGGGTTATCGCCGGCGCTCTGACCCTTGAATTGTGCGTGTCCCATTCCAACAGTTGAAAACTATTGCACTAGCCCGTATTGTTACCATTGTTGTTAGAGGTCTCGCTTGATTTTGCTTAGAAGGGAGCAGATTCACAGGGACCTGGGAAGAACAGGAGATCGGCGATGGAAAATAAGCCGGCGGCGCAGAATATACAAGAAACTTTTCTCAATGCTGCCCGCAAGGAACGGAGCAGCATCACCCTTTACCTGATGAGCGGCGTAAAACTAACAGGGCGAATCCGCTCGTTCGATAAGTATTCGGTGGTGCTTGAGACGAACAACCTCGATCAGTTAATTTTTAAGCATGCCATTTCGACCGTTGCGGTGGCCAAGTCAGTGCATGCCTTCTCAGATAAGCCCCGTACGTTGAGTGCGCCGGCCCCAGACGATGCTGGTGAGATTCCCGCGGCCTCTGGAACGGAAGGATAGTAGAGATTGCGCAGTTCTGAATCCTCGCGGGGGCAAGAAAGTGTTACAAGCAGCGGAGCGTCGCCGCGTTCTTCGCAGCCGGTAAAGGACCGGGGGAAGCGCACGCTTTCCCCAGGCATGCGGCGGGAACGTGCCTTCCTGGTCGGACTCGACTATCGGACCACCCGCCGCAATCAGCATTTGACCTCCGGAGCCCAAGCTGCGCGTGCGGCATCTGCGCCGTCTCGCCCCAGTTCTGAGCCCAAATTCAGCGCGGAAGAGTCGTTGGGAGAACTGCGCGATCTTGCCATCAGTGCCGGTGCTGAGATTGTTGGCGAAATCCTGCAGCATCGTGACCGCCCGGACGCTGCTACCCTGATCGGAAAGGGCAAGCTGGAAGAAATTGCAGGCGCCGTCGCGTCGTCCTCCGCCGACCTGCTGCTTTTCGATCACGACCTCACCGCTTCGCAGCAGCGCAATATCGAAAAAGCAGTGAATGCCCGCGTAATCGACCGGACCCAGCTGATTCTCGATATTTTTGCGACGCACGCGCGCACCCGCGAAGGGCAGCTTCAGGTTGAACTGGCCCAACTGGAGTACATGCTGCCGCGCCTGGCAGGACGAGGAATCGAGATGTCACAACTGGGCGGCGGCATAGGAACCAGAGGCCCCGGCGAAACTCAGCTGGAAACCGATCGTCGCAAAATCAACCGGCGCATCCGGCACCTGCAACGGCAGATTGAAAATGTGCGGCGGACCCGTACGCAGCAGCGTCAGCGTCGGGAGTCGGTCCCTGTGGCCACCGTAGCGCTGGTGGGATATACGAACGCGGGCAAATCAACGTTGTTCAATGCGCTCACTAAGGCGACGGTGCTGGAATCTCCGCGCATGTTCGCCACGCTTGATCCGACCCTGCGGTCAGTCATGCTGCCATCTAAGCGTAAGGCCGTGTTGTCGGATACAGTCGGATTCATTCGTAATCTTCCTCACACCCTGGTGTCGTCGTTCCGAGCCACGCTTGAGGAAGTGCAACGTTCCGCGCTAATCCTGCATATCTCCGACGCCAGCAGCCCGCTTTCGGCCGAGCAGGATGCCCAAGTCGAAGAAGTGCTGAAAGAATTGGAAGTCGCGAACAAACCGACCCTGCGCGTTAAGAACAAGATCGACCTGCTGCCTTCTAAGCAGCGCGATAGCCTGCGCGACGATGCGCAAACGGTGCACGTGTCAGCTGCCAAGGGGATTGGCCTGGGCACGCTGCTCGATCGTATCGACCAAGCCCTTTCTGGCGATGCCACCAGCCGCGTGCGCCTTCGCATTCCGCAGAAGGAAGGCAAAGCCTTGGCCATGCTCGAAGCTCGCGGCCGTATTTATTCGCGCGAATACAAAGATGGCGCGGTGGAGCTTGAGGCAGAGGTGCCCGAGTCGCTGGCAAGACGGGTGAAGGAATGGGTAATAGAGTGACGGAGTATCAAAAGTTTTCTTAACAAGAAGGCTTGAGCCCTCCATGCCGGAGAAGACCAGGAGTAGCACTGGGAGCAGCAGTAGGCAGAAGTCTTAACCGGCGCGACCTACCGAAAACTCTCGGGGTACAGGGGCTCCCGCCGAGTGCGCCAAATTAAATGGGCCAGCTGCCAGAAAGCGGTGACTCTTTTCTGGCTGCCGGCCCATTCGATCCTGAACTGGATCGGAGGTGATACTTCAATGCTAGTCCCCTCCCATACGAAGTCAAGCCTATTCCGCGAGGAAGTGAATTTCTGTTTCCGGCGCTCTGTCATCAATGGGAATTATCATCTCTCCGGGAAGAGTCACAATGCCGCGCACTCATTGCTGGCAGTTTGCAGCAAGTTGTTTAAAATCCGCGAAACGTACTGTCTTTACCTTAGTTCTGCGGGCCTTCGCCATCACTGTTGAGCACGAAGGTAATACGCGAATCACCCGCTATGAATCGCTGCAACCCTGTGAGACTCTTGGGACATCTTAGGGTTTGAATATCCCAGGTGAATATGAGATCAAACTTGCACATTCCGAACGACGCCGTACGCCCGCCGACCGTGGCGGACTCGAACCCAACCATGCAGCCAGCCGTGGAAGTGTGGGATTCTCCGTTTGATCGCTGGATGCGGATGGCTGACGACATGCTTCGTGACTGGCCGCGCCCCGTCACTCAACGTCCCGTCACGCCCCTTCGCGCGGCGCGGAAATCGGTACTGAGCAATCACCACCCCTAAACTAATCGAGCCGTAGGCTTCGTAATCCGCACACCTTCGTATTACAGAATTATTACCTACCAGCGCTTATCCCCCTGCTAGCTTTGATGAAGGTAGTTCTACAGAGTTCAGGGACAAAAAAAAATGGAAATCGAAGCGCTTCAACGCACACGTCATGACGACAAAATTAATTGGGTAACTGCGGGATTCATGCTGGCGTTTCACCTGGGCGCAATTGCCGCAATTTTCTTTTTTACTTGGAAAGCTTTATTCGTCGCCGCCTTCATGTGGTGGGTTTCCGGTAGCCTTGGAATTGGAATGGGCTATCACCGGTTGCTGACGCATCGGGGCTACAGGACTCCGAAGTGGGTGGAGTACGTGCTCACGATTTGCGCCACACTGGCGCTCGAGGGCGGACCGATTTTCTGGGTCGCTACGCACCGCATTCATCATCAATATTCCGATAAAGAAGGCGATCCCCACTCCCCTATCGATGGCAAGTGGTGGGCGCATATGGGATGGATCCTGATGGGTCAAAGCCTTCATCAGGACACCGAGACCCTTACGCGCTATGTCCCCGATCTCGCGAAATCAGACTTCCATCTCTGGCTCACGAAATATCACTACGTGCCTGTAATTGGAGTCGGACTCGCGCTGTTCGCCATCGGAGGCTTGCCGTTCCTGATGTGGGGACTTTTCCTGCGCACCGTCGTTGGCCTGCACGCAACCTGGCTGGTGAATTCCGCCACCCACAGCTGGGGCACACGGCGTTTTGTGACTCGCGACCTCTCGACCAACAGTTGGTGGGTAGCGTTGCTCACCTTCGGCGAGGGCTGGCATAACAATCATCATGCCCATCCGGTTTCGGCCCGCCATGGCCTGAAGTGGTACGAGATCGACGTGAACTGGTACGGCATCTGGGCTTTGAAGAAGCTTGGCCTCGCCCGGCATGTGTATCGCGTAAAGCTGGACGAACTGAGAGAGCATGAACGCGAGAAACTGGCTGGCATCGAGGCGCAGCCAGAGCGCGAAGCGGTTTCCGTCTAGAACTCGAAGTTTGAGGACAGGCGGACGCGTTCGTCTGTCCCGATCTCTCCGCGCTACAATTCTGGCATGCGCATCAGCCGCCGCGCTAAGATCGCATTCTTCCTCTCGGTCGGGGCGTTACTCGCCGCGGTTTCGGTTGCCGTCGGTTTCCGCTGGATCATTCTGAATTGGCAGCACGACGTTAAAGTCGTGCTGGGCGTAATTTTTTTCGGAGCCATTGCCACCGGTCTGGTGCTGAACACCAGCTTTCTGGTGCGCGAGATCCGCAAGAGCGAGCAGCACGACGCCTTCATCAATGCGGTCACTCACGAACTGAAAACCCCGATTGCCTCCATCCGGCTTTACCTGCAGACACTCGAGAGCCGCGAAGTCCCGGATGCTCAACGTCACGAGTTTTACCGGCTCATGCTCGATGACAGCAATCGGCTTATGAATACAGTTGAACAGGTGCTGAAAGCTGGTGCAGCCGGCGCGCGCCACGAGCGATCCACCGTCGATTTTGTCGCGTTGGTGCAGCAGTGTGTCGAGGCCACCCGTACCAGTTACCGTCTGCCGCCCGAAGCTTTGCGGTTCGACTCCACTTTGAACGGCAGCGGATCCGAAGTCAGTGGCGACCCGGAAGACCTTGGCACCGCCATCTCAAATATTCTGGATAACGCGGTGAAGTATTCCGGAGCGAAAGTGGACGTGTCTGTGCATCTCGAGCCCGTTGAGCCCCGGCGCGTGGCTTTGCGGGTTCGGGACCGAGGCGTGGGAATTCCGGCGCACGAACTGAAAAGTGTATTCAAGCGTTTTTACCGCGTTCCAGGTCGGGCGCTCCCCCAGGTGAGGGGCACGGGCCTTGGCCTCTACCTGGTTCGCACCATCGCCAAGCGCCACGGGGGTCGCGCTTTTGCCGAAAGTGATGGCGAGGGCAAAGGGACCACCGTTACCATCGAACTGCCCCGGCGAACCTCATGAGCCGCGTGCTCATTGTTGAGGACGAGGCGCACCTTGCTAACGGCCTTCAGTTCAACCTTCAAGCCGAAGGGCACTCAACCCAGATTGCTTCGGATGGCGAAACCGCGCTCGCGTCTCTGCTAAAGCGGCGTGAGCAATTCGACGTCATGGTTCTCGACGTCATGTTGCCGGGCAAAGACGGATTCGCGGTGGCTGCTGAACTTCGCGCGGCCAAGAACTTTATTCCTATCCTGATGCTCACTGCTCGCGGCCGCCCCGAAGACGTGCTTAACGGCTTTGCTTCCGGCGCCGACGATTATCTGGCCAAACCGTTTGAGCTTCCCATTCTCCTGGCTCGTTTACAGGGACTGCTGCGCCGTCACCAGTGGGTTCGCCAGGAGGCGGAGGCGGCGCAGGCGACGAACCCTTCCGTGGCGACGCCTAGCACCCTGAATTCGGTGGAAAACGAATACGGAACTTTTTCTTTTGCCGGGCGGACGATTGATTTTGGAAATCTGGAACTGCGCACTGCCGACAACACCATCCACCTCACACTGATGGAGTCGGAGTTGCTTCGTCATCTGGTGCGCAATCGCGGGCGCGTAGTCTCGCGCAAATCGATTCTGCAAGACGTCTGGGGACTGCGAGAGGATACCGATACGCGGGCCATCGACAACTTCATCGTGCGCCTGCGGCGCTACTTGGAGGACAATCCTTCCCGCCCCAAACATCTGCTTACCGTGCGCGGGGTCGGCTACAGGTTTCAAGAAGACAATCAGTAACTCATCGGCCTCCGAAGGCGGGGACCGGAACGAGCTTTAAGATCAATCCAAAGCCGATCAGCACGAGAGCGAAATAAACACTAGTCGCCAGGCTGGGCTTTGGCGGCAGGTCTTTTGTGAATAAGCGGTAGGCCAGCCCTGCGGCAACCAAAAAGAACAAACTCTGTCCAAGTATCAACCATAGCGCCAGGCATAGCGTCAGCAATCCAACCCTCTCCATTTTGCTGAGCGCCTCTGCCGCTTGTCCGCCGTCCAGAACCCAAATGGGAATCAGGTTCAAAATATTCAACGCGGCACCGGTGGTCGCTAAGGCTCCCCAAAGTCCACTGCCCGTCGTGTGCCAGACTGCTGCGCAAGCGATGGCCGCGAGCAATCCGGCGAATGGCCCGGCAAGGCTGACCGCGGCCCTGGTCTCGAGCGGGACTCCCAATGCGCGCCACCGCACGTAAGCGCCAAGGCCGGGAAGGAATACGGGCATATCCGCCGGCAGCCCTCGGCGTTTGATGTCGATAAAATGGCCCATTTCGTGAATCAGGATAAGTGCTGCGAAACCGATGCCGAAAGCGAAGCCATACAACGCCCAGTACACGCCAAAGAACGCTGCAAAGCTCAGCAGAAATTTCAGCTTAAAAACCGCGAGCAGCAGAGCCTTGCTCTTGGCGAGAATAATCGCGATTGGCCCCAGGGGGCCGAGTTTCTGCGCCCACTTGTTCTCGCTTTCGGGCGCTTGTTGCTGATCGGCAGCCACATCGAGCGCGAGCGCGTGGTCCTGGATCCAGTCAGCTTGTTTCGATCCCGGCGGAAGAAAAGGCAAGCACATCAACCAGTGCTCGCGCGCCCGGCGGAGATCTCCCGCGGCCTCGATTTTCTTCGCTTCGGAAGACATGCGGTCAAGATCAGCGGCATGCACGAGAGCATGGCACTTCTTGCAGGACAGTGCTCCTAAAGGGAGATCCGCCGAGCAGCGAGGACACGTCCGAATTACCTCAGGGCTAATGGCTGACACAGGGCTGGTTAAGAGGATACCGCGGCCGTGTTCTCAAAGGGACCATCGATCGCCATCTGCGTTCCGGCACAAGTGCGCCACGCGATTCGAATTCCCACAACCAGGATCACCAAGCCTATAAGCGCACCTAAGGGATTGCTGCCAAATTCCAGGAATGGGGAAACCAGCCCGATGAATGACAACTGCACTATGGCCTCGCCAATACCCATTCGCGGGCGCTTTGGCGCCTGGGACGTTTGAGAGGTGAGCTCTGGTTGTTGCCCCTCACTGGCTTTTGGGGAGGGTTGCTGTTGCACCTGCTGCGAATGCTGCGGCCGGTGAGAGCGCGCGTATGAGATAAAAACCGGCACCGCGGCGAGAGACACTGCGGCATAGGTCAGGACGGCGGCCGTGATCTGGTATTTTCTTCCGCCGGCGCCATGCGATCCCATCATGATTGCTTTTCCAACGATATAACCCACGGCGAGAGAGGCATAGCCAATGATCCATCCGGTAGCAATCTCAAAGGTTGCATACAGAATGAGTCCAATGACGGCGCCGCCAATTCCAAAAGCCAGACCCCGCATGTATCGGCTGTGATTGTCTTTGGGCAAGCTATGCTGTGCTCGCTCGGCGCAGCCGGGGCACGCCATTGAGTTGTTGATCCGGTAATAGCGATGGGTGATTGACTGATGACAGAACTGGCAGAGCTCCGCGCCGGGAACGCCAGCGAATTCTGCGGTCCCGAATTGGGGCGTAACCCCAGTAAGCGGATCAGACATGTTGCGGCGAAGATAGCACGTATGCTTCGACGCCGGAAGAAGTTTTTTGCTAGTGGGTGGAGCGCGAGTAACCGGCTTAGTGGCGCGAAGCCGATGACCCCGCTGCCAGCTCCCGGAGAACATTCAGGAACGAAGCTGCGGTTTCCTCGCCGGAAAGGGCTTCGAGAGGAATGGTAGCGGTCAGGTTCGGCGAGTCCTTGCGGAACCTTACGCTCAGTAGATTGTGGCCCCGGCTGGTCATAAGCGTATTGACCAGAGGCGGCAATTCGTTGGCCCACTCGGTCCGCGTCGTGAGCACTACCGGGCCCGGCCGCGAAAGCATCCAGTTGCGGTTGGGATCAGAAATTTCCTTGGGCTTTTGCGTCAGCCAGCGGTGACGAGAAATTTCAAGATTGAAGGTGGGTGAGCCCTCCAAGTCCGCTTCAAACGTCATGGTCTCCCGCTGGCGTCGCCAGAGACAAACCAGCCATTGAATGAGGGAGGGCCGGGGAAGAAGCCGGACGGTAACTCGCGCGTTTCCAAACCAGTGCGACGCGAAGCTTAACTTGGCCCGAAGGCAGCTCCGGTCAAGCCACTCGCTCTCGATCAGGCTTCCGCGAGTGGAGCAGGCGGCTTCCACCCAGCGCAAAACCAGCTTTCCCTTGCGGAGGTTGTAGCGCGCGAAAAACACGAACCACAGCACGTCGAACAACACTGCACAGGCTGCGGCGATGACCAGAAGACGAAGCACAGAACCCTCAGATGCGAATGGTACGACTTGGGCTGCAAGTCCGGCAAGCAGTTCCTTAAACTTTTTCTGAGGAAATTGAATACGACCGTAAGTCTTTGCAGCACCTGCTATTTCGCTCTACACTTCAGATTGGACTAGAGCCAGTTCGTGCCGTTTACCATCCGAAATTACCGCATTGAGGACTTTCCTACCCTTCTGGCAATCGACCATGCTTGCTTCGCGCCGGGAATTGCCTACTCGGCCTTCGAACTAAAAACCTACACCCTCCGGCGGGGATCCTTTACATTCGTCGCGGAGTCGTCTGATCGCAGACCATCCCGGACGGGCGAAGCTATCGGCGACGCCTTGATTTTGGGATTCATTGTTGGCGAACGATCCCGCGGGACGGGACACATAATTACCGTTGACGTTCGGGAGGAAGCTCGTCGGCAAGGGGTGGGCTCGGTGCTTTTGAAATCCGCCGAGGACGAGTTGCGCTTTCGTAAATGCGATGTCGTCCGGCTGGAAACGGCAGTCGACAACATTTCCGCGCTTTCGTTTTACAAGCGGCACGGCTTCCATGTGGTGAAAACAATTCCGCGTTACTATTCCAACGGTGTGAACGCGCTGCTTCTGGAAAAAAATTTGCTTTCGTCTCAGTCCTCCAGATAACGTTCTCGAATGAAAGTTGCCATCCAGGGAGAGCCGGGTTCCTTCAGTCATGAAGCCGCGCGCCGAATGGTGCCGGGGTGCACGCTATTGCCCTGCGCGCGTTCGGCTGAGGTGTTTGACCACCTCGAAGCCGGCGCTATACCAGTGGCGGTCATTCCCATCGAAAATACGCTCGCGGGAACAGTCACCGAGCACGCCGATCTGCTTCTGGCGCGGGACGTGTTCATTCAGCAAGAATTTCATCTGCGGATCATTCACAACCTGATTGCTGCGCGGGGAGTTAAGAAGGACGCGCTGCGCCAGGCGTTTTCTCATCCGGTTGCGCTCGATCAGTGTCGCGATTTTTTTCGCGACAATCCGAAGATTCAGGCGACTCCGTTTTACGACACCGCGGGCAGCGTGAAACACATCATCGAGAGTGGATTGCGCGATGCTGCCGGAATCGCCAGCCGTCATGCAGCATCGGTTTACAAAGGGCGCATCCTCGCTGAGGGCATTGAAGACGATAAGCGCAACTTTACCCGGTTTTTTCTGTTGCGCCGCGGGAAGCAGAAGCGGATTTTGCGCGGCGCCAACAAGACGTCGATCGTGTTCGGTCTCAAGAACATTCCGGGCGCCCTGCACCAGGCACTGCGGGTCTTCGCCGACCGGGACATCAGCTTAAGCAAGATCGAATCCCGGCCTATGCGCGGGCGTCCCTGGGAGTACGTTTTCTACGCGGACTTTCTGCGCGGCGATGAAAAGCTGGCGCGAGGGGCGCTCATGCAACTCAAGGCCGTGGCCGACATGGTGAAGGTCTTGGGGATTTATCCTGCGGCGTAAACGTATGTGGGCACTTCTGCAAAACCAATCAGCAGAGGCGCCGCCCTTGGATCCAGCGTTTTTGCAATCTCATCCGCCAACAGACCCATTGCGTGAGCCGATGCGCGGTCGCCCTCGTTGGCGAATACCACAATTGCCATGTGCAATTCAGGGAAGGTCATGCACATACTCGAAAAACCGGGGAGGTTGCCTTCCTGCCAGACGCGGCGGTAGGGACCCGACTTGAGCATCTGCCAATTCAGCCCAACGGAAAACGTGTCGCTGAGAACGAACTTGGACTGGTGTGAGAGCTGGACCGCCGGATCTTCTTCTGCCATTTCCCATGCTGCGTACTTAAGCATGTCATTCACCGTGGACTTCAACGCTCCCGCTCCCAACATCATGTCTGGCGCGTAGGGAACGATTACGCCTTTTTCGTCGTAGCCCCGGGCCAGGCGGATCCTCTGCGATTTGTTGACTGAAATCGTCGTATCGCGCATGCCAAGCGGGATCGCGATCTTTTGCTTCACGATCTCCTCATACGGCATTCCGTACACCTTTTCGAGGACAATACTCAGCAGGACAGCGGCGGAATTGGAGTAGCTGAATTTTTCGCCAGGAACTGTTTTGATCTCCACCTTGTGCAAGTCCGCGAGGAAGTCCTTGCGGTCGTAGTCGTCGATCATCTTCTGTGTCGTTGCCGAAACCGGAGGAAACGGGGGGCGGTTCTCCGGAATGTCTGGCAGATTGAAAGGCAAACCAGAATTGTGATTTACCAGGTGGCCGAGTTGGATCGGGTGGCCCTGAAATTCCAAGTTAGGGTAGCTGCCGTCGAGATACTTGCGAACGTCATCCTCCAACTTCACTTTCTTCTCAATCACGGCCTGCGCCAGCAGAGTGCCCGTGAATGTTTTTGTGATGGATGCGATGGCGTATAGCGTATCGGCCGTCGGCAGCTCCTTTTTTCCTTTCTGCAGCGTGCCGTAGTTGAAGACGTAGGTCTTCCCGTCTTTGAGAATTCCGATGGAGAGCGCTACCGACTGCGGCGCATCTTTGAAGAATCTTTCCGCGGCATGGGCTACCGCGTCGTTCATGAGTCCCGCGGCATCTTGCTCGTGGAATGCTTGAGCTTGCAGGGATGCGCCTAAAACGAAGAGTAAGCCGAATGGCACGGCGTGCTTCGCCACCCAGTTTGCGGTCATTTCTCTCCGTCGTCCGGTTGCACAATTTAATCGCATGTGGGAGTTGGACGGTTCTCGTCGGGAAGAGTTAGCCAAGCGGACGCGATTGAGAAACTTCTTGCTGAATACGCCTTCGACAAAATGTGGTCCTCCAAGCCGCGCCGAAACGGTGAAGTCTTTTAACGAAAGGGAAAGTGCGCAGGTGCTACCCAGGCTGCTGGTGTTCCCGAAACGACAACGGTGTTGAGACCGAACGGTCCCAGAGCGCTGCGGCTCTGTGCTTTTAGCGAGATATCCGTTGAGCTTGATTTACCCCGCGAGGCGAACCAGTATGAGGGCATCCCATCCTGACGTTACCGAAGAACCGGTCTCCGCCGCCTTCGTGTCACGCAAACCTGGTGGCGAGGTTTAGAATCCAAGTGCTTTTAGAAGTCGCTGTCGCGCCGAGGGATGAATCTTTGGAAAGCGCCCCGCATCAAAGTTGAGTACGATACACTCAACCGGGATTTAGCAACCGGGCGCGGCCATGGTGCCGCGCCAAGAGAGAAAAATGCCTGCTGATAACAAATCGCTTCCCGTGTTGCCGGTTCGTGACACAGTGCTCTTTCCCCACGCCGTGCTTCCGTTGACTGTGGGCCGCGAGAGTTCGGTCCAATTGATTAATTCTCTAGGGGAAGACAAGACAATTATTGTCGTCGCGCAGCGTGAGGCGCGTGTTGACTCGCCGCAGCCCACTGATCTCTACACCGTCGGCAGCCTGGCGGTGGTCCACAAAGTAGTGAAGATGCCCAACCAGAGCCTGTTCGTTTTCGCCGAAGGTTTGGAACGGGTGCGTCTGACCGAATTCACTCAGCTCGCGCCGTTCATGCAGGCGCGTGTTGAAACCGTGCCTGAGGCCATCCCGCCAAAGACTTCAGAAGTCGAAGCCCTGCAGCGCAACGTGCTTACGCTGTTTCAGCAAATCGTTGCGGGCTCGCCGACTTTGTCCGATGAACTTTCAACCGTGGCCATGAATATCGATGAGCCCGGCCGCCTGGTGGACTTCATCGCCTCGTCGCTGCCGTCGCTTTCGACTGCCGACAAGCAGGACGCGCTTGAAACTTCCGACGTTCGTGTCCGGCTGGAGAAAGTTAATCAGCATCTCGCGAAGGAACTTGAAGTCCAGCAGCTTCGAAACAAGATTCAGTCGGAAGTGCAGGACCGCGTGCAGCAGAGCCAGCGCGAGTATTACCTGCGCGAGCAGATGAAGGCCATCCAGAAGGAACTGGGTGAGCAGGACGAAGGCCAGCGCGATACCGAAGAACTGCGTCAAAAACTCGAAGGCGCCGGCATGCCCGACGAGGTCAAGAAAGAGGCGCTGAAAGAGCTGGGGCGCCTGACGCGCATGTCGCCCATGGCGGCCGATTATGGCGTGACGAGGAACTATGTTGAGTGGCTGGCCGTTCTGCCGTGGACGAAAACCTCCGGCGGCGAAGTTGACATTCTGAAAGCCAAAGAGATTCTTGACACTGATCACTACGATCTGCAGAAGGTCAAAGACCGCATTCTGGATTACCTTTCCGTGCGTCGTCTGAAGCCAACGATGAAGGGGCCGATCCTATGCTTTGTCGGACCTCCGGGCGTGGGCAAGACTTCGCTTGGCCGTTCGATTGCCCGTGCCCTTGATCGCAAGTTTGTGCGCATTTCCCTCGGCGGCGTGCACGACGAAGCCGAAATCCGCGGCCATCGGCGCACTTATATCGGAGCTTTGCCAGGCCAGATTATTCAGGGGATTCGCCGCGCGGAGACAAAAGACCCGGTCTTCATGCTCGACGAAATCGACAAAGTCGGGCGCGACTTTCGTGGCGACCCCGGCTCGGCATTGCTGGAAGCGCTTGATCCCGAGCAGAACTCCACGTTCCGCGACAACTATCTCGATGTGCCGTTCGACTTGTCGAAGGTACTTTTCATTACCACGGCGAACATGCTCGACCCGATCCCCGAGCCACTGCGTGACCGCATGGAAATTATCGAGTTGCAGGGTTATACGGAGGAAGAGAAGGTCCACATCGCGTTTCAGTACCTGGTGCCGCGGCAGATTGAGGAGAACGGCATCACCGTCGAACAGATCGATTTTCCGAGTGATTCGATGAGCTATCTCATTCGCCATTACACGCGCGAAGCCGGCGTTCGAAATCTGGAGCGCAACATCGGTACCATTTGCCGCAAACAGGCGCGGCGTTTGGCGGAAGGAAAGACCGAGAAGCTGACTGTAACCACCGAGATTATTCAAGAATTTCTGGGTGGCATCAAAGTCCGCAGCGAAGGCGAGATTGCCGAACGTACCAAACGTGCAGGGGTCGTCGTGGGCCTGGCTTGGACCCCTTCCGGCGGCGACGTTCTGTTCGTCGAAGCCAATGTGATGAAAGGCAAAGGCGGCTTCACCATGACCGGACAGATCGGCCAGGTGATGCAGGAATCGATGCAAGCGGCTCTAACCTGGGTACGGTCGAACGCGAAGCAGCTGGAGATTCCCGAAAGCTTCTTCGCCGATCACGACATTCATATCCACGTACCGGCGGGTGCGATCCCGAAAGACGGCCCGTCCGCTGGCGTCACCATGGCAACCGCGCTGGTTTCGCTGTTGAAGGAACGTCCGGTGCGTCCACTCACCGCCATGACGGGTGAGATCACGCTAAGCGGCAACGTGCTGCCCGTCGGCGGAATCAAGGAAAAAGTCCTAGCCGCAAAACGCGCTGGCGTTCGCGACGTCATCCTGCCCGCGGAAAACAAGATGAATGTGGAAGAAGACCTGACGCCCGAGCAAATCGACAACCTGAGCGTTCACTATGTGAAGACGATTGGGGAAGTGCTTGAGCTCGCGCTGCCGAGCTCGCCTCGGGAGGCGAGGCTCGACGCCGAGGAGCGTGAGAAGGTCCTGGCCGAGCAGGCCGTTGTCTAACTTGTTGGCTTCCCGCGTTGGCCAATTTTCTTTCTGAACGGGAGGAACAATGTCGGGTCACGATCCCCCATCCCACGTAAAACACCCAGTCCGCAGGCCCGGAATGCCCGGCCAACTCCGTATGCAGGACCGGCTCCAGGCGCCACAAGACCGGAGTGGTCGTAATGGTCAGAATCCAGCCGAGTGGCAGCCCTACACCCCAACGCAAGTAAGGCCGGGACGAGCCAATGGGATTTCACCACCTTTAATGCACCGCCGTTTTACGCGACCCAAAGCCTCCAATGACCGACCGTGCTAGTTATTTCCTGCCGCGCCTAGGCCGTGTAGGCATAAACCCCATTGTTTCAGCTACATAATCTACATGGCCTCCCGGTGCTGGCTACCCTGCTGGCCGTATGGAACTTGTGCTTCCAGGCCGTGTTTAATCAACATGAGTCTTCAGTGTCATCGCGGCCAAGAGGCCGCAGTAAGGAAAACACCATGAACCGACGCACAGGATTTTCGCTTGCCGCGTTTGCAGCCGTCTT
The DNA here is from genome assembly GCA_043734125.1 of Acidobacteriota bacterium. GTDB lineage: Bacteria > Acidobacteriota > Terriglobia > Terriglobales > Acidobacteriaceae > Gp1-AA145. The sequence goes on along the minus strand of JAYTFR010000095.1, from coordinate 43,125 downwards.
GTTGCTGATTTCTTCTTTTCCTTCGGCCTTCGCGCAGGATCGCGAAGACTACGATCATGACCCGCCCACCCGGGTCGGTCGCATAGGTTACACGCAGGGCACGGTTTCGTTCCAGCCTGGCGGCGAAGGCGACTGGTTGGACGCAGTTCCGAACCGGCCGCTCGCCCCCGGCGACAATCTGTGGGCTGATCGAAGCGCCCGCGCAGAAGTCCAGCTCGGGTCTAGTTCCATTCGCCTTAGTTCTCAAACCAGTGTCACCTTGTCTGACCTTCAAAATAATGTCACCCAGCTTCGACTCTCTATGGGGAGTTTGTTTCTCCACATTCGGCACCTTGGCAGCGACGACACTTTCGAAATTGATACACCCAACCTCGCATTCAACGTCACCGAGCCCGGCGAGTATCGCGTGGACGTGAACGAGAACGGCGACCAGACGACTGCAACCGTTTGGCGCGGCCAAGCTGAAATCACCGGGGGTGGCAGTTCCTATCGCCTCGGCGACCGGCAGCATGGAACTTTCTCCGGCACCGAGCAGCTTAGCTACGACGTAGGCGGTGTCGAGCAGGACGATGATTTCTCCCGCTGGTCTTTGGATCGCGACCGCCGTTCGGAACGAGTCCGCAGCGCGCAATATGTTTCCCCCGAAATGACCGGGTATGAAGACCTCGACGAATACGGTAGCTGGCACAATGAGGGCCAATACGGCAACGTGTGGACCCCGACCAATGTTTCCGAAGACTGGGCTCCGTACCGGAACGGCCACTGGGCTTACGTCTCCCCGTGGGGATGGACTTGGATGGAAGACGAGCCTTGGGGCTTTGCTCCGTTCCACTATGGTCGCTGGGCGCATGCCAGTCGCGGATGGTGCTGGGTACCCGGACCGGTGGCGGTGGCTCCCGTTTATTCGCCCGCCTTGGTTGCTTTTGTAGGCGGGGGCGGCTTCAGCCTCAGTATAGGCGTTGGCCGCGGCGGCGGAGGGGGAGTGGGATGGTTCCCGCTCGGCCCTGGCGACGTGTATGTGCCTCCGTATCGCACCAGCCGGCGTTACGTCGAGAACGTCAATGTGACCAACACCAATGTTAACGTGGTGAACGTCACCAACGTTTACAACAACGTGACTGTGAATCACGTCAACAACGTTACCTATGTCAATCAGCGCGTCAATAACAGCGTCACGGTTGTGAATCACGACACATTTGTGAATGCGCGCCCGGTTCGCTCCAACATCGTTCGAGTCGATGCCCGCGAGCTACAGCGTGCGCAGGTCACCCACGAAGTTGCACAGCAGATTCAGCCGCAGCGCCAGAGCGTCGTCGGGATGGCGCGTCCCGTCCAGGCGGCGCCTCCACAGCAAGTTATGGCGCGTCCGGTGGTGGCCACGCGCCAACCGATGATGGTGAACCGAGCGGCTCCCGTCCAAGGGATGGCGCGTCCTGCCGCCCCGCCACCGCCTCAGATCCGAAAGGTCGAAGCAGCCCCTCGCGGACAAGCCCAGGCTTTGCAGATCGGAGCGCGCGGTTCATCTCCAGCCAACCGCAACGGGCCGGGGAATAAGGGACCTGAAACCAATAACGCTCCAGCGAATGCTGGTCGGCCAACGCCTGCACCTAATGCCCCTGGCAGCAATGCTCCAGCGAATGCTGGTCCTGCACCTAATGCCCCTGGCAACAACAACCCGGCGAATGCTGGTCGACCGATGCCTCCGTCTGAGGGTCGCCGCAATGGGACGCCTGAAGCAGCGCCGGCTCGCCCGAACGAAAACCCCGGGAATCCTGGCATTCGTCCTGGCGCGGAAGTTCCGCGACCTGGCGCTTCCCCAAATGGGACACCGCAGAACGGAACGCCCGATAATGGCAGAGGAGTCGGCCAGCGCAACGAAAACAACCAGGTTAATCGTCCGAGCGTGCCAAACAATGCGCCCCCAGCGCCGCAGAACAGTGCGACGCCGATGCGTCCAAACGCCCCTGACAACCGGCCTGCTCCGGAAACTAGCCGTCCGAACGTTCCGGAGAATAACCGACCAACGCACGACGTGCCCAGGCCGGGGAGACCCGACCAGCCGCAACCGCCGCGGGGGAACACGCAGCCGGACCGGCCGCAGTCGAACGCGCCCAATGCCCGGCCGCCGCAGCCTGACAATCCGGTGGAACGGCAGGGTCAGAACGATCGAGTGCCGCCACCGGTCAGGTCGCAGGAGCCGCCGCCTCAGACCAGAGAACGTCCTGTTGCCCCGCCACCGGACGTAAGGCCTCAGCCTGCGCCGCGACCATCGGAGACTCGTCCGGAACCGCCGCAAACGCGACGGGACGCGTCTCCCCCGGTGCGCAATGAGGCAGCGCCCCGGCCCCCAGAAACGCGAAACGCTCCTCCACCCCAGCAACGCGAGCAGCAACCGCAACGCGACACGCGGACCCTGGAGCAGCGTCAGAGGGACAAGGAAAGGGAGAAAGACCAGAACCCTCCGAAGTCCCGGTAAGTTGCAAACCGTTCATTTCAGGCCGGCCCTAACCCGGCTGGCTTTTTTGCTGGTGGCAAGCCGTGGCCGGCGGGCCGCCCGCGAGCCTTGCTGTCGGATGGTCAATCACGGCCTCCTCCACTCACGTTAAACTGTACGGACGATTCTTCCATGCAGGTTCGCGTGCTACTTTTCGGGATATTGAAAGACCTTGCGGGGTGCAGCTCCGATGTCATTACCCTGCCCGACAAAGCGACCGCCGCCGACGTGATCGGGCACTACGAGCGGAGCCTTCCCGGAGGAAACGCCCTTTTGGCATCGGTCGCGATTTCCGTGAATCAGGAATACGCTACGGCGAACCAGCCTTTGCACACCGGCGACGAGGTGGCCTTGTTGCCGCCGGTGAGCGGCGGCGTGCCGGAGGCTCCCCTTTTGGCGCGCCTGATTCGCGAACCTATCGTCCCGCATGACATCGTGCCTGCCCTCGAAAGTCCGGAGGACGGCGCGATCGTCATCTTTGACGGCACAGTGCGCAATCACAGCCGAGGTCGCCGGACGCTCTACCTGGAGTACGAATCCTACGAAAGCATGGCTCTCGGCAAGCTCCAGGAGCTGGGCAGGGAAGCCATGGAGCGATTCGCCATTCGCAACGTCGCCATCGTTCACCGGCTGGGAAGGATCGAAATCGGCGAAAGCAGTGTCCTGATTGCGGTGTTCTCTGCCCATCGGGCTGCCGCGTTCGACGCCTGCCGCTGGGTGATTGATACCCTGAAACGCACGGTTCCCATCTGGAAAAAGGAATTCTTCGAGGACGGCGCCGTTTGGGCCGACGGCGAGCCCTTTCCCGAGCAAATCGCAGCAGGTACAAATCGCGGGAGTCCTGCATCCAAGTGATTAGCTCTCGCATGAAAACTCTTGTAACGCTGCTGGTTTTGGCATCGCTGTGTGCCGCCCAGACCTCGAATACGGTGCCCCGGCCACCGGGCGCAGGGGGCAAGTCTTCTGCCGCAAAATCGCAGGCTGCCGGCGCGAATGACGACACCACGTTCCGAGTTGACGTAAAGCTGGTGAACGTTTTCGTCACGGTAACGGATGAGCGCGGTGCGCCGGTAGGAAATCTGCTGCAAGAAAATTTCCAGCTCCTGGAAGATGGTCACCCTCAGAAAATTTCCGTCTTCTCCAGAGAATCGGAGCTGCCGCTCTCTATCGCGCTGGAAATCGATACCAGTTTGAGCACCCGGAAAGATTTGCCGCTGGAAATCAACTCTGCCCGGCGCTTTGCCCGCGCCATTCTGCGGCCGCAGGATTCCATGTCGGTGTATGCGATAAGCGAGATTCCTGAGGAAGTGGTTTCATTCACCTCCGACTTGAAGACGATTGAGTACGGCATCCAGCACATGCATATGGGATCGGCGACGGCATTGTTCGACGCGGTTTATGTGGCATCGCAGTCGCTCGAGTCAAGGCAGGGAAGAAAGGTGATGGTCGTAATCACCGACGGCGGCGACACCGTGAGCAGGACTGACTACCAGGAAGCCTTGCGGGCCGCGCAGATTTCTGAGGCGGTCGTTTATAGCATTATCGTGGTTCCGATCGAGGCCAGCGCGGGCCGCGACACCGGTGGCGAGCATGCACTCATCCAGCTTTCTGAGGATACAGGCGGGAAATATTTTTATGCTACTTCGCTGCCGCAACTCGATGAAGCGTTTCGCACCATCAGCGACGAACTGCGCACCCAGTATCTATTGGCGTACTATCCCGCGCAACGCGTGGCAGACTCGGATTTCCGGCGCGTCGAGGTGAAGTTGGCTGGTGTGAACGCCGGAACGGAGTACAAAACCCGCCATCGCACCGGATATTACACCTCAAAGTCGCATTAGCTGGTTTGCAATTTGTTGAAAGCACAGTAACAATTGTCGGACTGCTGAAAAACCAGAATTTTAGTGAGCTTGAAAGTTCACCCATGAAAATGGCGTCACAGAGAACCCAAGGGGGCCGGTTTTTGCTTCGAATATTCCTACCTTTTTTGCTTGCACTGAGTATGGTTTCCGGCGCGATTGCCCAGGACGCAGATACCGACGTTGAAACTGGAACGGTTAAGGGCACCGTCACGTCCACAAAAGGCGCCCCCATCAGCGGAGCCAGGATCCTGATTATTAATCGCGACACCGGCAAGACCACGGCGGTGCGAACCGACGCCGCGGGCACCTTCGTGTCGGGCGAAGTGGCCGCTGCCGATTACACGGTACGCGCTGAGATGCGAGCTTTTATTATGGCCACCGTTGTCGTGACGGTGAAGGGTGGAGCGGCCACCACGTCGGATATTGTGCTCTCCCCCGAACCGCTCCCCGGAGTGGTCTCGGCGCATGAGATCGAAGACCTGCCGTTGCGCGGCCCTAGCTTCCTCGAACTGATGCAGATCGAGCCCGGCGTGCAAAATCAGAATGCCGGAACGCTGGCGCCCGACAAGAACACATATTCATCGGTGTCTCTCTTCAGCCGGTTCGGCAATGAGACGCCCGTCGAAGTTGACGGCTTGAGCATTGCAGACCGCACCAGTGGCGGCGTGGTACAGAATCTGCCAGCGAGTGCCGTCCAGGAATTCCAGTTCGGCGGTTTGTTGGCCGCCCCCTCCAGTCAGTTCTACGCGCCGGGAGCCGTCAATTTTGTCACCCGCTCCGGGGGCGACGACCTCCATGGAAGCCTCTTCGGGTCCTACGGAAACGGCGACGTCCTTTCCGCCAGCAGCGGGGATCGACATCACTGGGGTCGCCAATTGTTTGGTGGCAATCTTGGCGGCGCGCTTGTCCCTGAGAAATTGTTTTTCTTTTTCGACGCCGAACGCGGTCGCCAGGATTTTCAGAATTCCTTCATTCCAGCAGGAGCATTTGCGGCCCTGGCCCCGAACTTCACCACCATCAGCGAACCGTTCCGCGGCATCGCTGCCACTGGGCGGCTGGACTACAAATGGTCCGATCAGGCGCGCGCGTTTTATCGTTTCGGCTACGATCAGGGCAGCGTGGTGGCACCGTTTTCTTCAGGACCAAGCCTTCAGCCCATTCGTACCAGTTCCAACACGCCTTCGCACAGCTTCGGTCTTGACCTCGCGTCAGGCGCTTTCGTTCACCAATTCCGTTTTGAATATCTGAAATTCAAGAACTCAACTGCCGACGCTTTTTCTTCCGCCCCGGTTCTGGCCGGCTTCGCCAACCTGCCAAACTTCGATTTCAATATCGGCGGCGGTTCCATGGGCCAGTGTTCTACCGGCGCCTTGATTTGCGTTGGCACGAGCCCATTCGTAAACCAGAAGAATTATGAAGCGGACAGGCAATTTCGTTACGACGTCAGCCGCATATCCGGCCGACATCAACTACATTTTGGCGCAAGCTACGACCGGATTTCTGTCGGCAGGTCTGCCCCGCTGTATTCCACGGCCCCGGTCCTGTCGGACCAGGGTAGCATTCCGCTGCCAATGACTTTGGGCGGCCCCAGCGGCCTCGCCACCGATCCACTTTCTTACCCGGTGGAGTGGGCATATCTCGGCAACGGCCAGAATTTCCAGTCTGAAAAGAGCGCATTCGGATTTGCAGGCGGCGGCCTCTCCGACAACCAGTTGTCTCTCTACGTCGCTGATACCTGGAAGCTGACGCCTAACCTTGCGGTGACTTATGGAGTTCACTGGGTCCGAGACACGGTTCCGAACAACAGTGACCTTCCGGCGATTGCGCAGCTGAACGCGTGGCAGTCGAAACTCGGTAACCGCGTGCGCCAGCCGAACTTAAATTTTGCTCCACAATTGGGCGTTGCCTGGGACACGAGCTCCAACGGTACGACCACCATTCGCGCCGGCATTGGGATGTTTTATGACCAGTCGTCTTTCTTGAACGCTTATTCCGATCGTGCGCTGCGGTTGCAGGCGGGAAATTCGTTTGCGACGGCTCCAGCCTGCATCGGCGGTGCGTCGGGCTCAATCCAATGGCCCAATGCCGGAGCACCGGGCACGATCATCAACGGCGCGGGAATTGTGAACGCGAACGGCAGCGTTTCTCCGTACGATCCGGCCAAACAGGGAAGCTGGTGCGGAGAATCCATGGGCGCCGCTGCGCCGCTGGCGCTGGCGCTTCAACAGGCTTACCAGTCGGGAATTGCGGCCGCCGCATCGAACCCGAACTTCATCGGGAGTGCGACCGGGTTTGCCAGCCCCATGCTCAATGGACTAAGCCTGATCTCGCCCAACTATCAAACTCCGCGGACCATCCAGGCGAACATTGGATTGCGCCACGAGTTCAAGCCTGGCCTTGTCTTCACGTTCGATTATCTGCGCGAGGTAACAACGCGAACTCTTCTCGGCGTCGATGTGAACCAGGGCGGCGCTGCCGCAACTTTCAATCTCTCGAACGCTCTTGCAGCGCGTGACAATGCGCAAACCAGCAACGGCTGTGTGGCAGGTACCAACCAGGTCCAGTGCATGGTGGGCAAACTCGGAGCGGCTGGAGCTCTTGCGGCATACGGCGCTAGCGGCATTGGTGGTCCCGCGCAAGTGACCGGAGGCGCACCATGCGCCTTCTGCGCCTTTCCAGGGATTCACCCGAATCTCGGCGTCAACGTTGTGGACCTGCCGGAAGGCCGGTCGGTGTACGGTGGCATGCTCTTCAGTTTGAACCAGGAGATCACCAACTTTTCGCGCGAAGTCAAAAGCGCCAGCTTCCGTCTTTCCTACCAGCGCTCGCGCAATATCGGCCAGGGACAGGACGCAACCACGGCGATGCTCGCGACCGACTACGCCAATCCTGATCGCTTCACCGGCCCCGACGGATTGGACCGCAGGCATCAACTTTCCGTCGCCGGGCTGTTCAACTTGCGTCACTCGCTGCAGGTAAGTTTCTTGAGCCACATCGCCAGTCCGCTCCCGGCGACGTTGAGTTTTCAGCAGGCAGCCGGCGGCGCCGAAGTATTGGTCACAGACTGGAACGGGGACGGCTCGACTGGCGACATCGTTCCACGTTCAACCGTCGGCTCTTTCGGCAGGTCGATCACCGCAATTGGATTGGCGAATTTCATTGCAAATTACAACGGTACTTTTGCGACCAGCACCAGCCCGCAAACTCCCGCAGGGGGCGCGCTCACCAACGCCGGAGTCTTCTCCCTGTCGGAATTGCAGAGCATGGGCGGCGTGCTGCAGCCGCTTGCCGTACCCGTTGCCCACGTCGCGGGCCTTGGCTGGGTCAAGACGTTCGACGTGCGGCTGGGATGGGAGCACAAGTTGGGCGAGCGCGTCACGCTGGCGCCCAGTATCTCGTTCTATAACGTGCTCAATTTTGCCAACTTCGACATGCCGGGATACACGCAGAGCGGAATCTTGAGCTTTGGCCCCAGCAGCAAGTCGCCAAGTTCAGCCCCGGTGCAGCCGCAGAACACCGTGGGTGGCAATTCGTCTTTGGCCAACGGCCGGACAAATCGCGCTACCTTCCAGCCCAACATGAGCGCGAGCGGCGCGCCCCGGTCAGTACAGTGGGGGTTGAAACTCTCGTTCTAGATTGGTTTCAGATTTTTCATCTCGGGCTAAGAGGCGTAGAATCCCGGGATGCCATTTTCTGACGCAGCTCAGAAGAAGAAGTCGCCACCGCCGGAATCCACGAACGAGGAAGCTGCCTACCTGAAGCTCCTGGCGGAAAAGCAAAGCCCAATCACCCTAAAGCTGGTTAACGGAGAAAAGCTTCGCGGCTGGATTGAGTATTACGACCGCAACATGCTTCGGCTCACCCGGGAGGGCAAACCAAACCTGTTCATCTACAAGAGCCAGATTGCGTATTTAGCGGAAGAGAAATGAACCGCGGTTGTCGTACGACTTACGGCTTTTCTTTGCAAGAACTCATCCGAGTGCACCATTAATTCTGGATACGCGTCCGCGCCCAGTTCAAGCAAATCGAGGCCCTGCCTTTCGCCGTCAGCTGAAATTCGGTAGGGAATGAACCGGCTGAGGAGCCAGTTCAAGCCGTAGGTCATAGGGAAAATCAAGCCCAGAAGAGTTGCAATGCCAACGACTTGTGCGGTGAACTGCCCGGCGCTCCACGAGAAAATGCCCGCCGCCAGCAGGCCCCAGATTCCGCAGACTCCATGCACGGAAATCGAGCCGCAGGGATCGTCCACTTTGAGGTGAAGCTCGACTTGGGACGGAACGACCACACTATACCCGGTCGGACAGGAATGTCCGACCCACACTACCCCATGTGTTACGCTGGCGCTTCCATGTCCACTGCTGATTTCCCCAAGCGAGAAATCCCAGACTCCCTGATGCTCACCGGATTTTGGTACCGGGCGCTGCCTTCCGAAGACGTGCACCGCGGCCACCTGCAGAAGGCCATGCTCCTCGAAACGCCTCTAGTGATTGGACGGGATTCCGAAGGCCGTGCGTTCGCCTTGCAGGATGCCTGCCCGCACCGTGGCATGCCGCTCAACTGCGGCCAGTTCGACGGCAAGCAGGTTGAGTGCGGATACCACGGCTGGCGTTTCGACGCGCATAGCGGCCAGTGCCAGCTTATTCCGTCGCTCACCGCGGACCAGAATCTTAAAGTAGATCGGATTTACGCCGGCAACTTCGCCTGCGAAGAACGCGACAGCTTTATCTGGGTTTTCATTCCTGACGCTGGCCCCGCGGGGGCAGGATTTAGCGCGCGCCTAGAGCCGCAATTCCCCGCGCCCGGGGTTCCAGCATTCAGCGCCAAATACAAAACGGCGTATCTCACCGCTGACCTGCCATGCAGTGTGGGCCACGGAATCATCGGCCTAATGGATCCCGCGCACGGACCGTTCGTTCACCAGGCATGGTGGTGGCGCAGTCGCCACAGCATCCACGAAAAGCAGAAGCAGTTCGAGCCGATCCCAAATGGCTTTCGCATGAGCGCGCACACCCCCAGCTCGAATAGCGCGCCGTACAAACTGCTGCGGCTCTATGCCGATGGTGACTCAGTGACTACCACCATTGACTTCGTCCTCCCGAATCTGCGCCTGGAAACCATCCGCGTAGGGAAGTATTGGTTCTCGTCGCTCACCACGGTGACGCCCATCACGCGCAGCCAGTGCCGCATTGACGTGGTTGCCTGCTGGAACATTTTCCGCTGGGTTCCGTTTGGGTCGTCCCTGCTCAAGTTCGTGTTTGCGAAATTCGTCGAGCAGGACCGCCGCACGATGGAGCTGCAGAGCGAGGGGCTGAAGCACAATCCTCATCTGATGCTGATCGACGACGCCGACCGCCCCGCCAAATGGTACTTCGCTCTGAAGGCCGCGTGCCTTGAAGCAAAACGCACCGGCGGCGAAATGAAACATCCCATCCCAGGGCCAACCATCTTGAAGTGGAGAAGTTGAAGTTGAGAAGCTGAGGCGCGCTCAGAATTGGCCCAGCAGCAGGAACTCGCGGTTGCCTTCCGCGCCAAGGATGGGTGAGTCGATTACGTCGATCGAGATCGCTCCGAGTTCGGCAACGACCTTGCGCACTCTTTCAACTGCCTTCTGTTGAATATCGGGATCGCGGACGATGCCGCCCTTGCCGACGTTCTCCCGACCGGCCTCGAACTGCGGCTTGACCAGGACGATCAGTTCGCGACCTCGCGGCTCGTCGATTGCAGGCGGGAAGGCGGAGCTGAGCACCGCCGGGAGCACGAGAGTCGCCGAAATAAACGAAACATCCATCGCGATCAGATCAACCGTCTCGCCGAGTTGCTCGCGGGTGAGATAGCGGGCATTGTTCTTTTCGATCAGCCGAACTCGCGAATCCTGGCGCAGCTTGAAAGCGATTTGTCCGTGTCCGGTATCGACGGCGATGACTCGCGCCGCGCCGCGCTGCAACAGACAGTCAGTAAAGCCTCCGGTTGAGGCGCCCACGTCGAGGCAGACTTTTCCCGCCACGCCGATGTTCCAATGATCGAGGGCCCGCTCCAGCTTAAGGCCTCCGCGGCTCACGTACTTCAAATCCTCGCCCAGCAAACGCAAGGCGGCATGTGAAGCGACCATCGCGCCCGCCTTGGTGACCTTCTGATCATCGACCAGAATGTTGCCGGCGAGGATCAGCGCTTGCGCTCGTTCGCGTGATGGCGCCAGGCCGCGATCCAGGACCAGCATGTCGAGCCGGATTTTTCCTAAAGTTTTTTTCACCTGAACGTTATCGCACCCATGTGTGTGCAATTTGTAGAAGCAGTTGCTACGAAAAAACTTATATCGGTAGTTGCGCGCTTTTCCACAGAAATATCCACAGAAGTGTTGAAAAGATTGCTGTCGCGCTAACGGCGGTGTGGCGAGGGAAATGCCCAAGACCCGAATGTGATCCGGAACTGCACGGGACGAAATCAAAAGGGAGAGCAGTCAGTTCGCTCTCCCTCTTGGCATTCGGTTCGTAACTAAGACCTACCGGTTCATGGCCCCGTTGCCTCGCTCGGCCACGATCTTTCTGGCGCTCTCCGCGAGTTGACGCGCTTGCGGAAGCAAGTCGAGTCCCTTTAAGACCTGAGGATCGGTTTCCGCTTTCACTTTCAAACCTTCTTCCTGTCCGAAAGCATCCACAAAAATCTCGCTCTTGAGGTTGGACCGCACCCACTCGTTGTTCTGCGCCAGATCGGCTTCGGTATAGGGAACTTTGTCGCCTTCCAGCGACTTGCGGAAGTCCTGCAATACGTTCTCGTCGACCTCGAAGTTCTTTGCAATCTTGTGGTTCACGACGTAGTGCTTGGCGAAGTTGAAGAAGCCGTAATGCTGCAGCAGGGCGTCTTGAAAATGATTACTCTTAGGCGCATCGAATTTTACGTCGGGAGTGATTCCGCCACCACCGTACACCGTCCGTCCGCTGTCGGTCAGTTTCACTTCCTTGTTGGCGTTGTTGTTCTCGTCGCGGTCGAAGTAGTAGTCGTAGAGCGAAACATTGCTATAGTCGCGCTGAATCAGGCGTCCACTGGGCGTGTAGTATTTCGCCGTGGTCAGCGCCAGGCCGGTATCATTGGCCAGCGGATATACAGTTTGCACCAAGCCCTTGCCGAACGTGGTTTCGCCTAGGATGAGGCCGCGGTCGTGGTCTTGAATTGCACCCGCAACAATCTCTGCCGCGGACGCCGTACCGCGATTCACAAGAACTACCAGCGGGTAGTCACGTCCGCCGTTTCCACGCGCGGCCGTGTAGCGGCGTTCCGGTGAGGAGCGGCCGTGGTGCGAAACAATGAGTTGTCCCTTGTGCAGGAACTTGTCGGCAACGCCAACGCCTTCATTGAGCAGGCCGCCGGGGTTTTGGCGCAAATCAAGAATCAGGCCTTTGAGTTCTCCCTGTTGCGTGAACAGGTCGAGCGCTTCCTGAACTTCTTTTTCGGTGGTCTCGTTGAAGCTAGAGACGTGCATGTAACCAATTCCGGGGCGAATCAGGAAGTGCAGGTCAACGCTATAGCGAGGAATCTCGTCGCGAACGACGGCGAACTCAAGCGGCTTGTCCGCGCCTTCGCGCAGAATCGTGATGTGAACCGTCGTCCCCTTAGGGCCCTTAAGCAGGTCGGCAACATCACCGGTGGTCATGTTGTCGGTGGGCTTGCCATCGACGGCGGCAATAATATCGCCGGGGCGAATGCCGGCGCGGTAGGCCGGCGTTCCGACAAATGGGGCGATGACGATCACCTTGCTATTGCGCGGTCCGACCGTCATGCCAACGCCGTAATATTTTCCGCGTTGATCTTCGCGCAGTTGGGAATACGACTTGGGATCGAAAAAATTCGAGTGCGGATCCAGCACATGCAACATGCCCGGGATGGCGCCGTTATAAATGGACTTGTCCGGGTTCACCGGTTCCGCGTAGTTTTGCTCGACAATGTCGTAAACCTCCGTGAACTGCTTGAGGCTGTCACTGACATCGGAGTCGCTGTTGTGAGCCGTGGTGGGATTCTTCTCGGCAAAGAGCATGCCCAGAAATCCGCAAACTGCCAAGAACGCGACGATCAGAATTGCGCTGCGCTGAGAACTACGGGCCATCTTTTATGATCCTTCGGCCGGGCGGATGGAGTGCCCAAGCGACCTGATTTTCAGGAAGTATAACATGCGAAAAACCATAGGTTTAGACGCTTGTCTGGAACCCAGGTCACCAGCACGTTACCTCCCAGATGAGATGCGGAACACGACGACAATGAAGCGTTTGGCCATCGCTTTTCAGCCCACTTCCGGCCTTGAGATGTTGTTTGCAGGAGCCAGAACCTTCTGCGGCGGGGCGCAGATGAGACATCTCGCCACCTGATGTAATGTAATGGGATGCGCCGTCGGCAGGGAGAGCGCCGCCGAAGTGCATTTAGTTGGGCACGATTTGTTGGTAAGAACCGGGATCCTCTGTGAAGCTCGCTGCGCTGCGCCTCCTTTGTGTAATCGCAATCTGTGTGTCGGCTGGGAAGCTGGCGTCGCAGGCGGTGAGGAAGCCCATGAGTACCGCAGACCACCTGCACGCCCCGGGCTGGTGGCCAACCAAAGGATCGGAGCCGCGCCAGCATTATGTGGGCTCCGCGGCGTGCGCCGGCTGCCACGCCCACACCGTTCAGAGCCAGAAAACAACCCAGATGGCGAATGCTTCCGCGCGAGCGACCCCAGCGGCTTTTGCGCAGTCCGGAATCACCGGTCCACTCACCTTCACTGTCGGTGACTATCGGTATGAAGTGAGTCAGAACGCCGATAGTTCGGTCTATTCAGCCAGCGATGGCACCCATTCAATCTCAACTCCGCTTGGCTGGGTGTTCGGAAACGGTCATTTTGGCTTTACCTATGTGTACGAACAAAAAGGTACTTTCTACGAAAGCAACCTAAGCTATTACCCGCTAATCAAGGGTCTGGATTTCACTCCGGGGCACATCCGATCGGCTCCGGCGGGCCTGTCCGATGCGTTGGGAGTGCCCCAGACTTTAGATTCCGTGCGTATGTGTTTTGACTGCCATGCCTCCGCCGCCACTACCAGCAACCACTTTGATCCCGTTCAGTCCATCGCGGGAATCACCTGTGAGTCCTGTCACGGACCCGGCGCCCAGCATGTTGCGACCATGACTCTAGCGAACGACAATGGCAATCAGACGTCGACTTTTGCTCTGAATCCCGCATCGCTGGGGCCTTCGGATTCCGTGGATTTTTGCGGCGCCTGTCATCGAACCCGTGGCGACATCCTTCAGGTAGGCCTGCGCGGCCTGGCCACGATCCGGTTTCCCGCTTACCGTCTGCAAGACAGCCGCTGCTGGGGATCGGATGGCGATGCACGCATCACCTGCGTGGCCTGCCACGACCCCCACCGTCCGCTGGTCGAGGATGCCGCGTCCTATGACAAGAACTGCCTTGCCTGCCACGCCCTCGCCGGAGCTTCTACCGCGGCGAAAGACCGTCCTGCTCCGGCCTGTACAGTTGCCAGGAATCTGTGCGTGACCTGCCACATGCCGAAATATGAAATCCCGGGACTGCATGGTATCTTCACCGACCATAAGATCGCCGTTCGCCCTAAAGGTGAACCGTTCATAGAATGATCCGCGAGGAAGAGCGGCGAGTTGACCGAACGCAATCCGGACCCGAGGGTTTGCCTGACCTTTCCTTCGCAGCCCCGGCGGGTATGGGCACTGAATGACCAAGAACAGAATCGCTTGCGAGGTCTTTGATTAGATCGGCGGTAGGGGCTAGCTGGCGAGCTTGCGAAGGAATTCCTGTTCGTCCATGCGGTACTTGAAGGCCTTGCGGCCGTCGATAAAGACCACGGGGACTTCGTCGGTGAACTGGCGGCGCAGGCCGTCATCAGCGTCCACATCTACTTCCCGCCAATGGAAACCGCCGCGACGCTCGAGCTTTGAGAGTTTTTCTTTGACAATCTCGCAGAGGTGGCATCCCTTGCGGGAATAGACCACAACTTCTCTCGGGTGGGGGGTCGGCTGCGCGCTCATAACTAAGTCGGAGTCTAGCAAACCTGAGATGCTGTTTCTACGGGAAAGTTGAACTGGGAAGGCCCCTTGGCGAACCAGAAGAAAGCTCCGGACAAGGTACAATCCTGTTCTCATGGCGAACGAGCCTAAGATTTTGGCCGGACAAGTAGCGCTAATTACGGGTGCGTCCAAGCGCTTAGGGAAGGCGTCGGCGTTGGCGCTAACCCGCGCCGGGGCGAGTGTCGGGATTACTTATCTGCGATCGAAACGCGAGTCCGAAGAAACATTAAAAGAGATAGCCAGGCTTGGAGGGAATGGTGTCGCCGTCCGCTGTGACGTTACGGATCAAGCAAGCGTGCGAACGGCCGTATACACGGTGGCTAAGCGCTTGGGCGGGATCGACATTCTGGTGAACAACGCCGGCACTTACGAAACGGTTGCGTTCGACGAAATCACCGTGCGGCAATGGGACGCAATTTTTGCCACCAACGTACGCGGGCCATTTCTGGTGAGTCAAGCCGCGCTGGAATACTTGCGGAAGCGAAAAGGGCGGATTATTAATCTGGGATCGCTCGGCGGACTACGAGCCTGGGCCACGCATGCTCACTATTGTTCGTCAAAGGCCGCGCTGCACATGTTGACCAAAGCCATGGCGAAATCGCTTGCCCCGGAGATTGCGGTGAACTGTGTTGCGCCCGGGATGATTGATCTGGGCGAGCCGAAGGCGGCCAGCTTCATGCGGCGCATGACGAAGCAGACCCCGATGCGACGCAATGGGACCGGGGAAGAGATTGCGGCGGCCGTATTGTTCTTCGCCACTGCACCGCAGTTTATTACCGGCCAGATTTTGTGCGTCGATGGCGGGCTCGGGCTTTGACGGGTTGGTGAACTGAAAAAGCGCCCCAGCCCGGCACAGCGGACGGCCCGGGTTTTTGTGTGGGAAGGGATTTATGAAAGCTACCTATCTGCTTGCATTGGCAATCACAATGGCGGGCCTTGCTCAAGCGCAAAAAACGCCTCCGCTAAGTTTTACACCCGAGACGCAGACCTTTCCGCTGTGGGAAAAAGGCGCTCCGGGAGCGCAGGGCAACGGCGATGCAGATACGCCGACGATAACCGTCTATCCGCCGCTGGACGCGACCCGCACCGGCACCGCGGTGGTCATCGCACCAGGCGGCGGCTACGGAATGCTGGCCGCCAACCACGAGGGCCGTCAGTTTGCCGGCTGGTTTAACGGCATGAATGTCACTGCGTTCGTGCTGAAATACCGGCTGGGCCCGCGCTATCATCATCCGATCGAACTGGACGATGCCCAGCGCGCGATGCGGTGGGCTCGGGCGCACGCGGAGCAGTACGGTTTTCGCCCCGACCGGGTCGGCCTGATGGGATTTTCAGCCGGCGGTCACCTGGCCTCGACGGCAGGCACACACTTTGACGCCGGCGATCCCAGCGCGGTTGACCCAATCGATCGTGTAAGTTGCCGTCCTGATTTTTTGATTCTGGCGTATCCCGTGATCTCGATGCTACCGCCCTACGGGCACGAAGGCTCGGTCACTAATCTGCTGGGCCCGGACGCGAGTCCCGAGTTGCGAAAGCAACTCTCGAACGAACTGAACGTCACTCCGCAGACCCCGCCGACATTCCTGTTCAGTACGACCGCCGACACCGTGGTTCCCCCCGAGAATTCAGTCGCGTTTTATCTGGCGCTGCGTAAGGCTGGAGTTCCCGCCGAGATGCACATCTTTGAGAAAGGTCCGCACGGCGTTGGCCTGGACCTGGAAGATCCAGTGCTCGGGACATGGCCGGGACTTCTCACCAATTGGCTACGCGACCAGGGACTCCTCAAGAAATGAAACTCCGGCCGAGGTTCGAAGACAAAAGCCCACAATGTAGGTTGATTCTCTGTGCCTTGTTTTGTTTCGCAATTGCAGCGAGCTCGGCGTGCGCGCAATCCGGGCCCGAGAAAGGCGCCACCGAAAGTCAGGTGTGGACCTCGGGCGGGCACTCGGTTTCCGGCGGCCGCGGCAACACCGGCATCTGGAACGTCGGATTGCGCTACGGATGGGTGCTGACCGGCACTCACCTTCCAGGATTTCTAAAGGGCAGGTTTGAATACGCGATTGATGCTGTACCCGCCTATTTGATATTTCAGCCTTCAGGAACCACTTATGGGGTTGGGGTAAACCCGTTGAATATGAAGTGGAACTTCGCGAGTCGCGGCCGCGTTTCCCCTTATTTCGAGTTGAGCGGCGGGACGCTCTTCACCACCAGCAAAGTGCCAGCTGCGACCTCCAAAGTGAACTTTACCTCTGCGGCGGCCTTGGGCACGCACTTTCTTGGCCCGAGATACGCCTGGGCAATCGAAGCGCGATATTTTCATATCTCGAACGCCGGCCTGGGAGATCTGAACCCTGGGATCAATATTTTCGAGGTGCGGCTGGGCCTTGGGCACTTTCGGGCTCGCCGCTAGCCCTTTAAGTACTGCCTTTCTGCTACGAAGGCGTCCTTGTTGAATTTGCCCATTCGACGTGATAGGTTGGCCGCGAGACTGCTTTTGAGCGGCCGAGCTGTCACTGCTGGGTTGAGTCACATGACAATGAAGTCAGCAATCGAGGACCTTTCGCGCAGCACTCTCCTCGCGATCTCAGGATGCTTTCAGAAGCTGGAGTATCTTTCACGGCTTCGAGTCCGCGGCGGGTCTTACTCTCACTGGGGGTTCGGCAAAGTACACGGTGAATCGGCGGCCAACAAGGCTTTGGCAGGGGCGCACAAGGATATGGTCTCGCAGGTTTTGTCCACGCCGCTTGCACAGTTGCTGGAAGACGTGAAGAAGGCGACAGCTGAGGAAGGACAAAGTACTGAGGACTACCTGAAGGCCTTGGCGGAAAATGGACGGACTCTGCTTCCGAACGATCCGGGTCCCGGTTCGGCACGGCACCTTAGCTCAGTGCTGCACGCTCTCTTTGGCCTCGAGAGGCATCGGGGACGGGACGCCACTCGCCGAGCCTCATAGCAACTCCAACCACTTGCCCGACGACTTCCGCGTGTGAGGTGCGAACGACCTTGGGTTGCACCGGCGAAAGGGGGTGGGGTTGAAGAATCAGGTCTTCCCGACCAATCGCGCACCAGCAGCACGTGTAGCCTTCGCGGGTTTCGACAAAATAAATAGGCCGTTCGTATTCCGAGCGCCAACCGCCTTCGATCACCTTATTGCGCGATTCATCCACCTGGATGAAGCTGCCCGGCGGCAGAATTGGATACATCGTCAGATCTTCGCTCCCGATGTATCCGTAAGTGAAGTCAACCTTTGAGAACTGGGAGAGGTAAGCCATCGGAACAGTGCCCCATTGCTCGACCATCCTTCCGAAGTTCAGGGTCTTGCGCGGATCGAATGCCGGATCCATCCGGACCGGCATCTCTACGGACTGAGTTCCAGCCAGAGCCGAGGCCAAATGGGACCGTGGCGGAGCAGCAATCGCGAACTCGGACACGGGCACGTTTAAATCCACTCCGTACCAGGCGAGGATGTCGCGGAAGTCCTTGCGGTAGATAACTGCCAACGAATAGAACCGATAAATGCTGGGAATTACGCCTTTGGTTTCAAAATCAGAAAGCCGGCTAATCGGGATCGAATATTCTTCGTTGCCGCGCACGCGTGCAATCTGGTAGCTCGCAGTCTCGATGTCACGCATGGTGAGACCAAGCTTTTCCCGTAGGACCCGAAGATTGTGGCCCCCTGTCACGAACTCGCCCCCGACGCTGGAAGGATAATACCCAAAAAGGCGCGTTTTTTGTCAAATATTTGTCTGTGGACGCCGTCGAGGCAGAAGAAAAGGCCGGCTCGCGCCAGCCTTTTCTTAGGGATTGCCGCTAGTTAGTCTGCTGCCTGCGACGTTTCCCGCGTGGCATGCACGAGCGGTGTTTCTACAACGTGCTCGCTAATGAACCAAGACTGCAGTTCGTTCGGTCGCAGCACATCACTCAACACCAGATCGTTGGTGCCGTCGTCGCCGAGCTTGTCAGCGCGGTCGGCGAGCTCGCGACATTGCTGAATGATGACTTGATGAGCGTCCAGCATACGCGAGATTACCACCGGGACTTCTTCTCGGCCGCGGGGCGGACGCGCGATTTGGGTTGTCTCCGCCACATCAGCCGCCATGGCAAGGGCCAGACCACCCAACAGCTGGATGCGTTCGGCGATGGTGTCCACGACATCGACTTGTTCGTTGAAGTGCTTGTCGAACAAGAGATGAAGCTGATAGAACGTCGGGCCGAGAACTTGCCAGTGCGCCTTCTTGTACAAGTCGCGCAAGCACATCGAATCCGCTAGCAGTTGGTTGAGCTGCTCGGTCATCTCCAACCGGACTGGCTCCTCCAGTTGAAGATGGAAAGCGTGGGTGACAGTTCCATAGGGTTGAATTTCAGGGGCGCGCTGGTGGACGCGAGGCTCCGCATTCTGTACGGCATGTTTTGCGGAAGTGCTGCTTTTCTTGGGCATGTAATTTTCTCCTGGATGCCCAGCGTTAGATGACCATAACCGCGTTTGCGCCGCCTGAAATTCTTCTAAAGGCCCCTTCGACCACAGTTCGCAGCAGAAAATCGAAATATCTTTTATGATGAGAGGTTCCCATCACAGCGCGGAGAAGGCAGAATTGGCACAAATCCCGACACTAGATGAGCAGAAAGCCTCGGCTTCTCGCAACGGCGACGGGCTCGAAGTATTAGAAACTCGCGAATGGCTTGATTCGTTGGACTACGTTCTGGCTAAGGGCGGGGCGGAGCGAGCCGGACGCCTTTTGCAGCATCTCCAGTTGCATGCGCGAAGCGCTGCTGGGATCAACCTTCCTTTCACCGCCACCACTCCGTACCAGAACACGATTCCGGCACCCCAGCAGGCGCCGTTTCCTGGCAGTCAGGAGATGGAGCGCCGCATTAAGAGCCTGGTGCGTTGGAACGCCATGGCGATGGTGGTCCGCGCGAACCGGGTAGAAAGTGGAATCGGCGGCCACATATCCACTTTCGCATCCGCCGCGACGCTTTACGAGGTCGCTTTCAATCATTTTTTGCGGGCGCGTACTGAGAACGGTGATCGCGACGTGGTCTATTTCCAGGGGCACGCCGCTCCCGGAATGTATTCGCGGGCGTTTCTCGAAGGGCGCCTTCCGAAAGAGAAGCTGGAAAATTTTCGCCGCGAGCTGAAACCTGGCGGCGGGTTGAGCTCCTATCCCCATCCATGGCTGATGCCGGATTTCTGGGAATTTCCAACCGTCAGCATGGGCTTGGGGCCGCTGCAGTCGATTTACCACGCCCGCTTCATTAAATATCTCGAAAATCGCGGCCTCAAAACTTCCACCGGCGGCAAGGTGTGGGCATTCCTGGGCGACGGCGAAATGGACGAACCCGAGTCCCTTGGTTCGATCACGCTCGCCTCGCGCGAGAGGCTCGACAACCTGATTTGGGTGATCAACTGCAACTTGCAACGGCTCGATGGCCCGGTGCGTGGCAATGGCAAGATCATTCAGGAAATGGAAGCGATTTTCCGCGGCGCCGGCTGGAACGTGATCAAATGCATCTGGGGCAGCGATTGGGACAGTCTGATTCAGAACGATCGCGATGGCTTGCTGGTCAAAAGACTCGGCGAGATCACTGACGGCCAGTACCAGAAATTCTTCGTAGAGAGCGGCGCATATTTCCGGCAAAACTTGTTTGGCACCGATCCGCGCCTTCTTCGCATGGTCGAGCACCTTTCCGATGACCAGCTTTCACGCATGCGCCTGGGCGGACACGATCCCATCAAAGTCCACGCCGCTTACAAATCCGCATTTGAGCATACCGGCGCGCCGACCGTCGTTCTTGCAAAGACGATCAAAGGCTACGGCCTCGGCGAGGCCGGCGAAGGCAAGAATATTACTCACCAGCAGAAAAAGCTGAACGAGGACGAGTTGCGTATGTTCCGTTCGCGCTTTGGAATTCCCATTCCCGACGAGGAACTGCACGATGCGCCGTTCTACCGCCCCCCGGACGACAGTCCGGAAATCCGCTACATGCAGGAGCGGCGCAAACAGCTTGGCGGCTACATGCCCGAGCGCAAAGTGCGTTCGAAGCCGATCAAGCCGGTAGCTGAGTCGCTGTTTGAAGAGTTCTACAAAGGCACCGAAGGCCGGGAAGCTTCAACGACGATGGTCTTCGTCCGCATGCTGTCTAAGCTGCTACGCGATCCGGAAATCGGAAAGCTGATCGTTCCAATCATTCCTGATGAAGCCCGCACCTTCGGCATGGAGGCCTTGTTCCGCCAAGTCGGAATCTATTCGAGCGTTGGCCAGCTTTACGAACCGGTCGATATGGACACGCTTCTTTATTACAAGGAAGCCAAAGACGGGCAGATCCTTGAAGAGGGCATCACTGAAGCCGGATCGATCTGCTCGCTTATCGCGGCCGGCACCGCGTATTCTAATCACGGAATCAATACGATCCCGTTCTTTATTTACTACTCGATGTTCGGTTTCCAACGCATCGGCGACCTCATCTGGGCCGCGGCTGATATGCGCACGCGCGGCTTCCTGCTAGGCGGCACCGCTGGACGCACCACACTCGCCGGCGAAGGCCTGCAACACCAGGACGGCCACAGTCATGTGCTTGCCCTACCGGTGCCGAACCTGTTGGCCTACGATCCGGCGTTCGCGTTCGAGATCGCGATCATTATTCAAGACGGCATCAAGCGGATGTACGTGGATGGCGAGTCAATTTTCTATTACCTGACTGTTGGCAATGAGCCGCTGCCGATGCCTGAAATGCCGGAAGGCGCAGGCGTTCGTGAAGGAATTCTGAAGGGCCTGTATCTGTTTAAAGCTTCGGAGAAAAAAGACTTGAAGCTGCGCGCACAGTTGTTTGGCAGCGGCGCGATCATGTTCGAAGTTCTGAAGGCGCAGGAACTTTTGGAAAGCAAGTACGGGGTGGCTTCCGACGTGTGGAGCGTGACCAGCTACAAACAGTTGTACCGCGACGGCAACGACTGCGAACGCTGGAACATGCTGCATCCGGGGGACAAGCAGATGATGCCATTCGTGACCGAACAGTTGAAGAACACGGACGGAGTTCTGGTGGCCGCTTCCGATTACATGAAGGTGTTGCCCGAGTCGATTGCGCAATGGATGCCGCGGCCGTTGATGGCTTTGGGCACGGACGGCTTTGGCCGCAGCGAAGGCCGCACGTCACTGCGCGATTTCTTCGAAGTGGATGCGAAGCACATTGTGCTGGCAACTTTGTCGGCGCTGGCCCGCGACAAGAAAATCGAATCCAAAGTCGTCCAGCAAGCAATCAAAGACTTGGGAATCAATCCGGAGAAGGCGAATCCGGCAATCAGCTAAAAAGCAAGTTCACTACGGAGACACAGAACCAGAGTTCGACGACTTGAGTTTTCTGCTTTCCTGGGCCTCTGTGGTGAAAATAGAATCGCGGAGACTGCATTTGACTGAATTCAAGCTACCCGAGCTTGGCGAGAACGTGCACCAGGGAGACCTGGTGCGGCTGATGATTACGTCCGGCGCGACCATCGCCGAGGGCCAGGCAGTTATGGAGCTCGAAACCGACAAGGCTGTCGTCGAAGTTCCTTCCAGCATCAGCGGCACGGTGAAGGACATTCTCGTGAAGCAGGGCGAGATAGTAAAAGTTGGTCAGGTTATTTTCACGGTTGAGAATGGCGCGAGCGGTGGGGGACGCGCGGAGCCTTCGCCCGCCAAGGCTGCCCCGACCGCGACTGAGCAGCCTGCCTCTGCCCCGCAGGCTCCCGCCCAAAGGATTCCCGTGATTCCGGCGAATGAAGTCAGCGTGCCATCGGAATCACTACCCTCTGCCGACTTCAAGCTCCCCGAGCTGGGGGAAAATATTCACCAGGGCGATCTGGTTCGGCTCATGGTCGCGCCCGGCTCAGCGATCGCGGCTGGACAGCCGGTAATGGAGATTGAAACCGACAAGGCCGTCGTCGAGGTTCCTTCTTCGGTGACAGGCACGGTAAAAGAATTGCTAGTCAAGCTGGGAGACAAGATCAAAGTCGGCCAGGTCATCTTTACGCTGGAAGCCGGAGCGACCACGGCCTCGAGTCCGCAGCAGCCCAGCCGCGCTGATACCTCTCATGTGGCCGGAGCACGCATGGCGTTCCAGGCGGCGATTAAGTCCGAGGGCCGGACCGAAGAGCAGGCATTGCCTCCTGAAAAGCCGCGCACTGATCCAGTGACCACGTTCAGCATGCCATTAGATCTTTCGCGTTCGGCGGGCGCGGAGCATCGCGTACCGGTTCCTGCGGCCCCGCATGTGCGCCGATTGGCGCGCGAGGTCGGCGTGGATATTCACAACGTGCCGGGAACCGGCGCGGGTGGGCGCATCAGCGAAGATGACGTCAAGGCGTACGCCAAGAGCCTGATTGCCGGCGCGTCGAATGCATCGGGAACGGCGGCGCGTCTCGCACAGCCTAAGCTGCCGGATTTCGCGAAGTGGGGGAAGATTGAACGCGTCTCCATGCGCGGCGTGCGGCGCAAAACCGCCGAGCACATGTGGCAAGCGTGGACCACGATTCCCCATGTCACGCAGCAGGATAAAGCCGACATCACGGAACTGGAACAGCTGCGCACGCGCTTCGGGCCGAAGGCCGCGGACGCGGGCGGAAAATTGACGGTCACCGCGATCGCGCTGAAAGTGTGCGCATCCGCGCTGAAGATTTTCCCGCAGTTCAACTCCTCCATTGATATGGAGAACGAAGAGATCGTTTACAAACAGTTCATCAACATTGGCGTAGCCGTTGACACCGAGCGAGGGCTGCTGGTTCCGGTGATTCGCGATGTGGACAAAAAGAATATCGTGGAGCTATCGGCAGAACTGACGCAGCTTTCCAAAAAGTCGCGGGATAAGAAGCTTGCCCCGGCGGACATGGAAGGTGGCACTTTTACCATCACGAATCTGGGCGGAATCGGCGGAACAGGATTTTCGCCTATCGTGAACCATCCGGAAGTCGCGATCCTGGGGCTGTCGCGGTCGAGCATTGAACCCGTCTGGTTGCATGAAAAATTTGAGCCGCGGCAAGTGCTTCCGCTCTCGCTTTCCTACGACCATCGATTGATCGACGGCGCGGACGCCGCGCGCTTTTTGCGCTGGATCGCGGAAGCTTTCGAGCAGCCGTTCTTGCTTTCGGTGCAGGGTTAAGAATTTCGGCATAGACCATGGAGGCCCGGGCCCCCTCGTCCGGGCGAGCAGGGCTCGCCAAGAGTTGCGGAGCAGCGCTCGGCCGCGCGGGTGCGGGCACCCGCCCCTACGTGGCCACGTATAGTTTGGACATTTTTCTTCTAGGAGCAAGCTTTGGAAAATTCCAGTCTCAATATTGCAGTGATCGGCGGCGGGCCAGGCGGCTACGCTGCGGCTTTTCTTGCAGCCGACCTTGGCATGAAGGTCACGCTCATCGACCGGGAACAGAATCCCGGAGGCGTGTGCCTGTATCGCGGCTGCATTCCATCCAAAGCCCTGCTGCACGTGGCTGCGCTGATCACTGAATCGCGCCATGCCAAAAATTGGGGCATCGAATTCGGCGAACCCAAGATTGATGTCGCCAAGCTGCGCTCGTTCAAAGAGGGCGTAGTCAATAAACTGACCGGCGGACTGGGCCAGCTTTCGAAGCAGCGTAAAGTCACATACGTTCGCGGCGATGCCAGCTTTGAGAACTCGACCACCGTTCGCGTCAAGAAACACGGCGGCGGGGAAGAGAGGCTGAGCTTTGATCGCATCATTCTCGCAACCGGGTCGCGCCCGGCTGTCATCCCCAGCCTCAAGCTGGACACGCCCCGCATGCTGGACTCAACCTCCGCGCTCGATCTGACCGATGTGCCTCGAAGTCTTCTGGTGGTGGGCGGCGGATACATTGGCCTGGAACTCGGTACAGTCTATGCCGCGCTGGGGTCGAAAGTTTCGGTCGTTGAAATGACCGGCGGCCTGTTGCCCGGCGCCGACCGCGATCTGGTGGCACCGCTGCAAAAGCGATTGGAGAAAGCCTTTGAGGCGATCTTGTTGAACACGACCGTTACATCGGTGAAAGAAGAAGCCAAAGGCATTCGCGTGTCGTTTGACGGGAAAGATGTGAAAGAACGCGAGAAGGTTTTTGACAAGGTTCTCGTTTCTGTGGGACGCAAGCCGAACTCGGAAATCGCAGGACTCGATCGCACCCAGGTAAAAGTGGGCCAACGCGGGTTCATTCAGGTGAACAAGCAGTTGCAGACAGACGATCCTGCAATCTACGCCATCGGCGACGTGGTTGGTGAGCCGATGTTGGCGCACAAGGCATCGCATGAAGGCCGTACCGCAGTCGAGCATATTGCCGGACACAAAGTTGCGTTTGAACCGAATGCAATTCCTGCAGTCGTGTTCACCGATCCCGAAATAGCGTGGGCGGGCCTTACGGAAACCCAAGCTGAAAAAGAAGGCCGCGAGATCAAAGTCGCGAAGTTCCCATGGGCCGCGTCAGGTCGCGCCATGACGCTCGACCGCACCGAAGGCCTGACGAAACTGATTCTCGATCCGGGAACTGAGCGAGTGCTGGGCGTAGGTATGGTGGGAGTCGGCGCCGGCGACATGATCGCCGAAGGCACGCTGGCGATTGAAATGGCTGCGACGGCGACCGACATTGCCCTGACCATCCACCCGCATCCCACGTTGTCAGAAACCGTAATGCAAGCTGCGGAAGTATTCTTTGGAACGAGCACGGATTTGTATCGGCCGAAGCGGTAAGCTGGCCGACGTACACCTCTTGCCCCTGTCATCCCGAGCGCAGTAGCTGCTTTGTGTAGCAAAGCAGCTGCGGAGTCGAAGGATCCCGGCGAAGCTCGCGTCACCAATGGCCCGATTCAGGATTTCTACTTACAGCCCGCAGCGTGAGAATCCCTCAAACACCACAGGTGGTCACTGACTTGCATGGGGTCCTTCCCGACTGTCTTGTGGTTCGCGAAGAGCGAACCGCAACTTCGCTCAGGATGACAGGGAAGGGGTAAGGGCTAAACATCCACCAGCACGTCTCCGTTTTCAAACTTGATCGGATAAACATGGATCTTCGTTTTGGGGTCGCCCTCAAGCGCACCGGTTTGCGGATCGTACTCCCAGCCGTGCCAGGGGCACACGACTTTTCCGTTTTCCACGGAGCCTTGCCCCAGCGGACCGCCCATGTGCAGGCAGACGTTGTCGATGGCGGAGTAGGTGCCATTCACATTGGCGACGCAGATGGTCTTCCCCGCAACCTCGAATTCACGAGCTTCGCCTTCACCGGGCAATTCCGCTTGAGTAGCAATGCTGACATAGGGCATAGGCAGTTCGTCTGGAATGAAGTTTAGGTTTCGGAGGATCTGAGTGTCAAACAAGAGGGAGCTGGCGATTTCGTGCGATCAAAAAAAAGTGCCTGGGTTTCCCCAGGCACATATTGTCCTACACTTTCGCTAAATAGAAAGCTAATTTCCTCCGCGCATCGCCGCATCCGCTTGTGTCGCCAGTTCGTGCAGTAATGCGAAAAATGCCGGAGACTGGCCAATAAAGATACCCATGCTGGTCAGTCCGTGCACTGCTCCCATGGCCGCACCCTTGGTCTGGGTTGGGCGGATGATCGAACATGCCGGAAGCTTGCGGTTCAGGAACGCCGTGGGCTCGGGCATGATCAAGTTTGTCTGAAAGTCTTCTCCCCCAAACGGTGGGCTGTTTAAGTCAGGGAAGACAACCTCGACACCCGTCATCGGGTCGGTCGCGGTCAGCGGAGGCGCATTGCCGGCTTTGTCCTGCCACGTCTGGAAGTGGCAGATTTCCGTTCCGCCGATGCTCAGCACGATGCGCAGAACTTCAACGCTGGTGACGCGCTGCGCCAATGACGGATACAGGCTGGTTCCGCCGACTTCGATATTCACAAAGTGGTACCCGGCGGTGTTGGCAATGGCCTGAAGGAAATTCGGGTCGTTCAGGTCAGAGTCAGCGCGCGGAATGCCCGGATGCTGTCCAACGGCAAGGCTGGGGATGGCTGGCGGGAAGGTGTCGCCGAGGTCGGGATTCCCGGTGCGGCTGCGATAGCGTGTCTGCCAGGTGGTGTCCACGGAGAGCTGCATCAGGTTTGTCAGGCGCCCGATCTGCTGCGCGCCCGTTGCTTTGCTGCTAGGGAGGGTTGCAAACCTGCTCAGGTCAACTGGCTGCGCGCCTTTAGATACCAGATACGCGTTAATAAACTGCTCGTGCGTCAGTTCGTCTTCGGTGTTGTCGTGAATGTATTGCGCCATGTCGCCGTCAAGTTGCGAGACGGCGGCGGTGAAATCGGGGATGCCACTGCCGCCGGGGACCTCTTCGTCCTGGATGCCGGCGAGTTCGTTGTATTGCTGCCACATGTCAGTCTCAAGAATTTCGGCGGCGGCAAGAAAACGCAGGATAGCGGCGTCGCCACGTGTAATGCTGCCGTGGCTTGGATCAGCAAAAGCTTTCGGCGCAACCGCAAGCAATCCAGCGCCTACCGTACCTGCGCCCGCGATGGCCGTATTCTTCAAAAAGGAACGCCGGTCAACTGGCGAGTGGATACGAGAAGTTTCTTCCGGCCCGGCAGAATTCGGCGGGGCGGCCTGGGGAGTTTTATCGGATTTCATGCTAGGCACTTCCTGTCCGTTGATATTTGGTGGATGAGAGCCACCACCTTCGAGGAGTGTAGGCAGCGGCCCAAGCGTGAATGTCACGCTGGTGTCGGGGTTCGATCAAAGTTTTGGTAAAAGTTTGTTAACTCTGAGAGTTATGACTCGTGTCGAGGAGCGTCATCTTGTGAGAAGCTAGAGCCCAAATGAGCCGGGACGCAGATTCGCATCTACAACCCATGGCGGGAATCGCGCGACGTTGGTGGTCGCGTGCACGAACCTCTTTTTTCTGGATGTTCGCGGTGGGTTTTGTGCTGAGGCTTGGCTACATCCTGATCGCCCACACCTACAAATTCAAAGGCATCGAAGGCACGTTTAGTTTTGGCTGGGAGATGGGGCGCATAGGCCGGGCGATTGCGCTTGGCCGCGGCTTCGCCGATCCGTTCAATGCTCAAACCGGGCCCACCGCGTGGGAGCCGCCGGTGTACCCGTATTTGATCGCGGGGGTCTTTCGCCTTACCGGAATCTATACGAACGCATCGGCGCTCATTCTGCTGAGTCTCAATAGCGTGTTTTCCGCGCTGACCTGTGTTCCGATTTATCTGATCGGGAAGAAATGCTTCAGCGAGAAAGTCGGCGTTTGGACGGCCTGGATGTGGGCCTTGCTGCCTTCGGTTATGTTCTGGTGTACGCGCTGGGTTTGGGAGACAAGTCTCGCCGCGCTGCTGCTGGCGGTAATCTTCTGGCTCACGCTGCAGCTCGAGGACGGCGAGGGCCTGATGCCCTGGCTCGGCTTCGGGGCGCTATGGGGCGTCGCAGCATTGACCAATACTTCGCTGCTGGCGTTTCTGCCGGCCTCGGGATTGTGGGCATGGTACAAACGCGCAAAGTTGCGCCGACCATCGTTCGCCGGAATAGCCCTGGCTTCGGTATTCTTTGTTGCAGCGATTTCTCCGTGGCTTGTGCGGAACTACGAAACCTTCGGTAAGTTCATCTTCATTCGTTCGAATTTCGGTGCGGAGCTGCGCCTGGGGAACGGGCCCGACGCCGATGGAACATGGATGCAGTGGCTGCATCCGTCGCAGAACGTGGTCGAAATGCGCCGTTACACCCAGCTTGGGGAAATTACGTACGTGGCGACTCGGAAGCGCGAAGCCGTGGATTGGATCCGAGCCGACTATCCGCGATTTGCCTGGATCAGCGTCAAGCGGTTTATCTATTACTGGAGTGGACTGCCGCGGTCCGCGCAGATTGCGGCACTGGCGCCGTTCAAGAACTCTGTGTTCCTGGCTTCGACCGTGTTGGCGTTCTGGGGACTGGGCCGCGCGGTGCGCAAGAGACTGCCCGGAGCGTGGTTGTTCTTCTGGCTCATTCTGTCCTACTCGTTCATCTACTACTTCGTGTTTCCGCACCCGCGCTATCGCCATCCGATTGAGCCGGAGTTGGGGATTTTGATTGTCTATGTGATCTCGGAGGCGAAGACCAGAAGGCGGCCGGCGGTTTCCTAGGCTTGCTCACGAAGGCCCGCTCGCTTTCGTTATACTGAAACGTTTTGATCGCCGTGGAAAGGATCTGCTAATGGCTTCTCCTGCCGTTGCTTACGCCCGTGAAAATCAGCAACGCTTCTTGAATGAGTTGAAAGATTTGCTTCGCATTCCGAGCGTCAGCACCGCGCCGCAACATAAGGCTGACGTTCAACGGGCGGCGGAGTTTGTCGCAAGCGACTTGCGTCGAATCGGCATGGAACACGTCGAAGTTATCCAGGGCAAGGGACATCCGCTGATTTACGCCGACTGGCTGCACGCGCCGGGCAAGCCCACGGTGTTGTGTTACGCGCACTACGACGTGCAGCCGCCTGATCCCCTGGATGAATGGGTGTCGCCGCCATTTGAGCCGCAGGAACGCAACAACAACCTCTATGCGCGCGGCGCCGTCGATGATAAAGGCCAGCTTTGGATGGAACTCAAAGCCATAGAAGCCCTGATGAAGGGGCACGGCGGCAAGCTGCCGATCAATGTGAAATTCATCCTTGAGGGGGAAGAAGAAGTAGGCGGCGAGTCGATTGCTGAATATGTCCGCAAGCAGAAATCGAAGCTGAAGGCAGATTTCGCGCTGGTATGCGACACCGAACTGTTTGCGCCTGACCTGCCGACGCTGTGCATTGGCTTGCGAGGGCTGGTTTATACCGAGATAGACGCGGTCGGCCCGAAAACGGATCTGCATTCGGGGATGTACGGCGGCGCGGCGCCCAACCCGCTATTTGCATTGATTGAAATTATCAGCAAGTTGAAAGACGGCAAGGGCCGCGTGCTCATCCCCGGTTTCTATTCCAAGGTCAAGGCTCCGACTAATGCTGAGCTCAAAGCCTGGAAGCGCTTGCCATTCAGCGAAGAGCACTATCGTAAAACAGAAGTAGGATCGAAAGTTCTGACCGGCGAGCCGGGATATTCAGTGCTTTATCGCACATGGGCGCGGCCAACTCTCGAAGTACACGGACTGCCAGGTGGGTTTACTGCGCCAGGCGCAAAAACTGTGATTCCCGCGCGCGCGCAGGCTAAAGTTTCTATGCGGCTGGTACCAAACCAAAATCCTGACGACATTGTGAAACGCTTTAAAGCGTACGTGAAGAAGCTCACGCCGAAAGGCGTCGACACTCGCATCAAGGTGTTCAGCACTGGGCGTGCTTGCGTAGTGGGGACAAACAATAAGTACATCAAGGCCGCGACCGAAGCGATGCACGAAGTCTTCAAGAAAGACACGGTGTTCATCCGCTCCGGAGGGTCGATCCCGATCGTTACTGATTTCCAAGACGTGCTGAAAATCCCGTCGGTGATGATGGGTTTCGGATTGCCGGACGACAACCTGCACGCCCCCAACGAGAAATTTCACATCCCCAATTTCTATCGCGGGATTGAATCGATCTGCGTGTTTTTCGAAAAGCTGGGCGCGTAGGGACAGCCGTCCTTGGCGGAGGGGGCCGATCGTCTCGTCCCTCCTTCGTGCGGGTAAAGCCCTCTGTAGTAAACAGTGTTGAATTCTCCGTGCCCGTTCCGTGCGCATAAGGCCAATTACTTAGGTCATCTTGGGGCAGGACCTGATTCGCGGGATGATACAGAAGGTTTCCGAGGTTCCTGCATGAATATTGATGATCTTCTGCGAACTGCCATGGAGCGACGCGCGTCCGACTTGCACCTGAAAGTTGGCAACTATCCCCACCTGCGCATTGACGGCGAACTTGCTCCCTTGACCGAGCAGCCGCGCGTCACCGCGGAAGACATGCTCGGCATGGCGTTCAGCATGATGTCGGCGCGGCAAAAGCAGAAGTTCAAAGAGACCAGCGAAATCGATATGGCGTACGGCGTGGCAGGACTGGGCCGCTTCCGTGTCAACGTCTTTCAGCAACGCGGAAACGTTGGGCTGGTGCTCCGCGTAATTCCCACTAAAATCCGCGCCCTCGATGAACTCTATCTGCCAAAAGTTATTGAGCAAATTTGCGAAATGCCGCGCGGGCTGGTGCTGGTCACCGGGGTGACGGGTTCCGGCAAGTCAACCACGCTGGCTGCGATGATTGACCGCGTGAACTCGACGCGCGCCGAACATATTATTACGATCGAAGACCCAATCGAATTTCTGCATCGCGATAAAAAGGGTTACGTGAACCAGCGTGAGGTAGAAGTGGATACGCCGAACTTTTCTGCGGCGCTGCGCGCTTCTTTGCGTCAGGACCCGGACGTGATTCTGGTCGGCGAAATGCGAGACATGGAAACCATCGGTACGGCACTGCACGCGGCCGAGACCGGACACATGGTGTTTTCGACTTTGCACACGCTCGATGCCGTCGAAACCATCAACCGTATTATTGCCGTGTTTCCGCCCCCCGAGCAGAAACAGATTCGCCTGCAGCTTGCCGCCGTGCTGCGCGCTGTCGTCAGTCAGCGACTAGTGCGCCGCTGCGACAGCGAGGGCCGCGTACCCGCGGTCGAGGTGATGATTAACACGGCCTACATTCGCGAATGTATTCTGGTGCCGGAAAAGACCCGCGCGATCCGCGACGCAATTTCGGCCGGAACTTCGCAGTACGGTATGCAGACCTTCGATCAGTCGCTCTGGGATTTGTTCCAAGCCGGGTTGGTTAATTACGAAACCGCGCTCGACAATGCCTCCAATGCCGACGACTTCAAGTTGCGCATGCAAGGCATTTCGTCCACCAGCGACGCGTCGAAGAATTCGATGCAGGCCGCCGGGTTCGGGGGAAGATAGGCCCACCGAAACCGGTCAAGACTATGAGCTGCCGTTGACATTCAACGGCAGCTCGTTTTTGTTTTCAACAAAACCGCTCTACTGCACCACCAACGTCACGTTAACGCTGTGAGTAAAAGAGCCGCTCGTGGCAGTTACGGTGATGTTGTACGTCCCGGCAGGAGTTCCCGGATCAAATGCCTGAGTACCTGTTGAGGCCTGGTTCGACGGCACTGATGAGCCACCGCCGTTGACGGCTTTCAGTACGTAGTAGTAGGTGGTCGAAGGCGACAGTCCGGAATCCGGGTAGAACGATGATTGGTTCGTGCTCGCAATCTGATTCGACGAGGACGGCGTGAAGCCACTTGTCGTGCTCCGATAAATCGTATAGCTTGTGGCACCGGCGGATGGAAACCAGCCCAAGTTAATCTGGCTCGAAGAAACCGCCGTCGCTGTAAGGCCGGTGGGTGCCGCTGGCGGCGTTCCCCCTCCGCCTCCTCCGCCGCCACCACCACCTCCTCCACCAGTGCTCGCTCCACCGCCGCAACCCAAGCCAAGCAGAAGCACAACGGTCAGAAATAGCCACAGTGGCAAACGTCTGTTGCGGCGAGGATATCCGATTAACAGGATTGCGGCGAAGGGCACTAGCGACGCCGGCCAGAGATATCGAGAGTTGGCGCGGGCAGAGGTCGGTGCAGCCAAGGATCGATTGGATGCGGTGGTTGAGACGGTGAGGTAAACACTTCCTGTCGAGGAAATCGGGTTGGGCGCAGCACTGCAGGTGGCCTCACTTGGAAGACCAGAACATGCAAACGAGACAGGCGCCGTGTTGGACTGAACTCCGATGAACAGCTGGAATTGGCCAGCAATACCGGGCTGGACGGTCGCGGTACTCACTGGGGCGGTCAGTACGAAGTCACTCCCATTTACGGTGACGACTAGGGGGCTGGTGAACCCAGTCGCTTGGTAATTAAAGTCCCCGCTATAGTTTGCTATATAGCTGTCCGTGAATCCGGGTGTGATGGTAACCGTACCCTGTAGGTCGAGATTGCCCGTGTTCGGGTCGGTAACTGTAGAGTACGACGCGGCCCCGAGATAATTGCCGTGGATGGTTTCGCTGAACGCTATCGTGCCTGTGGGCGCGATCGTGGAACTCGCGCCTGGAACGGTTCCGACTAACGTAATGCTCGACCCGGCATTTACCGGATTGGGTGAGCCTTGGAGGTTCAGGGCCGGCGACGGGAACTGCACAAAGAGTGTCCCGCTGTTGAAGGATGCGGGCTGGTAGTTTGCGTCGCCGCTATAACTTTCGGTGATGTTGTAGCTGCCCGGCGTTGGAAAGGGGGAGCTCGAACTGGTGAAATTTGCCTGATAGTAGATCGAATGAGGGGGATTGCCGTAAGGGTACGAGGAGTACGTAGTGGTGCCCGGGATCGGCTTGCCATTGACATAGAACGTCACCGTGCCGGTAGGGGGCACTCCAGAGCTCTGGGATTGAACAAAGGCGGGCGCACTGTAATTTACGCCTGCGTTGCCAAAATTAAGGTTACTGTACATGGTCGTCGGCGCCGGCGTGACGGTAAACGGCGTCGTCGTCGAACTGGCGTTGAAGCTGTTATCCCCGGCGTACTGCGCTTTCAGAGAATTGCTTCCGCCAGGCAATTGCACGGTCGAGTCTTCGGCGTACCCCAGACTATTCAGGCCCAGAGTCCCTCCGGTGAGCGGGCTCCCGTTATCAGTCAGAACCACGTTCCCCGTCGGGCACCCGAACAGCGGCAACCCGTTGCTCCCCTCGCAAGCCGTTCCGGAACTGTTGAGTACGTTCACGCGCAACAGATAAGGGGACCCATAGACCGCAGTGGTCGCGTTAGGGTCGATCAGATTTCCCTGCCAAGTAAATGTTTCCAATTGAAATTGCGGGCTGCTGTTCTCTTTACCAACGGTGACGGCAATTGGCGTCGAGTCGCTGCCGCCGAAGGCTATGTCTCCCGCATAGTGGGCAGTGACGGCATAGTTTCCGCCCGGCAGCAGAGTGGTATTCCCGGAAAGCGCCCCGTTGCTTAGGGTGAATCCATCTACTTTCAGGCCGGTGCTGGTCAGCAGAGAAACGTTGCCGGAGGGCGTTCCGGTGCCGGTGCTGGGCGCCACGCTGCCGGTGACGGCAACCGACTGCCCATGAGTGAGGCCGGACACAGGCGCGAGGCCAATCGTGGTGAGCGTCGGCCGGAAGACGACGGTATTCCACTTGCTCAGAAGGTTCGCAACATTGATTGACCCCAGCCCAGTTGCCAGGTCGTACCCGGTGGTGCTGCCGTATCCGCTGAGAACGCCGTATTGATGCGAACTAGTTTGCACGTTGCAGTTCGGGGAGCCTTTTAAGCAGGGCATGGCGATGGTGCCAGAAGTGACGTCGTTGAAAACGCAGCTGGGACCGGAACCTGTGCTCGCGTTACAAGCCGAAGCAGTCTGATGGCCGGCAAGGTTGTACAGGATGTAGTTTGGGTTTCCCTGTCCTTCCGGCGTATTCATCTGCTGATTAACCAATGCCATGATCGCGGCAAAAATCGGGGCTCCGAATGAGGTGCCGCCCGCGCCGCCAAAAGTCAGCGCACTGCTGCTGCAAGTTCCGAAAGCGTCCGACTGGCAAAAAACGTAGAAATTGCCCATGAACCCGCTGCTGGCGAACAGCGAGATGTCAGGCAGATCGCGCTTGGCGTCGTTCAACGTCCCGACTTGCCAGGACGGCTTTGTATAACCTCCGCTGCAGGTCCCGAGCGACTGGTTGTTAACCGTGCAATTGCTTACGCCTCCGCTGCCGCCTACCGGTTGAAGAAAGCCGCTCAGGCGAGGGTCGTTGCAGTTGGTTTCAGCATTGGCGCTCCACCCGGCCTGGCTCAAAACGGGATTGGTGCAGGTGCTGTTCCAGGGCACTTCGGGAATGTATCCCTTTGCGGACTCAAGCGTGGGTGAGGTATTCGACGCGTTCCAGTAAGTGCTCGGGTTGAAGGGATCATTAAAGTCGGTGCCGCCGATAGCCACGTTGTAAGGCGTCGAAGCAAGTCCGCTTACCGCGAGACCGAACTGAGCAGGCTGGGGAGCGCCGGTAGAAAAGTCGCATCCGGCCGAGCCGTTATCGCCGGAGGAGAGGACGACCGTAATTCCTTGGGCGGCGGCCTGTTGCCAGAGCGTGTTATAGAACTGGTTACCGGTGGTCCCGAGCGCCAGCTCACACAAGCCGTAACTTGCACTCATGACCGGCGCGAGGTTGTTATCGACAATGTAAATGGCGGAAAGATCGACGCCATCGGCAGTCTGGGTCGAGGCGGAAACCACAAGGTTTATAGTTGCTTTGGGAGCAATCGCACCCGCCCATTGAATGTCGAGGTCGGATTCAGATTCATCGGGCAGAACTCCGGGCTTAGGCCCGTCGTAGGTGATAACGGGGTCATTGACCGGCAGGCCGAAGACGCTGCGGAAGTCGCGCGCGTCCTGGATATTGATGTCGGTTCGACCTACGATTGCGATCTTCTGGCCGGTGCCGTCGATTCCGGAATTCCATAGAGACTGAACGTGGTAGATGGTGCCGAAATCCGCCGGGCCCACCGCATAGCAATTACCGGACTGGGTGCAGCCGCCCGGAAACGTGAATAAAGGACTTGAAGGAGTGAGTTGTTTCGTGTGGCTGTCGTATTTTCCGAAAACCTCAAGCATGGGTTTGCGGGGGAAGTTGTTTAGCGTCACGACTCCTGCTACCGCCGGCGCGAGCGCGCCGGGAATCTGCGGGTCGGTCGCGTTGGCCCAGTGTTGTTCGCCGTTGGCCAGCATGTATTTGTGAATCTGCGTGTGGAATGTCTGTTCGACCTGCGATTCGACGCCTGAAAACTCGATCACGTTGCGGCCATTCGATACCCGGTTGATCTGGAAGCCATGCGTCTGCAGCCAGCCGGTGACCAGTTGGACGTCCTGATCGGAGGCGCCGAACTGCGCGCCGTATTGCGCGGGCGTAAGCCACTTGTGGTAAGACGGAGAATTCTTGTCCTGTTGATCGTCCAGCAGGCGAACGGCTGCGTAGTCTTGCTGAGGGTCGCGCTTGAGCACGAGCATCATGCGGTCCATGGGCAGGTCGGGCGGCGCCGCGCCCATGTCGAACATCGGCCGGGCCAGCGGGTGAGTGTTGCCCCGCAGCGTGACCACCGCGCTTTCGTCGATGGGCTGGGTGATTAAGGACTGGCGAAGCTTAGGCTGCTGCGCAGTTACTTGGTGACAAACACCAAGGGCAAGAACAAAGAGAGCGACAAAACGCGGGAGACGAAAGGACACGGCGAAACCCCTGCATGGGAAGCCCTTTTCGAGCTTCTCGACACGTCATTTATGTAACCTGGGAACTTTAAGCCGCCGGTGGGGAAGGTCCAGCGACTCTGTGCCAAGAATATTGCCTTTTGAGTCACTAATCCGTCAAGCTAAATTGCATAACCACGGCGAATCGCCGCGCGGCCCGGACGGAGTGCCTGAATTGGGGGCAGGGCAGTCGAGCGATGGAGGCCCCGTCCGGACTCGAACCGGAACCGCTGGTTTAGGAAACCAGAGCTCTATCCTGTTGAGCTACGGGGCCGCTTGTTGCGGTCACGTTTCCAGTTTATCAAGCCGGCATCGCTCCGCGGATATCGAGACGCGCGGTTAACCTACTTCGGCAATGCGAACGCCACGTACAATCCCCCCGACTTCGAACGGAAATCCTTTCCTCCGCCAGCGGCGATCACCACATACTGGCGTCCGCCTACTTCGTAAGTGATAGGAGTCGCATTCCCTGAAAACGGAAGCCTGGCCTCCCAAAGCAGTTTGCCCGTGGCCTTATCGTAACCGTGGAACTTCTTGTCGTAGCTGGTCGCTCCAATAAATAGGAGACCACCTGCCGTGACGATAGGGCCGCCATAGTTTTCCGAACCGGTGGTGTTCATCCCCTGGGCGGCGAGTTCCGGATATTCGCCGAAGGGAATCTTCCACGCGTATTCGCCCGTGTTCAGGTTGATGGCGTTGAGCGTGCCCCACGGCGGCGCCACAGCAGGGTATCCGTCAGGATCGTAGAACCTGGTGTATCCCAGGAAACGGTAAGGCATTAAATCAGATTCGGGCCGGGAGGCCGCGAGCTCTTTATTCTCGCCTGTGGTTAGGTAGTCAATCACCGCATTGATTTCGTCGGGCGACAGACTGTTGAAGGCCGGCATGCGACCGCGGCCCTTTTGAATGGTGGCCGCAATCGCCGCGTGATCCAGCCGTTTGCCGACATCTACCAGCGAGGGAAAATTTGGCGGCGCGCCGGTTCTGTCGTCGTGATGGCAGATGGAACACTGGCTCTGGTAAACGGATTTTCCGCTGAGCTGCGCGGAAGTATTGAGACCAAGTTGAGCTATCCAGGGAATGTCATTGGAATTTACGTAGATGATTCCGGACTCTGGATCGAAGGCCGGTCCGCCCCACTCCGCGCCCCCGTCGAAGCCAGGAAAAATGACCGTCGGTTGTTTTACCCCGAACGGAACGAACTGCCCCGCGCTCTTGAAAGTCCGGAATTGTTCCACCGCCCACTGATGAGCCTCAGGCGTGCGCGTGGTGAGCATGTCTTCGGTCAACATCTGGCGCGCATAGGGCGCAGGTTTTGTAGGCAGACCTTGTTTGGGCGCGGTGACTTCTCCGGGCAGATCGCTCTTGGGATAAGTCTTGTACTCAATCGGAAATAGCGGCTTGCCCGTGGCGCGGTCGAAGAGATAGACGAAGGCCTGCTTGCTGGTCTGGGCGACCACATCCATTTCTTTCCCGTTGTGCTTGATGCGCGCGATTACCGGAGGGGCGGGGAAGTCGCGGTCCCAGATGTCGTGATGCACCGCTTGAAAATGCCAGATGCGTTTGCCGGTTTCGGCGTCCAAGGCGATAAGCGAGTTGGCGAACACGTTATTGCCCACGCGGTTGCCGCCGTAGAAATCGAACGCCGCTGATCCCGTGGGGACATAAAGGATCCCGGTCTTCTGATCAAGCGACATGCCGGCCCAGTTGTTGGCCGAGCCCACAGTCTTCCATGCATCTTTCGGCCACGTCTCATAACCGAATTCGCCGGGATGCGGAATGGTGTGAAAACTCCAGCGCATTTTGCCGGTGCGAACGTCGTAGGCGCGAACGTCGCCGGGAGGGCAGGGAAGAGTTTCGGGCTCGCGGCCCCCGACAATAAAAAGATCCTTGTAAACCACCGCTGGCGTGGTCAGGACAATTGACGCAGTCGCGGGATCGACGCCGAGGTTTTCGCGCAGGTCTATGCGTCCGTGCTCGCCAAAGTCGTCGATGGGCTTGCCGGTGTCAGCGTTGAGTTCGTAAACAAAGTTCATTACGCCAACAATGATGCGATGGTCGCTGCCGTCGCTCCAGTAGGCAAGGCCGCGATCGGGCTGCGTGCCTTCGATTCCGGAGTCGAATTTCCATTTCAGCTCGCCGGTGGCAGCATTGAGCGCGATGACCTTTTGCGACGGAGAAATTCCGTAGAGCACGCCGGTGACTTCGAGTGGGCTGGTTTGCAGGCCGCCAGTCTCGCCAGTGTCATAGGTCCAGGCGATCTGTAATTGTTTGACGTTGGATTTGTTGATCTGGGTGAGAGTCGAATAGTGGTCGCCGCGAAGAGATCCGCCGTACACCGGCCAGTCGTGGTTCTGCGCGATCAGAGGCGTGGCCGTGAGAACGAGAAAAAAAAGAAAGCTGGGCAAAGCCGGAATCTTAGTTCGCATGACTGTCCGTGTTTGTACGCGAAACCGCCGGCGGTGGTCAAGGGAGCAGCGGTTGCTGCCGGGTTTTTGGTCGCATCAAGTGCACTCGGAGCTGAGGAGCGGACACGATTATCCAAACTCGCAGCGCCGGATTTGTTGTGCTGGGCGAAAAATAAAAGAAGAAGATCGAGAAGGTGCGATACATCCACCGCAATCCCTTGAAGCGCGGACTGGTTGGTACGCCGCACTGTGGTGGTAGAGCAACTCCCGATTTTATCGGTTCGGAGAGCCTGCCCCTGTATTAATCAATCTGAAAAACCTGCCGAAAACGAAGCTGAGACGATCCCCGGCTTAAACACATCGCGCCTGCGTTGAGGCAATGTTGGCAGGGGCAGACAAGCCAATGGTCGGCCGACACAAAGGTCCCCGAGATGCTCCTTCATCTAAACCGTGAAAAAGATCTAGGGTCCGTAGAGGAAGGGAAGCTCGTAGACCTTGTGCTACTGGATGCCAATCCGGTGGAGGATATTCATAACCTTCGGCTCATAAATGCCGCCGTGTTGAACGGTAGATTTTTTGATCGTAAAGCGCTGGACGCTATGCTGCCCACGTATTAGCTCTCTGGTTGAGTTCTGGGGACGCGTCCTGCCGGCCGAACCGTAGCAGATCGGTGCTCGGGCCAAGCAATGTGAGGCAGGGAGCCTGCTGGCGAAATCCTGAGCAAAGCGAAAGATTTGAAGCATTTGAAGCTAAATGGTGCGCCCTGAGAGATTCGAACTCCCGACCTTTTGGTTCGTAGCCAGATTCATAGCGTTTTTCCCTTCCTTTACCCAGATGCACGACTATTGACTTGCTTTTATTACCCGCGAGTTTACACTACTTCCAGCATTTCCCGTGCTACTTTATTTTTGACCTTGATTTATTAAGTAGGTAGCACCGGGGTAGCACCAGAGAGGGTAAATGGCTCCAAACCGCTTCCCG
Organism: Acidobacteriota bacterium; assembly: GCA_043734125.1. GTDB lineage: Bacteria > Acidobacteriota > Terriglobia > Terriglobales > Acidobacteriaceae > Gp1-AA145. Next base: position 4,175 of record JAYTFR010000095.1, on the reverse strand, counting down.
TTCACCGGCGCAAAACTCGCGGCATTACCAGCCCCGAAAGAGACGAGGGCCTGCTTTTACGACGCGACTCTTCGCGGCCTGATGTTTGAGATCATGCCGAAGGGGACAAGGTCATTCAGGATTTATCGAAAGTTCCGCGGACGTCCGGTAAAAATCACGCTCGGCAACTTCGAATCGAGCCTTCCCGAAACTCGCGAATTGCCTGCTGGCGCTGAACCGCTCGACCTGCTCGGTCACTGCCCCGCTCTGAACCTTCGAATGGCCCGGAAGCTTGCGCTTGCAGTAATGGCCGAGATGGACACCGGTGTTAACCCTTCGGAGTCTCGCCGCGGCATTACTCTCGGGGAACTCTTGGGACGCTATGCCAAAGATCGCCGGCGCGAAGGCAAGAAGAACGTGGACGCCGTGGTCTGGATGTGGCAACGATATCTTGGGCAACTTCCCGACGAACCCGCGAAGCCTCACGGCACGAAACGCACCAAGGCGCCCGGCGCAGTTAATTGGGAAAATCGGCGGCTCGCCGAGATCGATCACCTGCAGATATCGCGATTGCGGTTGGACCTGGCCGAGAAGGTCGGGCAGACAACCTCGAACCGCGTCATGGAATTGCTTCACTCACTCTACGCATTCGCAAAGAGGCAGCGGCTTTATGACGGTGACAATCCCGCAGACGGTGCTGGCGAGTTCCGACTGATATCACGCGAACGCTTTCTTCAGCGCGACGAGGCACCACGTTTCTTCAAAGGACTCGACGGGCTCAAGGATGAGGAGTTCGCCGACTACGTTCGATTGTCTCTCTTCACCGGCGCGCGCCGCAGCAATGTGCTGAGGATGAGATGGGACGAATTGAATCTCGACGGTGCCCGCTGGACTGTCAGCGGCGAGTTTATGAAAAACGGTGAGCCGCTCACGATCAATCTAGTGGAAGAGGCTGTTCAGATTCTGCAGCGACGTGAAAGTGAGGCGAACGGCATAGCTTGGGTGTTCCCTGGCGAAACGGCAACCGGGCACATGGGACCACAGCGAAAGAAATGGTTGCAGCTCGTGACGGCCGCCAAAGTACCGGACTTACGCGTCCACGATCTGCGGCGATCGCTGGGCTCATGGATGAGCAGCACTGGCGCAAACACAGTCATTACAATGCGCGCGCTCGGGCACAAATCCATCAATGCAGCTTTGATCTATCAGCGACTGGCAGCGGATCCGGTCCGGGGCGCGATGCAAACCGCAGTAAGCGCGATGATCAAAGCAGGGAACGGCAAAGGGAAAGTGCTTTCGATGAAGAAGGTGGCAAAACGTGGAAATTAAAATGTCGGTTGCGAGATGGAGAGAAGAGAAAACTGCTCTTGAGATTTGCAGACGGGCCGCACTACTTAGGGCTGCCGAGTGTGGAAAGCTAGCCGGAAAGAAAGGCTTAAAGCCGAAGGTCAGCGCCAGAGTTGTTTTTGCTTGTGCTCTCGCCAATCTCGCCAAGCGGATGTTGAAGGCCGGAGACAACGGCAACTGGCAGGGCTACATGGAACTCTCCGCGGATTATCCAGCTCTATTCGAGATCTCTTTTCCGGCCCCGCTGCTTCCGAGGCCTTCCGCTGATGCAATGGACGAGTCGAGAACAAAATCGATCAAAGTTGCAATCGCTACAGGCGCTCCCCCTGATCTCGCAATTAAGGCGACGGATTCGGGGCGCATGGGGCGACGTCCAGCAAGACGAGAGTTGTTCATCACTGCCCACGACTTGCACGCTGTGGAGGGACGCACTTGGAGACAGATTACGGATGAAATCTGTGATTGCGGGAATAAAACTCACACGGCGTGCTGCCAGTCAGCTATTAAGAGCGGCGCCACGCGACAGATCAGACCTTTGGTAAGGCACTGGCTGCGTGAAATTGAGCGCGATATCGGAGCAGTGGAGTAAAGAATAATGGGGGGGGTAAGAAATGTGTTAGTAGACATTTCTGTCCTTCTCAGTAAATGCCAAGGGCGTTAAGGTTGCTCCCGTGAGGACTAACCATGGCGCAGCAATCACAATCTAAACCAACCCTTCACGACACACCAAGCGCGGCACTTTTCCTCGGAACCAAGCCTAACACCCTAGCCATCTGGCGCTCGACGCAGCGTTACCAACTTCCCTATCTCAAGGTCGGGCGCAAAGTCTATTACGACGAGCGGGATCTTCTAGCCTTCCTTGAGCGGAGCCGGAGGTAAGGCGATGGGTCGCGGACCTTCCAAGCGCGTCACGCAGGAACAACGCGTTCTGCATTTATTGCAGGCCTCCTGGCCTAACGAAGTCCCTGCAATCGCTCTTAGCCGAATCAGTCTCGGTTATCCGGGCCGGATATTTTCGCTCCGTCGCAAGGGGTATCTAATTTCCAATCGAGTAGAGTTCGTGGACGGCCTTTCGAAGCACGGTTTCTATCGCCTTGGGCCGCCACCGACGCCGGGAAGGGCTCAGAGACTAGCCGAAGGTAAGAAAGTCGCTCAGCGCGGCAAAGAACAGTGTTCCCGCCCTACTCTCTTCGGCGACCTCGCTCCTGATCGGAGTTATCAGGAATGAAATTTCTCCGGATACGCGACTGGGAACGGCTGCAACACTACAAGCACCGGAGCCCGCCATGGATCAAACTGCACCGCGATGTTCTCAGATCGCAGACATGGGTTACCGGAGATGACGCTTCTCGCACGCTTGCAATCGCCCTGATGATGCTGGCGGCTGAGAACGACAACTGCATCCCGTTTGATTCCGTGTACGTGCAGCGCGCAGCGTATCTGAACGCGGCGCCGAACTTCGACCAACTGATTGCGACTGGCTTTATCGAAGTGATCGAGTCCGACGCTAGCGGGATGCTAGCAAGCCGCAAGCACGATGCTAGCAACATGCACACAAATGCTTTACCAGAGAAGAGAAGAGGAGAGGAGAGCAGAGTAGAAAAACCTGCACTAACACGGATTGAACGCGATCGCAGGGAGAGATTGACCAAAGCAACGCTGCGCGGTCTACGGAACTTAGAAACACACCCCAGAGAATATTGGGAAGTTCAACGGCAAGGATGAAAGTGGTGGGAAAAGAGGGCCAAATAATAGGCCAAAGTGGGAAATCAGTGGGGAGGGGGTCGGTCCAATCTCTACGACATAGCCTCTGCGAGGCCCGCGGCCACGCATTCGAAGTTTTTGAGCCTTTTATACAAAAATGTTACACCTCAGTTACATCGTGTTTTCAATGACTTACGCGAGGTTATTTAAGGGGTAATTGCCGGGAAAAGCGGCCAAAACGCGCTCGAAACGGTGGGACGGAAGGCCTTTCCAGAGTCACTTTGTGGTAAATCGGGGTGGAGGTGAAGCGAATTGAGTAATGCAAAACGGCCGCCGAATTTGAGCCCGGAAGCGCGGGCCCTGTGGGATCGGACGCTCGCAATGTGGCCGCTTGGCCGCGAGCAAACGCTGCTGACCATGCTCCGATCCGGCTGTGGCGCACTCATGCGGTTGCGGAGCGCGGAAGCCGAACTCGCTCGTATGGGCACTCCGATTTTTACCGACCGGTGGGGCCAGCCGCGGCAACACCCGCTTTGCTCCGTGGTTCGAGACTCAGCGAAGCAATTGCGCGACGATCTGCGGGCGCTCTCGCTCGATTGGGAAAGCCTGAATCGTGCCGAAGTAGACGGCGACGATGGCGACGAGGCTTCTCTGTGACGCAAGGCCGGTTGAAGGCGCGGTTGGGTCCCAGCGCAGGGACGCTTCGCCGCGAGGCTTTTTTGCTAACGCTCCTGCAGCCGCGGAAGTCGGAAATTTGCCAAACGGAGGGCGAGTATCTGGCGGCGCCCACGCTTCCGGGCTGCAGCCTCGAAGAGATTTTGCAGATGGGCCCGGCTGAGCGTCTCGCTTTGAAACGCCGCACGGAAAAGTTTTGGGGCAAAACGTGGGAAGAATTGGTGGCAGGACTAATCGAAAACAAAAACCGAGAGGACAATCCGAATGGAAACAACGCAGGAAATGGCGCTACTCGCGGAGCTCATGGCGACCCTAAAAACCGGACAGGAGCAGGTGAATAAGCGCCTGGCGAACCACGCGGAATGTATCAAGGTCAACCGCCAAGCGATCGAGGGGCTGACCGCGCTGGTGAATATGCAAACGCGGATGCTCAACGTCATGCGGGAGGTAGTAGTAAAGCTTTTCGAGGA
>JAYTFR010000094.1:0-9533 GCA_043734125.1 Acidobacteriota bacterium | reverse complement strand
ATGAACATCATCCTTAATGGCTCCCGTCCGAGCCTTCAACGTCACTCCCAGGAGAGCCGCCGCACGTCCTTGAAGGGGTTGTGCTTGGCCCTCTGTGCTCTGTTTTTCATCACATCAGTCTCGTGGTCTCAGGACGCGCAACCGACTGCGACGGCGAGCGAAATGGAGCAGTATAAAAAGCTCAATCTCGCGGATCTCATGAAGGTGGAGGTCACCTCCGTGTCACGTCAGGAAAGCAGCGTGGGACAATCTCCTGCGGCCATCAGCGTCATCAGCCAGGACATGATCCGGCGCTCGGGAGCGACGACGTTTCCTGAACTGCTGCGCATGGTGCCGGGCGTGCAGGTGAGCCACATTGACTCAAACAAGTGGGCCGTGGGCGCGCGAGGTTTTGCGGACAGGTTTGCCGGCAAGATGCTTGTGCAGGTGGATGGCCGCAGCGTTTACACTCCGGTCAATTCCGGCGTTTACTGGGACGCCGTGAGCTATCCGCTGGAAGACATCGAGCGCATCGAGGTTGTGCGCGGGCCGGGCGGCAGTGTCTGGGGCGCGAATGCGGTCAATGGCGTCATCAACATCATTACGAAGCCAGCAGCCGAAACCCAGGGCGGCATGGTCACGGCGGCAGGGGGAGGGCACCACCAGGCCTTCGGGACCGCGCAGTATGGCGGCACTGCAGGAAGGAACACGAGCTACCGCATCTTCAGCAAATACCTCAATCAGGACCACTCCCTGGGCCTCGGCGACCAGGACGCTGGGGACGCTTGGCATCTGTTGCACGGCGGCTTTCGGGTGGATCAGCGGCTTTCCGAAAAAGACGCGCTCACCACTGAAGGAGATCTCTATACCGGGTCGGAAGGCGCGATCATTGGTCACATCGTGTCCGTCAGCCCGCCGGTCTTCGAGAACGTTCCGCGCAAGGCCGCGCTCTCTGGCGGCGAAATCCTGACGCGGTGGAACCACGTCTTCTCCGCGCGCTCCGACACCACGCTCGCGTTTTTCGTGGACCGCTATACGCGATCCGGTCCCGAACTCCGGGAAGTTGCACTCAACCTGGATTTCGATTTTCAGCACCACTGGCAGTTCGGAGTCCGGCATGACCTGATCTGGGGAACGGCATATCGCCGGCGATCCGACGATACCGAAGGCACCATAGACCTCGCCTTTCTGCCGACAGACCGGGTGACGCACCTGGCCAGTGCTTTCGCGCAAGATGAAATTACCCTGAAGCCTGACCGGCTTAGCCTTACCACCGGCGTGAAGCTGGAGTACAACACACTCGGCGGTTTCCAAGTTCAACCGAGCGCCCGCCTTGCATGGACACTTTCTTCACATCACACGCTCTGGGCCGCGTTCTCCTCGGCCGGCGGCACCGTGAGCCGGCGCAACGCGGATAGCGACATCAACCTGACGGTGTTCGACAACGGAGGCACGCCCACCGTACCCACCCTGTTTGGAAACCCACATGAAAAACCAGAAGGCCTGGTCTCGTGGGAGTTGGGATACCGCGCCCAGCCCAGCAAGCGGCTGTCGCTCGACATTGCAACGTTCTTCAACAGCTACCGCAATGTGGCCAGTAAAGAATTCGGCACGCCGTACACCGCGTCTGCTCTCGCACCCAACTACCTCGTCATACCCATCACGTGGGGCAACAAAGTGCATGGCAACTCTACGGGAGTGGAAGTTTCCGCAAACTGGCAAGTGCTGCCGCATTGGAGTTTGAGTCCTGGCTACTCTCTGCTGGAACTGCATCTGCGTACCGACTCCGCCAGCACCGACACCATCACCGTCGCCAATAGCGAAGGCTCCAACCCGCGCCACCAGGCGCAATTACGCTCGCATGTGGACTTCCGTCATGGACTTGCCTGGGACGCGAGCGGCTACTTCGTGAGCGCACTTCCAGTGCAACCCGTGCCTTCCTATACACGATTGGATACGCAGTTTACCTGGGCCGCAGGAGAGCGGTGGAGTTTGGCCGTGGTCGGACAGAACTTGCTTCGCGACCACCACGTCGAATCCAACGACGGATTTACTAGTGTTAACTCCGCGCAGATCAGGCGCAGTGCCTACGCGAAGCTTACTGCCTGGTTCTGAGGCCCGAATGCAAGTTAGAGGACATTCCGCGACCTCCACTGCGCACGGCCACGCTTTGTGCGACCCAGCTTGGCCGGCTCTAGTGATGTTGCTGCTGGCCTTTGCAGCCTGTGTGATTCCCGGTCAGGCGCAGTCGCGAGAGGAAGAGTACCGGGTGAAAGCGGCATTCCTGTTCCATTTTGCCCAGTTGGTGACATGGCCTGAATCGACCTCTGAGCACCGGTCGCAGCTGGTGCTTTGCACCTACGGCGATGATCCGTTCCATGGTGCGCTCGAAGCCACCGTGGCAGGAAAGCAGATCGGGGCACTCGTCTTGGCGGTTCGGCACGTGAGGTCAGCGCCTGAGGCCCGGGATTGCCAAGTCCTATTTCTGAGTGGGAGCCAAAAGCGGCTGGGCGAGGCCCTGGTGGAGCTTCGCAGTTTCCCTATCCTCACGGTGAGCGAGGCAGACGGCTTTCTCGAACAAGGTGGAATGATTCGCCTGTGGATCGGAGAAGGCAAGGTCCGCTTTGACGTCAACCGCTCTGCCGCGGAGCAGGCTGGTTTGAAAATCGGTTCGCGATTGTTGCTGCTGGCGCAGACGGCGTCGAAGCAGGGAGCGAAGTAGCGGTCGAATGTTTCGAGATTTTCCAATCCGACGGAAGCTTGGCGTGCTGGTACTTTTCTCCACCGTCGTGGCGTTGCTTCTGGCGAGCACCGGCTTCGCCGTTTACGAGCGCCAACGGTTTCGCAACAGCACCATCAACGAACTGACGGCTCTCGCCGATACGCTGGGAGCAAACACCGCCGCATCGCTGGCCTTCAACGACCAGAGAACCGCGAAGGAACTGCTGCAGGCGCTCAGCGCTGAACACCACGTCATGGCGGCATACCTTTACGATGAACGCGGGATTTTGTTTGCCCGATACCGCCGGGCTGACCTGCCCAACAATCCTACTGCGCCATCCGCAAGAGGATCCGGCCATGAATTCAGCCCACAGCAGGTCATCCTGTTTCGCACTGTGCTCCTGAACCGCGAACGCGCCGGGTCCATCGCAATCGTTTCGGATCTTGAGGGCTACCGCGAACAACTGCTGGGCTTCTTCAACATCGCTTTGTTGGTGCTGTTCGCTTCTTTAGTTTTGACCAGCATGGCGTCAACCGGTCTGCAGCGGCTCATCAGCGACCCCATTCAGCAGGTTTCGGGAGTCGCCACGCGCGTGTGGATGGAGGAAGACTATTCCTTGCGCGCTGTGGTCCGTGGAAAGGACGAACTGGGCAGGCTGGCGGCCGCTTTCAACCAGATGCTCGGCCGTATCCAGGAACGGGATCATGCATTGAAGCAAGCCAATGACGAACTGGAAAACAGAGTGCATGAACGCACCGCGTCGTTGCAGCAGGAAATTAGCGACCGCAAACTGGTGGAGGCTGAGTTGCGATGGAAGACCGCTTTTTTGGAAGCCCAGGGCAACTCAACTGTCGAAGGCATTCTGGTGATCAGTCCCGCTGGCAAGAAGCTCTTTCAAAACCAGCGGATGCTGGAAATGTGGTCGGTACCGAAACCGATTGCTCAAGAAGAACGCGGCGAACCCTTGTGCCGGTTCGTCTCCGCTGCGACGCAGGAACCGCAGCGATTCGCGAAAATGGTTGCACATCTCTTCCATAATCCTCACGAAATCGGCAGCGAAGAAATTGAGTTGAGCAATGGAAGGATTGTCGAACTTTACTCGGCGCCGGTGTGCGGAAAAGACGGAGAACTTTACGGCAGAATCTGGAGTTTCCGGGACATCACCGAAAGGAAACACACGGAAGTCGCGCTGCTCCAGGCGAAAGACGCCGCCGAGGTCGCCAACCGCGCTAAAAGCGAGTTTCTGGCTAATATGAGCCACGAGATTCGCACGCCTCTCAACGGCGTCATCGGCATGACGGAATTAGCTCTGGAAACGCATCTTGAGCCGGAACAGCGCGAGTATCTGGAGACAGTCAGGTCTTCGGCAGACACGCTGCTGGCGGTGATCAACGACATTTTGGACTTTTCAAAAATCGAAGCTCGAAAACTGGACATCGAAACCGTCGAATTCAACTTGCACGAGTGCGTGGAGGAGATGCTGCGTCCGCTCGCCCTCCAGGCCGAGAAGAAACAATTGGAATTATTGTGCGATATCGCGGAAGACATTCCCGAGATGGTGGCAGGAGATCCCACGCGCCTTCGCCAGGTTCTGCTGAACCTCCTGGGAAACGCAATCAAATTCACGCACGCCGGCGAAATCAGCCTTAAGGCTGAAGTGGCCCGGATCGAAAGCGAGGTGCAGGTCTTGCGATTTACCGTAGCCGATACGGGGATTGGAATTCCCGTCGAGAAGCAGTCAACGATCTTCGACGAATTCACTCAGGCCGATACTTCCACGACAAGACAATATGGCGGTACCGGGCTTGGCTTGGCCATCTCCAAGCGTCTGGTTTCCCTGATGGGCGGGGAGATCTGCTGCCGAAGCGCCGCAGGGCAGGGCGCGCAATTCGAATTCACTGTGCAGCTCAAACCTGCCATCGGGAAAACCGCAACTCCTGATTTTCAGGCAGACGCTTTGCGCGGCATTAGAGTTCTAATCGTAGATGACAACTCCACCAACCGGACAATTCTGCAGGGAATGCTCGCGCGCTGGAACGTGCGCACGGCCGAGGCCGCGGGCGGCCCTGAAGCCATCTCGAAGCTTGAAGGGGCAGGTCGGCACGGAGACCCATTCCAGTTGGTGCTCACTGACATGCACATGCCGGTAATGGACGGCTTCGAACTGACCGAGCACATACGGGCGCTGTCGTCGGGCTCGGCCGTTGTAATCATGCTCACATCATCTGGCCTTAGCGGAGACAGCGAACGCTGCCGTCAGTTGGGTATCAGGTCGTACCTGGTGAAGCCAATCCGTCGTGGCGAGTTGCTCAAAGCTATGCTGCGCTCCCTGGGAACCGTCGATACTATTGCCGTCCCGGCAAACGCGCCATCGGAGAATCGGACTCAGGGAAAACACCGCCTTAGCATCTTGCTTGCCGAGGACAACCGCGTCAACCAAGTGGTTGCGAGCAAGATGCTCGGCGAGTTCGGGTACTCCGTCACGGTCGCGAACCATGGAAAGGAAGCTATCGATCTGCTTCAATCACGCAGTTTCGATCTGGTGTTGATGGACATCCAGATGCCGGAAATGGACGGCTTTACTGCCACTCGACTCATCCGCGAAAAAGAAAAAGAAGAGCCGACGCGCCGCCGCCAGCCAATTATCGCGATGACCGCGCACGCGATGAAAGGCGATCGCGAGCGCTGCATCGCTGAAGGCATGGACGGCTACATCTCGAAACCGATCCACTCTGCAAAATTGCAGGCGGCAATCGCGGAAGTCATGGACGAAGCGTCACGACGAGTTGATGCCATCGCGGATAAAGCTGCCGCGGCAACCCCTTCGCGCACAGAGGAAGAAAAAGATGGTGGAGATAAAGAGCGAGGGCAAGACGGCGATGAAATCCAATGGGATCGGGCCGAAACACTGAGCCGCCTCGGAGGCGACGAAGCGCTCCTCCAGGACGTTTTGAATATCTTCTTGTCTGACGTGCCCGAAAGAATTGAAACGCTGCGCCGCGCGATTGCAGAAGGCGAGCCTGAAACGGTTGAGCAGACCGCCCACTGCCTGAAGGGCGAACTGGGATATTTCGGATTTTCCTCACTCTCGCACATGGCCCATTCGCTGGAGGGAATGGGCAGAAACCGGCAACTGCAGGGCGCGGGAGACGTGTTCGCGTCATTCGAAGCAGTCGTTTCACGAGTCCTGCCTCGAATGAGTGTCGAACGGGGACGCAAAACCGGCAGCGAGATCGGGATTGCGCGAGGAGCCTCGCAATGAGCACAACAGAAGCGGCGATGCTTGGCTCTGCGCCATCCACAACCAGGATCTCGAATGGCGTGCTGATGGCTGAAGACGATCCCATGTTTCGCCGAATCCTCCAGGGCTGGCTGGAGAGCTGGGGCGATCGCGTGCACATCGCGCATGACGGTACCCAGGCGTGGGAGATTCTCGATCAGGAACGCAGCCCAGAGCTCTTGATAATTGATTGGATGATGCCCGGGATCGACGGTCTGGAACTGTGCCGCCGGGTCCGCGCCCGGCAGCGCGCAACTTACCAATACATTCTGCTGATCACCGCAAAAGACGCGCGGCAGGATGTCATCGAAGGCCTGGAAGCCGGAGCCGATGATTACCTCACCAAACCCTTCACTAAGGCTGAGATGCGTGCCCGGCTCACCGTCGGCCGCCGCATTCTGCGATTGCAGGACGACCTGATCCATGCTCGCGAAGATCTTCGTTTCCAGGCCACACACGATGGACTGACCGGCGCGTGGAATCGCAGCGCTGTAATTGGACTGCTCCGCCGGGAAATGGAGCGTGCTGTTCGTTCGCAGTCCCACACTTCCCTTCTGATGCTCGACCTTGATCACTTCAAGAAAATCAATGACACGCACGGCCATCACGCCGGGGACTCAGTTCTGAAAGAAGTCGTGCAGCGGGTCAGTCAAGTCATTCGCTCCTACGATTCGCTGGGGCGCTACGGAGGAGAGGAATTCGTTGTCGTCCTCCCCAATTGCAGCCACGAACAAGCGGTGCAGAGCGCCGAAAGAATCCGGGCGGCGGTTTGCGCATCGCCGGTACGCACCGGGGAAATGCTGATCCCGATCACAGTCAGCATCGGAGCGGCAGTAACCTCGTCGGGCACTTCCGATACCGACCTGCTTGCCCAAGCTGACCGCGCCTTATATCGCGCCAAGCATGCGGGGCGAAATCGGGTGGCAGTATAGGAGCCGAGTTGCGCCAGCACTCTCCAGATCTCCATTCACGATATGGGTACCTGCGGTTTTCCAGCTCTGCGCTTTTCAAAGAGTGTGTTGATGAATCGCCATAACACTCATTGACTTGCGTTCCAGCTCTCCCGGAATTGCTTCTCTAGGCGACTTGGCTGAAACCCTCGGAGTGCTTCAACTTCACATGTGCGCGAAATGCAGCATAGAGCGCTTCAGTCGTTTCTGGTAGCGTATCGTGCGTATCAGCCACCGCTTTTTCCACGCAAATGATCTCCTGGCACTCAGAGCACTTGCCGAAGCGATGACTGGCGCGATCCATCTCGTCCCTGGGGCCAAGCCAATCGACATTGGTCAATTCTGGTTTATTCATGCCTCAATTTTCCCACAACAGACCAAACCCGGCTACCCTTCCTGTGGATTTCAAATTGCCCCAAATACCAAGAGGTGTGCCGGCTATTGGCGATAAACGCCATTACACTTTTGATGAGGCGCCAGCGGCGAATTCGGCAACAATAAGCCTCGCGACTTGTTTGGAATTCGGGCAAAATACACAATATGACAACCGACGCGATGACGGAAGATGGCAAAACGCTCTCCGCACACTCGCGTTTCAGAGCCGCCTTGATTCTAGCTATCGCGGCTGACGCGCTTCAGCTTGTGGTGTTTCCCTTGTTTGTCCAAGGCGCTTTGTCGCCCGCCGATGACATTCTTGATTTAGCTGTAGCAGCAGGACTCGTTCGCCTGCTGGGCTGGCACTGGGAATTTCTGCCAGCGTTCGCTGCCGAGTTTGTGCCCGGCGTCGATTTGGTCCCTTGTTGGTCGATCGCGGTCGCCAACGTCTATAGAAAATGGAAACGGATTACTGTGACCGCAGAACAACCTCGCGAAGAACGCCCGGCGCTGGAAGGTCAGTACGGGAGTGGAATATCATCCAAGACAGCGGAAAGAAGCTGATCAAAATGGACTTCCCCGGATTTCGGCACGTTTTCACAGTTTTGTTGCTGGCTGCGCTCGCGGGCTGCACTCAACCACAGAACTCGCAAGACCTGAAGGAGAAAACCGCGCAAGCAACGGCGGAGATGAAGCGCGATGCCAAGGCTGTGGCGGCAGGCATACGCGAGGGCTGGAGCCGCGACAAGCCACTCGATTTGAATACTGCCACAAAAGAGGAGTTGCTGACCTTACCGGGGGTGACCTCGGCAGAAGCAGACCGTGTGATAGCGAGGCGTCCCTATACCGAACCCGGCGAACTAGTGACTCGGCGTATCATGCCGAAAACCAAATACGACAAGATTGCGGACCGGGTCACGGCCAAGAGATGAATCGCGGGGATCGCGTTCCTTCAGGTGAAAATCGCAATTGCCGCTGCGCGCTTCTTCTGTTTTTTGCTCGGTGGACATATATTAGATTCGCTCGCCAATCTCAGTTTGCGAATCTTAGACCTTTCCCCGAAACCGCTGAATAACTTGGCGGAAGCGAGTGGGAGTCGAACCCACCGGCGACACCGCTAGAGGCCGCCCGCCGGTTTTAAGATCACCTACGGTGTTCTGATCGGTTATGAAAATTCTCTACTATACCTGATTTTTCAACGCCCTAACCGAATTCGGTTCTGATGCGTTCAGATCTGATTCGATCCGTTATGACCATAGAACTATCACGTTTCTATCACGCCAAAACGGTCGAGTAGGTTCGTGATTCCCATGTCTCGAAACCCGCGAGACCCGCCCACGAAAACAGGTCCGCGTTCACCTAGGCTTGGTCCACCATACAAGAGCCGTAGTTTCATAATTAATGACACGTCCCTGTGATGTTGTATGTCTTATGGGTATTTCCCATCGGAATGGGCCAGGAGCCACGCTGCCACTGCGGGCCCTTGTCGAAGATTAGCGATTTGAAGCTTGTTGCATTCGTAGCGACAGGTCGATACCGCCACTAGTCGGCGTATGGTCCACCTGAACGAACCCGCAATCTCAATTTAGGCCGAATCGATGCTAGGTGGAACGACCTTCCACCGCAGGTGATTCAGCGTGAGATTCCAGAGTCTTGGTCCTCAACCTTCTCCGGCGGCAAAACAAACCGTGCCAAACACCGAAGGGATACGTTTGTGCTTGAACACCGCCTTCGTTCTTATCCCGGGTTTCCGAGAACAACTAAACGGGATTCAGTTCAGAGAACTGGCTCCAGTATTCTTCGTGGTTGCTTTCTCGAACAGCTTCTCCAGAAGTTTGATAATTACAAGTATCCCCGCCACATCAGCAGCGGCAATGGGTGTCATCACAAGTGCAGGAATCCATCTTGTTGTCCACGTCACACACAGAATGAGCGGGATATGTAGAGTCGCGATGGCAAGCATGGCGGCCCAAAACCATACACGCCTTCTCAATCCCCACTTCGTTGCAATCGCAAACACCATCACCACTAGGAAGAATAATGTTGGCCGTGCAAGATCGAATCTTCCAAAATGGACAAACAGCAAGCCCATGAGGATGGTTCCCACAAAGACACCGAGTTTAACTCTCCGTGACCTGACCGATTTTTTGTACCAAGTGAAGTGTTAGTGTAACGCGTCTTTTGATCTGTGCCCGTCGTCGTAGCCGGGGGTGTGGAGATGTGGGAA
>JAYTFR010000093.1:0-395678 GCA_043734125.1 Acidobacteriota bacterium | reverse complement strand
ACCCTTGTGGAGAACTTTCCCGGCTGGCCCGAAGGCATCCAAGGCCCAGACCTGATTGAGAACATGAAGCAGCAGGCCATCCGCTTTGGTGCCGAGTTGAAGATGGCGCATCTCGTCTCGGTAGACTTGAGCAAGCACCCCTACGAATTGAATCTTGGAGCCGGTAAGGAACCGATTCACACGCGAAGTCTTATCATTGCCTCTGGAGCGTCGGCGCGTTGGCTCAACCTGCCGTCTGAGCAGGCTCTGATCGGCCACGGCGTCAGTTCATGCGCCACCTGCGACGGCTTCTTCGCGTCGGGTAAAGAGATTGCCGTCATTGGCGGCGGCGATTCCGCCATGGAAGAGGCGCTTTTCCTCACGCGCTTCGCGACCAAAGTAAGTTTGATCCATCGCCGCGACCACTTCCGCGCTTCTAAACTCATGCTGGAGCGCGCTCAGCAGCATCCGAAAATTGAGCTGATCACCAACACCATCGTGGATGAAGTGCTGGATCCATCAAAAAAAGAAGTGTCGGCGCTCAAGTTACGCGATGCCAATAACGGGAAGACCTGGGAACTGCCCGTCAGCGCCATGTTTCTGGGCATCGGACACATACCCAACGCGAAGATATTCGAAGGCCAGCTCGACGCCGATCAGGACGGCTATTTGAAGACGACCAACTACGTGTTCACCAAGGTTCCGGGCGTGTACGCCTGCGGCGACGTGCAGGACCGCCGCTACCGCCAGGCGATTACCGCGGCCGGCTCCGGCTGCATGGCGGCACTGGAAGTTGAGAAATTCCTGGAAGATGAAGGCCACTGATGTCAAGGCTGCTTTTGTCAAGCGTTTGCGCCTGATTTCCACTGTTACTTTCGGCCAAGGGGCGTTTACCTACGGTAACCTTTTCCGTTTCGGGGATAGATTTTATTCTTTAGACATGAAGCCCTTTTCGGTTCACTTAGCAATTCTGTCCCTTATTGTTCTCGGAATGGTTTCGTTGCCGATAAATGCCCAGGTTGAAGAAGTAACTGGGGCCCGCAAGGTAGTAAGCCAGGTCTCGCCTGCCTTCCCGCCGCTGGCTCGCACCATGAACCTCACCGGCGCCGTCCGCCTAATGGTGGTGGTTGAACCGAGCGGATCCGTGAAGTCGGTTCAGGAGCGCGGCGGCAGCCCCGTATTCGTTCAGGCAGCCGAGAGCGCAGTGCGCGCTTGGAAGTGGGAAAAACGCGATCACGAAACCACCGAAAGCGTCGAAGTCCGCTTCCATCAGTAATGCAGTAATGCTCTGCGGTCGCGGCAGATTGAACCTCCAGCTTTGTGGTACAACGTTCTGTGCGCATGCCATCCTTTGGTGATTTGCCGTGGGCTGGCTCTACGGCAGATCCGTGCTGAGATCGATCTTCATTTCTCTTTCTGAAAGCCGCTCCCTGCGCGCTCTGGCTGAGCGTTCCGCCCTGGGAAAACGTGTTTCCAGCCGCTTTGTGGCCGGTACCCAACTAGAAGACGCGCTCCGCATCACGCAATCGCTCAATGCCTCCGGGCTCAGCGTCTCCGTAGACAATCTGGGCGAGAACGTGACCTCCGCCGACGAAGCCCTGCACAGCGTTGCCCTCTACAAGCAGTTGATTTCGGAAATGGCGGCACGGGGAATGAACGCCAACGTCAGCCTAAAGCTGACGCACATGGGCCTGGATGTCGATCCCGAACTAGCGTACGCAAATGTCCGGCAGCTGGTGGAGCAGGCTGCGGCGTCGTCTCCGAAGAATTTTGTGCGCGTTGACATGGAAGGATCGGCGTATACCCAGCGCACGCTCGACTTGGTGCGCGAACTGCACCGCCGGCCTGAAAATCGCGGCTGTGTGGGAGGGGTGATTCAGAGTTACATGCGGCGCTCGGAAATGGATGTCGCTGACTTGGTCAGCCAGGGCATCCGCATTCGGCTATGCAAGGGCGCTTACAAAGAGCCAGCGGAGATTGCCTTCCAGGCGAAGTCCGAAGTGGACGCGAGTTACATTCGTCTGATGAAAATGCTGCTGAAGAGCGGGACCTACCACGGGCTGGCAACTCACGACGAAAACATGATTCAAGAGGCGCAAAGTTTTGCGGCCCGAGAGAATATTCCGCGCGAGTCGTTCGAGTTCCAGATGCTCTACGGGATCAGGCGCGACCTGCAGCAGGCGCTGGTGCGCGAGGGATGGCGCATGCGGGTGTACGTCCCATTTGGGACGGAGTGGTACCCATACCTGATGCGGCGGCTGGCGGAACGCCCGGCGAACCTGCGGTTCGTGGCGAAAAACATTTTCCGCGGATAGGACATCTACCGCGGAGGCCGGGGCACATAACGCTGCTGGCCGGAGTTCTGCTGTTCCGACCCCGCGCCGTTGGACTCAGCTGGCGCAGGTGCCAGCGGCAGCCGCGCCGCGTCATTCAGAATCTGCCGCTCTTGCGGCGAAAACTGGTCGTAGCGGCCGGAGTCCACCTCGCGCTGGCGTGCCCCGGGCGGCATCGCACGCAACGTGTCGATTGCGTTGTGCACCGCGCGCCGACGGTCAGGCGGCAGGTTATTGAACTGCGTTCCCATGCCGCGAAATTCCTGCTTCTGCTGGGGCGTCAAATGCTCCCACGTTTCCATGCGATGCAAAAGCTGTTGCTGCCGTTCCGCAGGCATAGTGTTGAAGCGCTGCAGGCGCTGCTCATACTGTTGCTGGGTCTCGCGCGGAAGACGCCGAAACTGGGGATCGTTTTCAAGCGCTCTGCGTTGCTGATCAGCAGGCTGCTCGCGATGTTGATTCAGCCACTGCCCGGAGTGATGCCCCTGCACGGGCGGTTGATATTGCCGGAAGTCATGCTCCGGTTGAGGACGTGGCGCCGGCTGAAACTGCGGAGCCGGGCGCGTTGCTTCCCGGTTGAACTGCTGCCGGGAATCGCGCCGGTCTTCCGTTCTCTGCTGACGGCGATCGTCGCGCGTTTCTCGGCGCCTTTCCTGTCGCGGCTCCGGCGCGCTGGGGCGAGGCACATCACGCCGGTTCTGCGCGAAGGACGGCAACGCGACCGTAACCAGCATCAGGCTGGCCCAGCTGCACCACTGCCGAATTGTCGCTCGCACCGTCATCCTCTATCCTCGGTAACTTTCTGTTGCGAATGCCCGCCGCCGCTCGCCGCGGTAGCGTGACCCCGCATTTATGGATTCGCGCCTACGTCGTGCTGTACCTGCAAATCATCGAGCAGGCTCGACGCAGAATCCGGATCAGAATCAGTCAACATGTCGTGGTTCTTGTCCAATACCTGCAGATCGCTCACTGCGCTTCCCACGACCACAGGCTGGGCCACTGGCTGGCGGTTCTGCTGAATCCAGAGCACGCTCGCGCCCGCAACCAGCGCCACTGCCAGAGCAACCGACAGCGCCGGACGACGCAACCACGCGAACCAGCCCTGACGCTGTTTTGCGGCCTCTTCCCGCAAGTGAGCCTGCAAGCGAACATCAAAATAGGGAGACGGCTCAGGCGCCTCCCACTCATCAAGCAAGGCCATCGTCTTCTTCAGTTCATCCATCGTTCCCGCACATTCGTTGCAGGAGCGCAGATGCAGACTGGCGTCTGACTCGGCAGTAACGAGTCCGGCGGCCAGGTCCGGAAGCAGTTCGCGAATTTCATTGCACTTCATAATCATGTCCTTCAGACTGTGTGGCGCGGACGCCCTCGTCCGCGTGCTTCATACAAACTCTCGCAGCTCCGTGCGCAACGTTTCATACGCGCGGAACAGCAACGACTTGGTGGCGGACTCACTTAACTTCAAAACTTCTGCGATCTGGCGGTAATCCATCTGCTGATACTTGTGCATCAGCACCGCCATTTTCTGACGCTCAGGCAACGCTTCTACCTTCTGCCGGATTGCTGTCAGTCGCTCCCGCCGCAGAATTTCTTCTTCGACCGTCGCCGTCTTGTCGGCCACGTCGGGCGTTTGGCCCGTCTCCGCGTCCGGCTCGTCCAGATTCACCATGTTCTCGGCGCGTTCGTGTCGCGTGTCGCGCGCATGGTTCACTCCCAGGTTGGTCGCGATGCGATACAGCCAGGTGCTGAACTTCGCGCTAGGCTCGTAATTCGCTCTCGACCGGTACACCCGCAGAAAAACTTCCTGCGCCAACTCTTCCGCCGTGGCCGTATTGTGCGCCATGCGATACATGAAGCCAATGATCGGCCGTCGATACTTCTGTACCAGATAATCGAAAGCCGCATCGTCGCCAGCCTTCACCCGCAACATGACTTCGGCGTCAGAGATCGCGCCCGCGTCCACTGCGGCCGAGGCGCTTCCGCCGACTGTCAGCAATCCGTGGTTTAAGGCTACGGTGCTCACAGTAGAACTAACCCGTTCGTCCTCAGAAAGTTGCGGATTTTCAGCATCGGAATCGGGCGTAGAAGTGCTTTGCGTGGAAGGACTTACGTCCGACTTGGCGGCTTTTGGCTTCTTCCACATGAAAGTTTTGGGCGACAAAGGCTGCTTTCCAGCCGCGAAACTGGGGCGCACCAGCCCGAAACAGGCTACCACGATGGGCGAGGGCAAAGAATGGAAGTCCTTGTTACAATATCAATTCCATTCGTGGTCCGAGCGCATGTGGGCGCTTAACTCAGCGGTAGAGTGCCATCCTCACACGGTGGAAGTCGTAGGTTCAAATCCTACAGCGCCCACCATTTTTTCTGGTCACATCGCATGAATTGTGGCGCGAGGGCCGCGACAACTCCTTAAATTCGAGTCCATCGGATTAGATGAAGAAGCCTTCCCGCAACCAGAAGCACCGCCCCGGCAGACCGCGCCGCTACCTGCCGCGATTCCAGCGGGAGCTTGCTGTCCTTTACGAAGACGATGCGGTGGTGGCAGTCAACAAGCCTCCCGGACTGCTGGCCGTGCCGGTCGAAGGCTCGGATGCGCCGTCTGCCTTGTCTCTGGTCACTGCTGAACTAAGAGCCAGAAGGCAGCGCGCCCTCATCGTGCATCGCATCGACCGTTTTACGTCCGGCGTTTTATTGTTTGCAAAAACCTACACGGACCGGCAATCGCTGGTGCGGCAGTTTCTTGCTCACACTACGATGCGCGAATACCTTACCGTGGTTCGCGGACATCTCACCGAAAAGCAAGCAACGCTGGTGCACTACTTCCGTCGCGAGGGAATGCATCAGAAGCTGAGCTACGCAAAGGATCCCGAAGCCACGCGTGCTGAAATGAGCTATAAGGTCGAACGGTCTTTGCGGGGCGCTTCTCTGGTGCGAGTCAGGCTGATCACGGGATTGCAGAACCAGATTCGCGTGCAGTTCTCGGCGCTCGGCCATCCGGTTGTGGGCGACAGGAAATACCACCCCGAGGAAGCTGCGGAAAAGCGGATTTCTCGTGTCGCGCTCCACGCCGCACGGCTTCAGTTTGTCGATCCGCGATCGGGCGAAAATATCGCGGTCGAATGCCCGCCTCCCGCTGACTTTCAGTCGCTGGTGAAATCGCTGTCGCCGAAAAAGGCATAGCAGTCAGCTGACCGCCGACTGCTAAGTCCTGCTTGACACCTGCTCCCCTCCCGCCGATGCTGGACAAAGTGAACCAGGAATTCGATGTCATCATCCTCGGCGGCGGTGCGGCCGGGCTCATGTGCGCCATCGAGGCCGGCAGACGCGGAAAGCGCGTGGCCGTGATCGAACGTGCCGCGAGCATCGGCAAGAAAATCCTGATCTCCGGCGGCGGACACTGCAACTTTACCAATCTGGACTGTGGGCCGGAAAATTTCGTCTCCTCGAATCCGCATTTTGCTAAGTCGGCGCTCGCTGCCTACACCCCGGCAGCCTTCATCGCGCTGGTGGAAAAGCATGGCATCCGCTATCACGAGAAGACGCTGGGCCAGCTTTTCTGCGATGGCTCTGCGCGCGAAATCGTGGCCATGCTTGAGGCGGGATGTGCGCAGGCCGGCGTTCGCATCCTGACCGGTGTTGCGGTCGAAAAAGTGGAGCTCGAAAAGGGTTTTGTCGTGCACACGGCGGTGGAGGAATTTCACGCGCCCGCGTTGGTGGTCGCGACTGGAGGATTGTCCATTCCAAAGATGGGCGCAACCTCGTTCGGCTACGATCTGGCGCGGCAGTTCGGACTGGCGATCGCCGAGACGCGTCCCGCTCTGGTTCCTCTAGTATTCGATAGAGACGACAGCAAGAATTATTGCGACTTAAGCGGCGTCTCAGCCGAGGTAGTGGCGGCGATCGGGCGGCAGAGCTTCCGCGAAAAGATGCTGGTGACGCATCGCGGCCTCAGCGGCCCGGCTATTCTGCAGATTTCCTCTTACTGGAAGCCAGCGACGCCGGTGACGATTGACCTCGCGCCGGGTCACGACCTAACCGCGCCGTTGCGCAACGGATCGCGCCGGGACCTCGCCGCACTGAAGGCTGCGTTTCGAGCGGCACTGCCTCAGCGCCTAGCAGACCGCTGGCTCGATCTGCATTCTCCGCAAGGGTGGACAAACCACGCGCTGGACGAACTAGAGCGCCTCGCCCACAACTGGGTGGTGACTCCCGCTGGCACCGAGGGATACGCGAAGGCCGAAGTCACCGTGGGCGGCGTGGATACCGCCGAACTTTCCGCCAAAACGATGGAAAGCCGCAAAGTGCCCGGCTTGTATTTCATCGGAGAAGTCATGGATGTAACCGGACATCTGGGCGGCTTCAATTTCCAATGGGCATGGGCCTCAGGCTTCTGCGCGGGAAAAGCGGTCTAGCGTGGCAATCTGCTCTCGCATCGGCCGAGCTATACCCTGAACTCAATTTTCGTCCTTCTGTTCCGGTGCCTTCTCCGGCATCTGCAGCCCGAGCTCTTTCATTACCATCTGCAAATCTTTCCAGGTTTCTTTTTTCTGGCGGGGATCACGCAAAAGGTATGCCGGGTGGTAGGTGACGGCGAGCTTGGTTCCGCGGAAGTCGTACCAGTTGCCGCGCAACTCTGACATGGGCGCATTTACTGCGAGGAGTGTTTTAGCCGCGATGGCGCCCAGAGCAACAATTGCTTTCGGCGAGACGACCTTAATCTGCTGCATCAGAAACGGCGAGCAAGTCTCGCACTCGTCGCGTTCGGGCGTACGGTTGCTGGGCGGGCGGCACTTAATGATATTTGCGATATAAACCTCTTCGCGGCTTAAGCCCATGGCTTTGATCATATTGGTCAGCAGTTGTCCGGCGCGGCCGACGAACGGTTCGCCCTTTTCGTCTTCATCTGCTCCCGGCGCCTCGCCGATGAACATCAATTCGGCATTCGGATTGCCGACTCCAAACACGATCTGCTTACGCCCCTGTTGGTGCAGGCGGCATCGGGTGCAGTCGCCAATTTCTTCGCGAATCATGCGAAGGGCGGTCACAGGGTCGGTGGAAGGCATCAGCGAAACAGCGGCGGTTCTGGGCATTTGCGGGGCAGGCTCCGTGGTTTGGTTCACAAGCGGGGTTGCAGAGATCTGGACCGCAGAGATTTGGCCTGCGGGAACAACCACCGATCCCGCGTCTTTTTCTTTTTCTGTGCGCGGGCGACGGTAGAAATCATAGATACCCAGATCGTGATAGTAGCGAACGCGGTCGGCGAGGGCTTTGCGCAGTTGCGGGTCAGGGACTTCGGGCATCGCGTTCGATTCTAATACGAAGCCCGCTGGACTGAACCTGGAAAACCTTCACCACAGAGGAGGGCATTCGGTTCAAGTCTGAACTTGGTCAATACCGGAGAGGGCAGAACAGACGTGGGCGTAAAGTTACCGACTGCTGACCACAACCCGCTTCTTCAACTGCACGGCGCAGTCGAGCACGCGCTGGGCGACGTACCACTTTGTGGTTTCCGGGACAGTGATAGCCTCGGAACTGGTGAGGATCGCGACCGCGTTCCTGTCGGAGTCAAAGCCGACGCCCTCTTTCGAAACGTCGTTGACAACAATTGCGTCGAGCGACTTGGAAGCAAGCTTCTGGCGCGCGTTCTCCAGGACGTTTTCGGTTTCGGCGGCGAAGCCGATCACGATTTGTCCGCGTTTCTGGCGGCCGACCTCGGCCAGAATGTCGGTGGTGGGGGCAAGCTCCAGGGTCATCGCACCGGTGCGTTTGATCTTCTGGTCCGGCGGATTGACAACCACGTAGTCGGAGACTGCCGCAGCTTTGATGACGATGGACGATTCAGGCAATAGGCGCAGCACCGCGTCGTGCATTTCCGCCGCGGACTGAACCAAAGTAAATTCCGCAGCGGCCGGCGGTTTCAGCTCAGCCGGTCCGCTGACCAGCAGCACGCGCGCGCCGCGCCGCAGCGCGGCTTCGGCCAGAGCGTACCCCATGCGTCCGCTGGAGCGATTGGTGAGGTAGCGCACCGGGTCAATCTTTTCGCGGGTGGGGCCGGCGGTTATCAGAACAGTTTCGCCGGCGAGGTCTTGCGAGATCCCCAGCGCTTCGAGCGTTGCGGCAACAATCGCTTCGTTCTCAGCCAGGCGGCCTGGGCCGGTCATGCCGCATGCCAAGTATCCGCTGCCCGGTTCGACAATTCTTACACTGCGTTTTCTAAGAGTCTCCAGGTTCTGCTGCGTTGCCGGATGCTCCCACATGTTTACGTTCATGGCCGGCGCAACAACAACAGGCGCGGTGGTCGCCAGGTACAACGTGGTCAGAAAATCGTTGGCAATGCCCTGCGCAAATTTTGCGAGAAGGTCGGCGGTTGCCGGCGCCACCACCAGCGCGTCGATTGACAGCGCCACCGCAATGTGTTCGATCGCAGAATCAATATTTGGCTCGGCGCCGGCATCGCTGCTGAACATGCCGGTAATAACTTTTTCTCCGGAGAGCGCGGCAAAGGTGAGAGGCCGAACAAATTCCTGGGCGGATTCCGTCATGACAACCTGAACGCGAAGGTCGCGCTCCTGCAGCAGGCGAACGATTTCAGCGGCTTTGTAGGCGGCAATGCCGCCGCACACACCCAGGGCGACTTTCATAGGGGAGCACGAGCCTCGAGCGATAAGCATCGACCGAGCAAGATCGCTCATAGATCAACGCTCGCCACTTGGAGCTCAGCAGTGCAAATCAGTTCTCATGGCCGGGTACGCCATCGAGCATTTCCGCAGCAACTTCGACTGCAGTTGTCGGCACTTCGGGAATGATCCACTTCACCTTGCCCGCCTTGATCTCATCCTGAGCTATACGGCAAGGCTTGCGCGAAGGCGTCTCAATCACCGGAGGCGCTCCGCCCTGCAACTGCCGCGCACGGCGCGCCGCCACCAGAATGTACCTGTAATTGCTGTCGAAACCGTCGATCAACTTCATGGATTTCTCCCTGCTTACTTACCACCGGCCGCGACCGCACGAAACGATTGCAAAATCGGATCAAGCCGTTCGCGAACGTTATTCAACCGGCAGGTCTCCGCCAGTTCGCTTAAGTTTACATCTGGATTGCCGAAGAGTCTCTGGCGCTCGGACAGCAGGATAGCTTCCAAAGCTTTGACAGAATCCTCCAGATTATCGTTGACCAAAATATAGTCGTATTTGTCGTAATTCTCAATCTCTCGCTTGGCCTCTTCCAAGCGGCGCTCGATAGTCTTTTCGTCGTCCTGCCCACGCATTCGCAGTCGCTGTTCGAGCGCGCTGCGGTTTGGCGGCAGTACAAAAATGCTGACCGCTGCCGGCAGTTTGGCTTTGATCTGCGCGGCGCCTTGAACATCGATGTCCAGCAGCAGGTCGTTGTCTTGCTCGCCGGCCTTGCGCTGAAACCGGCGCGCGGTTCCGTAATAATTCCCGAAAACGTCCGCGTGTTCCAGAAATTCGCCGTCCTGGATCATTTGCTCGAATTCAGGCCGCGAGACGAAGAAATACTCGCGCCCATCCTGCTCGTTGCCGCGCAGCTTACGCGTAGTGTAAGAGATGGAGAACTCGAGCGCAGGCACGGCACGTCGAATCCGGGCGACCAGCGTGGATTTCCCTGATCCGGAAGGCGCTGAAATGATGAAAACTTTGGCCATTATTCGATGTTCTGCACTTGCTCGCGGACTTTCTCGATGTCTGATTTCATTGCCAGCCCGGCTTCGGTGATTTTCGCGGCATCGCCTGCCAGGCCAGAGGTTTTTGAAAGCAGCGTGTTGGCTTCGCGATTCATCTCTTGCAAGAGAAAGTCCATCTTCTTGCCGACCTCGCCCTTCGTGTCAAGCAGCGCCAGAAAATGCTGCACATGGTTGTCGAGGCGGACCAACTCTTCCTGAATGTCGCTGCGGTCGGCCAGCAGTGCTGCTTCCTGAAGAATCCGTTCCGGTTCCACCGAGGCTCCCAACCATTCCTGAATTCGAGCCTGCAGGCGGTCGCTGTAAGTTTTCAAAACTGCGTCACGATAAGTGCCGACGCTGGCACAGGCCGCACGGATGTTTCGCATGCGCTCGCGCAATTCGCGTTCGATGGAGCGGCCCTCTTCCTCGCGCATCTGGTTGAGTCCGTCTACCGCTTCTTCCAGTTTCGGCAGCACCGCCGGCATCAGTTGATCCTCTGATGGTGCGACGCTCGCATCCATGGCGCCTGGCATACGGAGTATGGCATTGAGATCGGGCTCGGCAGCAAGCCCGACCTCGGCGGCCGCGGCACGAAATGCCAGGACGTATCCGGTTACCAAGGCCTTGTTAAAGGAGAGCGGGGCTGCTGTCCCCTGTTCAAAACCGAGGCTTACATCCACGTGCCCGCGGGCGAGCTTTTCTTTCAGAGTCCGCCGCATCGACATTTCGAGCGCATCAGAGTTGGAGGGTAGGCGGAAATGCAAATCAAGAAAGCGATGGTTGACCGATTTCACCGAAACCGTAAACGAAAGACTGTTGACCTGGCCTTTCGACTGCGCGAAGCCGGTCATAGATCGGATGGGCATTAAAAGGTCTCGGCGTCGTTGGTCAGCTGAGCGACCGGGCGCGTATCAACATCGATGAATTGAAGATCATACAACCTGCGGTAGATGCCTGCTCTTTGCATGAGCTCTTCGTGCTTGCCGATTTCGGCGATGGCGCCGTTTTCGAGCACAACGATGCGATCGGCGCGCCGCACCGTCGAAAGTCGATGGGCGATGACGATGACCGTGCGCCCGGTGATCAAATTGTGTAGCGCCAATTGCACCAACGACTCTGATTCGCTGTCGAGGGCCGATGTCGCCTCGTCGAGAATCAGGATTGGCGCATTTTTCAGCAGCGCGCGCGCAATGGCAATACGCTGGCGCTCGCCGCCGGAGAGTCGCACGCCCTTCTCGCCGATCACGGTGTCGTAACCAGCGGGTAATTCCATGATGAACTCATGCGCCAGCGCGGCGCGTGCGGCAGACTCGACGTCTTTCAGCGAGACGCCCGGCTGTCCGTAGGCGATGTTGTTGCGTAGAGTATCGTTGAAGAGTACCGTCTCCTGGGTGACCACGCCGATTTGCGAACGCAAGGACGCCAAGGTCACGTCGCGAACGTCGTGGCCATCAACAGAAATCGTCCCTTCCGTAGCATCGAAGAAACGCGGCAGCAACGAGACCAGCGTGCTTTTGCCGGCGCCGCTCGAACCCACCAGCGCCAAAATCTCGCCAGACTTTACTTCCAGGTCGATCTTGTGAAGTACTTCCCGTTGCGTGTCTTCGGATTCGTAGGAAAAACTCACGTCCACAAATGCAATCTTCTTTGAGAACGGCGGAAGCACCGCGGCGGAGGCCTTCTCCTGCACTTCGTCCTCTGCATCCATGAATTTGAAAATCTCGGACGAGGCGCCCAGCGCTTGCTGGAAATTGTTATAGAACAATGCAAACTTGCGGACCGGATCGTAGAGCTTGAAGACGGCGATGATAAAGGCGACGAACAGTCCCGCCGTCATCCACCCGTGAACGATCTGGCTCCTTCCCAGTCCCAGGAGAAGCGCGATGGCGATCGCGCCGAAAATATCCATCAAAGGAGAACTGATTGAGGAAGCCGCCACCGACCGCAAATTAGCGCGGAAGAGCCGCTGCGCCGCCCGCTTGAAGCGGGCGAACTCCCAGGCTTCCATGCCGAAAGCTTTCACGATGCGATTGCCGGTAATGGTTTCGTGCAGAATATTCTGGATGTCGGCGAGTTTGTCCTGCCCGCGGCGTGTGGTATGGCGGACGCGGCCCCCAATTTTGTAGGCAGAGAAAATGATGAAAGGCACAAATAGAAGTAGAAGCCATGCGAGTTGCCTGCCGAGCACGATGACCACGCCCGCTGTGAACAGAAACGTGAAGAACTGCTGCAGGAACTCCGCCAGCACATTGGACATGGCAAACTGCACCCGCTCGATGTCATTGACGATGGTCGAGATCAGGGTGCCGGTGGAGTGCTTCTGAAAAAAGGCGCTCGATCGCCGCAGAATCGAGCTGTAGAGCGCGTTCCGCAGGTCGGTGATGAGACCGTATCCGGCATAGTTCACCAGGTAGGTTCCGGCGTAATCGAACAGCCCCTTCAGTATCGTGGACGCGACGAACGCGAAAGCCACCACCGTCCACGCGTTGTGAAAATGCGCGGGCACAAACCTTTGCAGATAGATAGTGTGATTGGTATGGGGAACCCGGAACAAAAGAATATTGTCAGAACCAGAGGCCGGGTTCAACACCCGGTCAAGAACCGGACCCACCAGAAGGACCCGGAAGGCGTCGAGGAACCCGACCGCTGCCAACAGAAGCACTGACGGAATGAATTGCCACCAATAGGGCAGCAGGTAGCGCAGCAGCCGCTTCAATTGCGGCATGGAAGGCTCCTGCCTGGACACTCCCGCGCGGCACTCCGGGTCGTACACACCGTCGCGTAGGCAGTGGGATACGTGAAGCCGCCAACGCCGAAAGCTAGTGCCGAAGGAAGAACCGAAGTGAGAACCAAGGTGAGGCCTATTCTACTTGAGCGGGGAGCGGTCAGGGGGTGTAACGGCCTTACCTGCCGGCGTGAGCGGAACGCTTCAGTTGGCCTGCAGCCTGGGTGGCCGGGAAGTCCCGCTGGAGCATAGGCAATATCTGTTCAGCGCTGACCGGCGGAGAATACAGGAAACCCTGCGCCATCTCGCACCCCAAGGCCTTCAGTTGCGCGATCTGGGCTTCGGTTTCCGTTCCCTCAGCAACCACCTGCAGGTGCAAGCTTTGCGCCAGGGTCATGATCAAACGAACGATTTCCAGGCTGTCCCGGTCTTCGGTCATCTTGGAGATAAAGACCCGGTCAATCTTCAGCGTATCCACGGGAAAGCGGCTGAGCCGGCTGAGCGAGGAAAATCCGGTGCCAAAGTCGTCGATGCTCAAATGAACACCCAGTTCCTTCAACTGCAAGAGACGGGCGAATGCGACGGTCGGATCCTGCATGGTCACGGTCTCGGTGATTTCCAGATGTATAGTCTGCGGATCGGAGCGGGTCCGTTCAAGAATGGCGCGGATATCCGCGGCCATCGCCGCGTGCTCGAACTGCCTTGCGGTAATGTTCATGCTCATGGAGAGAAGCGGGGCACACGCGAAGGCGCTCTGCCATTCAACCAGTTGACGACATGCGGTGTTCATCAGAGCCAGGTTGATAGGCAGGATCATTCCGGTTTCCTCAGCCACCGGAATGAACTCGATTGGGGGAATCAGTCCCTCGTGGCGCCGCCATCGGCTCAGCGCCTCGAAGCCCGCGATTTTCCCGCTCCGAAGGGAAATGATCGGCTGGTAAAAGACAACTACCTCGCCCTGCTCTATGCCGCGGCGGAGTTCGGTTTCGAGCTTCAGCCGCTTTACCGCCGAGGAATGCATGGCCGGGTCGAAAACCTCATACTTGGCCTTGCCGGTGCGTTTGGCGCGATACATGGCCAGTTCGGCGTCGCGGAGAAGATCCTCGGGGCGATTCAGCGCGCTCCGCAGAAAGGCAATGCCGATGCTGGCGTTGACCACGATCTGGTGTCCCCCGAGTACAAATGGCCGAACCAGGCTTTGCTGAATCCTTTCAGCCGCGCGGATTGCGTCCATCGGAGCCGGGAGGTCTTCCAGCAGAACGCTGAATTCATCGCCGCCGAACCTTGCCAGTCCATGGCTGCGGCCTTCTGCTTTCAGCTCGGTTGCGGCATCGACTAGCGAAGTAAAGCCGCTTTCAGGAAAGCAATCTGCCAGCCTGATTGCCACTTCCGTCAGCAGGCGGTCTCCGGCCGAATGCCCGAGGCTGTCGTTCACGACCTTGAACTCGTCGATATCCACCAGAACTACGGCCATGTGATTGTCCTTGCGCCGGCGGGCGTGCATCATTGCCTGGCGCAAACGATCCATGAACAACAGCCGGTTGGGCAAGCCGGTAAGCCCGTCGTGAAACGCATTGTGGGCAACCAGGTCTTCCATTCGCTTGCGGTCGGTGATGTCACGGTTGACGATGACCAACCGCTCCGCATCACCGTCGGGGCCGGTAATGGGGCTGGCGGTGGACTCCAGCGTCCTCCAGGTGCCATCTTTGTGGCGCATGCGGTATTCCAGCCGCTCTCCGCGACCGGTAGCGCGCGCTTTGGCGGCGGCTTCGCTTACGCGGGCGCGATCCTCGGAATGGATCTGTTCGGTGGGTTCGCTGTTCTCAAGCTCTTCGGGGGAATAACCGAGGACGGTATAGTAGGCCGGACTGTTGTAGAGGCGCCGGCCGTCACCATCGACGACCGCGATCATGTCGGCGGCGTTTTCGCTGATCAGGTGGAACAATTCGTTGCTATCGGCGAGCTGGCGCCGCACTCGCTGCAGCTGCCGATGCTGATACATAGTGTAAATATCAAAGAGCAAAACCAGCGCCGCCAGCCCGCGCACCCACTCCCGCAGATCTGACCAGTAATTGTCGGTGGTGAAAATGGTCTCGTGAAAGAACGTGAGGAAAATAATGGTCGCTGTCAGGGCTACCGTGACGACGACGGCAAAGACCCACAGCCACCATTCGCGACGGTCAATCTGTCGAGTTCGGAGGGGCACGCTCACGGTTTGAAGTGTTCGGGAGGGAAAAGCTTTACAGCACGATTCTCCCGCGTGCCGGCGCCCGGGCCAAGTTACATAGGTGGACTGAGCTTAGGTTTGGTTCTGATTTCGCAACCGGGCTAAAGTATTACCTGGGTCCGCCGATAGACCGTGCAAGAGCCGCCCGTATCTGCACACTGGACGCAGGCAGAGGTATTTCCATAGGGCTAATCCCTCCGGGTGGTCACCAGGCGCGAATATCTTGCGATAATCGCTTTGGGTTTTGTTGCACATCCATGAGCACTGCTACCGAAATTCGCGCCCTTGCCGTAACCCCAGATCTGTCCCTGTCTGCAGCCTTTCTGGACATGGCGCGCGAACTGGGCATTCTCACCGAAGTCTCCAGCTTGGTGGAGGGAGTGCAAGGGCAGCTGGTCCGGGAAAAATACGAGGCCGTGCTGATTGATTTTGATTCGGTTCCCGAGGCCGCCCCCGCCCTCGCCGAGCTGCGCTCCAATCCATCCAATCGGGCAGCGGTAGTGTTCGCGGTCGCCAGCGCCAACAATGAGAGGCAGATCGCCCTGAACAGCGGCGCCAACTTCGTTTTTGGGCGGCCTTTGGACGGCCAGGAACTTCGGCGGACGTTTTACGCCGCCTACAGCGCGATGGCGCAGGAGCGGCGCCGCTATTTTCGCTGCGCGGCCGACCTCACGGTTTTTCTCGCCCGAGCTGACGGCAGCGATCTAACCGCAAAAACCGCAAACATTTCTGCCAATGGCATGTCCATCACCAGTCCTGTAAGTTTCACCATGGGGGAGCGGGTCGGAATTACGTTGGACCTTCAGAATGGAGGAACCCACGTGCTGGCATTCGGAGTTGTCGTCTGGGATGACAAGCACGGAAAAACCGGACTCAGTTTCCAATGTGTTCGGCCCGCACTGCAAGCCACTCTAGATGCCTGGCTCGACGCCCAGTTCGCCCAGCAGCGGGAAAATTCAACCCGCGACCTGAAAAACTTTGCCCCGTAATCCTGGACGTGCTACCGCTCTCACTTCGGGCTGTCGCGGTGCACCACTTTGATTCGATAGCCGCCCTTCTTTAGTCGCTTCGCAACATCTTCCGCAATCATCACGGAACGATGCTGGCCTCCGGTGCATCCGAAGGAAATGGTCAAATAGCTTTTCCCTTCGTGAATGTAGTGCGGCAGCAGATACACCAACAATTCAGAAATGCGCTGGATGAATTCCGCCGTCTGCGGAAAAGAGCGGATATATTTTGCGACCTTGGGATCGCGTCCGGTCAGCGGGCGGAACTCCGGAACGAAGTGCGGGTTGGGAAGAAACCGCACGTCGAAAACCAGGTCCGCGTCATCGGGCACGCCGTGCTTGAATCCGAAGCTCACGCAGGAAACCAAAATGTTGCGCCCATTCTCCTTCTTCTCGAACAGGCCGGTAATGTGCGCCCGCAACTCGTGGACGTTGAACTTCGAAGTGTCAATGACCAGATCCGCGATCTCGCGGATTTGCCGCAGGTGCCGGCGTTCCGCGGTCAGCGACACTTTCACCGACGTGTTGGCCCCGAGCGGATGCGGTCGACGCGTTTCACTGTAGCGTCGCAGCAGAATCGAGTCCGAAGCCTCGAGAAAAATGACCTTGGTGGAGATCAGCTTCCTTACCGATTTCACAATCTTGGGAAGCTCTTCCAGTTGCCGGCCTTCGCGGACATCGACTACGAGGGCGGTGCGTTCGATTTCTGAGGACTGCCCGGCAAGCTCGGCGAAACGCGGAATCAATCCGACGGGAAGGT
The DNA here is from genome assembly GCA_043734125.1 of Acidobacteriota bacterium. Taxonomy (GTDB): domain Bacteria; phylum Acidobacteriota; class Terriglobia; order Terriglobales; family Acidobacteriaceae; genus Gp1-AA145. The sequence continues at coordinate 378,968 of JAYTFR010000093.1, read as the reverse complement.
TGTCGACGCAGTAGTACCCGAGGTCCTCGAAAGCCTTCAGCACTGAGGCTTTCCCCGACCCGCTCATTCCGGTAATGATGACCAGGTCGCCCGCGGGACGGCCCTCCTGGGGGGCGCTCTTTTTTGCCATTTTGCGCGCGGTGCGGGTGAGTTTCTTAGCGATTCTACGAAGCGGCATCTTGGCCGAATGGTAGCAGAACAGAGGCGGCAGCGGATTCGCATCTTATCGTTTTTCCCGATGCCTCCCATCACAGATGCGAATCGCTCCGGAGCGCCTGAAAGTGGCTTTCCGCGATACACTATTACGTACTTCCTGGTTTCCCCGAATTCTTCTCAGAGGACCACCGCCATGTTGCTAAAAAACCGCCTTTTCACTCCCGGCCCCACCCCGCTTCTACCGGCGGCGCAGAACGCGATGGCGGCCTTCACGGCCCACCACCGCACCGCCGATTTCAAGGCCCTGTTTACCCGCGTCATGTCGGACATGAAAGATTTCATCGGGACGTCGAATGACGTGCTGGTCGTGGCATCGTCCGGCACGGGCGTGATGGAAGGGTCGGTTTCCAATCTGACGTCGCCTGGAGACCGCGTATTGGTGCTTACCGCCGGCAAGTTCGGCGAGCGGTGGCGCGATCTGGCCAAAGCGTATGCCTGCCAGGTGGACGTTTTGGAGAAGCCTTACGGCGAAACGTTTTCGCTGGACGAGGTGCGCGTAAAACTTACGCCCGAAACCAAGGTCGTCTACGTGCAGTCCACCGAGAGCTCGACAGGCACTCGGCACGACGTCCAGGGGATCGCGAAACTGGTCCGGGCAAACGGCGATGACACGCTTTTCGTGGTGGATGCTATCACCGGCCTGGGCACAACCAACATCGACGTGGACGGCTGGGGCATTGACGTAATCATCGGCGGATCGCAGAAGGCACTGATGATTCCTCCGGGCCTGGCTTATTGCGCAGTAAGCGAGCGCGCGTGGAAGCGCATGGAGACGACCAAGAACCCGCGCTACTATTTCGATTTCCGCAAGGAGCGCAAGTCCGCCGCCAAGGGCGAAACGGCTTTCACTCCTGCCACTTCCCTGTTCGCCGCGTTGGGTGCGGCGCTCGATTTCATCCGCCAGATGGGCAATGGCGACCTCGCTGCCGGACGTTCGGCACTGGTCGATAATGCGGAACTGGCTGCGAAAATGACGCGTGCCGGAGTTGCAGCACTCGGATTGAAGTTGTTCACTTCCAGCCCGGGCGCGGCTCTTACTCCCGTGATCGCTCCTGCCGGACTCGACTCAGGAAAGATCGTGAAGGAATTCCGCGAATCGTTCTCAGCCGTGGTAGCGAACGGGCAGGGCGACATGAAGGGCAAACTGTTCCGCATCGCGCACATCGGGTATTACGACTTTCTGGACACGATCGGAATTCTCGCCGCTCTGGAGCATGTGCTCGCGACAGTCAGCGACAAGCCTGTAGAGTACGGGGCGGCCGTGCGTGCCGCACAAGAGGTGTTCGCGCGTTCGCGACGGACAGTTGCGGAATTGGCCGGAGCGTAGTCGCAGTTTCAGTACCCAGGCGGGCGAGTACCCACCTGGGAATATCTCACTGAATTGTGAACATCTTTGTGTTCGAATTGCCGCCAGCGGAATGCACATACACATTTACAGTTCCAGCATTAGCGATCATTGCGGAGCTGATGTTTGCGGTCATCTGGGTGGCGCTGCCGTACACACTGTTGCCCGTCAAGGGGGTTGTGCCCCAGTAAATTAGGGAGCCGCTGGTGAAATGCGTACCGGTTATGGTCAGCATGAACGCGGGCCCGCCGGCGTTCGCGGTGCTGGGCGTAAGTTGCGTGACGGTGGGGGCAGAGGTTCCGCCACCACCACCCGAGTTGTAGCTGGAACCATATCCGCACCCGAGGGTCACTGCGCAAAACAGTAATGCGATGACTAGTTTCATAAGCTTCTCCGTCCGAAGGATTAGTTTTGAGTTTAGGAAACCAAGCGGGTCGTAGTGTCTGAGATCTGTAACTTTTTTGTTAAGGAATTCCTATGAAAATCGTCGTCGCTGAAAAAATGTCCTCCTCCGCAATAAACCTTTTGCGCGAGCCTGGATGGGAAGTGATCACGCCAGACCAGTTGAACGGTAACCTGGCCAAGGAACTAGAAACTGCCGACGCCCTGCTGGTGCGGTCGGCAGTTCAAGTAAACGCCGCGCTCCTGGCGGGTGCCGGCAAGCTGCGCGTAATCGGCCGAGCGGGCGTTGGAGTGGACAACATCGAACTGGAGCCCGCTACCCGTCAGGGCATTGCGGTTATGAACACGCCGGGCGGAAACGCGGTCGCGGTGGCGGAACACACCCTGGGGCTGATGCTCGCGATGGCGCGGTTCCTACCCAAAGCCAATCAGACCATGCACGAAGGCAAGTGGGAGAAAAAATCGCTGCAGGGAACGGAACTGCGCGGCAAGACCTTGGGCATTGTGGGTCTGGGCAAAATCGGAATCGAAACCGCAAAGCGCGCCCGCGCTTTTGGCATGGACATTGTCGCGCACGATCCGTTCGTCTCGGCTGCTATCGCCAAAGACAACGGCATCAAGCTCGGATCACTCGATGAGGTGTTCGCCGCATCAGACTACTTGAGCCTGCATGTCGGGCTGACTCCGCAGACGCACAACATGATCAATGCGGAGTCCATTAAGAAGATGAGGAAGGGCGTGCGCATTGTCAATTGTGCGCGCGGCGAATTGATTGATGAGGCAGCGCTGGCGGCGGCGTTGCAGGAAGGGCAGGTAGCGGCAGCCGCGCTCGATGTGTTCGTGAAGGAGCCGCTGAAAGATTCTCCGCTGCAGAAACTGGAGAATGTCATTCTTACGCCACACATTGCCGGATCCACTAACGAGGCGCAGGAAGCGGTGGGCCAGCAGATTGCGATGCAAGTGAAGGAATACCTGAAGCATGGCGTGATTCAGAACTCGGTCAACGTGCCGTCGGTTACTCATGACGAATACGAAACGCTGAAGCCTTACATTGTCCTGGCTGAGCGACTCGGATCGTTTCTGGCACAAATTAGCGAGAGCTCTCTCGACTCCATCACGCTCGGTTACACCGGCCACATTACGGAGTGGAAAACGGACCTAATCCGCAACGCGGCGATTAAGGGCATTTTGACTGGGGTGGAGGAAAAGGCAAATCTGGTGAATGCTGCCAGCTTAGCCGCGGAGCGCGGCTTGGCCGTCCACGAGGAGCGGAAGCCAAAGGCCTCCACCGGCGGAGCGGGAAGCGTGCTTTCCATCACCATCAAGACGCAAACGGGTACGCACCGGGTGAAAGGCGCAGTTTTGCGCGAGAACACGCCGCGACTGCTGCACGTGGATGGCATCGATGCCGAGGCGCCGCTTGAGCAGAACCTGATCTACATGCGAAACCAAGATGTACCCGGCGTGATCGGCAAAGTCGGCACCATCCTCGGCAAGCACGGCATCAACGTTGCCAATTTCTCACTGGGCCGCCGTTACGAAGAACCGGCGCCAGGAACGCCGCGTGAAGCTATCTCTGTCGTTAGCGTTGACGGGCCAGTGCCGGAAGCCGTGATAATCGAACTCAAAGGCATTCCCGCTGTGCAGCAGGCGAAAGCGGTTCGCCTTACTTAACCGAAAGCCGAGATCGAAAGGACAAGCATGAAGAAGGTACAACTCGCGGCTGTGATGGCGGTGCTTTTGATCTCTGCAGCCGCCTGCGCGCAAGTGGGCGTCGACGTTTCTGTGTCTGGCGCGGGAGCCTTCAGCAAGAAGACGAACTCGCCCACCGGCCCAATTTCTGACAGCCCGACTAAGTCTGCCGCAGTGTTTGGCACTGTTCGCTATCACTTCAATCATCACAACGCGTTCGAACTCAACCTTGGACACACTAAGAATTCGCAAATTTTTACCGTCCCGCCGGATACCTATCGCGTGACGACCGGCATTTTGGAATACACGGCCGCTTACGTATTCACGCCTTTCAACGGCAAAAAACTGGAACCATTTCTTCTGGCGGGAGCTGGCGGCTTGAAATTTGGAGTTGGCAATACCTATATCGACGGCAATCAGATTTCGCTGGGGGCGAAGTCTTCGATCTCTTTGGCCTTTCTTTATGGCGCCGGAACAGACTACAACGTTTTCACGCACCTGGCCCTTCGATTGCAATATCGCGGCCTGATTTTCAAGAACCCTGACTTCGGAAGTTCGAGCCGTTTCTATACCGGCGCCAAAGGTCACATGGCCGAACCGGCACTTGGAATCGTATTGAAATTCTGATCAGGACTGTAGGGCGGCGTTGCGCAACTTGCGGGTTTCGGCAAGCAGCGCCATCGAATGCATCAGGTTCTGCAGCGTAACAATTCCCACCAACTTCTGCTCTTCCACCACCGGAAGAATGCTGGCATTGCGGGCGCCGAGTTTGCGAAAAGCCGAGGCCAGTGTTTCGGACTTTGGCGCGACGTCGAAAATCCGGTTCATCACCGACTGCACGTAGCCATTTCCGTCGCTCCGCAGCGTCTGTAGGATTTTCTGTTTCGAAACTACCCCAACCATGTCGGCCCCACGGATCACGGGGAAATCATCCTGCAGGCAGTGGACGGCTTTGTCCAGCGCGTCTTCGAGGGTGTCCGCCGGCGAGAGCGTCGCGAAATCGGTGAGCATGATGTCCCCGAGCCTCACCGTTTCGAGCACGGAGTGGAATACTGCAGAGCGTTCTTCCATTTGCGCCGCTATGAAGAGGAATCCACCGATCAGTAGAAACCAGTTATTCCGAATTCCAGCCAGAAAAAATGCGGCTGCGAAACCGCGGCCAATGCTGATGGCGCGCCGGGTGGCAGTCACGGGATCCATGGTGCGGCCGAAATAGGCGCGTAGCACGCTGCCGCCATCGAGCGGAAACGCCGGCAACAAATTGATTCCCGCAAGCCATAAGTTCGCCCAAACGAGCGCATGCGGAAGGTTGGTGGAGGTCACCGAGGGATCGGGCCAGAGCGGCGCCTGCGGTCCTGCCAGGAGCGCAACCGCTGTGGCTATCGCTGCCGCGATCAAACTCGAGCAAGGTCCGGCGAGCGCTATACGCGTATCTCTTTTCCAATCGGGGACGACTTCAGGCCGCGCTTCGTCAAAGACAGTTACGCCGCCGATAGGAAATAAAATGACTGCGCGCTGGGGCGCACCTAGAAGTTTTTCGGCCAGCGCATGTCCGAATTCATGTATCAGGACGCACACCAACAGAATTCCTGAAAGGGCCATCGCCCGCGCCGGGACACCGTTTGCACCTGCCGCCTTTTCACTGAATGAGATAAAGGCGAAAAGCAGCAGAAACGTGAAATGGATGCGGAACTCGACGCCAAATATGCGGCCCGCGGGAATCGACCAGGTTCTCATGCGCTACTGTAATCTTATACGACCGCGACCGGAAGCGGGTTCCTCTGGGTGCGGCCACTCTCATGCGCGTCATCGCCGGAACATTCCGCAGCAGGCCGCTTCAACCAATTCGCGATCTCGACATCCGTCCGACTTCCGATCGCCTGCGGGAGACATTGTTCAACGTTCTCACCTCGGGGAATCCGCAGGCGCTGGAACGATCAGTATGGCTGGACCTTTTCGCGGGCACCGGCGCGGTGGGGATCGAGGCAATCAGCCGCGGCGCTGCGACCGTGTACTTCGTGGAGGCTTCGAGACCAGCGACAGAATTGATTCGGCAGAATCTCAAGTCGCTGGGCGTTGCCGACGGATTCCGTATGATGGCGCAGAAATCAGCGCCCGCTCTGACGCAACTTGAGGCGCAGGGCGTTCAGGCGAACTTTGTCTTTCTCGATCCCCCGTATCGCCTTCAGGAAGCCTACGGACAAACGCTCGAGGCGTTGGCGAGTCTGACGCTGGCGGCAGGTGCATTGGTAATCGTCGAGCACGAAAAGCGCTTTGATCCCGGCGAAAGCTTTGGCAGCCTGCAACGCCTGCGCAAACTGAAGCAGGGGGACGCAGCCCTCAGCTTCTATCGCAGGCTTAAGGATCGACACAACTCTGTGGCAAAGTAATAGGAGATGCCTGCGCCCGACCATCATTCTGGCCTCGCCGCATTCCGCCACCTCGATTTCTCGCTCTACGAGATCGAGCGCTTCCTGATTGTTGCGGGTCTGGAAATGCAATCGGTCGCCGTCGGATGGCAGGTTTATGAAATCACGCGCCGGCCGCTGGATCTTGGCCTTGTTGGACTGGCGCAGTTCCTTCCAAACATCATCTTGTTTCTGCTTGCCGGACACACGGCCGACCGCATCAATCGCAAGAAGATCCTGCTGGTTTGCAACCTGGGCTTCGCGCTCTGCTCGGTGCTTTTCATCCTGATCGCGCGTTCTGATCCGCACAACGTCAAACCGATTTACGCCGTTCTGGTCGTGATAGGAATCGTGCGGGCGTTTAACAGTCCCGCCGGGCGGGCGCTGCTGCCCGTGCTTGTGCCCGTCGAGGTCTTCCCCAACGCCGTCGCGTGGAACTCGACCATTTTCCAGGGTGCGACCATCCTGGGTCCCGCGATCGGCGGTTTACTCTACGCGCTCCTGAAAGGCCCGACCGGAGTTTATGTAACCAGCATGGTGACGTGCTTGCTGGCGACTGCCACGCTGACTCGCATTCACCTGCAGTCCACCCCGCGACCACAAGAGGATGTTAGCGTGAAGACCGTGCTCGCAGGCTTGCATTACATCTGGACGCATAAGCTGATTCTCGGCACCATTTCGCTCGACCTTTTCGCGGTGCTGCTGGGCGGTGCAGTCGCCCTGCTGCCCGTTTACGCGAGAGAGATTCTGCGCACTGGCCCCTGGGGACTCGGGTTGCTTAGAGCCGCGCCCGGAACTGGGGCCGCAGTCATGGCGATCCTGTTGGCATACCGTCCCTTGCGGCGGAGAGTTGGGAAAATCATGCTGGTCTGCGTTGCGGGCTTCGGCACGTTCACCATCGTTTTCGGGCTCTCGCACAGCATTGCACTTTCACTCTTATCGCTCGTGCTTGTCGGCGCGACCGACATGGTCAGCGTGGTGATCCGCGGGACCCTGGTGCAGATCGCCACACCAGACGCTTTGCGCGGCCGCGTGAATGCGGTGGAAATGATTTTTATCGGCACCTCAAACGAGTTTGGCGAATTCGAGTCCGGACTCACGGCGCAGTGGCTCGGGCCGGTTGCCGCGGTCGTCCTGGGCGGTGTGGGAACCCTGGCGATTGTGGGTCTATGGGCGTGGCTATTTCCGGAGTTGAGGAGGGCGGAGAAGCTGACGGGCGTGGCGGGGGGCGAGGCGGACTCTGCCTGAGGCGATCAGTGTGCGTAATGGCGAGTGTTTCGCCAACTACTTATAGCGTCGGTATTGCCGACCAAATGTTCCGCAAGTCACACTCCGATCCTGGTCGATCACTAGCCTGACAACCATCAACCTTCTCGAACCTAAACGGTATCTGGCTGAGTCACCGGCAATACGGAAGTAAATATTAAAATCAGGCGACTACACTCAGAGCCTACTTCGCCCCCACCACTGCCTTCGCGGCGTTCATGTTGTCGAAGCGGTCGTAGGCGCGGACTACTACGACGTGCTCCTGCATGACCCCCTCTCCTGACAACGGCAGCGTGAAGTCGTAGCTTTCTGATTTCGCATCCGATAACCCGCCGACCGGATCCACAAAGTGCCAGTCACCCGCATCCACGGAGTACTCGGCGCGTTTGATGGGCGAAAAACTATCAACAGCGCGGAACTGCACGCGAAGCAGGTTCGCCTGCACCGATGCTTTTAAATCCAGAACTTGCGGAGGCGTGGTGTCGACCTCGAAGCGGTCGCTTTCCCGTTCTGCGGTGAGCGCATCTTGCGGCGAATGCGACGGTGAATCCGTGGCAACGACCTTAAGGGTGTAGGCGCCGTCGGGCAAAAGCGACGCGTCAAACGAGTAGAACTTTTCCAGCAAGTTGCCCTTCAGCAAAAGCCAGCGGCTTTGCCCGTCGCCGCGGTAATAAACGGAATAGACCAACTGATCGTCGTTATCGTCGTGTACTGTCCACTTCACGCCAACCGCCTGGCGGTCGCGCAAGGGGTTCGGCTGCGGATCGAAGCGCTGTCCTGCATCCAGATTCGGGGGCCGCGGCGCCGACAAAAATTTGGTTCCCACCGCCACCGACACCTCATCAAACTCCGGCGCAACATTCTTCGGCAAATAATTCAGCACTACGCTATCCACCTGCGGCGCAGGCTCCCCTGGCCGCAGTATCGCCTTCCACTGAATGAACCGCGCTGGCGGCGCCGCCACCTGCCCGTTTCCCTGCAGGTCGATCTTTTTCCAAGTGCTCCAATTGCGGTCGGGATTATCCACATTGCCGCTGCGCGCAAACAGTTCCACTTTGCCCTTGCCGTGGAATTCGGCGCGCCCCCATTTAGAGAATCCGTGCGCGTCGAACACGTCGCTCTCATAGCTGCCTTCGGCGTCGGGCGCGTCGCTCAGAAGGAAAAGTTTGCCGAGGTTGCTGGTCGAAACATAAAGCCCGCCGCCCGGAGCCTTAGCGAAGGCCGTCACCTGATTCGCTGCAGCTTTGATCAGTTCGACGTAATCGTCGCGCCCGGCAATGCGGTAAATTTGTCCATCGTTGCCGCTGCCCGCAAGCAACTGCCCGCGTGAATCAAACGCCAGCGCATATACGAGATCGTCGCGGGAGTTCCACACGCGCGAAGGCGACCCATCGGGCGGGATCCGGTAGATCTCCGAGCCTCCGGGTACGCCGCCGGCTGCGCTGTTCAGGGTGAGCGGCGGTTCCGCTGCTGACAGCGCTCCAGGATTTCCTGCCGGCGCTCCGGCGTTGGGGCTGGGCTTCGGTACCACGATGGTCACGCTACCGGAATTCGAAGCCGCGCTGGAACGTTTCTCGCCGGCCGCAGCCGCATAGATGTTCCCTGCCCCATCGATTGCCAGGCTCGTGATCTCGCGCTTGGGCGCGCTGTAGAGCACAAAGCCTTCTCCCTTAGGCGTGATGCGGTAAATCAGGCCGCTGCCGTCAGAGCCTGCTGCCAGATTGCCTTGCGCATCGAATGCAAGCGCGCGGATGTGCGGCTCATCGCTTTTGAAAAACAGCGAATGATCGCCGCTAGGCGTGACCCGAAAAACTTCGCCGTGGTCCCCGGTCGCGACGTACAGGTTCTCGGCGTCGTCGAGCGCCAGCGCCCAAATGTATTTCACGTGCGGATCGAAAAAGACGGAGGATGTCCAACCGCTCTCGGCTTTCGGCTGTTGGCTCTTGTCGCTGGCAGAGCCGCTGCGCTCCAGCTTGTAAACCTTGCCGTCGGGATTGGTCGCCGCGAAAATTGCGCCGTGCTTGTCAACCACCAGCGCTTGTACCTGCAATTCCTGCGGCTGGAAAATCGCGGTGGGCTGGCTGTCTGAGATCACACGATACACACGCGCGGGCGCTCCAGTAGCCAGATACACGTCGCCGTTCGTACCAACCGCAGTCGCCCAGACCGCGCTCGACGGGGTCGGCGCAACCAGCTTGAAAGCAGGCGCGAGATGGAGGGACCCCTTGCTGGAAATCGCCACACCGTGCGACGTGCCCTTGGAGAAGTCTTCGTAGCGACTTTGCTCCCAGGTGCGCGTGCCCTCAGGAAAAGCAAAAACGGTGACCAGGAGAAGAAAAACGGGAAGAATTACTGGTTTGCGCACGGAATTGTGGCCTCTTGAGATGAAGAGGGTGCCCGCGCTCTCGCAGAAAACGCGAGAAGTATGGAGCAACCTCAATTTCTTTACTTAATCGTGATCGACAGCAACTGTGCGCCGGCCACGACAAAGTCCAGCGGAGCGGTTGCGGTCTCGCTCACCGACGATTCGCCGAGGACGGTCATGTCCTGCGGGCCGCGCATTCCGTCCATCACATTCATGACCGACAGCGGGAGTCCGGGCATCACCTTATCCTCAACCCTGGCCTCAGGGTCCTGGTCGAGCACGGAAACGTAAATCCGGTTGTTGACGTGCTGCTTATTGAGTACGCCGATGGTGGAAGCGAGATCGAGGCGCTGTCCTCCGGAAGGGCCGCGGCGCAGCCGATCCAGCGTATCGCCATCGCTGACGAGGACGTGTAGCGTCGAGCCCTTCGACGCCGAGGTCGGAATCTTCACCAGAACGTGCTCGATGACGGCGTCGCCGCGGTAAGGCCGCACTAAAACCTCTACTGTGACTTCTTCGCCGGGGCGGGCTTCACTCACATCGGTCCGCGCAGTCTCCAAGCGGGCCCAACGGCGCACGTTAGTGACTTCAAAATCCAGTTGCAGGCCCTTGATGTCCGGCGTGCTGTAAGGATTATCGTAGATGCGCTCGAAGCTGACGCCGATTTCGCTCGCAGCCATCATTGCGGCAGGCTGTATGCTGTCGGCACTCGCGGCAAACATGTCTTCCAGCTTCACTTCGGGAAACCCGTCAACGCTGATTGTTCCCTTCATGGCGTAGGTGGTTTCGTCGCCGTATTCGTTCACACCGTGCAGCGCGTTAAAGACGGTGGTCGAAATGGCGACCGGGCTCAGCCGCGCGTTGTTCAGCACTTCGTAATGGAACACTTTGGGTGTAGTGCCTCCGTGGATGGTCAGCGTGACCGGAATCATTTCGGCTTTCTTGCCGAACTCGCCCATGATTCCGTTGTGACGATCCTGCACAAAGGAGCCGACCGTCTCAGTTGCATTCACGATCTTGAAGGCATTCAGCGGGGAGGGCAAAGTGGCCAGCACAGTCGCCTTGGTCATGGGCAGATCAACCATGCCAAACTGCATCAGCGGATGCCCGCACGCGAGCAAATGCTCGGCATCAATGTAGGTCACGGTGCATGTAGCGGCAATCGTCATGTCGCCGCTCACCAGCACTGCGCTCACGGCGGAACCCGGCACTAAGGGTTCAGGCTGCTTCACCGAACTCGCGGAACCTACCCCCATGACCGGAACAATTCCCTGCAAGGCGAACTGAGGAGCAAATTTCTGCACCGCGACTTCGGAAAATCCGCTGAAAACCAGTGGGGTCTCGATGGGCTTCAGATAATTCGAGAAATTCTGCACCGGAACACTCGCGACTCCGGGGCCGGAAGTTTTTGACCCCAGCGAGGGCAGTGACCTTGCCTGGACCGGAACACTGGTCGGCGTGCTGTCAATCGCGCTGATTTCCAGCATCTCGGAAATGGGAGTGACGCCGGCGATCGGTTCCTTTGAGAACTCGCCGATCCGAAAAGCTACGGCGCCGGCGAGCTTTCCGTCAAAATAAACCGGACTGCCGCTCATTCCGGCAACTACGCCGGTGTATTTTGCCTTCTCGCCGCCAAGTCGCACAAGAATAATGTCGCCTTTGGGTCCATTGGCATTCTTCAGAACGCCCAGGACCTCGACGTCCATGGACTCAGGCTGGGTTCCCTGAAAAACCGTGTAGGCAACGCCATGCATGCCAGGGGTAATTTTCTCGAGCGGGAAGGTGTTAACTGGTTTGGTATCTTGCGCAAAGGTCAGCGAGGAAAGTAGAAGAACGTACACTACCACTACGTCGAGAGCAGCTTTTCTCATTTTGCCCTCAGGACCACCTGGAAAGGTCCTAAATCTCTGATTTGTGACGTCGTTCCGCTGATTTTGCCCGCTGGGGAAGTTTAGGCGCCGGACAAAACATCCCAATCACGAAGTCGTGCGTCTATACTAGCATGCGAGTTTCCGGAAGGACCCCCAATGTTTTCGATGGGTTGCAAACATAAATTACATAGCCGCGCACAATTCTGCGCACTTTACCTGACTTTTTCCCTAACTGCGGTGCTGGCCTCGCCGGGGCCGCTTTCGGCTCAGCAGTCGGGCTCAAACTCGCAGTCGGGCTCCCAAGCCGGGTCCCAGTCGAATCCGAATCAGCAGGACGCGCCTCCGGAAGCTGGCGGCCCCCAGGGTGAGACCGGCCCTTACGCCATCCCGAAGAAAACCGCGGAGCCACCGCCTCCGCCGCCCGCGGACCGCCCCAAGAAAATCGAGGGCATGCCCGACTACTCCATCCATGTGGACGTGCCATTGGTCACCATTCCGGTGATCGTAACCAGTAAAGATGGTCAGTTCATTTCAAATTTGAAGCAGGAGAACTTCCGAATCTTTGAGGACGGGACACAGCAAGCCATCACGAATTTCACAGTGGAAGAGGCGCCGATCACGGCAGCGCTGCTGGTCGAGTTCGCTTCGACGAATTATTGGCTGATGCGCGACACGCTTCAAGCCGCCTACATTTTTGCCAACACGCTGAAGAAGGAAGACTACGTCGCGGTGATCTCTTATGACATGAAACCCGACATCCTGGTGGACTTTACCCAGGACAAGAGCGCAATCCAGGGCGCGCTGAACAGCCTGCGGATTCCCGGGTTCTCTGAAACCAACGTTTTTGACGCGCTCTACGATACGCTTGACCGTCTTGATCGGATCGAGGGCCACAAGTACGTAGTGCTGATCAGCACCGGAATCGACACCTTCAGCCGCCTCAAGCTCGATCAGATCCTCCAAAAAGTGAAGAAGACCAAAGATGTGACGATCTTTTCTGTAAGCATCGGCTGGCAGATGCGCGCACGCTACGAATCCCGCGGAGGGGCTGCGCCCCACGGCATGTCCAGCCTCGGCATCTCGCAGATTGACTGGCTTCAGGCGGACAACGAACTGCAAACTTTCGCCCAGCTCACCGGCGGACGCTTCTACCAGCCCCGCTTCACCGGCGACATGGTGGACGCGTTCCGCGACATCAGCCAGGACATTCGCCATCAGTACACCATCGCCTACCATCCCACCAACCCTAAGCTGGATGGCACTTATCGCAAGCTGAAAGTTGAGCTGACGGCGCCGGACGGCGGCCCGTTGAAGATCATTGACCAGCATCACAAGGAAGTTAAAGTCCAGGTCAATGCCCGCGAGGGATACACGGCCAAGCACACGGTGGATTAGCCAAGACCATGTGGAGGCACGGGCGCCCTCGCCCGTGCTAGATGTTCATTCGTCACAGACACAGAAGACCAGGCAGTGCCACAGTTTGGGGAAGACCGAATACATGATGGAAAACCCGGTCCACGCGGGCTTGGCAGCGATGACTATCGCTGGTTCTTGAGGGAGTCTCAGTAGCAGGGGCGAGCGCCCGTGCCTCCACAAGGATCCTTCAGTGCACCAACCGGTCAAGCAGGAAGAACACCGCGACTCCCAGCAGGACGACCAAAGCCATTTTTACGCCGGGCTCGCGATTCACCTCAGGCATCAGGTCGGACGCGGCCACATAGATCGTCACGCCTCCAGACAGGGGCAATCCGATTCCAATGTGCTGTTTAAACGCCGCCATGCTGAGCACGCCGGCCAGAGTCGCGCCGCCCAGCAGCACCGACGCGCCCCAAGCCAGGCGCTTGCTCTGCCCGCTCGCCAGCATGACTGAAGCGACTGTGAATCCTTCGGGGATCTTGTGCAGAAAGACAGCCAGGAAAATCACCCATCCCAGCCAACTGGAAACGATAAAGCCCGAAGCAATAGCGATGCCGTCGAAGAAGGTGTGGATCACCAACCCTACCAGCACCGAGAAACCGCGATTAGTAGCGGCGAATTCGTCGGAGTGGGTTTCTTCGCCGAAGTGGAAATGCGGGGTGATGGTGTGCTCGAAGAAATGAATAATAAGGTAGCCGACGAGCACGAGGAGAGCGGCATTCTTCCCGCCGAGCGCGAGGCTTTGCGGAACAATCTCGATGATCGCGGTGGCCAACATGAATCCCGCACCCAGGGCCACGAAATACTTCAGGTAGGACCGATCCCAATGTTTTTGGACAATGATCGTTCCGCCGAAAACATTGGCCGCAGCCGCGGTCAGTCCCAACAGCAAACTGAGGAGAATGGGGTGCATTGTTGAGAGTCAGGAATGATAGCAGCTTTGAAGGTCGAGCTTTGGGTAGCGAGCAATGAAGACCGGGCTCTCGCGCTTTCCTTCTTATAACCAATGTCATTCCGAAACCGCTTCCAGCGGTGAGGAACCTGCTTTCCCCGCCACGCAGGCGAACAAAGCAGGTTCCTCGGACCTGATGGTCCTCGGAATGACATCCGCATGTTTGTTTCGTTTCGAACAACCGGAAGGCGGGATGAAACGGATCATGCGCGAATGCTAGTTTGAGGCTCTCGCTGAGAGCTGACGGCTGAAGACTGATAGCTGTTTTGCCCCTCTGTGCAAAATGCACCAAGTTTTGTCTTCCTCTCCCGTTGCAATAAAGTTATATTGAAAATGCTCTGCGGTTTCCACGACAACTGACCGGTTGATGGCTAAACGAAGCCCCGCCACCATCCAGGAAGAGTTGTACTCTACGCCCGGCGACTCGGCGCGCGAAGAGATTGATGACGCTCGCCTGCTCGACCTTGACGCAGAGACGGAATCGCCATTCCTGCGCGCCCAGAAACGCGTGCCCGCCCGTCGCAGCGCGCTCCCCAAGAAAACCGCAACCAGAATTTTATGGGGAATGCTCGCGATCATTGTCGCGGCCATCTTTGCCTTTGGCGCGTTGGAACTCTATCGCCATGCCCAAAGCGCCTCGCGCTTTCAGCTGAACTCCTCCGATGACATTGAAATGGGGGGCCTGACCAATGTCACCCGGCCCCAGGTAATGGAAGTGATGGGGGGCGACATCGGCCGCAATGTGTTTTTCATTCCGCTCGACGAGCGCCAGAAGCAACTGGAGCAAATCCCCTGGGTGGAATCGGCCAGCGTAATGCGCTTCGCCCCCGACCGGGTCAAGATTCAGATAAAGGAACGTACTCCCGTTGCCTTCGCGCAGATCGGCTCGAAAGTCATGCTGGCCGATGCCGGTGGCGTACTGATGGACCTTTCTTCGAAAAAGAAATATTCCTTCCCTGTCATTCTTGGCATGGGCTCAAACGAGCCGCTCTCCACGCGCTCGGAGCAGATGAAGATTTACAACCGGCTCGTGAGCGAACTTGACTCGAGCGGAGGCCGCTATTCGCAGGACTTGAGCGAAGTCGACCTCTCGGACCCCGAGGATGTGAAGGTGCTCACCAACGATCCCAATGGGGAAGTCCTGGTCCACTTGGGTTCGTCGAACTATTTGGACCGCTACAAAGTCTATGTGGCGCACCTGCGGGAGTGGCGGCAAAGATTTCCGTCGCTCGACTCAGTGGATATGAGGTATGGCGACCAGATTGTCGTAAACCCTGATCTGCGCGGTGCCGAGCACCAGCCACAGCTTTCGGCGAAGGCCGCCAAAGCAGCACTTGCGGCCGGCGTCAAACCTGCAGCGCTGGTGGAACGGACGTACGCAAAGGGGCAAAATACAGCCTCGGGGAAAACGGCCCCCAAGACGATTACGGTCAGCCAGAAAGCATGGTCGAAGGCGCCGACTGCAAGTTCTCAGGCCTCGGCCTGGCACAAGCGGCCTGTCCACGCTGCAGCAAAAAAAGCTAAATCGACCGCCCATCGCGCCGCCAACCATGCGGCGCTTCATAACACTTCCAGCACGACCAAAATTGCATCAGCCCCGCGCGGGAAACCCAGCCCCGCCATTGCGAAAGGACAGGCCAGCCGTTAATGCCCAGGCCGAACGAAAGCTTCTTGACTGCGATTGACGTAGGCAGCGCTAAGACGTGCGTCCTCGTCGTTGAAATTACCGAGAACGGATTGCGCTACCGTGGTCACGGACTTTCCGAATCGCGAGGCTCGCGCAAAGGGATCATCGTCGATCTGGATAAGTCGGTGGCGTCGATTCAAAAGGCCGTTGAGAAAGCAGAAGACGCAGCAGGCATTGCGGTGGAACATGCAACACTCGGGGTCGCCGGCGCTCACGTGCGCGGAATCAACACTCATGGCGGCATAGTATTCAGCCGCTCCCGCGAGATTGGGCGCGAGGAGATTCGCCAGGCCGTCGACAAAGCGCGGAATATTCCGCTACCTCCGGATCGCGAAGTGCTGCACTTGCTGCCGCAGGAATTCATCCTTGATGAACAAGCCGGCATTCACGACCCGTTGGGAATGATTGCCACCCGGCTTGAAGTTCGCGTGCACATGATTACGGCAGCGACGTCAGCCACCCAGAACGTGGTCAGCGCTGTGAACCGCGCCGGGGTCCATGTGGACGACACGGTTTTTGAGGCGCTGGCCTGCGCGGATTCGGCGCTTCGTTCTGATGAACGCGAGTTGGGCGTTGGCCTCGCCGATATCGGCGCCGGATCCACGAACGTACTTGTGATTCAGGAAGGCGCGGTCGCCCACAGCGCGGTGCTGCCGGTCGGTGGGGATCACTTTACCAGCGATCTTTCGGTCGGCTTGTGCACACCCATCGTCGAAGCGGAAAAAATCAAGAAGGCGTTCGGCAACACCGTGGTCACGCTCATTCCGGAAGGAAATGAAATCGAAGTGCCGTCAGTCGGAGATCGCCCGTCACGCCTGGTTTCACAGCGCATGGTCGGCGAAATTCTTGAGCCACGCGCCCGGGAGCTATTTGAAATGTTCCGCGAGAATTTACGCCACGCGGGAATGCTCGAAGTCTGTGCCGCCGGACTGGTGATAAGCGGGGGTGGTGCGCGCCTGCCCGGAATCATGGACGTCGCTGATTCAGTGATGCGCAAGCCGGTGCGAATGGCGTGGCCGGCGCCGATCGCAAAAATGCCGTCGTCACTGGGCGAGCCGGAATTCGCGACCGTTTTGGGCATGGTGGCTTACGCCCATCGCGCCCGCAGTGCGCGCGGCGTTCATGATGCACGCTGGAGTACGCGATTGAAGGCAATGCTGGTGGGGTAACGGAACGTAAGCCTGTTCACCACAGAGTCACAGACACACAGATTTCTCGGCTTAGGCTTTCCCTGTGACCTGTGTCTCTGTGGTAAAGATTTGCGCCAACGACAGATTTTCGAGGTGACGAAATGAAAAAGGAAACTAACGAAATTCGCATCAACTACACAGACGATTCCCGCAACGACGCCCGCATCAAAGTGATTGGCGTCGGCGGAGGCGGCGGCAACGCCGTCAACCGCATGATCGAGGCGGGCATGGACGGCATCGAGTTCATCGTTGCCAATACCGACCTTCAGGCGCTGCGGATGTCGCGCGCGTCCATGAAGATCCAACTCGGCGTGAAGCTGACCAATGGCCTCGGCGCAGGCGCGAACCCCGAAGTGGGCCGCAAAGCAGCGCTCGAAGATTCTGACAAGATCATTGAAGCCCTCGAAGGTGCGGACATGGTCTTCGTGACGACCGGCCTCGGCGGTGGAACAGGCACCGGCGCGGCGCCGATTATCGCATCGCTGGCAAGCGAAATGGGTGCGCTCACGGTTGCGGTGGTGACCAAGCCGTTCGCGTTTGAAGGCAAGCGCCGCATGCAACAGGCGGAACGCGGCGTCGCCGAATTGATGGACTCGGTTGACACAACGATTGTCATCCCCAACGAAAAGCTGCTCGCAGTCGCGCAGGACGCCGGCTTCTTCGAATCGTTCCGCGTCGCCGACGACATTCTTCGTCAGGGCGTGCAGGGAATTTCCGACATCATTACGATTCCGGGCATCATCAATCGCGACTTCGCCGACGTGAAAGCAATTATGGCGCGCATGGGATATGCAGTGATGGGTACGGCCACTGCTAATGGTTCGCGCCGCGCTATCGAAGCCGCGCAAAAGGCGATTGCTTCCCCGTTGCTCGAAGCCGGAGCCATCGACGGAGCTCGCGGCATCCTGATCAACATTACCGGGTCGGCTTCGCTAAAGCTGGCTGAGGTACAGGAGGCCTGCTCCATCATTCAAAACGCTGCCGCCGACGACGCCAACATTATTTTCGGCGCCGTGCTGGATGAAAAGATGAAGGACGCCGTGAAGATCACCGTCATCGCAACCGGTTTCCGCGACGAAGACCGCCCGCGCCGCCGCACAGAATCGAGTGGCTTCACCGTCAACACCGGGGCCGACGATTTCGACTCGGAACCTGCCCGTTCACCCATGGTGATGGAGAAGCCCGAGCGGCAGTTCTCGTCTTCATCGGCGGCAGGATCTTCCGCGTCGGCGAATGTCGTGTCAGTGGATCACATGCGTGACGCGATGATTGCCAACTTTGAGCAGTCCGACCTGGACGTGCCGGCATTCCTGCGGAAGCGCGGGGATGCGATGTAGGTTGCGAAGGCGAAGGGTCCACCTTCTCGGAAGGGTGGGCCATACCACCGATACAGGCCGCTGGGCATGACGATCATGGTACAGGCGGCATAGTACCCGCGCTTGCAGAAAACGCAAAGACGGGGCACCCCCGGCCCGGTTTGGGAAAGAGAAATGACACGCCTCAAAGGGTGGGACACCCGGCGGCCACACGCAAAGGGCCAAAGACTTGCTGGACCAGGCGAGCCACGAACTAAAAGAGGCGGCCGACGCGTCGAACAGAAACGAACGCAGGGAACGTCACTAAACCTACCCGGGACGGATTCGAACGTCCACAAACGTAATCACGGCCAGACCTCAGCGTCCGGCCCATTTTTTGTACGAAAGCAATCTGGTTGGGCCGGTAATGCCCTTCCACGCTTGGGGTAAAATGACTCCAGGCAAAAAGCATGGCGCAAATGACCGCAGAAGTGTCGAAGCTGCTGGAAAAAGCTCTCTCTCTGTCCATTGAAGAGCAAGAGGCCCTTGCTGAATCGCTCATTTCCAATCTCGGGGACCATGTCGATGAGGGTGTGCGAGAAGCTTGGGAGGCGGAAATCGCCAAGCGTGTGGCGGAACTGGATTCCGGTAGAGTAGGAACCATCCCATGGACCGACGTGCGTAGACGGAATCTGGCCAAGCTGCCCGATGGCCGCTGAGGAAATTACGTTTCACGACCAAGCCGCTGCAGAATACGACGCAGCGTTCGATTGGTACCTTGCCCGCAGCCCCGACTCAGCCCGCAAATTCGATAGCGAAGTGCAACGCGCTCTGCAACAAATCCTCGAACATCCCAGACGCTCGGCAACAGGTCCATCCGGCACTCGACGATATCTGCTCCGAAAGTTTCCGTTTCTCCTGATTTACCGGGAGCTATCTCAGGAGACCGTGCAGATCGTTGCCGTGGCCCACGCCAACCGGAAGCCTGGCTTCTGGACGCAGCGCGTCTGAACGCGCTTTTACCACACCTCGCACCTCTCCTTTTCCGGCCGCACCATTACTGACCCCTCCTTACAACTGAATGCCTGAGCAAACGAGGGCAGGTTCGAGAGCGGGCCGATCACGCGGTATTTCGCAATCGGGTGCGGATCCCCCTGAACCATCTTTCTTTGCGTTTCCGGGCGAATCTCATCGCCGCGGAATTGTCCCCAGGCAATGAAGAATTGTTGGTCCGGAGTGAATCCGTCGAGCGTCGGCATGGGGTTCTGCTTCTTAGCTTTCTGGAAGGCCAGGTACGCAATTTTCGCTCCCCCCAGGTCCCCAATGCTCTCCCCCAGCACTAGCTTGCCGTTGTGGTGAATGCCCGGCTCGATGAAGTAGTTATCGAACTGATTGGCGACGCACATGGTGCGGGCCTGAAAGCGCTTCTGGTCATCGGCGGTCCACCAGTTATTAAGCCGCCCGTCGGCATCGAATTTCGCGCCTTGATCGTCAAAGCCGTGGCTGATTTCGTGGCCCATGACGACGCCGATCGCGCCGTAGTTCACTGCGTCCACCGCCTTCGCGTCGAAGGCCGGCGACTGCAGGATCGCCGCAGGAAACACAATCTCATTGAGCAGCGGATTGTAGTAAGCGTTCGAAGTCGGAGGCGTCATATCCCAGCGGCCGCGGTCGGTTGGCTTTCCGGCCAGCGCCCACGTGTCCTGAACCACGTTCCATTTGACCGCCGCAACTTCGTTCGCCCACAAGGAGTCGCGATTAATAGGGATGCTGCTGTAGTCTTTCCAGCTGTCGGGATACCCGATCTTCACGTTGAAGGTCGCCAGTTTTGCCAGCGCTTTCTGCTTGGTCTCCGGCCCCATCCATTGCAGGCCGTCAATGGTGTCGTGCATGGCGGCGAGAATGTTGGTCACCATTTCCTTCGCGCGGGCCTTGGCTTCAGGAGGAAAATACTTCTCCACGTACTTCTGCCCCAATGCCTCGCCCAACAACTGGTCGGTGGATTCCGCGCAGCGCTTCCAGCGTGGCTTCATTTCCTTGGCCCCGGTCAAATACGCTCCGTAAAAGGCGAAGTTCTCATCCACGAAAGGTTTGGAAAGAAAGTCAGCCTGCCCGTGCACCAGATGCCACTTCAGATAAGTCTTCCAGTCTGAAAGTGAAGTTTCACGGAGCTGGCGATCAAACTCCTCCATAAATTTAGGCTGATCCACGTTGAGGTCCGCATGGGCGAGGCCGGCGGCGGAAAAGTAGCGGTCCCAGTCAAACGCCGGGTCCAGCTTCTTCAAATCGGAAAAGCTGGTCTTGTGGTCGGTGTTGGCGGGATCACGCAGGGCGACGTTGTCGAGCGAATTCTCTGCCAGCTTCTTCTCGAAGGAGAAAATCACCTGTGCAGCGGCCTTCGCGCCGGCATCATCGTATCCGATGAGCTTCAGCATGTTGGATACATGGACCAGATACTTTTCGCGTGCCTCCTGAAACCGCGGTTCGGGCTTCAGATAGTAATCGCGGTCGGGCAATCCCAGCCCGGCGGCACCTATATCGGCAATCGTCAGAGTGGGATTGTGATTGTCGGGCGCCGCAACCGTGCTGAACGGAACAAAAAGATTCAGCTCATGCAGCTTGAAGATCATCGACTGCAGGGCCGATTGACTGTCGATCGCATCGATTTCTTTCAGCAGCGGCATGGCTGGGGTAAACCCCAGTTCATCTACTTTCTTTTCGTCCATGCAGGAGCCGTAGTAATCGCCGACCAGTTGATCCGCGCTGCTTTTCGGCCAGTCGGTGCGGCTCGAAACTTCGTCCAGGATGGTTTTGAGTTGGTCTTTGGCGTTTTCCCCCGCTTGCCACCGCCGGCTCCACCGGTCCATATAGCCGGGAATGGGATTTTGTTTGTGCCAGGCTCCGTTGGCGTATTGGGGGAAGTCGTTGCAGGGATCGGCAGTGCGATCCATGTCACCAACCTGGATCCCGTGAGGGTTTTCGTTCTGGGCGAAAGAAGGAATCGACAAAGGAACTGAAAGAAGAGCAAGAGTGAGAACTGGCACACCGCTGAGACGCATGGATTCTCCTGAGCTGGCAAGTCATTGTTCCAATTATCCCCGGGGACAGTCAACCGGGATTGGCGTACAATTTTCTCCGCTCGTTGGTAGAGCAAAATAATCGATGGAAACAACGACGGAGGTAGTTATGCGTTTTATGCGAAATCTCGCAATTTGTTTCATAGCCATGGCCTGTCTGGCATCAGCCGAAGACAAAGCCGCTGCCAAACCAGCCGCGAAGAAGGCAGCGCCATCGGACGCCGCCTACACTGCAAAATCACTTTCAGCTGCTCCTGCCGGCATTTCCAAAGACGCCGGCGTCGCCCGCTTTGACAAAGACGGAAAGATGAGCACGCTTCGCGAAAGCAAGAACGGCTTCACTTGCTTCATGATGTTGGGCGACGCCATGTGCGCTGACGCCAACAGCATGGCGTTCTTCGACGCCATGATGAGCAAGAAGGATCCGTCCGATAAACTCGGAATCACCTACATGCTGCGGGGCGACAACGGCGCCAGCAACACCGATCCCACAGCAAATAAGAAGACCGCCGACAATCACTGGATCGTCACCGGACCCCACATCATGATCGTAGGACCGGCGGCGAAGTCACTGGGCCTGACTGACGCTGCTGATCCCGACCCCTCGAAGCCCTACCTCATGTGGCCGGGGACGCCTTATGCCCATGCCATGATTCCGATCGCCGGGGCCCCAATGCATTCCATGTCATCCATGAA
The DNA here is from genome assembly GCA_043734125.1 of Acidobacteriota bacterium. GTDB lineage: Bacteria > Acidobacteriota > Terriglobia > Terriglobales > Acidobacteriaceae > Gp1-AA145. The sequence goes on along the minus strand of JAYTFR010000093.1, from coordinate 357,090 downwards.
ATCCGGAATGAAGGACGACATGGGCGCGATGAAGGACGAAAAGAAGTAGCCACCCGACAAGGATTGTCATTCGGGATGGCCCATTCATGCCGAAACCGGCATGGATGGGCCACGCCTTATCCGAGCAGGGAAATCCCTTTCACTGTTATGTACCTTTCAGTAATCTGGGTCACAATTACCAAAGTGCTCAACCTATCGGTAAAAATCTAGTAAAGTATTCTCTTTCATTAACTTACGTTGAATCTGCATGGTTACCCGAACAGTTAAATTCCCGTTGTGTTCTTCCCCTCAAGTGGCCTAGTATCAAAGCATTGAACGAACTTTCAATGGTTTAGCAGCTGATGGCAGCCTTCTTGCAATCTAAATGGATGTGAAATCCGGGGACAGGAACAGGGACATAGAAGTGACCGCTCAGCCACGCCGTCTTACCCTCCTCTTCATTATCGCCGTCATCGTCTTGCTGGTGCAGATTGCTGGCGCCGCAACCATTGGCACACGCCCGCTTACGGGATATCGTTCCCGAGCCCGTGCCGTGAAGGAAAATCCGCACGCGCGCCGCCACATGCGCCACCTGGCACGCAGCCGCAGGGTTCGCACCCAGACCGTGGCCAGGTCCCGCCACAGGCACTACCATGAGCGCTTCACTGCCAGTTCTTTTGCCAACGACATTACAGATGGCGACGTCACCACCGGGGAAGATCCGGTCGTGCGCCAGGCCGCGGTTGACGCGCTCGGCAACATGAACGGCACTGTCCTCGCGATTGAGCCCACCAGCGGACGAGTGCTCGCCATGGTCAATCAGAAAATGGCCCTCTCCAGCGGCGCGCAGCCTTGCTCCACCATTAAGCTCTCGGTCGCGCTGGCCGCGCTGAGTGAAGGAATCATCACTAAAGAAACGCAAGTTCGACTTGGCGGCCGCAGCCACATGAATCTGACGCTGGCGCTGGCGCATTCGAACAACGCGTACTTCGAAGCGCTGGGACGCCAGCTCGGCTTCGAGAAAGTGCAGCACTACGCCCGCATGTACGGCCTCGGCGAGCTCGCCGGATACCACATTCGTGGCGAGCAGCCGGGCGTTTATCCCCAGGAAGAGATTTCGTCCAAGCTCGGCGGAGTTGGGAAGATGTGCTCCTTCGGCGAAGGCATTTCCATGACACCGCTGCAACTTGGCGCGCTGGTCACCGCGATGGCCAACGGCGGAACCATGTATTACCTGCAGCATCCTACAACCCCGGTGGAAGTGGCGAACTTCCAGCCAATCGTGAAGCGGCACCTCGACATCGCGGGCCTGATTCCCGAACTTTCTGACGGCATGGCTGGAGCCGTGAACTACGGCACCGCGCGCCGCTTGCTGGTGAACTTCAACGAAGAAGCCGTGCTAGGCAAGACCGGCACCTGCTCGCGCGCCGGCACACGTTACGGATGGTTTGCCAGCTACGCAAATACCAGCGTGGGCCGAGTTGTCGTCGTGGTGTTCCTGGAAGGCGGACGCCCGACGTTTGGTCCGAAAGCCGCCGAAATCGCCGGCCATATGTACCGCAATCTCTACGACCACGCCTTCTTCGCGGAGAAGCCGCTCGCCCCAGCCGTCACCCACGACGCCAGAACCACGGACTAGTTCCTTGAGATTGAAAGTTTCGGGGCAGGGCGACACGAACGTGTCCGCCCTTTCTTTTTGAATTCCTCTCAAATGTTTACTTGATTTTGAGCCCGTCGCGCTAAGCCATGACTTCGAGTTCGGCACGTACGGCGTCCGCGACCGGAACTACGGAACGCACATCGAAGGTGAAGGCAGGCAGCATCGAACAGAATTTATGGAGCGTCAATGGATCGTCGCAATCCACCAGTAAATATCCTCCCCAATCGCCCACGCGAATCACGAAAAACTCGATCTTGAAATTGGCGGGCGCCTTCCATTGCCCAAACACCTCGAGGATTCGCGCCTGAGCCGTCTCGTATTCGGCGGACGAACCCTGTGGGCGTTCATTCCAGCTGATCATGTACTTCATCGAATCCTCCGGTGATCGGGTTGAATAGGATCTTCCTTCCACGAATGGAGCGGAATCTCTATTTGGAACTTCAAGAGCGGCCCGATTATACACATATCAGGCCTGCGTACTCGAAGAACTGGGAGCGGGCCCGACGGGCCTTGGCTGTGGCAAACATTTCAGTAATCACTGAGGTCGTGAGGGCAAACGCTGAAACTATCCCCACTCATTGAATCTTGGGCGGTAGCGCCGTCAAAAAGTTCGGACCCAAGCGCCCTCTTCCCCGAGGGCTATACTTACAATCCGTAGGTCGGGCGAAGTTGTGCCTGCACTGCGCACCCGTGGTTGGAATCCCGGAGAAATGCATGGTCACGTTGCCCTCGTTAAAGCGTTTTGCGGTCATTTTGCTCCTCACCAGCGCCGCGGTAACCATTGCTCCCGCGCAGGACAAGCCCACCCCCAACATGACTCTCGTCGTCGATGAGACGCAGGCTCCGCGGAGAATTGCCTTCGTCCACGAAGAAATTCGCGTGCAGCCGGGGCCGCTGGCGCTGGCCTATCCCAGTTGGATTCCCGGAGAGCATGGCCCAACCGGACCCCTGAACCAAATGGCCGCGCTGCGCATCCATGCCGGAAGTTCGACGCTGCGCTGGGTGCGCGACCCCGACAATATTTTCGTAATCCACGTTGACGTCCCGCCGAACACCCGGAGTATCATCGTCGATTTCGATACGCTGTTAGCGAATACCATTTCGGCCCATCAAATCCTGTTGGCGTGGAACACTACGGTCCTGTATCCGCTCAATATCGATAAGCTCAAGTTAATGATCGAGCCATCGATTCTTCTGCCGCGGAACTGGAAGCAGGGCAGTTCGCTGCACGTCACCAGCGAGAGCGAAGGCCGTTTCAACTTTGCCCCAGTGTCGCTCGAACGCTTGATTGATTCGCCGGTGCTGGCCGGCGAATTCTTCCGCAGCGTCCCGTTGAAGTCGCAGTGGCCGGCGCAACTCGAGATTACCGGCGACAGTCAGGCCGCGGTAGACAAAGCCGACGACGCGCACGCATTCGATCTGTTCGGCAAACTTGTGGATCAGGACAAAGCCATGTTCGGTTTCCGGCATTGGCAGACTCTGCACATTCTGATTTCGCAGAGCGCAGCCGTGCCTTTTGACGGCCTGGAACATGAAGACTCGCCCTGGAATTCAATCGACGATGCTGGCCTGTCCAAGAAAGACGTGCTGGAAAAAGTTGGCTGGCCGCTGCTTGCGCATGAGCAGTCGCACTCTTGGGACGGGAAATACAGGCGTCCGGGCGAACTTTACTCAAAGCCGAATTATCAGGGCCCCGAAAGAACTTCCCTGCTGTGGGTGTACGAGGGCCTGAACGAATACATTGGCATGCTGCTAGCGACGCGGGCCGGCTTCAATGACGTAGCGTACATGCGCGACTATCTGGCGCTCACGGCCGCGTACTATGAGGCCGAACCAGCCCGCCAGTCCACGGCATTGGTTGATACGGCGACTGAAGACTGGGTGCTCCGCGGAGTCAAGGGAGGATGGACTTCGCTGCGCCGCAGCCAGGATTATTATGACGAAGGCGCGCTCATCTGGCTGCGCGCTGATACCATCATTCGCGAAAAGACCCAGGACCAGCGCTCACTCGATGATTTTCTCCGCAGCTTCCTGGGCCAGCGGGATACGGAAACCATCGTCGCTCCCTACACGCGTGAAGACGTGGAGGCGGCGCTCTCGGCGATTTGTCCGTACGATTGGCACGCGTTTTTCGAGAGCCGCATTTACCAGGTCAACAGCAAACCGCCTACCGATGGCCTTGAGGCCGCGGGCTGGCGCATTATATATAACGACACGCCCGAGCCTGGAACTTTCTGGGACGAGTTTCCGGATCATCCCGAGTATTTTGGCTGGCATTCCATCGGGATGTTTTTGAACAAAGACGGCACGGTCTTCGACGTGCTGCCGGGTTCGCCGGCATACGAAGCCGGGCTTGGGCCGCAGATGAAGATTCTCGCTGTGAATGGGCGCGCCTATTCTGGGGATGTGATAAACGAAGCAATTGCGCATCCGCAGGGCGGCCGCATTGCCCTGACAGTTGACAATTTCAGCACGGTCGAAACCCACCAGATAACTTACGCGGGTGGTCTGCGACATCCGCACTTGGAACGCAGTCCCGGAAGCCGCGACTACCTCAGCGAAATTCTGAAAGCCCGGGTCGAGAAGGCGCAGTAGGCGGCGGGGTACAACTGATTTCATGAAATTCGAATTCTTTATAGCATCGCGATACCTGCGCGCCAAGCGGAAGCAGGCGGTGATCGGCGTGATTACCGTCATTTCCATTGCCGGGGTGACGGCCGGAGTCGCGTCGCTGGTAATTGCGCTGGCGATCAACAACGGATTTCGCCAAGACTTGCAGGACCGCTTGCTTGGCTCGACATCGCACGTGAATCTGTTGCGCACCATGGGGGATGGGATTCAGGACTGGCGGCCCCTGACAGCGCGTCTTCAAGAGCAGCCGCATGTGATCGCGGCAGCTCCGATTATTTATGAGCAGGTGCTTATCTCAGTTGGCGGGCGCGCGCGCGGCGCCGTGTTAAAAGGCATTATTCCTCGCGACGAGCGCAGAGTCAGCGACTTGCTGAATAGCGTTAAGCAGGGGTCGGCAGAGGAGTTGGAAGAGGAGTTGGAAGAGACCTCCGCTCAGCGGGGAACATCTCCGGCAAGCCCGCCTCATGCGAAATCAACAGCCGCGGGCGAGGGCGCCCACGCCACACAGGCAGCCGAAAATCCGGACATGCTCGGTGCAACTGAGAAACGCCGCGCCGCGATGCCGCCGATTCTGCTGGGCAAAGAAATGGCAGATGAACTAGGCGCAACCTTGGGTTCGGTTGTCCTGGTCACCAGCCCGCAGGGCGAGTTGACGCCGTTTGGCATGGTCCCGAAGTACAGCCGGTTTCGCGTGGCAGGAATTTTTGACTCGGGATTCTACGATTATGATTCCTCATGGTCGTTCGTTCGGCTCGCGGACGCCCAGCGTTTGTTCGCCCTGGGAGACGTAATTCAGATCATCGAGTTCAAGGTCGATGACATTTACCAAGCCGCGCGGATCGGCCAGCAGCTGGAACAGGCGGCTGGCGCGGGCTTCCAGACCACGAACTGGATGGAGCAAAACAAGCCGATCTTCCACGCGCTGCGACTGGAACGGCTGGTGACGTTCATCACCGTGGGGCTGATCGTCTTTGTAGCGGCGCTGAATATTCTGATTTCGCTGACCATGATGGTGATGGAAAAGAACCGGGATATCGCAGTGCTGATGTCGATGGGCACGCGAAAATCACAAGTACGAAAGATTTTTATCGCGCAGGGGGCACTGATCGGAATCGTCGGGACTGCGGTCGGCCTGGTGCTTGGCTATGCGCTCTCCTGGATGGGCGGGCACTACCACCTGTTTTCGCTAGCGCCTGAGGTGTATTCGATCGATTACGTCCCCTTTGCGCCACGCGCGATCGATGGAATCCTAGTGGCGGTGGTTTCAATCAGCACAGCGCTGGTGGCGACGATTTATCCTTCGTGGTCGGCGGCGAAAATTCTACCGGCAGAAGCGTTACGGTATGAGTAGCGAGGGACTGGATCAGTCGCCGGCGGCGGCGGACTTGGCTTCCGCCCCTTCTAACGTGCGTTCCGCGATCCCACTGTAGTCGCTCAACTTCTTGAGTGAAGTCTGAATTTCTTCGACCTGCTGGCGGTGTCCGCGCTGGCCGGCGAGGGATCCAACCCGCGACGCATTTTCGCGCGCGTTCTCCCCGATCACCAGCAGAGCCACCAGCGAATCAGCATGGAGCTTCCACAAGGACGGCGAAGTCCCAGCGCGCTTCAGTTCTTCAAGTTCGGTAATAATGCGAGCGGTGACTGCAACCAGACACAACAGGACGCGCGCGACTCCGGCACGCAGACTCTTTTCTTCCAGAAAATCAGCGCAGTAGGCCTCGGCTTCCGCGGGCGTGAGCGTGAGATTGAAAAATCGCATGGGGACAACCTGGCGGAATTTCGGGTCGGCGACGCGAACGAAAATCCTGACGGATTCTTCCACTTTCAAAAGCTTGGCTTCTTCCGACGCTTCCTGCTGCGGCGTCACGGCCCTGAGCATCTGTTTCAGATTCAGGACGGGACGTGGAAGTACCACATTGCTGGCCGTCTTTACCACGGGCTTTTGCGCCGGCTTGCCGGTTTTGGCGCCCCATTTCACCGGGGGCTTTTGTTCGAGCGTCTGCTTGAGCCTGGAGACTCGCCGGAACTTATCCAGTGCCATGCCATAGTCCAGCTTCATCAGCATGTGCTCGTCCATCGACTTCACCTGATCGACGGTGACGTCCACGCCATCGACGGTGCCCAGAATGTTGCCGCCCTGTTCTTCGAGTTCGTCCGCAAAGCTCTTGATCTCTTTGACTGCAGAATGGAACAGTTCGTCGAACTTCTGCCCGAAAGTGGCGTTGTACGGCGCGATTGTCGCCAACACGCCCGGATGAAAGAACGAATCTTCGAGCGCGCCCTTCAACTGGCGCACGGTCTGGATGAGTCCTGATTCAAGCAACGCGTTCAGGTCCTGAAACCGCAACACCTGCTCCTCCAGCGAGTCGAAGCGCCGCAAAATTTGCAGGTGTTCTTCCGGAAGCGCCGGCGAATCCGAGTCGGCAAGAATCTCGATCAGCGCAATCTCAAATGGCGAGAGCGGGAGCGACCCGTCGAGCCCATAACCACGCTGCTCCCATTGTCCGGGTACGCGCGGGTGGCGATACAAGAAGGTGGAAACGATGTCAGTCTTGTCGCGGTCGGAATCGGCGTGGTCCTTTTTGCGGACGAAATACCGCAGCATGGCTTCCGCAATTTCGGGATCGGTTTCGTCGTCGTTGAAGGCGCGCCGCAACATCGCCGGAGAAATCGCCATGTCCAGTAGCCGCAACCAACGGCGCATCGACCCTAGCGTTTCCCCTACGTCGTTTTCGCCGTGCAGGGAGACTGTTTCCAGCCCTGCCGGGACAGGAACTTCGCCATCGACGGACTCCTGCAGGAGCTTCTCGTAGAAGCCCTGCACGGTGGCCAGAATGGCGAGCTCCCATTTGGGATCTTCAGCCAATGTGTGCTTACCCCCTCGGCACGGAGTTGGTCCTACGTAATAGTGCCAGAGGGTCTCGATTACGAGGTAGTTACCTTGGTAAGGGAGTTTGCTCGCCGATGGCGAGAGCTCAGACGCCCTCCGATGGCGAGAAGCGCGGCAACGGCGGTGAAACCAAGGCGACACTCATTGCAACTCTCTGGGCGGCCATTCCGCGCAATGGAGTCGAGGAAAACCGAGGGGCGAGTCTCTTTCAATCACCAGACGAGTTGGCGAGTCACAGTGGTGTCTGACTAACTTTTTGCCGTTCTCGTAGAAGATCTCCACTGCCGTACCATTCTTGTGGACTACCAGGGCATTGGAGATTTCATCATCAGTCCCATACGCGGTGAACATCACGGTGAAGGCACGATGATTCTCCTGCGCATTTTGAGCACAGGCGATCACTGCCTCAGGTTTCGGGGTTGGTCCGTGGTAAGGCGAATTGGTCGCATGGCCGCAATGTATGCTGCCCCGCTCTGAATAAAGGGTCGTGAATAGTTCTGTAACGGCCCAGCCGTCGGAACGAAGGCTATGGATGGCAAGGCCAACAAGCACCAGGACCGCGAAGGCTATGGCGAACGATTTCTTCATCTACGGATTTTGACACCACGGGCGAATAGGGCGTTCCCAATAGCCGATTCCGAGAATTCGATGGCGCCCAATTCTAGATGACCCACTCAAGCCAAAGGCGCCCTTGAGGGCCACCTGTCGACCGGCGACTGTCTACTCGAACACTACCGTCTTATTCCCATACAGCAGCACTCGGTTCTCAATGTGCCAGCGGACGGCACGGGATAGAACAACCTTCTCCAAGTCGCGTCCTTTCTGAACGAGATCGTCCACGGAATCGCGGTGGGAGACGCGGGCGACATCCTGCTCGATGATTGGGCCGTCGTCGAGCACATTGGTGACGTAGTGGCTGGTGGCGCCAATGAGTTTCACGCCCCGCTCGAAGGCTTGATGGTAAGGCTTCGCGCCTACGAACGCGGGCAGGAATGAGTGGTGAATATTGATAATTCGCTGCGGATACGTATTCACAAATTCTTCCGAGAGCACCTGCATGTAGCGTGCGAGAACAACGAAATCCACGCCGTGGCGGTGAAGCATGGCAAGAATCTGCTGCTCGGCGGAGCGTTTATTTTCCTTTCCCACCGGGACGAGGAAAAACGGGATGCGGTAGAAGTCGGCAATGGCTTGGCTGTCCGAGTGATTGGAAATGATGCACGGAATGTCGCAGGCCAGTTCCCCGTTTTGATGCCGATAAAGAAGATCGACCAGGCAGTGATCGTACTTGGAAACCAGGACCGCCATACGCGGTCTCGTCTCGGACATCGCCAGACGCCAGTGCAGATCGAGTTCCTGCGCGAGCGGGGTAAACCTGGCGGCGAAATTGCCGAGCGAAAGGCTGAGTTCCGAGGGATCGAACTCGACGCGCATAAGAAATGTATTTGAGTCGTGGTCGCCATGCTCGTCGGCATGCATAATATTGCCGCCATACTCGAAAATGAATCCTGAAACGCGAGCGACCACGCCTTTGCGGTCAGGACAGCTGAGGAGGAGGATGGCGGATTTCTTAGTCATCGCCGGGCTTTCAAAGCCTTCACAATCTCCCGCGCGGCGTTTGCGCCCGAGGCTCCAGTAAGTCCCGTACCGGGATGCGTGCCCGATCCGCAGAGATAGAGCCCCTCGATTGGCGTGCGATACCGCGCCCAGTCCAGCATGGGCCGCATGGTGAACACCTGATCAAGCGCCAGTTCCCCGTGAGAAATGTGTCCGCCGGTCAGGCCGTACGTCTCTTCAAGGTCGAGCGGCGTGATGAGTTGCTGAGCCAGAATCTTCTCGCGCAAATCGGGCGCGTGCTGCGCGATGGTCTTGATAACTGCGTCAGCCAGCCCGTCCCGCTGCGCCGGGTCGCTCCAGAAAGCGTTCCTCAAATTATAGGGCGCGTATTGCATGTAAATGGACATGACGTGCTTCCCCGCCGGAGCAAGCGAGGGATCAGCCAAAGAAGGAATTGTCATTTCAAGATACGGGGCGCGCGAGAACTTTCCGTACTTAGACTCATCGAAGGCACGTTCGAGATAGTCGATTCCATGGCCGATCTGAATCCTGCCCAGGAGTGCTTCAGCATGGCCTTCGATCGCCGTGAATGCGGGCACGCCGTCCAATGCCAGATTCATCTTCGCAAGCGTGCCCGGCAAGCGGTAGTTTTGCACGCGACGCGTGAATGTGGGCGGAAGTTGAACGGGATCCACAAGCTTCAGGAACGTGCGCTTCGGATCTGCATTGGAGACCACCGCGCCGGCGGGAATTTCTTCTCCGGTGGAAAGAACCACACTGATGACCGCGGCATCCTTGATTCGAATCTCGACGACTTCGGCGCCGGTGCGAATCTCGACTCCCGCTTGCTGTGCGGCGGCGGCCATGGCTTGAGTAATCGAACCTGCGCCTCCCACGCAGAAAGAGTTCCCTCCCGCTGGATTAGGATCGGCGGCGGCGCGAAGCAAAAACACCAGGCTACTTCCTGCTGACCAGGGGCCCAGAGCCGTGCCAAAGATTCCGCGCGCGGCGATGATGGCGCGGAGCAGATCAGTCTCGAAGAATTCAGCTACCAGGTCAGCGATCGGCATTGGAGCCCAGCGGAGAAGATTGAAGGTGTCCTTCTTGCCCAAGCCTCGAATGGTGCGTCCTACTTGAAGCAGGCTGATGACATCTCCCGCACTAGGACGTTCGATTTCCGGCGGAGTCATTGCCAGAACTTTTTCGATCACGCGCGCGATCTTGCGCAGTGCGGCACTGAAATCGTGGTATCGGATAGCATCGCGCGGCGAGAACTCGCTGATGGCTTGCGCAGACCGTTCGAGATCCCGATAGAGCGTGAGCGCGCGGCCGTCGGGCCCAAGTGACGTCACCGCAGCTTCCGGTGCGATGAACTTCAGCCCGTGTTTTTCGAGCTGCATGCCGCGGACTACGTCGGGGCGGAGCGGGCCGGCAGAATGCGCCAGTGTGGAGACGCGAAAGCCGGGATGGAATTCGTCGGTGATGGCCGCACCGCCAACTTGCAGACGGCGTTCGAGGACAAGCGGCTTCAGCCCGGCCTTAGCCAGATAGAAAGCAGTGACCAGACCGTTGTGGCCTCCGCCGACGATGACGACTTTGCGATTTTCAGCCATTGTGCTCAAGCGATAGCGTCACTTTCCATCCTTCAATACCTCCAGCGCCGCCAGCCTTCCCGGCGCGCCCATAATTCCTCCGCCGGGATGCGTGGCCGAGCCGCACATATAAAGATTCTTCACCGGGGTGCGAAAGCGAGCCCATCCCGGCGCGGGCCGCAGAAAGAACAGCTGCTCGAGCGAAAGCTCGCCCTGAAAAATATTGCCTTCGCTAAGTCCCCACTCGCGCTCGAGATCGAGCGGCGTCACAACCTGCTTGTGCAGAATAATGTTTTTCAGGTTCGGCGCGTACTCGGCAACGGTGTTGATCACGGTGTTGCCGAAGTCTTCCTTCAGGTCGTCCCAGTTCAGGCCGGGCTTCAGCTTGTATGGCGCGTACTGCACGAAGCACGACATCACATGCTTGCCTGCAGGGGCTACGCTCGGATCGGTCAGCGACGGAATCACCATGTCGATGTACGGTCGACTCGAAAACATTCCGTACTTCGCTTCGTCGTAAGCTCGCTCCATGTAATCGAGGCTCGGTGAGATTGAGATTGCGCCGCGCAGGTGCGCACCGGGCCCGGGCAGGCATTTGAAATCTGGAAGCGCATCAAGCGCGAGGTTAACTTTTCCGGACGAGCCGCGGAATTTGTACCGCCGGACTTCGTCCAGGAAGTCATTTGGTAAATCTTTGCTCTCAATAAACTTCAAGAACGTGAGCCGGGGATCAACACTCGACGAAACAACCCGCGCATGGATTTCATCACCGTTGGTCAGCGCGACGCCCACGGCGCCGCCATTCTTCATCAGGATCTTTGCGACCGCGACTTCCTTGCGAATCTCCACGCCGGCTTCGAGCGCCGCGTCGCCGATGGCATTGGAAATCCCGCCGGTGCCGCCGCGGGCAAATCCCCAGGCGCGAAAGGCGCCGTCAATTTCTCCCATGTAGTGGTGCAGCAAAACGTAGGCGGTGCCGGGCGACCGCACGCCAAGGAATGTTCCGATGATTCCCGATGCAGACATGGTCGCTTTAAGCACGTCGGTTTCGAACCACTGGTCAAGGAAGTCCGCGGCGCTCATGGTCATGAGCTGCACCAGGTTGTAGCGATCGTCTTTGGGAAGTTGCTGGAACCGGCGCGCCAGGAACAGAAGTTTCGAAAGGTCCTGGGGATTGAGACTGGTCGGGTCGGGCGGCACCATCCCTAGAATCGGCTTCACGAAGCGGCAGATGGCGGGCATAGCCTTGCCGAAATCTTCGTAAGTGTCGGCGTCAAGGCGCGAGTGGCGGGCGATCTCGCGATAAGTTTGCCCGTGGTCGTTCACGCGCCACAGGTAATCGCCGTCTGGCATTGGCGTGAAGGTTCCGTCGAGAGGAAGGATTTCCAGGCCATGGCGCGGCAAATCCAAATCGCGAATGATTTCCGGACGCAGCAGCGACACAACATAGGAGCAGACGGAAAACTTGAATCCTGGAAACACTTCTTCGGTGACGGCGGCGCCTCCCAGCACATGGCGTCGTTCGAGCACCAGCACTTTCTTACCCGCGCGCGCCAGATACGCGGCATGCGTAAGCCCGTTGTGCCCTCCGCCGATCACGATAACGTCGTAGGAAACAGCCACTAGCTTTTAGCTCCTAGTTTTTAGCTTGATGGCCGCCAACTCTCGGCTCTCAGCCGTCAGTTTTGGCCCAGGTTCGGTGATGTGACAAGAATGATACTAACGAAAAATGATGCTGGTGAAAGGGCACCTTCAGGCGGCGGGAATCAGAGTCCGGCAGAGAAGACGATCCATTGAAGGAGTCGGCGCATGGGATCAGAAGTTCATTCTAGCGGATAGACAAAAGCCTGGTCGCGGGCTCGCGATGTTTTTTCCGGGCGAGAACCGTGGAAGAGCGGCGCTTCCAGCGCCGCATTAACCCGCGTAATGAGGATTTACGCGGCCTGAAAGGGCTGCTCTTCCACGAAGGCGGCCGCCTCTACATCTTCATGTCATCCATTTTACTCTTGGCCTTCTTCATTGGGGCTTTGGCCTTAGTTTTGACGGCCTCGTCCACGGAGATTTCCTTTCCGCCGGCATCCACATAATGAATGTCAAACGCGCCGCCGGTGCTAAGGAAGAAGCTGCAGGCTGCGGCGCAAGTGAACTGGTGCACATTTTTGGCCGGCAGACTGATGAAGTCGCCGCTGTGCAGGCGGACGGGCGCGCCTTCTTTCATTTCAACCTTGCCGCTTCCTGCAACGAACATGAGTTGCTCGCTGACCGTGTGCCAGTGCCACGGAATCACGCATCCCGTCGCAGCCTTGATCATGAGCGTGGCACCGCCCTTTGTGGGATCACCACTGGCGACTGCCATGGTTCCGCATTTCGGTATCACGGGCAGGTTGCCGAACTTGGCGGTTGCCATGGACGAGTGGCTCATCTGGTCCTGAGCAACTGCAGGAGTCAGGGCGACTCCGGCGAGAAGAAATAACGATAGCGTGCAAGCAGCAATGCGCATGTGCGTCCTCCCGAATTAATTTCGGAGGGGAGTATAGCAGAACACTTGTCAGTGGGCAGTTGCCAGTTGTCCCTACCGTCGTGCTGGCCTGAATATTCTCACGCCTTCGGAAGCGCCGCGTGCAACTGACAACTGTTTCTAAACTCCGACGGGCTGTTTGCTGGCGACCGGAACCGGGGTGAGCCAGTTAAATCGGTCAGCCTTCTCGCCGCGGACGATGCCGAAGAATTCACGTTGCAGCGCTTTGGTGATCGGGCCCACGTTCCCGTCGCCGACGGTGATGCGATCGACCGACCGGATCGATGTGACTTCCGCCGCCGTACCGGTGAAGAAGGCTTCGTCCGCGATGTACAACATTTCGCGCGGAATGCCGGCTTCAGCCACGGGAATACCCAGATCGCGAGCCAGCTTCAGGATGGAATCGCGCGTAATTCCCGGCAGCACCGAGTTGCCCAGCGGCGCAGTCTGCAGCACTCCATTGCGGACCACGAAGACGTTCTCGCCCGAACCTTCACTCACGTACCCGTTGATGTCGAGCGCAATGCCCTCGGCGTATCCATTGGCCACAGCTTCCATGCGGATCAACTGCGAATTCATATAGTTCGCCCCCGCCTTCGCTAAAGCAGGCAAAGTGTTGGGTGCGATGCGGGTCCATGAGGAAACGCACACGTCCACGCCGGAATCGTCCTTCGAGAGGTATTTTCCCCACGGATAGTTGATCACATAGGTCTCCACCGGACACTTGAGGGGTGAAACGCCAGCGTCGCCATAGCCGCGAAGAACGATTGGGCGCAGGTAGCAAGGCCAAACGCCATTGGCCGCAATGAGTTCCACCATTGCCCGGAGAAGTTCCTCGCGCGTATAAGGAACGTCCATGCGGTAAACCTTTGCGGAATCGAGCAGGCGCTGCATGTGCTCTTCGGCGCGGAAAATTGCCGGGCTGCCGGAAGGCGTGTAGCAGCGAACGCCCTCGAAAACTGACGAGCCGTAGTGGACCACGTGCGACATGACGTGGATATTTGCGTCTTCCCAGCGGATGAGTTTGCCGTTATGCCAGATTTTGCCGGTCTTTTCGAGGGCCATAAACACTCCTGATGAGCCGCGGCGCATCTCCGAAATGGGACGCGGAAACCAAGACGCGGCTGCTTTGATTATAGCTTGGGTGGGAAGGAGCGGTCAGGCGAAGGATTGACGTGGAAACAACCGTAGAAGCTGGTGGCTAGACCCGGAACGGCAGGCATCGCATTCGCCAGCCGGGTCGGTAGTCCCACGCTACTTATCGAGCTTCGCCGATCCGACAGCCGATGCCGTTTGGTGTCACGCGAGACACTACTTCGGCCAGAGCCAGCCGAAGGTCCCCGCCGTCAGCAGGGCAAACACCAGGCCGTCAATGACGTGCTTAATGGTGACGCCCCAGGTCTGGCCCTTCCAGATCGGGTCCATCAATTGGCCGACCCCATATGCCATGAATGCCACGCATCCGGCTACGCGGAAGACCTCCAGATACTCGGATCCTGCAGGGCGGGTGCGGCCGGTGAGGTAGGCGGTGACGAAGCTTACTAACACACAAAATCCAAACCACTGCGCCAGATACTTGCCCACGCCAGGCGCGCCGCTGGGTCGAAGGATGACAAAGCCCACGGGCCCGCGCTTGAACTTCTCCACCATCTCCGGGGAGTTCATGTTCTTGTGCGTGGCAAAAGGCAGGTGGTAGGCACGTCCCGGCGTCGCGCCGCTTGTGCGCAGGGCATCGGCGACTTTTTCTTCGTCGGGGAGTTGGCGGTAGTCGTTTCGATGAATCGGAAGCAGCATGTGAACAATGGAACTCGCAATAAAAACAAAGACGGCGGAAAGCAGTATAGGCAGCCACAAGGCGGTGATTGGAACGAACACTTGTTCCTCCTGAAGTAATAGCGTGATCGGAAGCGGTTCCGTGGACGCGCCACAGCGTACGCTGGAAAGAAGCGTGCGTCAATGCCAATTTGTTTTCGTGCGGTGAATCAGTTTGCGGGAAAAGGCATGCGCTCCGCGTAACCAGAATGTAGCGCGGCTCTCCAGAGCCGCGAGATGAGCGGGCGAAAATGCGGTACGGGTCTGGGGACCTGCCCCACGTTCTCGCGATGCTGCTTCACTCGCCGCTGAGCCGTTGTTTGCCCCACTCTGCCGCCTCCGCGACGTCTGAATCGGGATCGCTGGTGGCTCGCTCCGCCACCGGAAGAAGGCTTGTATCCCCGCTGTTCCCGATCGCGATGAGCGCGTTACGCCTCATGCCGTTTCGTTTGGCGCGCTTCACCGGCGATCCGCGAAAGGCCTCGCGAAATTCTTCTTCAGAAATCTCTGCCAGCCACGCCAGCGCAGGATTTACAAGTCCTTCTCGCGGTTGGAATTCAGGCCTGTCGGTCGCTGGAGCCTTGCGGTTCCACGGGCAGACGTCCTGGCAAATGTCGCAGCCAAAAACCTGGTGTCCAATTCCCTCCCGCAAGTCTTCCGCAACCGCACCTCGCTTCTCAATCGTGAGATAGGCAATACATTTGTTGGAGTCGAGCACATGCGGCGCAACGAAGGCATTGGTCGGGCAGGCATCGATGCAGCGCGTGCAACTACCGCAACGGTCTGCTGCAGGCACGTCGGGCGCGAGATCGAGTGACGTAACAATGACGCCCAGAAACAACCAGGAACCGATCTTCTGATTGATGAGGCACGTGTTCTTTCCCAGCCAGCCGACGCCTGCATACTTCGCGTACACGCGTTCCACGACGGGGCCCGTGTCTACATAGGAACGGGTTTCGACTGGGTGCGGCGCACAGACTTCTTTGACCTTGGCTTCGACTTCTCGCAAGCGACGCAGAACCGAGTCGTGGTAGTCTTCGCGGCTCCAGGCGTAACGGGAAATCCAGCCGCGGCCGGGTTCGTTGACTTGAGTCGAGTAAGGATGTGCAGTGTTGTAATTGATTGCGCAAACGATGACGCTGCGCGCCCATGGAAAGACTGACTTCAACGACGCGCGACGAAGCTGTCCGGACTCGTCTCGGGATTCGAGGTATTTCATTTCTCCGGCGTGGCCGTCAGAGATCCACTCAGGAAAACGCGCGAGTTCGCGGAAGTCGGCGACCGGCGCAATACCGCAGAGTTCGAATCCGGCGTCCGTTGCGGCGGACTTGATCAGATTGCGCAGGTCGGGACCGTTCACTCCTTAATTATCGCGTACGCGCCCAAATGCGCCTGACTGCAGCACGGTGGTATAACCTCGTTTCGGTAAACTTCGTTCCTGGAAACAAGGAGGCTTACACACATGCCCAGCTCTCGTCGCGACTTTATGCAATCTGCGCTGGCGGGCGCGACTGCCCTCGCCGCCCCAAAGGCACTCTACGCCGACGCACAGCCCGCGCCCGGCGAGACCGCGGCCGTCAAAGCTAAGTCGCCCGTGATTGTTTGCGCCGGGAATGGGGTTCAAGTATCTCGACGAGGCATACGCGTTTCTTTCCGGCGGCGGCGACACTCTGGATGCCGCGCTCAAAGTTGTCGAGGGGCCCGAGAACGATCCGAACGACCAAAGCGTTGGCCTCGGCGGCCGTCCAAATGAAGATGGCGTGGTCGAGTTGGACGCGTGCTGCATGCACGGGCCTACGCGTACTGCCGGCGCGGTCGGAGGAGTTCGCAACATCAAGAATGTTTCGCTGCTGGCGAACGCGGTCCGCTTGCACACCGGCCATGTGATGCTCGTGGGTGAAGGCGCGGAAAAGTTCGCGGTGGCGCAAGGCTTTCCACCGGAAAACCTGTTGACCGACAGGACAAGAAAAGAATGGCTGCTGTGGAAACAGACGCATACCGACTGGTGGGGGCCCGGCCTCGCCAGCCCGGAGTGGCGTTCCCGCCGAACAGCGCCACAAGCGGAGGACTGGCAAGAGCACCTCGACCGCATGAACGCCATTGCCGCCGAAAATGGATGCGCTACAACGCATCGTCCGCAACTACAACGGAGACAAAGACCGGTTGCAGTATGTTGACATGGTCTATCACGTCCTCAGAAAAAACGGCACGTATGCAGGCGTGTCGCTGTGGGAAGGGTACGGCGGACAGAACAATCCGCACCAGATAGCGGTCCACGATGGAACGAAGCGGCTGGAAAAGACGACGAGCGTTTTCGCGGGTGTTTCGCAGGCATGGCCGCCGCTAGTCAAGAGTTGAGATATCGACGCGCGAATGTAGCGCGGTCTGCAGACCCGCGTTTGCGAATCTTACATATGCTCCTTTCGCGGCTCGGGAGAGCCGCACTACATTTTACGGTCGCTTGTAAACCACCCCACCCTTCATCACGAAGGCGACGTTCTTTAACGTGGTGATGTCATCGAGCGGATTGCCCGGAACCGCAATCACATCCGCAAAATAGCTCGGCTTTAGCTTGCCGATCTGCCCTTCCCAGTCGAGTAGTTTGGCGCCGTTGATCAGATCGGCTTGCAGCACGGCCAGCGGCGTCATGCCGTACTTCACCATCAACTTAAGCTCTCGGGCCTGAGTTCCGTGAGGAAACGGGCCCACATCGGAACCGACTGCCATTGGCACGCCTGCGGCCAGCTGCTTGTGAAATTCCCGCACATGCATTTCGAGCAAGTCTTTTTCCTTCTGCTCGGTCCCCGGGGTCAGCGGGTGCATAGTGAAGAACTCTGAAATCGCGAACGTCGGCACCGCGAAGATGCGCTTTTCACGCATGAGGCGCATGGTCTCGTCGCTCAGCTGATACGCGTGGTCAAGCGACGCCACTCCGGCTTGCGTCGCATAAAGCGTTCCCGGCTCGCCAGTGGCATGCACCGCCACGCGCTTGCCAAGGCGGGCGGCTTCTTGTACCGCCGAGGCAAGCTCTGCTTCCGAGTACTGATACGGAGTGGAAAGCCGCCCGTCGTGAACCGAGTCGGGCCCGGTCTCATAAATTTTCGAGAAGTCCGCGCCTTCCTTATATTGCTGGCGCATGACTTCAATGAGCTGCTGCGCGCTGTTCGCGTAGTCAGCGTTGGACATCACGCGCTGGGCGGGATTGAAGCCTATCGCATCCTCGTGGCCGCCGAGAGTATTGATAGCGTTCCCGCTGATGCGCAGCCGTGGCCCGGGAATTTCGCCGCTGTTAATGGCATCTCGGACCGCAGTGTCGGCCGATCCCGCGCCTTCGGTTCCCATGTCGCGTTCAGCGGTGAAGCCTGCCATCAAGTCATCACGGGCGGCGATCGTCGCGACAATCGTACGTTGGGGCACAGATTCTTCCACAGTTTGAAGATCTTCTGCGCCCGGGTGCAGAAATAGGTGGATGTGCGCGTCGATCAATCCCGGCAGCAAAGTGCGGTCGCCAAGGTCGATGACGTCGGCGCCGACGGGCCGCTTCACGGTGGTGCCGGCCTCGACGATGCGGTCTCCCCGGACCAGCACTTCACCTGGCGTAAGCATGTGTCCGGTCTCGACGTCCAACAGTCGCGCTGCGTGCAGCACGACAACCTGCGGCGAAGAGGTCTGCGCAAATATCGCGCAGGCAGACGTTACGAGCACGGTGAAGAAGACTTTGAGCAGAGCAGAGGATTGATAGCGGTTCATAGCGAGGGATGGTACCACTACCCTGAGCGGAATGTAGCGCGGGTCCCCAGACCCGTGCTGTGAATTGCCCACGGAGTTCGCGGCTCTGGGGAGCCGCGCTACATTGGCTTTTTACGCGCCCAGTTTTTTCACTTCCTCGTTGTAATACTTCCGATAAAGAATGTCCCACTCCTGGCTGCCTTCCAGAATGGTGCGTTTCTGGCTTTCGATCTTCAGGCGGGCAGCCTGGTCGATGCGGGCTTCCTGATTAAGCAGGTCTTCGAGAATCTTGCGGACTTCCAGGCGAATGGTATTGCGGTCTTCGACAAAATCGAGTTCGTCGATCGTGGCAAGGGCGTCGGTGGCCACATGGGCGACTTTGTTCACCTTGTCGCGGCTGATCCTCATAGCACCGCCTTGTACTTGCGCACCAGCTCGTTCTTCACCTTGCGGAACATTTCCTGATAGTCGGCACCGCTGTTGCGCATTTCGTCAGAATAAGCTTCGAGGATGACGCGGACTTCGTCGTTGATGCGGTCTTCGAGCGCGAGCTCGTCAAGCATGGCCGCGTGGACTTTTTCCGTAACTAGCGGCAAAGACTTGGTTTCTATGAACTTAGAGGCAGCCAGTCTTTTCACGGTCTCGCGGGCTAGGTAGCCCACGTATTCTTTTGAAAGCAGCATGTGCGATGAGTGGTGCGAGGCGAAAAAAATATTTTAGCACAGGAAGAACGATAGGCTGGGAAGGCCGCGGCTTCGCGCGGCCCACGTCGGCCTACGACCAACGACTGCCTCCTGAAACCTGAAGCCTGCCGCCTTATGTCATACAATTACCCCAATCACCCATGGCGGAGCTCCCTGACAATCTCGCGACGCTGAAAGATGACATGGTGGCCTTTGTGGAGGGCCATGGCATGCGCCGCTTTCCCGGATACGTGGACCACGAAGAAGTCCAGACCGTCATGTGGAAGCCGGCGGACGACTCCGAAAGCTGGAAGGATTTTGTCGAACTAGCGAAGGCGGCGGGTGCGCCGTTCCTGACCATGGAATCCTGGCTGCTTGAGCGCGACGAACTCGACGACATCATCCGCCGCCTGAGCAGCGCGGAGTTCACCAGCGACGAAGACGTCGAAGATGCGAAGTGGCTGAAGACCTACATGGGCAAGACCGGCTTCCTGCAACTGGGATTCGCATTCCAGGGCGTGATGATGCTCTATGAGCTTTCGACGCCGTGGTACGAGCATTACCAGCGCCTGGTGGAAGTTGCCGATGACTTCGGCAGCATCGCCATCGACGAGTCCGGGATGGACGACGAGCCCTAGCCGCGTGCGGTGTCATTCCGGGCTGAATCGTTTGCAAAACCCGTGTCGTCCGCTGAAGCGGGATCACTCTCTGCCGGGTTTGCCTACCCGGCACTTCCGTGCCGGGCTTTCCCATACCGCCCCTCCGAGGCTGATGAAAGGCTCTGCCGGTGGCGCGGCAGAGTCGCGGAAGGCACCATCTTGCCCTGCTGATCCAGATTAGAGGTATAGCTCCAGCATCTTGTCCTGCTGATCAAGATCAGTCGTTATGGCTCCCGCGCCGCAGGCGCGGGACGGGAAAACCCGGCATGGCAACGGCGGGTAGCTTGGCGGGAAGAATCCCGAGTCCTGCAGGGACGGCACGATTTCTTGAGACCTCGATCGTCTTTGCGCGAATGAGGTACGCTGGTTCGTGCGCTGGACCTTCCGAGACATCCCTCCCGAACCCGTGCAGGCATTGCAGCAGGCGCTCGCCCCGCTGCTGGGGCCTGACCCTGCTCTCCGCGCCACCCTGTCCCGACTATTGATTCTTCGCGGGATTGATACACCCGAAGCGGCCACGGCATTTCTTGCTCCATCACTCGACCAACTGCATTCTCCCTATCTCCTAACGGGAATGAAAGCTGCGATCGAGCGCCTGGACGCGGCTATCGAGCGCAAGGAAGGCATTCTCATCTACGGCGATTACGACGTGGACGGCACCACCGCCGTCGTGATCCTGAAAACTGCGATTGAACTTTGCGGCGGCGAGGCCGACTTTCACGTTCCGCATCGCATTCGTGAAGGCTATGACCTGCGCGGAGATGTAATTGAGCGCGCGGCTGCAGCGGGCATTCGTCTCGTCATCAGCGTGGACGCCGGCACCCGGGCCTTCGCCGCGGCGGAAAGCGCTCGCAACGCGGGCATTGATCTGATCATCACCGACCACCATCTTCCTGGACCGGATGGCTTGCCGCATGCTCTGGCGGTGGTGAATCCCAATCAGGCGGGATGCGAGTATCCGTGCAAGTCGCTGTGTGGCGCAGGGATTGCGTTCAAGCTGGCGCAAGCCTTGCTCGAGAAACGCCTCGGGCATCGCGAACAAAAGCCCCTTCTGCTTTCGTTCATGAAGATTGCTGCCATAGCAACCATCGCTGATTGCGTTCCGCTGCACGGCGAAAACCGCGTGATTGCCAGCCTGGGGTTGAACGCGCTGCGGTCGGCGGTGAATCCTGGGCTTAAGGCCTTGCTCGAAGTGGCGCGGCTGGGCGGGAAGCCGCTAAGTTCCGGCGAAGTTGCCTTTCGCATCGCGCCGCGGATCAACGCTGCTGGGCGTATGGATATTGCGCGTGACGTGATTGACCTGTTCGGAACCAAAGAAATTGCGCAAGCCCGCGAGATCGCGCAACGGCTTGACAAGTTAAACGCCGAGCGCCAGGAGGAAGAGCGCCGCATCGTGGACGCGATCGAACAGCGAATTGCCGATGATGCACCCTTGCGTGACGCGTATTGCATGGTGATCGACGGCGAGGGCTGGCATCGCGGCGTGATTGGCATCACCGCGACTCGCGTGGTGGAGCGCTATGGACGGCCGACGGTTGTGATATCGCACGATGGCGAGAGCAAACAGGCTCACGGCTCGGGCCGCTCCATTTCCGCCTTTCATTTGTTGGGGGCGCTGGAGTCGTGCAGCACACTCTTCACCCGCTTTGGCGGACATGCTCATGCGGTGGGATTTTCTCTGCCGTCCGCACATGTTGCGGATCTGCGCAAGAGTCTCGACGACTATGCGCGGACGCGACTGACGATTGCTGATTTCGAGCCAGTGTTGAAGATCGACGCGGCGCTGGCCATGGATGGGGTCACGCCGGAACTAGCCGATGCCCTGCAGAAACTGGAGCCCTTTGGGACGGGGAATCCCGAGCCGCTATTCTGGGGAACTGCACGGCTCACTGAGCCTCCGCGCATCCTGAAAGAAAAGCATGTGCGCTTGAAGTTGTCCGCGATCAAGAACGGCGACGCAGGTGGCGGCTGGCGACGCTCGCTCTCATACAAGGCGATGGGATGGCGGATGGCGGAACGCGTGACCGAGGAAAAACTGCTGGTGGGCGATTGCCGGGACTTCGCCTTCACCGTCGGCTACAACGAACATCCCGACTTTGGCGGGCTCGAGCTTACCCTGCGCGACTTCCGTTCATCGCAATCGCTGGTGTGACTTCCGCTCTAACGCGTGCCAGTGCTTGGAAGCACTTTGCTGAAGGGGTTGTTCACGGCGAAGCTCTGGCGCAGCCGTTGACGGGCACGCACAATCGAGAACTCCACCTGGCTGCGATTGCGATCGGTGATCGCGGCAATCTCCTCAACTGAAAACCCTTCGAGCGCGTGCAGCACAAACGTTTCGCGGTCTTCCGGAGCAGCACCTTTGAGCGCGTGTTGCACCAGCGCTACCATCTCATCGGTGTAAGCAATCTCTTCGGGATTGGCGGCGCCGCGATCGGCAATGCTGCTTTCGTTGGTCACAGTTTCGTCGGGTTGATGGAACTGAAGAGCTTCCTCATCGCTGGCGCGTTCTTCGCGCGGGGCGCGTTTGGCGTGCAGTTCAATTTCGCCACTCCCCTGCGCGCGGCGTGCGGCAAAATCGTTCATGGCGCGAATGGCGAGGCGGTAAAACCATGGCTGGATTCCAATGCGGTCGGGCTTCTCGACCACATCGTCGAGCGCATCAGCAACCGCCTGATCTACCACTTCCTCAGCGCATACGGAGTCAGGATAGAGATCGCCCGAACTTTCACGGAACTGGATCTCCCGCTCGACAAACAATTGCAGTCGCCGGAAATTTGCGTTCACGTAGGAGCGAACATCTTCGGATGTGGCCGTGAGCGGAAGTGCGGCCGCCGTTTCTTCGAATGGAATTTGTGACACCGGGCGCTGCTCGGGAGTGCGGCGGCGCCAGTCATGGGTGCGCCGAAGTTGCTGCTTGTGTTTGCCGATCTGCACCAGTAGATCGTTGAACGCTGACTTGATCGCGGCGGCGGCGGTTTCGGCCGACTCATGTGCCGCCATTTGACCTGACGGCAGGCGCAGGTTCAGCGAGACCACGATTCCCTCGCGCGCAGAGTTCTGCTCGACTGCGCCCTTCAAGTGCACAAGTTCCGGCCGAAACAACTGCAACCTTCTCTGGACTTTCTCCGCCCAGTGCTGGATCTCGTGATCGATGTCTGGAGTTCGGTGCAGCCGGTAGCTGAAGTGCACATTCATTTTGGCCTCGAGTCGGGTGAAGGTCCCGTGAAGCAATTTCCCAAATAGTACACCTGCACGCGAAGAGAACCAAAATTCAGTCTCCGGCGGATACCGTAGGACTGATGAAATTCCTGAAAGCGATTTCGGGCCAAGATGAGAGAGCTCGCAGCTAAACGGCCACGGTTACAGAAGTTTCCGTCCGCACTACCGGGCGGTACATGGTGTCGCGCTCTACGGGCTCGCGGCCGGCTTCGCGGATGAGCCGCACAAGTTCCTGGCGCCGCATTCCTTGCGGCGTGGTCGCACCAGCGTCGTGGTAAATCTTTTCTTCGATGACGGTTCCGTCGAGATCATCCGCGCCGAAGCGCAATGCGATTTGTGCAATCTTCGGCGTGAGCATTTGCCAGTAGGCCTTGATGTGGGGGAAATTATCGAGCACTAGGCGGCTGACCGCGATCTGTTTGATGTCGAGTATCCCAGTAGTTCGCGGCAAGTGTTCCAGCGGCGTGTTGTCAGGATGAAAAGCCAGCGGAATAAACGTCTGGAAGCCGCCGGTTTCGTCCTGCAGGGCGCGGAGCTTTAGCAGATGATCGACGCGGTCTTCGTCATTCTCGACGTGGCCGTAGAGCATTGTCGCGTTCGACTTCAATCCCATCTGGTGCGCCGTGCGAGCGGTGTCGAGCCATTGGCTGCCGTCAATTTTGTGATCGCAAATAATGTGGCGCACGCGGTCGGCAAAAATTTCGGCGCCTCCGCCCGGAAGTGAATCTACGCCCGCCGCTTTTAGTTGCCGCAAGGTTTCGGCGATCGAAAGCTTGGCGCGCTTCGCCAGATAGGCAACCTCCACCATGGTGAACGCTTTCAGGTGAACCTGCGGAAAGCGCTGCTTCAGTCCGGAACAGAGATCCAAAAAATATTGAAACGGCAGGTCGGGATGCAGGCCGCCGACGATGTGAAACTCGGTCACTGCTTCGCTGTAGCCGGAAGCCGCAGTCTGAAAAGCTTCCTCAAGCGCCATGGTGTAGGCGCCGGGCGTATCCTTCTTGCGTCCGAATGCGCACAGACGGCAAGCGGCAATGCAGACATTGGTCGGATTGATGTGGCGATTTACATTGAAGTAGGTCTTGTTGCCGTGCAGGCGCTCGCGCACCTGATTGGCCAGCCATCCGACGGCGAGTATGTCGGAAGCCTGATAGAGCACCAGGGCGTCATCTGCGCTGAGGCGCTCCCCGAGCGACACCTTTTCGTGAATCAGGGAAAGGCGCCGGTCGTCGGTCTGGAATGGGTGTGCCACTGCTTTGATGATACAAGGCAGGCAAGGCTCACGGCTAGTCAGCGTTCCTGGGGCTGGGCTCTCAAGACCATTCAGGACACGAAGTTCTACAGGGGAACCTCCGCAGCGCAGAATGGATCAGATTGGTCATTTCCGAGCGAGATCCAGCGCAACGAACACAAAGAAGACAACGGCGATTACGCCGTTCATGGTGAAGAAAGCCGCGTTGAGCTTACTCAAGTCGTCCTTTGACACCAGCGAGTGCTCGTAGCCGATCAGCAGCAGTACAGCGAACACTCCTGCCGCCGCAATCTTCCCCAGTCCGAACGCCCACACCAATGACGCGAGCAGAATCAGCATGACGAGATGAAACGAGCGCGCGATCCACAGAGAATTCGCCACGCCGAAATATCTGGGGATGGAATGCAGCCCGGCGCTGCGATCAAACTCGAGGTCCTGGCAGGCATAAAGCACGTCAAAGCCTGCCACCCAGAACGTGACCGCCGCGGTCAGCAGCAGAATTCGCGGCTCTAGTGAACCGCGAACCGCGATCCATGCCGCTGCGGGCGCGATCCCCAGGGCAAACCCCAGCACCAGATGCGACCAGCGAGTAAAGCGCTTGGTGTAGGAATAAAGCAGCAGCACCGCCAGCGCCAAGGGGGACAGCAGGAATGCGAGGCGATTCAGTTCCCACGCGGCCAGCAGAAACACCGCGGCCGCCAGCAACACAAACATCCTCACAAAATCCTGGGTAAGAACGCCTGCTGGGAGCGCGCGCCCCTGGGTGCGCGGATTGGCGCCGTCAATGCTGGCGTCGGCGAGCCGGTTAAATGACATCGCCGCCGAGCGGGCGGCAACCATCGCCACCACAATCCAAACCAACTGATGCAGGGTGGGCACGCCCCTGGCTGCAAGCATGGCTCCGCAGAGGGCGAATGGGAGCGCAAAAATCGAGTGTTCCCACTTGATCATCTCGAGAGTTGCGCCTAGGTTTTTCAGCAGCGGCACATTCACATTGTAAAAGAGAAAGGCTGCCGGCTGGGCTGCTAGCGCTTGCGGCGACGGATCTTCACATCGAAGCTGACGACGCCGTTCTGATCGCGAATGGCCACCACCGAAACATTCCTCGAGACATAGTATTCAGCACGAATGACTTGCTGCGAGGTTTGCGCGACGTTAGTGGTATAAGTCAGCGTCAGGTTGTCTTTGACCTGCTGTTCTATGGTTAGCGCCGGACCAGTTTGCGTTGGAGAAGTCTCGGTCTCAAGCCCTTGCGGGTCGATCTTGATTCGGCTATTGCCGAAAATGCGCTGCGTCCGATTGTTGAGCGTGGCATTGAGAGCAGCCGCCAGCATCGCGTTCGACGCCTCTGGGCTGAAGGCCGACTGGCTGCTCTGCTGCAGGCGCCCTGACTCTTCGGTTGTCTGGCCGAAAGCAAGCAGACCAATGATGTCATTCGTAGGCAGAGGCGGCTCGGATCGATAGTTCATCTTCGGGTGATCAGCCGGCCCGGTAACCGACAGCGTGATGTCATAGTCGCGCACGTGAGTCGTGGCTTCAAAATCCACCACAGGGACCGATGCAGCCGCATTACTTGACGCTGGCGTGCCAAAGGTCACGCCGCCACGCTCCAGTCGGTATTTTGTCCCATTGAAGTACGCTTCCCCTTCAAACACATCGGCGCGTCCAAGCAGCACAGGTTTTGCCGCATTGCCTCGCACCTTCAGGTCGGCATCGCCGCGCAGGCGAAGCACGCTGGTTTGCATCTGCAAATCGGGTGTCGTCACTACGTGAAGGTCGAGCCGGATGTTGTTCAGTACGGGATCGGTCTGGGGTAGACCAGAGGACTGCGTGCTGCGCGCCAAATAAGCGCCGAAGTCAAATCCAGGCGTGACCCCGAGTTTGATAACGGTAATATCGCCGGAGAGAAGCGACCCGTTTGAGCTTCCGCTCCATCGAAGTTGGGCGGTCGCGGTGGAACTCACACCCGGCGGATATCGCAGCCGTACGGAATCAGCATTCGCCGTAAGGTCAAAACTGAGCACCTTGCCATTCAGTTGCGCATGCCCGGCGAAGCTCATGGTGCCGCCGCCGGTGCGGCCGGTGAGTTTCTCGATCGTGACTTGGTTTTGGTTAAACTGCAATTTGCCGTTCAGCTCGCTGAGAGCGCTGGGCAGGTTGACGTCATAAATCGATCCGTTTTCCACCTGCAGCGCTCCGCGCACCACCGGCGAACCCATGGTCCCGGTAACCGAAACCTGACCAGTAACGGTTCCAGAGCCGGTCAGGTCCGGGTCGTAAGTCTGCAAGAGCTGCAGCCCAACCTTTCCACTGCTTTCAAGATTTAATTGATGGTCACCGCTGAGCTGCATGGAGCCGGTGGCGGAAACGTCCGTGTTGTCGCCCGTCAAATGGAGGCTGTTGATGGTGAGTGTCTGGTGATCGATCGCGAACCGCACCGGGCCCTCATTCTTGAGTTTGACCTTCGCGACGTCGGCGTAAAGGTCGGTGAGATTTCCGGTCAAAGTCAATTTACTCGGATCCCGTAGAGGTCCTTGCAAAACCAGATCCCCGGCAACAGCCGAATGCCCGGTAACGCGACCGTGAATATAGGTCACGAGAAACGAATCGATATCGAGTCGAGTGAAGTGGAACGAAATGCGGGCTGGCCATTGCTCGCGAAGCTGAACGTTGCCTTCGATCAGCAGCTCCGACTTGCCAAACTCCGAATGACCGGTCAAATGCAGGTCGGGCCCGTGCGTGGCGGCGTCGATCAGGTAGTCCCCTGCCGCTTCGTCGTTGAATGCGACGTTCTTCATTTGAATGTGCGCGGACAAATCGGGGCTGTCAACGGTGCCGGAAGCTTTGGCAGAAAAATCGAGCGTTCCCGCGAGCTTTACACGGGACTGTTCAAGCGGCGCGAGTTCTGCGATCTCGAAGTTCGTGCCGGTGACGTCACCCTCGAACGCACTCGTGCTCAGGTCATACCAACCTGTTCCGGTTACGCGCGAGTGTCCCCGCGCGATCGCGAGAGAACGTACGCTGACGCGATTATTCGCCAGCGCCATCGCGCCCCCGGCAGAATCAAAGCCATAGCCGTGTATCGAGCCGTTCGACCAGGTGACGGTTCCTTGCCCTAGAAGCTTGGAAATCGTGCCTGAGATTTCAAGGCGCGCGTTGATTTTTCCCCTGGCTCCAACATCTTGCCCCGCCAGCATTTCCAGGTCGTGGGCATCGAAGTTCTGCGCCTCTGCATTCCCGTGAATCGTGCTCGCGGGCCCCGTCTTCCAGTCATAGAGCCCGGCGCTGCCGTCCAAACGAAGCGAAGAATCGGCGCGACGGAATAAAGCATTCCGTACGACAAGGTTCGAAGGGGAGACCTGCAAGTCAGCGTTGAGCGCGTCCCAGTGAACGACTTTCCTTTGGCCGCCGCCTGGTGAAGCCGTAGTGTCGAAATCGTGAAGCTGCAGATTTCCGCTGAGCACCGGGTTGGCGTCGTTACCGCCCACCGTTCCATTGAACGCTGCATGGCCGGAGACGGCGACTGGCAACCCGTCCGGAAAGACTGCTGAAATCAACGGCGCCCATTCCCCGAGATGGTCGCTAGCTACTGACAGGCGCAGCGAATTGCTGGCGGCGAGGGTGCCCGAAGCGCGGATTTGCGTAGCGGGAGTGCTCGCACTCAGATCGGCAATCTCCAGGATCGAGGGACGGGCCTGGTAGCTGAAGTGCGCGCTGGCGGTCAAGGGAAGCTCACCAGCCGCGACACGTGCTGGCCTGACTACGGAAACAGTTGAGCTGGCCTCGGCGTTCCGCATAGAGTCTTTCCAGCGAATCTCAGTGCTCCCCGAGAGGACGCCCGCGAGCGGCACAATCTTCAGATCGCGATACTGCCGTCCGAGCGAGGCAAGAAGCTCCGACAGCGAAACATCTTTTACTTTGATCGTGGCGTTACCGCGCTGGGGGGACTGCTTCGCCGACGGTAAAGTTTTTTCTGGTGAGTTCCAGTTCAGGACTTCGAGATCCCCGCTGAAGGCGCCGCGCAGCGCCCGACCCTGCACCTGGGTGACTGCGATCTTCTGCGGATCGAGCAACAATTTCCCGGTTGCTGTCATATTTTTGACATTGAAACCACCGGCATTCACTGCAACGTTTTTCATGTCGAAGCCGCCGCCGAGCGAATGACTCTGGCTCGACCACGAGGCGAAGCCCGCCATCTGCAAACGTCCCGATGCGGTTCGAGGCTGGCGCATAACTGCCGCCGCCTGCTCCAAATCGAGGACCAAGTCGTAGGTACCTTTGAATACCGGATTACGAAAATCGGTTATCGTGCCCCCGCCACGCAACTCAGATCCTTCTGAGATGGCTTCAAAAGACCGAAGCTGGATTTCGTCGTGCGAGATGCTGAAGTCCATCTTCGCCGACCAGGCAATCGGGCGGTATCCGGCGAACTGCGTCTCCCCCTTTCCGATCGAAATGTCACCCGAATACCGGCGGTGCAGGAAGGAATAGTCAAATTCGGCCTCCACCTCATTTGCGACGAAATCGAGGGGCAGACGCTGCTCCTGAATGAACACTTCGCCGTTACGCACTTTGAGCTGGTGCGCGGAAATCGAGAACATCCGGTCAAAGTCCGCGCCGGACGCCTGTTTCGGAACAGGCTGGTTGGTGGTGCCGTCGCGATAATAAATCACATGCACCACGGGATGCGTCAGCACGAGCGATCGGAACGACATGCGCCAGCCGAGCACAGCAGGCAGATCAATCACGGCGCTTATGCTATCCACATGGGCCAGTGACCGCTCGGTTGCAAGTTCTCGGCCGTGGATGGTGAGATTGCGAATCTCCACTTGGAAGCGCAAAGGGACCACATGAAAACTGCCGAGTTCGACACGGCCGCCAGTAGCTTGCTCGATGGAGGCGGTAAGCCGCTGGCGCACCATCCTCTGAAACGACTCGGTAGTGATGTACCAGAGGAACGCCGAAACCAGCAGAAGGAACGTGAGCAACGCCCACAGGGAGTATCGCCAGAGCCGCTTGAATATGTGGAATCGGGTCATTTCACCGGGTCCCTTCTGCATTGTCGAACCGGCGAATCTGCGCCTGCGAGCGCAGCGCTTCGAGCCATGACTCCAGCGACTCGTTCATCTTCTGTTGCGTCAGCAACTCGCGAATGCCGGGCGTGGAGTCCTGTAAGCTGCTGTGCGGGCCCGGCGAGAGTTTGGGAAGCAATTCTTTCTGGTAGTACGTAGTGATCGAATCAGAGTCGATTTGGATCGATGGGCGCAGGCGAAGGTCAATCAGCCGGAGCTGGTTCAGTTCCGTCTCGACGTGGCTCCGAATCGTGCTCTCACTGATGCCGTAACTCGCCAATGCGGCGGCCCATTCTGCGCCTTCGTTGGCACTGGCCTGAAACGAGTGGAGCGCCTTTTCAACCTCCTCAGGCTTGGTCGGGGTGAAATCCCGCGAATTCATCTGCTGACTCAGGAGTTCCTGGTCGATCAGGCGGTTGAGTGCGGCCTGGCGGTCCTCTGCCGTGATCTGGCTCAAGGGACGCTTGGCGGCGAAACACTCGTACCTTAACTCCTCGTCAACATCACTTTGTAATACGGCGTGCCCGTTCACGGTAGCGGCAAGCCGGTCCAGGATTTCCCCGGAATGCGCCGCCATTGGAGCGGTCAGCACCAGCGCGGCGGTGAGGAATTGGCGCATCATCAGAAAGTCTGCCCAATACTAAAGTAAGCATTGAACGAGCTGGCTTGTTTCCTGGCAGTGAAGTTATTCGTGGCATCAAAACTCGGAAAAGCGGTTGGATTCAGGTTGTACCCCAAATCGAACCGCACCGGTCCTACCGGCGTCTTGTAGCGAATGCCAAGCCCTATCGCGTGCGAGACGTAGTCGTAATTGCACAGAGCTGCGCCCGTTCCCACTTGAAAAGGTGTGCCGACTGCCTGAGTACAAAGGGACGTATTCTGGTGCCAGCGCGCGAGGCTATCGAGCATGTGGCGTCCGTCGGTGAAAACATTCCCCATGTCGTGAAAAATCGCGAAGCTCATGTTGGATCCCACGAAGGGCAGCGTAGGCGGCGGGAACCTGAGTTCAAGATTGTTTAGGAACAACGCTGAACCCCCCAGAGGAAAGCCGCTGGTAGGATCGCGCGGGCCCGCTTGATTCAGTCCAAACCCGCGATGAGAGTTTCCGCCTCCCATTAGAAAACGCTCCGGAAGTGGAATCAACGAATGGTTTGCGGGGAGAGATTGACCAGGTTGCGTTATGACGGTATTAGCGAACGGCGTTTCGATGCCAATCCGAGTTGATCGCGCCAGCACGAGTTTTCCTACCCCGCGCTTGCCGAAGGGGTAATAGGTGGAATTTTGCGCCAGCAGGCGGCTGAAGTCAGCCTCCGAGCCAAAGTAGCTGGCGGCGACGCCGGCATCCAATGTCCAGTAGCTGCCACGAGTGGTTTCCAGGATATTGTCGCGTTTGTCCTGGATGTAGCTGAACCCAGGCTCCCCTAGACGCACCGGCTTCGACAGTACCGGAATCTTATCCGGACTAACGGCCACGCCGGTTGCTTTCACCAGACGATAATTGAAGTAGTTGGTCAAAGTCGAGACCGGCGTCCCGTCTAGCTTCCGGCTAACCACGTGCGCGGCCTGAATCGTTCCCTCCAGGCGCTGCGAGGTGAACGTCGTTACGTCGAGGGTGTGGTCAAAAAATGCCGTGAAGGTCAGCTTCAGATTCGGATTATTGAACCAATTTGGAGCCTCATAGCTGAGCAGTCCGCGTTGCTGCAGGCGTCCCACTCGCGTCAGGAAAGTGATGGTGTGGTCGCGGCCAAGGAAGTTTAGCCGGGTCACGTCGAATGATCCCAACGGGCTTACGCCCGATGCCCCCAGCGGCTGCTTGCCGTTCCCCGTCGGCTGGCCGGTTTGAAATTCGAAGCCTCCGCCGTAGTTAAACGTGTATCGCCGGGCTTCGTGTACCTGAACCAGCACGTTCTTTCGCGGCTCCGAGCCATCCGGATTCTGCACCGCCGTATCCACCTGGCTGAAGATTCCGAGGTCATAAAGCTTCTGCTGAGTATCCAGAAGACTCGTCTGGCTCACCGGATCGCCAGATTTCATTTGCAGCTCGCGGTTGATGACGTAGGGCCGGGTGAACTCGCGTCCCGACACCAGCACTTGATTCACATAGACACGTTGGCCTTCCTGAATATGAAAGACTACGTCCATGCGATTGTCGGCGGCTGGATTGGCGATCGCATCGAAGCTTGCGTTGGGGAATCCCTGGTTGAAGTAGTAATTCAGCAGAATGTCGCGGTCCTGGGCCAGGTTTGAATCCGAAAATGGCTGGCCGCTTTGGGTGTTCAACTCCGGAAAGGACTGGGTAGGGACAGCGCTATTCCCCACCACCTCGAATTTTCCAACCAGGGTTTGCGGGCCTTCGTTCACCTGCAGGAAAACCGCGACCTGATTTTTTGCCTGGTAGTCGTCCTTCACGTCGGTGGTAATTTTTACTTTCGCGAAACCGTTGGCGCGATATTTGTTTTCAATGTCCCGGACATCGCTGCGAAGCAACGCCTCGCTGTAGCGTCCATGCGTGAGAAGAACATTCTTCTGCTGCACCTGCATGCTGGGGCGCAATTCCTCGTCCCGGAAATACTTGTTTCCGGTGATCTGGACTTTCGCCACCCGGTGCCGTCCGCCGGAGTTGATCTGGTAGAGGACGCGCACTGAGTTGTGCTTGTCATTCGACTGCTTCCGCAGCTCCACCGTCGCCTCGAAGTAGCCGCGCGATTCCATGTAACTCAGCACGTTGCGGCGCCCCTCATTGAGCAGATCGTCATCGAGGGCATTCTCTTCATACACTGGGATGTTCCTGCGAATGGTGCCGCGGCTCAGCCGAAACCCTTCGACGTCAATGGATACAACCGGGCCGGCATCGATCCGGAATCTGTAATCCACGGTATTGGTGGTGGGCTGAAACTTCGCGGAAGCAATCTCCACCTGGGCCAGCCAACGCTGCCTCTTCTGGTAGCGCTTGCGAAGCCTTTCAATCGCGTCGGAAGTGGTTTGCGCGGCGATGGCATTGTCGGGATGAATGTGGGCGATGTCGGCAATCTGCCCCGCTGAATATAGTGCGTTGCCCTCCACTGACACCTTGCCAACCTCGGCTGGGGCGCCAGCATGAATGTGGAACGTGATCGCCACCTGTTGGGTTAAAGGATCCTGTCGCTCGGAATGAGTGACTGAGGCCTTGTAGTAGCCATTCTGCTGCAGGACCCGCTGAATGTTCTGGATGGCGCGGTCCAGCTTCTCAGAAGTGAAGAGTTCTCCGAGCTGCAGTTTTGACGTGTTCGCGAGTTGCGCTTCGCTTGGCGATGCCGGGTTCCCTTCAACACTGATGCCGCCAATAAAGAAATTCGATGTGTTGGAAAACTTCAGCGTAGCCGTGCCGTCGGGGGCCAATTCGCATTCGGCTAGCAAGTCAGCGTAGCGCCCGGTTGCAAAGAGGGACCTCAGAGCCTGCTGGAGCGCAGCCCGATCCAGCGGTGCGCCCGGATTCAGGCCAGAGATTTTCGCCAGCATCTCACGATCGGTATCGCTGGCATTGGGTAGTTCGATGGTTCCGATTTTCTTACCCAGGCAGATGGAGTCTTTATTCTTTAAACCCGGCGCTGTGGATTCTTCAGTGGAAGCGGGGGTTTGCGCCGAGGAAAGTTGCGTGGTCAGCAGAGCGACCGCACCGACAGCCATCCACCGAAGGGTCAACGCTTTCCCCAGCAAAACCACTCCTCTGCAACAGTTATCCAGCCTGGAAGTTCGATGCCGGATGGGCCACCGTTTAGAGCACGCCTCGGCCACCACCACTTATAATAAGCTGGCGCCGTGCCCAGCAGGATGGAAGCACTGGTTCACACCCCTCCTCAAGGCCCTAGCCGAGCTACCTGATGAAACCCAAGTCCACGGAAAGATATTCGCGGCAAATGCTTTTTGGCCCGCTGGGCGAGCGCGGCCAGGAAAACCTTTTGGCGTCCCGGGTTTGCCTGGTGGGGTGCGGAGCTACCGGTTCAACTCTGGCATCGCTGCTGGCGCGGGCCGGCGTTGGATTCCTCAGGATCATTGACCGCGATTTCGTTGAGCCCAGCAACCTTCAGCGGCAGAACCTGTTCGACGAAAATGACGCGGCGGAATCCCTGCCCAAGGCGGTGGCGGCGGCGGCGAAGATTCGCGCTTTCAACTCGGAAGTCAGCTTGGAATCTCTGGTCACCGATCTCCGGCCGGAAAACGTAGACGACCTGCTGGGCCAGGTACAGCTGGTGCTCGACGGAACTGACAATTTCGAAACCCGCTACCTGATCAACGACTACGCCGTAAAAAACTCCATACCCTGGATTTACACGGCTGCGGTCGGCAGCTACGCCATTACGATGAACATCCTCCCCGGTGAGACAGCTTGCTTGAGTTGCATTTTCCCGCACAGCCCGGCGGGGGCAATCGACACCTGCGACACCGCAGGAATTTTGAATTCGGCAGTGAACTTCGCCGCCTCCATCGCGGCCACCGAGGCGATCAAGCTGCTTTCGGGCTCGAAGGGAGCCCTGCGGCGCACCCTGCTTTCCGCCGATTTGTGGCTGAACGAGCGCGCTGAAGTTGCGGCTTCGTCACCAGTGGAAAATTGCCGGACCTGCGTGCGCCGGGAATTCATACACCTGGCGGGCGAAGGCCGCCCCCACATTACTCTCTGCGGCAGAAATTCGGTACAGATCCATGAGCATGCGCGTCCCATTGACCTGGCGGAAATGGGCCGGCGTCTGGCGCCGCACGGGCAAGTGCGGCAAAACGGCTTTATGCTCAAGTTCTCCACAGAGCCGTTTGAAATGACGCTTTTCCCCGATGGCCGCGCCATCATCAAAGGGACTGACGACCCCTCCGTCGCCCGCAGCCTCTACGCTCGCTACGTCGGAAACTGAGCAGCGAATCTCGTCTCAACTATTGCAATCGCGCTGCGCGTTTGTCGCAAGACTTTGCATCTTCCGCTATTGGAGCGGCACGATCGCGGGCGCGTCCTCACAAAGAGCCACGGAGACACAGGTAAGAGTCTCGGAGATTGGACGGTTTTGCCGACTTGGCATCACAACTGCAAACGGATGGGCAGCTGTGTTGTCTCCAGGAGGGTAGGATGCGAGTACTTAGATTTGTTGCGCCCCTGCTTTTTGCAGGATCTGCGTTCGCTCAAAGGCCAGTTCAAGTTTATGGGCAGGCATATGGGCCATACGTTCCACTGATCACCACACCTCAGATTTCCCTTTCGACTGTGGCTCCAAACTCGGTAGGCGCCAGCAATGCGACCTACGGTCTGTCTGCCGGAGCACGGAATTCCACCCTGTCGATGATGAACGGCAACACCAGTTCCTCATTCACCGAGCCAGTCTGGTACCAGGGCGGCGGAGCACCGCTCATATCGGAACCTGAAGTCGAGTTGCAGGTCCGCGGCGTTCACGGCGGCGGATTCATGCACCACGAGGAAGGGATGGGTGAACACGCCGGCATGGCCGCACACGCAGCCGCCGCGCATGCATGGATCTACTTCTCCGCGGGCGACATGGGAAGCCCGGTCGAGGCATCAACCGCTGGAAAGACGGCGCGCAAGGCCACTCGAACCATCACCAATCAGGACATCGACGCGGAAAACCAGAAGACCGGTACCGTGAAGTACAGCGGAAAGACGGAAAAGATTCAGTAACCGGCGGTCCTGCAAAGACAACAAAAAAGGCGGACAGAATTGTCCGCCTTTTTGCTTGCAGAGGCGAGGTCCCCTCGCCGCCGAGTAATGATGCGCTTCGTTTAGAACGTAAGCTTCAGCCCGAAGTCGATCTGACGCGGTGCTCCGGTGGTGTTCGCGCCCGACCCTGTGCCCACCCGCAGCGAGTTTGTAATTAAGCGATCAGACAGCGGGGTCCCGTTGACTCCACCAGGCGTTCCGCCACAACCGCCAGATGTCCCGAATTGGCAGCCGGTAATTTCTCCGAAGTCACCTCCAATGACGTGTCCCGGAGCGTTGAAGTTGGCAAAGTTGAACAGGTTATAAAACCCGATCGACGGTTCAAGCGTGACCGACTCTCGAAGGTGAATTGGCCAGCTTGCCTTCAAGTCGAAGGCTTTCAGCCAAGTCATGTTCATTTGGTCCGAGGGCGCCGGATCGATCTGGTCTGCAACCGCACCGAGGGATTGCAACTGGGTCTGCGTGAATAAGCCGGCATTGATCAGCGCCTGTCCCATGGGCAGAATCGATCCCGCCACGGTGCTGTTGTATTTGCTGATCACCGAATTGATGTTGCTGGCTTTTACCTCTCGTCCCCACGATCCTAGCTGCTGTCCCGGCAAAATGTGCGCGGCGGCCGCGCCATCGCCGAGATAGTCACTAAAGAAACCCTCACCCGCTCGAAACTGGAAACTTGCTGCCATATTGTTTGCCAGAGGCGAGAAGAAGTGAGAGGCGAAGCTCAGCCGTGGCCCGTGATGTGGCAGCTCAAAACTGCCGCCAAATGAGAGCTGGTGCGTACGGTCGAGCGAACTCGGCCCAAAGTAGTGGGTGGGATTGCGGAAATCGAACGTAGAGTTAACAAAATCCTGGTCTCCAGTCATGCTGTTGAAGCGCGACAAAGCGTAGGAAATCTGCAAACTACCGTTCTTTAATCCGCCAAACAGGTTGTTCACCCGCTGAACCAGCTTCATTTGCAGACCGGTGTAAACGGAACGTCCTACGGGGAAGAGCATTTCGTTCTCGCCCACCAGAGGATTGATGCCAGGAAATGCAACACCGGTATCTGGGGTCAACCCAAACGCCGAGGCCGGGAAACCCGAAAGGTAGTTCTTTCCGCCATCGAGGCCGTTTGCCGCATAGTCGCCAATGGTGGCGCCGGCTAGGATCGCGCAGTCAATGTCAGCAGCCGTGGTGCCACCTCCGCAGGCGCCAAAGCTGCTATTGGTGGCCGAAATAGCGTTCAGTGTGGCATTCGCGTTGAGATAGCGTGCATCGCCAACGTGGTTGGTGTCGTACGAGAGCAGGTAGTGCAAGC
Organism: Acidobacteriota bacterium; assembly: GCA_043734125.1. Lineage (GTDB taxonomy): Bacteria > Acidobacteriota > Terriglobia > Terriglobales > Acidobacteriaceae > Gp1-AA145. Next base: position 320,845 of record JAYTFR010000093.1, on the reverse strand, counting down.
CAACGTTGCGGAGGAAGTCCGCCGTAAACACCATACCCGGGCGAATCTCATGCTGAATGCCGAGGTTCATCTGGATCGAGTACGGTGTCTTGTAGTTCGGCGCGACGAAATTATTCCCAGTTGAGTTGGGGCCGTTCGCCAGGTTCTCTCCTATGAAATTCGGGTTCGCCGTCGCCCCCGCGGCAGCAGTTCCTTGCTGGAAGAGCGCCTGCATGTCGGCAGCATCCTGCAATACGTTGCCCACGATGTCGCTGCAAATTGAGCTGATGCTTCTGCCGTTAATCGTGGTGACGGGGCCAGTCGGCAGCACCAGAGCTCCACTCGTGCATGGCGATGCCGTTCCCCAGAACAGACCTTTTGGCAGGCGGCCTGGCCGGTCGAACAGAATGTTGTTGAATACGGCGTTCTCGTAATAAATACCTGTGCCGCCACGGATCACGGTTTTGCCATTTCCGTGAACGTTCCAAGCGAATCCAAGCTGCGGCCCAAAATTGTGATTCGGCTGATTGACGCGACCACCATAATTGCCGCCAAACTGGTCGAGGATCCGCGAGCTCCCGGTACACGGGAGGTAGGGAGCAAACACCGCGGCGTCGATCTGGTCGCATGTGAGCGGGCCCAGGTCAGAGTCGGAACGTCCACTATCGCGTGACCAGCGCACTCCGTAGGTAAGCGTGAAGCTGGGCTTTATTTTCCAGCTGTCGCCAGCGTAAAGCGCGAAGCGGTTGTCAGCTTGTCCGCCCGCTGGATACCCAAATGCCGGAGTTTCGGTGAAGAAGCCTTGTCCATTCCCGAGGAGCATGGACTTGACCGGATAATTCAACGGGTTGGCGGCGCCTCCCGGGAATGGCCCGCCTGCGGCGATGCCCTGAGCTCCAGTGCCGAGAATCCCCTTGCTTGGATCTGGAGGATTCCCGTCGTTGTTGGTTCGGATCTCAGGTGCCAGTCCATAGAATGACGCAAATCCACCCCCTCGAATCCGGTTGAAAGCTACTCCGTATCGGAAAAGGTGCGAGCCGCTCAGCTTACTGCCGTCATACTTGATTTGATGGCTCCCCTGGAAGGTCGCCTGCGGCGCCAACCGCGAGGGACCGAAGCGGGTAACCACGCCAGCCGGGCCGATACGGATGTCAACTGGAATGTTGCCGGCCGGGTCAAAGACGCCAGGATTGCCCAGCACCGCATCGGCGATGTGGTTCTGGAATTTCATGTATCCGAACCGGATGCTGTGCGTGAAGCTGCCATTCACAAAATTCAACCCTACGCCATGGGAGGGCGTTTGGTCGCGGTTGGTGAACGGCTGATAAGTGGAGCCGAAAGCTCGCGTGTCACCATTCCATTCGTAGTTGAACTTGTAGAACAGCGTCAGCTTCGAGTTGACGGTCCAGTCCAACTTGCCCAACAGCATGGTGTCCTTGAATCCACCGGGATATACGCTGGGAAGATTGTTGAAAGGAGCCGGTGGCGCAAGCGGGATTTGCTGGCCTTGCTTGATGCGTTCCCCGTTCATGAAGAAGAACAGCCTGTCTTTTATGAACGCACCACCGAAGCTTCCACCAAAGTGATTCCGCTGGTAGTAGGTGTCCTGACCACCGGGGAAATTTGCCATCAACGCTTTGTCGCGGAAAAGATAAAAAGCATCACCGTGGTATGCGTTCGTTCCAGACTTGGTTACGACGCCTATTGCGCCAGACGACGTCAGTTCGGTCGATAGATCGAGCGTGGACTGGCTCACCTGAAATTCGCTGATCGATCCGGCAGAGATGTTCTGGGTAGTTGTCCCGACCGTCTCGTCGCTGATGTCGATGCCGTCAACTTCAATTCGAGCGGTGCGGCCAAATCTGCCGCCGAAGGAGACGGACGAGAAGCCATTCTTCGTGGGATCAAAATTTCCGCCGTCCTGAATCTGAACACCTGGTTCCAGCTGCGCTAAGTCGAGGAAGTTCCGGCTGCCGGTAGGAAGGTTTTCAATGTCCTGGCTGGTCAGCACGCCCTGCACCGTGGGCTGTTCCGTGTTTATCTCCACCGAACTGCCGGTCACCTCCACAACCTGGTCGGCGCGCCCTACTTGGAGCTTGGCGTTTGCCGACGCGGTGTTGCCCACCTGCACCGGAGTCGAGATGGTGGTGGTTCGGAAGCCGGCCGCGGAAATGTCAACCTTGTAAGTACCCGGCGGCAAAGGGCCGGAATTGTATGCGCCCGCGGAGTTGGTCACCAGAACGATCGCTTGTCCGGTCGCCGCGTTTAAGATGCTTACCTTCGCGCCCGAAACTACCGCACCTTGAGGATCGGTGACTGTGCCAACAATGCTGCCGGTGCTAATGGTGGTCTGCGCCACGGCGAAAGTGGCGACCATGACAACCATGGTTAAAACAACTGCCAAATGTCGGAATGTCCTACCGGGAAGGAACTTGGGGGTGAGCATCGCTTCACTTCCTTGAGAGTCGAGATTTGAGGCTCGTCTGCGCGAACTTGACTAGGCAATCGACGTGCCACCAGGAAAGGCGTTAGCTGTTTTCTGAAAGCTATTTATTTTCTAAGACTTGCGCTGTTTGGGCTTGAGAGAGAATTCTTCCCTCTCTGGAATCTATGGAATTTTGTATTGTCCCTCCATAAATCTGACAATTCTACCGCCGCAGCACGCTGTCCAATGCCTCAAAAAACTCTGGGAACGAGATCACGGCTGAGTCAGCCCCCTTGATTTCTGTCTCTCCTTCAGCCCGCAGCGCTGCCACGGCGAACGCCATCGCAATGCGGTGATCGCCAAATGAATCGAGCGATGCTCCATGCAACTTCTGCCGTCCCGGAACTCTTAGTCCATCGTCGAACTCTTCTACTTCGGCTCCCATCAGCCTAAGGTTCGTGGCGACGCTGGCGATCCGGTCTGACTCTTTCACCCGCAACTCCCGGGCATCGCGAATCTCGATTCCCTCCTCGGTATAAGGTGCGATTGCTGCGAGTACCGGGATTTCATCGATCAGAGCAGCGGTATCGCCGCCCGAGATCTTCGCGCCTTTGAGTTCTCCACCTTCCACCTGGAGGCTTCCGATCAGTTCACCATGCTGTTCTTCTATGCCGCTCATGGTGATTTTCAAACCCAGTCCGATCAGAAAATCCAGCAGGCGTGCGCGGGTCGGGTTCAGCAGCAGCCCCGGAAGTACGAGTTGCGAATTCGGGAACAGCGCCGCCGCACAAAGAAAAAACGCTGCGCTCGAAATGTCTCCGGGAACCACGGCTTCGATTGCCTGCAGCTTTTGCCCGCCTTGAATGCTGACCTCGCGCATGCGGCGGTCAAGGGTGGCGCCGAATGCCTGCAGCGCCTGTTCGCCGTGATCGCGGGTTTGAATCGGCTCTTCCACTCGCGTGGTCCCGTCGGCAAACAGTCCGGCAAGGAGTAAAGACGTCTTTACCTGGGCGCTGGCGACCGGCAGCTTGTAGTCAATGGCCTTCAGTCGCGATCCGGTGAGCCGCAGCGGCGGACGACCTCCTTCGCTAGCTTCGATCTTTGCCCCCATCAGTTCCAGCGGCTTGATGATTCGAGCCATGGGCCGCCGCGACAGCGACTCGTCCCCGCGGAGTTCGCAGGCGAAATCCTGGCCGGCAAGAATTCCGCTCAGCATGCGGATGGTCGAACCGGAATTGCCGCAATCGAGAAAGCTCTCCGGCGCCCTCAGCTTCGGGCCCTTGCCATGAATGGTGACCGACCCGCCTTCGCGTTCCCATTGCACACCGAGAGATCGCAGACAACCCAGAGTGCTCGCGCAGTCCGCGCCGGTGGAAAAATTCTCAAGCTTAGTGGTGCCTTCGGCGATTCCGCCCAGCATGGCATAGCGGTGTGAGATGGACTTATCTCCGGGCAAACGGACAGATCCGGCAAGGCCCCGCGCGGGGCGGATCACAATAGTTTTTCCGTGAGACATGGCTTTTCAATATTAACGTTATTCAGTTCATCCCGGTTATGCGCAAGTCTTTTCACAGTTGACAAGCACAGCATGCCGGGGCAGAATTGCTGACCATCGCGTTGTCCATTGCTTGGAAAGGTGGGCCGGCGGCTCCCCCTGGATGTTCCTATTCCACTCCGAGGCAAGACAAAATTTAAGGAGACCTCCCAAATGAAGCTTCGCGCTCTCAACTCCCGGCGGCTGAGCTGTTCTGTCGCATTACTTATTTGCGCTTCCGGAATTGCCCTTGCCCAAGACTCACAAATCGTGCCCGGCAGTGAACGGCCGATGTATGCGATAGTCAAACCCAGTCTGCAAGCACCCAGCGGACAAGCCCCCATCCTGGCGGTAGCGACTCCGTTGCAAACCTGGAATGGTTCTTTCGTTTACGCGGGGAAAACGTACAGCTACAACATGGTCGGGACGAAACCTTCGACCAACACCACCGCGACGGTCAAGACCTACATCATTCCAATCAAAATCGTAATTACCAGCAGCACCGGAGTGAAGACCACATTCGACCCGAATACAAATCCGGGCAATACCGGCGGAAAGTCGGCGGTAGCAAACACGGTGGCGTCACCGTTGTTTAAGTCCACGGTCAACTTTGTTTCCGCAGGCGCAAGCATGGGAACGACGCAGTACATCGACGCCTACCAGCGCGCCAACTTCTGGGGAACCGGCGACACTGGTTCACACCTGCTTCTCGGTGGCCCAACAGTGCTTGAGACCGCGACCCTGAGTCCGCCGGTTCAGTATGGCCGGACGGGAGTCGTTTTCGGATTTAACGCCGGCTTGGTCGACATCAACTGGTTCGACGCGCAGTTACACGCTATTCTGACCAGCAAAGCGATCCCGCCTAATACGCTGCCAATTTTCCTGACCTACAACGTGTATCTGACGCAGAACCGTTCCTGCTGCATTGGCGGATACCACAGCTCGACGGGGAGCGTTTCGGCACCGCTGGCGTATGCGCACGCCAGCTACATCAGCCGCGTGGCAGCTTTCGCGCAGGATGTTTCTGCTCTCTCGCACGAAATCGGCGAATGGGCGGATGATCCTCTGGTGGTCAACATCAACGGAAATCAGACGCCATGCGGCATCCTGGAGAACGGCGACCCTCTGGAAAACAATGCCAACTTCGGAGACTTCGGGTACCCCGTAGGTGGCTTTACCTACAACCTGCAGGACCTGGTGACGCTGCCATATTTCGGTGCGCCTCCTAGCACCTCTGTGAACGGCGAGTTTACCTTCCACAACCAGGCGTTGACGGTGTGCCAGTAACTGCAACTCACCCGGAATACGCAAAGAAAAGTGCAAGAGGAAGCCCGCTTCGCGAGAAGCGGGTTTTTTCGTTTCGCGGGATGGGGTTACTCAGCGTGACGGATAAGCATGTTCGCCAACGTCTTAGACCGCGTTCTGAGGCGTTGTTGTTTCTCAGCCTGCCGAATCGAGAAACTGCCTGAGCAACCGGCCGACCTCTTGCGGCTGTTCCCACGGCGAGTAGTGTCCGGCCTTTGCGACAATTTTCATTTCGCTGCCACGAATGTTCTTTTTCATTATTTCGGCTTCCTTAATTCCGGTCATCAGATCCTCGTCGCCCGTGATCAGCAGAGTCGGAACGCTGATGGTCTTTGCGGTTTCCATCGAATCGGGCCGCTCGGCCATTCCACGCTGTACATCCGCTACGTCTTCCGGCGACATTTTGCGCATCATGCGCAGCGCGTCCTCGACCAGGTCGGGGCGCGACTGACGCGTGCTCCCGCCGAAAACTTTCTCCAACATACTTTCGAAGAAAACCTCGGTTCCTTTTTTTAGAACGTCATCGGCAGCCTGCAGGCGCCCAGCACGAGCTTCGGGGCTATCCGCGCCGGCTTTGGTGTTGCACAGCACGAGCCCTGAGGCGCGCTCGCGAAACTGCCGCCAGAATTCGAAGATCACATACCCGCCAATGGAGACGCCGATCATTGGCGCGCGGTCCACTCCTGCGGCATCCATGACCCTCGCCACATCGGCTGCATGCTTCTGCATGGTGGCAGAGCCTTCGCCCAAGCCCGAGTCGCCATGCCCGCGCAGGTCGGGCAGGATGAGGCGGTATCGCGAGGAAAGAAACTTGCTTACCGGAGACCAGAATTCACGGCAGACAGGAAAAGGATGCAGCAGGAGAACGGGTGGTCCGCTGCCAAAAACGTCAAAACAGATTTCGGCGCCGCCGCTTGCAATACGTTCCATGCGGCAATTATAGGGAAGAAGCTACGGATTGATGACTTGCTGCTGCGTGGCTTGCACGGGGAGGAGGTATGGTTCCTCCGGCATCACGATCCAGCCAATGATATATGCGAGAAACCCGGTGCCGGCTCCAAAAATCAGGACCAGCCAGACCAGGCGCACCAGCGTCGCGTCCAGGTCGAAGTATTCGGCAACTCCCAGGCACACACCGGCAATCTTGCGACCCTCGCGCGGACGCACCAGCCGCTTGCGGGCGTTTACTCCCCCCACACGTGTTCCGCAATATGCGCAGATGTTGGCGTCGTCTTGAATCGACTTGCCGCAATAGTTGCAGTACATGACCGCCCTCCTGGCATAGGATACGCCAGCGGACCGCGGAAAGTTCCGTGGAAATGGGTAGTTTCTGCCCTTGGCGGCGGAGCCGGCGGGACTATACTTTCAGCGTTAAGGGGGTTCGCATGCGCAGACTTTCAATTTCTTTCGTCTTCTTTTTCATCTTCGGCGTCCTTCCAGTTCTTTCGCAGTCCGGTTCATCGGCATACGATTCTGTCGATCCATTTATTGGCACGGGGGCCGATGGCAATACCTTCCCCGGCGCGACCCTTCCCTTCGGCATGATTCAGTGGAGCCCGGACACGCGCCCCGATGGCTGGTATCACTTCAGAGACAAGACTTTTCGCGGCTTCAGCCTGACCCACATTAGCGGCGCAGGCTGCCCGATTTATGGGGATGTGCCTATCCTGCCGTGGACAAAGCAGATCGCAGATGGCGACGATCCGGCCGGGCTCACGTCGGCCTACGCTCACGAAAAAGAAGTCGCGCATCCTGGTTATTACGCAATGCAGTCCGATGACGGGGTTAAAACCGAACTTACGGTTGCTGAACGTGCGGGCATCGCGAGGTTTCAATTCCCCGCCGGAAGCGCCCGCAGCCTGATCTTTAACGCCACCGGCAGCGCCACCATAAATTCCGAACATCGCGAAACTGACACCAGCACCGTCGAGCTTCGCGGCAACGATGCGGTTGTTGGAACCGTCCACAGCGGTGGCTTCTGCGGATCGCCAACTCACTATGTTCTGTATTTTTCGGTCAAGTTCGAAAAGCCATTCTCCTCCTCGGGCACATGGACGGGCAAGGTTGCGTCGGACGCCAATTCTGCTACGGGACACAAAGCCGGCGCGTACGTTTCGTTCTCCCAAGGCAAAGAACCGATCGTAATGAAGGTTGGCATTTCTTTCGTCAGCATCGCCAATGCCGAGACCAACCTGGTGGCTGAAATCCCCGGCTGGGATTTTGATGCGATCCATGCGGAGGCCCAGGCAGCGTGGTGGAAGGCGCTCGATCTGGTCCAGGCCGAGGGCGGAACGCCGGACCAGCGCACAATCTTTTACACCGGCGTTTACCACTCGCTGCTCGCGCCGACCATATTCAGCGATGAGAACGGCGACTACACAGGCTTCGACCAGAAAGTGCGGCGCCTGCCCGCACGACACAAACAGTTCGCCAATTTTTCTGATTGGGACATTTACCGCAACACCATCCAGTTTCAGTCACTGCTCTTCCCCGAACAGACCAGCCAAATGATGCAGTCGCTGGTGCGCGATGCCGAGCAGAGCGAATGGCTGCCGCGCTGGGCCATCGCCAACGACAACAGCTATATCATGGGCGGCGATTCCTCGGCGATTTTGCTCTCGGAAGCGTATGCATTCGGCGCGCGCAATTTCGATTTGAAATCCGCCCTGCGTTTCATGCTGAAGGGCGCCCTGCAGACCGGCAAGGGCATTCACAACTGGCCCGAGCGGCCCGGCCTGGCGGATTACATTGCAAAGGCCTATGTGCCGGTTTCCGCGGACGAAGAGTCCGGAGCTTCCTACACCATGGAATACGCCAGCGCTGATTTCGCGGTGTCGCGATTTGCCGCGGTTGTGGGCGACCAAGTGCACGCGCGTCTTCTGCTCAAACGCTCGCAGAACTGGCGAAACCTGTTCGATAAACAGATCGGATGGATCCGGCCGCGGACCGCCGATGGCAAATTTCTGGAAGGCTTCGACCCGGACCATCTGCTGCCACATCGCGTAAAGCAGGATCCTTCAGACCAGATGGGATTCGAAGAAGGCTCGACCTGGCAGTACACCTTTATGCTCCCCTTCGATTACGCAGGCCTGTTTCGGGAAATGGGCGGGCGCGAGAACGCGATTCCAAAACTCGACAAGTTCTTCGAAAAGCTGAGTGGCTGGGCGCTGCCGAATTTCACCGTTACCAACGAACCAGACTTCTGCGCTCCTTTTGCATATCTGTGGACGGGCAATCCGTGGAAGACGCAACAGGTGATTGACCGAATTCGCCGCGAAACATTTAGCAGCAGGCCGGATGGCCTGCCCGGCAATGACGACCTGGGTGCGACTTCCGGCGTGTACGTCTGGAACGCGATCGGGATCTATCCGGAGATTCCAGGCGTCGCTGGATTCGCGATTGGAACGCCGATGTTTTCGCGAGTCACCATGCACCTGGGCAATGGCAGGACGCTGGAAATTTCATCGAAAGGCGCTGGAGTCTATGTTCGCGGGGTTCGGATGAATGGAACACCGCACGCGAGCAGCTGGCTGAAGCTATCGGACTTGACGGCGCAGAATAATCGTATTGAGTTTGAATTGCAGTCGGAGCCCGATCACGCATGGGCGACTAAGCCAGCCGAGTTTCCGCCGTCGTTTGAGCCAGGGAAGCCTTAGCGGCAACACGAAAGCCCCGCCATAGTGGATACGGAGCTACACAAAGGAATCACATAGAAAGAGTTGTGAGTTGGGCGCTCGGGCGAGATTGCCCGACCCTCAACAACCGTAACCACCTGCAACTGCTACCCGCCGGTGTACGGCTCTTTCATCCTCTTCTTGGCGGTTTCGGCCAGCGGCGTCGCGCCGTCTACGGCGACGGCTATTCCGTACCGATTCAACGCCAGATCGCGTTTGTGCATCAGATCGTACATCTCGCCGGCTCCGACGGCTGCTCGCTGGGCGGTTTCGGCATCAGGCTTCCCGACCTGAGCGACCAAATCGAAAGCGGTTGCCGCGGCGCTGTATTCTTTCTCGCTACGCAGCAGGTCGCCCAATGCAACCGCGGAAATTTCATAGTTCAACCCGGAGAATTTTCCGTTCTTTCCCTCGACCCAAATGCGGCGATAAACCGCTTCGGCTTCGCGGTCCTGTTTCTTGGCCCGCAACAGATTTCCCTCTTCCAGCGCGAGCAAAACATTGTGCGGATATTGCGGAAGCAGCGAGCGCAGAATCTGCAGCGACTCATCGATGCGGCCTTCGCGGCGCAAAAACAGAACCAGGACAATTTTCGCGTCGATGCTGGTTTCGCTGTTTCCCTGCGCCGCCTCGTGCAGGTACTGGAGTCCTTTCGCTTTATTCCCGCCAAGCCCCACCATACTGGAAGCAACCTTCACTCCCCAGGGCAGGCTGCCGATCACGTAGTTGTGCGCGCCGGTGATCAGCCTGGCATCGACGTTATTCGGCTCGAGCTCCAGCACTTTCTCATGATCCTGGCGCGCGCCCACCGCGTTGCGCAGTGCCGAAAACCAGGCGTGCTCGACCAGCGCCGTGTAAGTCGCGAATTGCGCCCGGGTAACTCCGCGCGAGTAGAGCGCGCCCACATCTTTGGAATTCGCGTTCAACCGCTTTTCTTCCAGGGTCTCCGCTTTACTGACCAGCTGCTTGATCTGATCGCAGATCTTCGGGTCGGCCGGGCGATGTTTGGAGTTGATGAAGTTGTCGCTGGAGTAGTCCCCGGTGTCCAAGGCGCCGATCCGATCCAGTTCGCGAAACAAAATAGCCGTCAAAAGGTGGTTAACCGCGTCCGCGTCGTCGGGATGGCGCTGGGAAACCTGTGTGAACTCCTGAATCGATCGCTCGAGGTACATATCGTAAAAGTGCTGGTAGGCCGCAGCATTGAGCGGGTCAGCCGGACGAAAGGCCAATTTAGGCTGGGCAAACGAAGCCGGAATTGCCAGAACAACAATAACGGAAGATAGAAGGAGGAGGTTCTTGACCAAGGCGTCGATCTCTGACAAGCAGTTTACCCGAGCTTTGGGCCTCCGCGAAATGCAGGTTGACGCGCGTTTAGTAGCGCAACTTTGGCACTCTTCACGTAATTCTTGCTCTGCATCACGGGTCGGCGATCTCGAGTCGCAAACCGTAAACACAAGCAGAGATTGGAGTTCACAATTTCGACATTTGGCGACAGGCTTGCCTTTAGGTTGTCAGGCCCAATCCTAATGTCTGACCTGGTTCGCAACGCGCAACACGAGTACTGGCGCCCTCCCCTAGCGCAGCCTGCCGTGGAACCAGACTTAGCCGGGGCTTGCCGCCGTTGCGGCACCGAATTCATGGTGGGGGCGGCGTTCTGTCACATTTGTGGACAGGGCCGCCACCGCGGTTCGGCGGCAGGTGCCAGAAGCTGGACAAGCCACCTTGGAATCCTGGGAGCTCTGGAATTCGGCAACGTAAAGAAATGGTTCGGTATGCCGGTCGCGCCCCTGGTTGCCTTCCTGGTTGGAATTGCCTTCGTGCTAGTAGCCTTGACCATGGGCCTATACAGAGTGCGCGACAACACCGACTTTGAGGCAGTCCAGTTGTGGCGAATTCAGTGGTTGATGGCAGCCTGCGCTTCGTTCCTCGCCGGCATTCTGCTGAAGAACCGCAAGGCCGATTCCCAAGGTTAGTGGTCCAATTTTAAGAGTTAATCCCTGCCGTAGTCATTCTCTTGGCAAATCCGCCGGGGTGGTTCTTCATCCGGTACATGTGATTGACCGGATTCACGCCCTTGCCCACGGGATACCCGTTGGCGATAGCAGCAGTCAAATACGACTTTGCCAGCAGAACGGCCTCGGCCAGTGGTCTTCCCTGCGCCAGGTGGCACGCAATCGAAGTGGAAAACGCGCAGCCCGTACCGTGAGTGAATCCGGTGTCGAGTTTCTCGGACTTGAATGTCTGCAGGTCTCCGTTGGCCGCCAGCAGCACATCGACGGTCGGTGACAGGTGGCCGCCCGTAACTATCACCGCCTTGGCCCCCATCTCCTGCAACTGCCTGGCTGCCAGCTTCATTTCGTCAACCGAATTCACGGCGCCTCCGGTGAGCACGGCCGCCTCTTGCACGTTGGGCGTGACCACCGAAGCGAGCCGCAGCAGTCGATCCGCCAGCACTGTCACTCCAGCTTCATCGAGCAGCGTGGCCCCGGAAGAGGATTGAATGATGGGGTCTAGGACGATGCAGGGCAAGCGGGCACTTTCCAGGAAATCCGCCACTGCGCCGGCAACTGCCGCCGAAGCCAGCATTCCAACGTGGACGGCGGCAATCTTGGCGTCGGCGTGCAGCTCTTCAAGGGTCTCCCGGAGCAGTCCTAAATTCGCCGCTTCCGTCCGCCGCACCCCGGAGGTGGATTGCACGGTCATGGCCGTGAGGGCGGCTACTCCATAACAGCCGTGGGCCGCCATGGTCTTAATGTCGGCGCTGGCGCCGGCGCCCGACGAGGGATCGAATCCCGCGATCGTCAGAACTACCGGTGGAGTGTGGGGCATAGCAGCGAATGTAATGGAAAGCAGTAGCGCGGCGTTAGGGTTTTTTCGTCCATGTGTCTAAAAGCACACACGATCGCCAAAGGATCATGGGCCCCGCGAGTTGTGCAGCCAGAGCCGCAATAGTCGAGTAGGAACGTCCCTATATTGATTCAAATGTATTATTTTCAGTAGTATAGAAGCATCGGACTGTAAGTCGTTGAAAAAACAATTACGCAAAAATTGCGCAAGTGCTGATTGCCATGGTTACTTGCAAGATGGCTAATTCATTCACGCTTTGCTTGCAGCAAGATAGGGCTTAAAACCAGCGTACTGAGCAGGTTACGTAAGCTCTTTGCCACCACCGAAAGGTGCATTCCGCCAACTTTGGCGATTGACACGCGTTTCCCGCCTTCGTAGCATTTCTGAACCACTGCACATCGGGATCTCTTGTGACTTGAGGAGGACGACTTTGACGATGGAGGAAATTTGATGCGAAGACGTACAGCTCAGGGTTTGGCCATCGCTTTACTCGTCAGCCTGGGAACGGCCCAGAGGCTAAACCGCCCGGCGTCAGCCAGGTATGCGATTCCACAAAATGCAGTGGAAACGTCTAAGCTCAGCTCCGCCACCGCAAAGCCCACCACCAGCGGCAAGGCTTACCAGGTCGGCACGGCCTCTTGGTACGGCGAAGATTTCGATGGCAAGCCCACCGCCAGCGGCGAGCCTTTTAACATGTATGACATGACGGCGGCACATCCCACCTTGCCCCTTGGCAGCTTTGTGAAGGTCACCAATCTGCGCAACCGCCGCGTGGTAGTCGTGCGGATCAACGACCGCGGACCAATTGTTCCAGGCCGGATTATTGACGTCTCCTATAGCGCGGCAAAAATGCTGAAGTTCCAGGCGCAAGGCACCCAACGGGTGCGGCTGGATGTGGTGCCGTTGCAAAGGGTTCCGGCAATTATGGCATTGCTGCAGCAGCCAGCCCTAGCGCGCTAGGCCTGTCGGCCTTCTTTGATATTCCAGCAGCGAACCTTTTCGGTTGGTTTAAAATAGCCGAGATGGATTCATCTCGAGACCGGCTGATCGTCGCGCTCGATGTTTCCTCGGCGTCGCAGGCGCGTCAAATCGTCACCTCACTTGGCGAGTCAGTCAGCTTCTACAAAGTCGGCATGCAGCTTTACACCGCCGAAGGTCCAGACCTGGCTCGTGAACTGATTGCCTCCGGGAAAAAAATATTCCTTGATCTGAAGTATCACGACATTCCCAACACCGTCGCGTCAGCTGTGCGAGAAGCAGGCAAACTCGGTGTCAGCCTTCTGACCGTACATGCCGCGGGCGGAAGCAAAATGCTGCACGCGGCAATGGACGCCGCGAAAGAGAGTAACCCGGCGATGAGCGTGGTCGCCGTCACCGTGCTGACTAGCATGGACGAAGCAGACTTGAACCAAGTCGGGGTTCCGGGAAGCATGGAGCACCAGGTGGTATCGCTGACCGCGCTCGCGCTGCAATCCGGCTGCCATGGCGTAGTGAGCTCCGCGCGCGAAGTGCGGGCCTTGCGAGCGAGCTTCGGGAACGAATTCCTGGTGGTAACGCCCGGGGTGCGTCCTGCAGGCGCCGCTCACGGTGACCAGGCCCGAGTCGTCACGCCCACGGAAGCCTTCGCCGCCGGAGCCAGTCACATTGTGGTCGGCAGGCCGATCACAGCTGCATCAAATCCGCCGCAAGAAGCAGAAAGAATTCTCCAGGAAATCGCCTGACCATGGGCGTGTCAGCGGCCAAGGCGCTCGCAGCGCTGCGTATCGCGGTCGGCATTCTGTTTCTCATTTTCGGCGAGTACAAAGTCTTCGGAACGCAGTTCACCCTGCATGGCGGATTTCAACATTGGATCAACCTCTTCGTGCAGGAAGGCGGCGGCGCTTATCCATTCATGGTTCCGGTGCTGAAGGGCTTTGTCCTGCCTCACGCTGTTGCGATCGCGTTCTTGGTCGCGTATGGCGAGCTGGCTATCGGAATCGCACTAGTGCTCGGAGTATGGATGCGGGCCGCCAGCGTATGCGGGGCAATTTATATGTTGACGCTGCTGTTCTCGGCAAACTATCCCGGAGCGGGCGCGCCATTCTGGCAATACTTCGGGGCGTCATTAGGACATCTCGTGCCGGCGCTCTGCTTCGCCGCATTTGCCATCACCAAGCGCGAAGACACGCTTTCCCTGCGGAACCTCTGGTGGAAAGGCAGAGCTTTGCCCTAAAAACGCCGTTTATCTTTAGAAAATCCTGCGTCTTGAACTAGAGCTTTTCGTAGAATTCGCAGGCTGAGCAGGAGATGAAAATCCCGCCGGAAACGCCGCGCTCGCGGTCTTTTACGCGCTTCACGATGCGAGTAGCCTTGCCGCACTTGGGGCAGTCGGTGCTCTTGGTCGTATCCATTACTTTCTTACGGTCTGCTGTCTTGGCGATCTTGGCCATTACTTCTCCTGTTTGTCTTTTTGGTGTACCAACATTTTAGCATCGAGGGCATGGGGACGAGAACCGCCGGTCCGGAGGGCTTGGCCGGTGCAATCAGTAATCCCGATCAACCGCATCGAATTTTATGAATTGACGGGGCTGGCTCGGTCGCTTACCCTTACAGTTTCATGTTGACTTTGCATCATCACCGCCACCATTACGCGCATTGCGCGACGGCGGGTGTGTGAGGCTCAGTTAACAGCTGACACAAGGTTCAGGCCCGCTGGAGCATAAGCTCAGCGGGCTTTTTGTTTGTGGATTCGTTGATTCACCACAACGACACATAGGCACAGGAAAAGCATTCGAGGCGAGGGAGCACAGGTTTTAGACTCTCAGTGTTCCTGTGCCTCTGTGGTGAGCTAAAGATCGGGGAGGCGATGAACATCGATTTCCAAAAGGAAAACGCAAGACCGCGCAAGGATACGTAAAAATCTTTTCTTTGTCTTTCCTTCGTGAAACTTCGTGTCCTTCGTGGTTCAAGTTTTCGGTTTTCGCCGTGCCTCCGTGTCTCCGTGGTGAATTGATTTCTGATTGAGGGAAGTGATGAACATCGATTTCGAGAAAATGCAGGGCCTGGTGCCCGCGATCGTGCAGGACGCCACCAACGGCGACATTCTAATGCTGGGATTCATGAACCAATCCGCTTGGGACAAAACCGCCACAGGCGGTTATGTGACCTTTTACAGCCGCACCCGCAATAAACTCTGGACCAAGGGAGAGACTTCGGGCAATCGCCTGAGAGTCGTCTCGGCCGCGACCGACTGCGACTTCGATTCCCTGCTTCTCAAGGTGGAAGTCGAGGGCGAAGGCATGGTCTGCCACGAAGGCACGCGGTCATGCTTTACGAAGGAGCTTGCGGTGGCGACGGCGCAGGAGCAGGCGCAATGAAGATCCGTCTTGGCATTCCCAAAGGCAGCCTACAGGGAGCGACGCTGCAACTGTTCGCCCAGGCGGGCCTGGTCATCCATACCAATTCGCGGTCGTACTTCGCTTCGACCGGCGACCCTGAAATCGAATGCATGCTGATTCGCGCGCAGGAAATGGCGCGCTACGTCGAACACGGCGCACTCGATGCCGGACTGACGGGCTTCGACTGGGTGGTTGAGAGCGGGCTTGATGTCGTGACCGTTTCAGATTTGATTTACGCGAAGCAAAGCCGCGGCAAGGTGCGATGGGTGCTGGCCGTGCCGGAAACTTCATCTTTCCAGAAGGCAGAAGACTTGCGAGGCAAAATCATCGCAACCGAACTGGTGAACGTCACGAAAAATTACTTCTCCAGTCGCGGCGTGGATGTTCGCGTCGAATTTTCCTGGGGCGCAACGGAAGTGAAGCCCCCGATGCTGGCCGACGCCATCGTCGAAGTCACAGAGACCGGCAGTTCGCTGCGCGCCAACCACTTGCGCATCATGGACACCGTGCTCGAAAGCAACACGCAGATCATCGCCAACAAGAAATCGTGGACTTCGGCAGAGCACCGGCGCAAAATCGAAAACCTCGCACTTATGTTGAACGGCGCCATGGCTGCAAAAGACCGCGTGGGCCTGATGCTGAACGTCCGTAAGGAGGACTTGGAACGCGTGCTCGGGGTGCTGCCCGCGCTCAAGCGTCCCACGATTTCGACGCTCAGCGATCCCGAGTGGCTGGCGGTGAATACGGTGATTGAAGAATCGCTGGCGTGGGAAGTGATTCCGCGCCTGAAAGAAGCTAATGCGCAGGGCATCGTGGAATATCCGCTGAACAAGGTGGTCATGTAAATGCGGATCCTCCAGGGCAAAGCCGCCGACGCTTACGTTCGCTTGCTGGAGCGGCGAGGCTCGCGACTGGACGCCGTCGAACCGGCAGTGCGAAAGATTGTGGAAGACGTCCGGCGCAATGGCGACCGGGCATTGCTGAAGTATGCGCGCAATTTCGACGGCCTCGGGACCCGGCAGAAGTTGGATGTAGGAGAAACTGAGTTGCGAGCCGCGTGGCACGCTGCGCCGAAGGAATTGCGCGCGGCACTGAGAGTCGCCGCGAAAAATATTCGGCGCTTCTGCGAGTGGCAGAAGCCGAAAGAGTGGCGGCGTACGACGGGCGGAGCAACTCTCGGACAACTCGTCCGGCCAATCGATTCTGCTGGATGTTATGTCCCCGGCGGCAGGTTTCCCTTGGTATCGACGCTGCTGATGACCGTCATTCCTGCGCAGGTTGCGGGCGTGAAGAACATTCGTGTCGTATCTCCGCGTCCCAGCGCCGAAGTTCTGGCGGCGGCGGGAATGCTGGGCGTGCGCGAGTTTTATCGCACTGGCGGCGCGCAAGCTATTGCGGCCTTCGCTTACGGAACGGAAACGATTGCGCGCGTCGACAAAATTGTCGGGCCTGGGAATTTGTACGTGACCGCGGCGAAGAAGCTGGTCTCGTTTGATTGCGCGATTGACATGCTGGCTGGTCCGACAGAAGGGATGATTGTCAGTTCGTCGGGAAATCCGGCATTCATTGCCGCCGATCTGCTTGCACAGGCCGAGCACGATCCCGAGACGCTGGTCGCGTTTGTAACGACTTCCAAGAAATTGGCACAGGCGGTGGATCGAGAAGTCGAGAACGGAGGGCACGGGCTTCCGTACCTGCGCGAGAATGCCATCGCAGCCCAGTCGATTTCCTCGCGCGGCGCGATTCTGATTGCGCCTTCACGCACACAAGCATTCGATTGGGCGAACCGCATTGCGCCGGAGCACATCACAATTGAGAAACGCGATGTCTCTCTAGTGCAGAATGCGGGATCGGTATTCGTCGGCGACTACTCTGCCCAAGCGGCGGGCGACTACGCCTCCGGCCCCAATCACGTTTTGCCGACGGCAGGGGCGGCGCGTTTCCGCGGCGGGTTGAGCGTGATGGATTTCGTGAAGCTGATCACGATTCAAGAGCTGTCGTCGCGGGGGTTGAACCGCATTGCGAAGTCCGCCGTGGCCCTGGCAGAAACCGAAGGCCTGAAGGCGCATGCCGACTCCATCCGCGTGAGATGCGCCCATGCTTAAATCCCGCGAGAGCGTTCGAACGCTGAAGGAATACCACCCGCCGCTGGGAAATCGCGAAGGCCTGCGACTCGACTTCAATGAGAACACCGCCGGATGCTCCACACGTGTGCTGGCGCGGCTACGCCAGCTTGACGGAGAAGATTTGGCGCGCTATCCGGTTCGCGATAAAGGCGAGCAGGTAGTCGCGGCGCACTTTGGAGTTCCGCCGGAAGAACTGTTGCTTACCAACGGAACCGACGAAGCCATTCATCTGGTGTGCGAAACCTATCTTGACGTCGGCGACGAATCCATCATCGTCGTGCCCACCTTTGCGATGTTCGAGATTTACGCGGCCCAGACCGGCGCGACGGTCCTCTCCATTCCGGCTGCGGACAACTTCGAGTTCCCCACCGACAAAGTCACTGCCGCAATCACGCCGCGAACCCGATTCATCGCGGTTGCGAATCCGAATAACCCGACGGGGACGCTGGTTCCGGTTGCCGATCTCATCCGCATCGCCGAAGCCGCGCCGGATGCCGCCATCCTGATCGACGAGGCGTACTTTCATTTCTACGGCGAAACTGCAGCGCCCCGCTGGCGCGATATTCCAAACCTGTTCGTCTCGCGCACCTTTTCGAAAGTCTATGGCATGGCCGGACTTCGAATCGGCGTGCTCATGGGCAACATCGAACAGATGAGGATGCTCCGTCGCGCAAGCTCTCCGTACAACTTGAATTCGGTCGCGCTGGCGTGCCTGCCTGACGCGCTCGCCGACCAGGCATTCGTCAGCAGCTACGTTTCGCAAGTACTGGAAGGCCGCCGGCAACTCGAGTCCGAACTCGCGGCGTGGAACGTGAAGTTTTGGCCGAGCCAGGCAAACTTCGTACTGATGTATCTCGGCGAAAGTTGCAAGCCGGTTATCCGGCAAATGCGCGATCGCGGAATCCTGGTGCGGGACCGTTCAGCAGACTATGGCTGTAAAGACTGCGTCCGAATTACTCTGGGAATTCGAGAGCACAACGAGAGCATGCTCTCCGCCTTGCGTGAAGTTTTCGCTAATCTCGGTCTGCGACAACAGGTGGCCCGATGAGGAAAGCCGCAATCGACCGTATAACGAAAGAAACCAGCATCAGGCTTAGCCTAACCATCGAGGGCAAAGGCCGCTACGAAATTTCGACGGGCATTCGATTCTTCGATCACATGCTCGAACTCTTCGCCCATCACGGCGGATTTGATCTGAAACTGGCCGCCACCGGCGATCTCGACGTTGACCAGCACCACACGGTAGAGGACGTGGGCATCGCGTTGGGGCAGGCGTTTGCCAAGGCGCTAGGCGATAAAAAAGGCATTCTGCGCGCGGGATATTTTGTAATGCCGATGGATGAAACCCTGGGGCTGGCCGCGGTAGATTTTTCCGGACGCGCCGCGGCGGTAATCGATACAAAAGTTCGGGCGCGACTGGTGGGCGACTTGCAATCCGAGCTCGTGGAAGATTTCTTCGAAGGTTTCGCACGCGGCGCTAACGCGAATGTCCACGCGAAAACTTTGTATGGCCGCTCGAACCATCACAAGATTGAAGCGCTGTTCAAAGCGTTTGCCCGCGCGCTGCGTGCCGCCTGCTGGCGTGACAAGCAAATGAAGAGCCTGCTTCCCAGCACCAAGGGGTTGCTGTAGTGATCGCAATCATTGACTACAAGGCAGGCAATCTCACTTCGGTGAAGAAGGCGTTCGACCACCTCGGAGTAGAGACCGTCGTCACCGACAATGCGGAACAAGTTGCCCATGCCGACAAAATCGTGCTGCCGGGAGTCGGACATTTTCAGGCAACCACGGCTCTGGATAACGCCGGCCTGCGTGATGCCGTGATCAGCGGCATCGAGCGCGGTGTACCGTTCTTGGGGATCTGCGTGGGCATGCAGTGGATGCTGGCTTCGAGCGAAGAGGCGCCTGACGTTCACGGCCTGGGGCTGTGGCCAGGCGAGTGCAGCCGCTTTCCTTCCGGCGTGAAGTCTCCACACGTGGGATGGAACAGCCTGGAGATTCGCAAGAACGCGTCTCGTCTGCTGCAAGGCGTTGCGGATGGCGCATTTGTATATTTCACCCATTCCTATCGGGTGCCGCTGCTCGCGGCAACTGCGGCAGAATGCGAGTACGGCGGCGGGTTTTCAGCGGCTGTGGAGCAGGAAAATTTGTTTGGCGTGCAGTTCCATCCGGAAAAATCGGGCAAGGTAGGGCTGAAAATTCTTTCGAATTTTTGCGAGTTGTAGGGGATGCAAGGCTTTAACCGCAGCGGACGTAGAGAACGCGAAGGGAAACCGAAATAGAAATAAAGAAGTTAGTTCTTTAGAGAACATCATTTCCCGATGCTGACTAAACGAATCATCGCTTGCCTGGACGTCGACGCCGGGCGCGTCGTCAAAGGAACGCAGTTCCTGGACCTGCGCGACGCGGGCGATCCGGCCGAATTGGCGAAAGCCCACAGCGCGGCGGGCGCGGATGAAGTCGTGCTGCTCGACATTACGGCGACTCACGAGAAGCGGAACACGCTGCTCGAAACCGTGCGCCGCACTGCACGCGAACTTTTCGTTCCCTTCACCGTCGGCGGCGGGGTGCGCAAACTCGAAGACGCGTCCGCCATTTTCGACGCCGGCGCCGACAAGATCAGCATTAATTCGGCCGCCATCGCCGATCCGTCGCTCATCACCTGCATTGCTCACCGCTTCGGCTCTCAGGCGGTGATTATCGCCATCGACGCCAAGCGAGGTGCTGCCGGTTTCGAAGCTCATGTGGCCGGCGGGCGTACTCCTACCGGCCGCGACGCGGTCGCTTGGGCCAAGGAAGCCGAAGACCGCGGCGCTGGGGAAATCCTTCTCACCTCCATGGACCGCGACGGAACCGGAATTGGCTTCGACTGCGAGCTCACCCGCGCCGTGGCGAGCACCGTCAACATCCCCGTGATCGCCTCGGGCGGCGCCGGCGGCGCAGAACACTTCGTCGAAGTTTTTCGCGCTGGCGAAGCGGATGCCGCGCTCGCCGCATCCATTTTTCACTTCGGCGTCAGTTCGATCTCTGACCTTAAACTTCGGCTCTACGCTGCAGGTGTGCCGGTGAGACTGTTATCTGACCCTCTATGCTGATTCCTTCCATTGATCTCATGGGCGGCAGAGTCGTCCAGCTGATTCAGGGCGAAAAAAAGGCCCTCGAGTTCGAGAATTTCGACGAGTGGGCTGCGCGATTCTCCAGCTTCCCGCTGGTTCAACTCATTGATCTCGACGCTGCCATGGGCCGTGCGCCCAATTCTGATCTGATCAAATTCTTTGTCACCCGGCTTCCTTGTCAGGTCGGCGGAGGAATTCGTTCCATAGATGCGGCGCGTACGGCGCTTGCCCTCGGCGCCCGGCGCGTAATCCTCGGGTCGACTCTAATTCAGGATGGGAGGGTCAACGTCGCGTTTGCAGAGCAGCTTTCTGCCCAGCTCAGTCCCGAGAAACTGGTCTTTGCCATCGACGCTCGCGGCGGAAAGATCGCCATCCGTGGATGGCAGGAAGTCACAGCGATCACGCCGCTTGATGTCGTGAAGGCGCTCGACCAATATTGCGGCGCGTTCCTGTACACCCACATCGATACCGAAGGCCTGATGAAAGGGCTGCCCCTTGAACCGGTTCGAGAGCTTCGCGCTGCGACGACTCGACAGCTCATCGCTGCCGGCGGAATTACGACGCACGAAGAGATCCAAACCCTTCATCAGATGGGCGTGGATGCAGTGGTGGGCATGGCGCTGTATCTTGGCCGCCTGAAGCTTCCTGATACTATTCTTTCGAAGTAACTCATCTTTGCGGCAGATCAGGACCTATCGTGGGTGATCCTATTTTTGCTCCGGGCTGGCCCGGAATTGCTCCGCGCTGGACCTCGAGCGCGAAGAGCGGCGTGGGTACGGCGCTCAACCGCAGCAGCCGCGTGTGGTTCACCATCAGTCATGGAATCCTGAACGAAGTCTATTTCCCTCGCGTGGACACACCATGCACGCGTGACTTCGGCCTGATCGCCACCAACGGCTCTGATTATTTTTCGGAAGAGAAGCGGCACTGCAAATTTGAGATTGCTCCGTTCGAGTTTGGCGTTCCCGGATTTCGGCTTACCAATACAGCCATCGACGGACGCTACCGAATCGAAAAGGAAGTGTTTGCCGACCCGCGCCACAATGTTGTTCTGCAGAAAGTTCGGTTTGTTCCTCTCGTCGGCAAAATGACTGACTATCGTTTGTTCGCATTGGTCGCGCCGCACCTGGGCAGCGTGGGTACGAACAACACGGGCTGGGTGGGCGAGTACAAAGGCGATTCGCTACTGTTGGCGGAAAACCCCGCTGGATATGCGCTGGCGGTGGCGTGCTCAACCGGATGGCGCAGAACCGCGGTCGGTTTCGCGGGGTATTCCGACGGCTGGCAGGACCTCGCGCATAATTTCCAGCTCACGCAGCTGTACCAGCGCGCAGAAAACGGAAACGTTGCACTCACCGGAGAAATCAATTTGCCCGCGAGCGGCGAATTTATTCTGGCCCTGGGCTTCGGGGGGATATGGGCGGAAGCAGGTCAGCAGGCGCTAGGCAGCCTGCTGGAAGACTATGCTGCGCTCAAGCGCGACTTCGCTTCGCAGTGGACGAACTGGCAAAAGACTCTGTTGCCCCTCGACCGAGACGTCAATCAGGACCTTTATCGCGCCAGCACGGCAATGCTGCGCACGCATGAGTCGAAGGATTTCGTGGGCGGGGTCATCGCCAGCCTTTCCATTCCATGGGGCTTTAATAAAGGCGACGAAGACCTTGGGGGGTACCACCTTGTCTGGCCGCGTGATCTGGTGGAGACTGCCGGCGGCTTTCTGGCAGCGGGCGCACCTGGAGACGCAATTCGCGTGCTTCGTTACCTTGAGGCCACGCAAGAAGCTGACGGCCACTGGCCGCAAAATATGTGGCTCGATGGCCGCGCCTACTGGGGCGGCCTGCAGATGGACGAAGCCGCGTTTCCCATTATGCTGATCGACTTGCTGCACCGCGAAGCCCCCAGCGCACTCGGCGACCTGCACCGCTGGTGGCCAATGGTGCAGCGCGCGGCCAGCTTCGTCGCCTGCAATGGGCCGGTGACGCAGCAGGACCGTTGGGAAGAAGACGCAGGCTACTCGCCGTTTACTCTCGCGGTCGAAGTTGCCGGACTGCTCGCGGCGGCGGACATTGCCGAGAGCGTGGGCCAAACCGACAGCGCAGCTTACCTCCGCGATCTCGCCGACACCTGGAACGAAAACATCGAGCGCTGGACGTATTCGACCAATGGAGATCTTTCACGGCAACTGGGCGTCCAAGGGTATTACGTGCGTATTGCGCCGCCTGTGAGCGATAGCTCGACTTCGCCTACTGACGGCTTCTTGCCCATCAAGAACCGCCCGGCGGGAGAGAACTGGCAGCCGGCTTCGCATATCGTCAGCCCGGATGCGCTTGCGTTGGTTCGTTTCGGGATGCGGTCGCCGAGCGATCCGCGAATTCTGAATACCATCAAAGTGATCGACGCGCTGCTCAAAGTTCGTCTGCCGCAGGGTGCCTGTTGGTATCGCTACAACGACGACGGCTACGGCGAGCATGCCGACGGCAGGCCTTTTGACGGGAACGGCATCGGGCGCCCATGGCCTTTGCTGGCGGGCGAGCGAGCGCACTACGAGATCGCGGCTGGGAATCTCGCCGGTGCCCAGGAGCTTCTGCGATCGGTGGAGTATTCCACTAACGGCAGCCGGCTTCTGCCGGAGCAGGTCTGGGACAGCCAGGACATCGTCGAGCGTGAGCTCTTTCTTGGCAAGCCTTCGGGATCGGCGTGCCCGCTGGTGTGGGCGCATTCGGAGTACATCAAACTGGTGAGGTCGCTCAAAGACGGCAAGGTCTTCGATCAGCCGCCACAGACGGTTAAGCGCTATCAGATCGAGAAACGGCAGGCTGTGTATGCCGAATGGCGATTCAACAACAAATGCCGCAGCATTCCAGCCGGAAAGAACTTGCGCATTTCCCTCCTTGTCCCGGCGCGCGTGCATTGGAGCGACGACCACTGGCAGACCACCCACGACACCGATACTCGTAGTACCGGCGTTGGCATCCACGTGGTGGACATTCCAGCTAACGCAAAGGGAGTAGGACGAGAGTTGCTGTTTACGTTTTTCTGGACCGACAGCCAGCGCTGGGAAGGCAACGACTACTCGGTCACCATTCAGGCGCAATGATTCCAAAACAAAACGCGACCCTTGCGGGCCGCGTTCGTGTGTCAGCAAGGCTCGTAGCTAAAAGCGGATCACAAGTCCAGTGGAAATGCGAACGTTCTTGCCCGAACTGATGCCCGAGAACCGGTCGTACAGCCAGTCGAACTGCGCCACGCGCCAGGCGAGCGGTCCGCTGCCGGCATCCACGCCGCCACCAAAGTAGGTCGCGAATCCATTGACGCTGCCTCCGCCGCCCGACAGTCGCGCGCCGCCCACTAGAACGTGAGCGAACGGCTTCACCATCGGCAGATGAGCATGCACTTCGGGGCCGAAGGTGTAGGTGCTGTAGTGGACGCCAGAGTTGTAAACCTGGCTGAAGTCAGCGGTAATCCCCAAAAAGTTTCCCATGTTACCGGTCAGCGCGGCGTTCCAGCCGTTCCAATTCGTGCCACCTTCAGTCCGTGTGAACTGGTAACCGCCGAAAATCTCAGCTTTCGGCGCCGCCTGCGCTGCAACCGCACAAAGAACCAAAGCCGCCAGGCACAGTGAAAACTTACGCATTGTTCCCCCTTAAGACGATACAAA
Organism: Acidobacteriota bacterium; assembly: GCA_043734125.1. Taxonomy (GTDB): domain Bacteria; phylum Acidobacteriota; class Terriglobia; order Terriglobales; family Acidobacteriaceae; genus Gp1-AA145. The sequence goes on along the minus strand of JAYTFR010000093.1, from coordinate 296,804 downwards.
TTGCGCACATGACAGCCTGCGTCTTCGCAAGCCTGCGCTGGGAACAGTTAACCGGATGGCAAACATCCGGGCAAATCACCGTGGTATTAGTCCCTTGTACTGGGAACGCGTAAGCAACCTTTATCGAACCAATTTGCGGCCACTTGCGCCGCGTTTTGGGAGGACGGCTAGGTAACATTACCAGAGACCCTCCTTTGGGTCAGTGTCCCGGTTCCCGCCGCCGGTCTGTACCGCCGTTCCCAATTCTTGCTAGAATTACTGTTTTCGCAACCTACGCGCGACTGAGGAGAACGCAATCATGGCTTACGTAATCGCAGAACCTTGCATCGGGACCAAAGACAGCGCCTGTGTGGACGCATGCCCGGTCGATTGCATTCACCCCAAGAAAGACGACGCCCGTCACGCCGACGCGGAAATGCTCTACATCGATCCCGTAGAGTGCATCGACTGTGGCGCCTGCGTTCCAGTTTGCCCGGTCACGGCAATCTTCGCCCTCGACGACCTGCCGGAAAAGTGGAAGGACTACGCCGAGAAAAACGCGCAGTATTTTGGAAGATAGCTTTCAGCCATCAGTTTCCCAGCCGTCTTTTAAACCAACCCCAATCCACCGCGATGTCATTCCGAACCCGCGCAGCGGGAGAGGAACCTGCTGTTTGCCGGCAGTGTCGGCGGCGCATGCGAACAGCAGGGCCTGCCCTGAGCCTGTCGAAGGCTTCCTCGCTGGGCTCGGAATGACATCGTTTTCTACAGGGGAGGGTCGACCCTGACGCTGAGAGCTGACAGCCGTTCGCCTGCTTTCCCACAATCAGCTAATCTTGCTCCATCCATGCCCCTCAAAGAATCGGAAGCGATCGTTCTGCGGACGTATCCGTTCCGCGAGTCCGACCTGCTGGTCACGTTATTTACCAGAAACGAGGGAAAGGTACGTGGGGTGGCGCGTGCGGCGAAGAAATCTCGGCGCAGATTCGGCGGCGCTCTTGAACCGCTGACGTATGTAAAGGTCGCCTACGAAGACCGCGAGCGGCAGGATCTGGCGCGGCTCGACGCATGTGAAGTCCTCGATTCGCCGCTGACTTCGGAAGTGAGCTATCCGCGTGCGGTCGCTCTCGGGCACGTTGCCGAACTTCTCGACGAGTTGCTGCCCGACCGTGAAGCCAGCGATGCCGTGTTTCGCCTGGCGGTCACCGTCCTCAAGCAACTGCGCGGCGACGAAATATGGCTTCCGGTTACGTATTTTCAGCTCTGGATGGCCCGGCTGATGGGCTATCTGCCCGACCTTTCCCAGTGCCTGGGATGCGGCAAGTCGCTAAGTGGCAAGCGTGCATTTTTCCATGCCCTCGCCGACGGGCTGATGTGCCCGGAGCACAAGCGCATCGCATCGTCAGAACTATCGGCCGAGTCGCGAGCGCTGGCCGCGCAGATGTTGCGGACACCGCTTTCGGCGGTGCAGTCCACAAACGCTGCCGCCCATTCCGCAGCCGATCTGCGGAAATTCCTGATGCAGACGCTGGAGCGTCCGCTCGAAAAGAAGCTGGCGACCCGAGGGATGCTGGAGAAGCTTCCCCGCTGAGCCTGAAGCTGACGGTCCCCACGCGTTCCATTACAATCACTGTTTACCCGTCAGGACAAAGCTTGAGCACTGCCGCCAACCCGCCCACTTTTCAGGAACTTATCCTGCGCCTCCAGACTTTCTGGGCGGAGCGCGGATGCGTGCTCCAGCAGCCCTTCGACCTGGAGGTCGGCGCGGGAACCATGGCGCCCGAAACGTTTCTGCGGGTCCTGGGACCGAAGCCCTACAAAGTCGCATACGTGCAGCCGTCGCGTCGGCCCGCTGATGGTCGCTATGGCGAGAATCCCAACCGCCTGTACAAGCACATGCAACTGCAGGTCATCCTCAAGCCGCCGCCGGAGAATGTTCAGGAACTCTACCTTGAATCGCTAGGCGCGATGGGCATTGACCTGCGAAAGCACGACATCAAGTTTGAAGAAGACAACTGGGAGTCGCCGACGCTGGGCGCGTGGGGTATTGGCTGGCAGGTGATGCTCGACGGCCTGGAGATCACGCAGTTCACGTATTTCCAGCAGTGCGGCGGCGTGGACCTTTTCCCGATTTCCGCTGAACTGACGTACGGTCTGGAACGCATTGCCGCGTTTCTGCAGGACGTGGATTCGATTTACGACATTGTGTGGGCGCGCGATCCCGAATCAGGGCGCGTGACGAAATACGGCGAAGTGCGACTCGCGGATGAACTCCAGATGTCCGTGTACAACTTCGAGATGGCCGACGTCGCCAGCGCATGGAAACATTTTGAGTTGTGCGAGACGGAGTGCAGCGCGTTGATCAAGCTGTACGGGGCGATCGGGAAGAAGGGTGATCCCGAAAACGGTGACCTCGTCCATCCCGCCGGCGATCCCATTCGCGAGAAAAGACGATTCCCGCTTCTGGGCGCATACGAGCTTTGTCTGAAATGCTCGCACCTGTTCAACATCCTCGACGCCCGCGGCGCCATCTCCGTAACCGAGCGAGTCGGCGTGATTGCGCGCGTACGCGCGCTGGCCGTCGGAGTCGCAAAGGCCTGGGTGGACCAGCAGGGGCAGTGAGTCCGAGTCGTCGAAGGAAGAGCCTGCGCCTGCCGCAGGAAAGAAGGCAGAGCAGTTGTCCGCGGTAGTCTCCTGAAAAAAGTCAAAAGCATTTAACGAAAAAAACCAAAGGGTACCAAGAGAAGCCCCCATTGAGAGTCCTTCTTGTGAAGCATGTCTCCGTGCTCATTTCTTTAATTAGGCTTTGCGGTCTTTGCGGTTAAATGCTTCTCGAACTCCTCCCAGTGAAACTTGAGCCTAAGGTGTCCCGCCACTCTAACGGCGCAACTCCTAAAAATATCGTTTGTGGCGACCTTCGACAGGACTGAGGCCTGTAGCTTTTGTAATTCCCCGCCCCGCCACGCCGGCCCAGAATTTGAGACAATATCTGTTTACCCCAAATGCCTGATTTCCTCTTAGAGATAGGGACTGAAGAAATCCCTGCCAGAATGATCGCGGGCGCCCAAGATGAGTTGCGCCGCCGCGTCGGCGACCTGCTGGCTCGCGAGCGGCTGTCGCCGAGTGGCGAACTTTCGCATCTCGATTCGCCCAGGCGTCTTTCGATTATGGCGCCGGGAATTCCTTCGTCGCAACCCGACGTGACCGAGCAGATCACCGGGCCCTCCGTAAGCGTCGCGTATAAAGATGGTCAGCCTACGTCCGCGGCGCATGCCTTCGCAAAAAAAGCTGGCGTGGATGTTTCCGCGCTCGAGCGCACGACGACGCCCAAGGGCGAGTATCTTGCCGCGAAGGTGACGAAGAAAGGCCGCAGTGCCGCCGAGATTCTCGCCGAATCCCTGCCTAAAGAACTCAACTCGATCTACTGGCCCAAGAATATGTACTGGCGCAAAACGAGCGAACGCTTCGTGCGCCCGGTGCGCTGGATGGTTGCGATGCTGGACGACCAGATTATTCCCCTGGAGTTCGACGGCATCCGCGCTAGCGACCAATCGCGTGGCCATCGCATTCTTGCCGGGGCTGTCCGGATTCCCCGCGCGGGATCAGATTACGTGGAAGCCCTTCGGTCTGCGAAGGTTCTCGGCCGCGCCGAACGCGAGCACCAGATTCGCAAAGCGCTCGACGCCGCTGCTCGAACCATTCCGGGCGCGCGCTGGCGCGATGACAATGCTTTACTCGACACCGTAATAAATCTGACGGAATGGCCGTCGGCGATTCTCGGCAGCTTCGATCCAGAGTTTCTCGAGCTGCCGGAGGAAGTTCTGGTCACGGTGATGCGCGACCATCAAAAGTATTTCGCGCTTGAAGGACCTGACGGAAAATTGCTCCCACATTTCCTGGCGATACTGAATACCGATGGCGACCCGCAGGGTCTAATTCGCCACGGAAACGAACGTGTGCTGCGCGCGCGTTTTAACGATGCGCGCTTTTTCTGGCATTCCGACCAGAAGCATCCGCTGCGCGATAGGCTGGCGTGGCTGAAGAACGTCACGTTTCAGAAGGACCTAGGAAGCTATTACGAAAAAACCCTGCGGGTGCAGCGGCTGTGCAGTTGGGTATGCGAGACCATCAAGCAATCGGGAGTTCCAGTGCGACCCGGCGTGGTTCACAAAGCAGCGTGCTTGGCGAAGGCCGACCTCACCACAGATTTGGTGAAGGAATTTACCGAGTTGCAAGGCATCGTCGGGGCCCTGTATGCGCGCGTGCAGGTGCTCGACAAGGGCATGCCCGACACCACTCGACAACTGATCGCGCAGACCATTTACGACCAGTACAAACCGCAGTCAGCGGAAGATTCCTCTCCCAGCACAACTGAGGGCGCAGTGTTTTCGATCTGCGACAAGGCCGACACCATCGCAGGAATGTTTGCGCTGGGCCTGCAGCCGACGGGATCGAAGGATCCATTTGCGTTGCGGCGGCAGGCGAACGGGATCGTGAAGACCATTGCCGAGCACAAACTGCCGCTGAGTCTGTCACAGGTGTTTGAGATCGCCCGCGGCACTTACAAGGGATTCGCGGCGGAGGCAAAATTCAAGGCCGCAAATTATGACGAGTCCATTCGCGCTTTTTTTCGCGAGCGGCTGGAGTTTTATCTGCGCGAGCAATTGGGATACGCGTATGACGTGGTCAACGCCGTGCTCGCGACTGGGGCCGATGACGTAGTCGATGCGGTTGCCCGCGCCGAAGCGGTGAAGAGCGTGCTTGATATGCCGGAGTTCCTGGCCGTAGCTGCTGCGTCGAAACGGATTCGCAACATCCTGAAGCAGGCGGCGGAAAAGAAGTTCGCCATTGCACCGGGCTTTCGCGATTTGCCGGAATCGTCGTACGAAGAGAAGGCCCTGGCGGCTTATGTTGAACAGAATGCGCCGGGGATCGAGTCGGCCCGCCAATCGTGCGATTACAGCGGGGCGCTACGCCTGCTGGCTACCGCGAGGGGTCCGGTTGACGCGTTCTTCGATAAGGTGATGGTGATGGTCGAGAACGAACCGCTTCGAGCGAACCGGCTAGCGCTGCTTCAGAGATTGTCGAAAGAGTTTTCTACGATCGCCGATTTTTCGGAGATCGTGACTGAAGGCAAAGCTTAAAGACGGCTGTCCCTTCGTAAAAATCTCATATAAAGGAAATGCACTTATGGCTACCTCAACCGCAGAACCCGGCATCCAGGAGAGCAGCAAGCCTGCCTCCAAACCCTCAACCAAATACGTCTATTCCTTCGGTGGCGGCAAGGCTGATGGCCACGGCAAAATGAAAGACGTTCTCGGCGGCAAAGGCGCCGGCCTGGCCGAAATGAGCAATGCCGGGCTGCCCGTTCCTCCGGGATTCACTATTCAGACCGAAGCCTGTCGCGAGTACATGCGGCAGGGCGGAGTCTCGAAAGAAGTCGGCCGCCAGATGGACGCGGCGCTGCGCCAACTTGAAGAGTTGCAAGGGCAGAAACTAGGGAAGGGCGCCAATCCGCTGCTCGTCAGCGTGCGCTCGGGCGCAAAGTTTTCCATGCCCGGCATGATGGACACGATTCTCAACCTCGGCCTGAACGATGAGAGCGTCGAGGCGCTGGCCACGCTGAGCAACAATCCGCGGTTCGCCTATGACTCCTATCGCCGGCTGATTCAGATGTTCGGCAACGTGGTGCTCGACATTGAGAAGCATGAATTCGAAGAAGTGTTCGACGGCAAAAAGAAGCAGCGCAAGGTGAAGCTCGATACCGAACTTGACGCCAAGGCCCTGAAGGAAGTTATCGTCGAGTACAAGAAGGTGGTGAAGAAGCACACCAAGCGCGACTTCCCGCAGGACGCGAACGAACAGCTTGCTATGTCCCGCGATGCAGTTTTCCGCTCTTGGCAGAACGACCGCGCCAAGCACTATCGCCGCATCAACAACATTGACGACATGTTGGGCACCGCCGTCAACGTGCAGGCCATGGTGTTCGGCAACCTGGGAGACACCAGCGGGACCGGCGTCGGCTTCACTCGCAATCCCGCCATCGGCACGAAAGAATTTTACGGCGAGTTTCTGCTGAACGCTCAAGGCGAAGACGTCGTCTCCGGCGTGCGCACTCCGGTTCCAATCCTCGAACTCGAAAAAGTTATGCCCGACGTTTACAACCAGCTGCGCGAAATCACCTCGCGACTGGAGAAGCACTACCGCGACATGCAGGATTTCGAGTTCACCATCCAGGACCGCAAGCTCTACATGCTGCAAACACGCAATGGCAAGCGCACCGGGCTGGCCGCGGTCCGCGTCGCCCTGCAAATGGTGGACGAAGGTCTGATCACCAAAGAGGAAGCCATCTTCCGCGTCGAGCCCAACCAACTTTATGACTTCTTGGTCCCTCGCCTCGATGAAAAAGGCAAAAAGATCGAAGTGCTGGCCAAGGGCTTGCCGGCGTCTCCGGGTGCAGCGGTCGGCGAAATCGTCTTCACCGCCGACGCAGCCGTAGAGCGCGCAGGACATGGAGCGAAGGTCCCAGTGATTCTGGTTCGCGCTGAAACCACGCCGGAGGATATTCACGGCATGGAAGTGGCAAAGGGCATTCTGACTTCGCGCGGCGGCATGACCAGCCACGCTGCCGTGGTCACTCGCGGCATGGGCAAGTGCTGCGTGGCGGGCGCGGGCGACATTGACGTAGACGAGAAGGCGCAGGAAATGCGCGTCAAGGGGCAGGTGTTCAAGGCGGGCGACTGGATTTCGCTCGACGGCACCACCGGCCGCGTGATCAAAGGCAAGCTGGGCACACTCGACCCGTCGCCGGATGATCCTGAATTGCAGAAGTTCATGGCGTGGGCTGATCCGTTCCGCACGCTGAAAGTGCGGGCGAATGCTGACATTCCCCGCGACGCCATCCAGGCACGCGCGTTCGGCGCGGAAGGCATTGGCCTGTGCCGCACCGAGCACATGTTTTTCGGCGCGGAAAAGATTCCGCACATGCGCGCCATGATTCTTGCCAACACCGAAAAAGAGCGGCGCGCCGCCCTGAAGAAACTGCTGCCCATGCAGCGCAATGACTTCATCGGCGTGTTCCGCGCCATGGACGGATTCCCCGTCACCATCCGCACACTCGATCCGCCGCTGCACGAATTCCTGCCGCGCCGCGAAGAGCTAATGGTGGACATCGCGATGCTGCCCTACAGCGGAGCAAAAGAGAAAAAGGAATTGGTCGGGAAATACAAAGACTACGGAGCCAAAGGCGCCGGCGATTTGAAGAAGCTGTTGCCGTCGCTGCTGGCGCGGGTTGAGCAGTTGCATGAGGTCAATCCCATGCTCGGGCACCGCGGCTGCCGTCTCGGCATCACGTATCCCGAGATCACTGAAATGCAGGCGCGCGCCATTTTCGAGGCTGCTGTCGCGGTCGCGAAAGATGGCGTGAAAGTGTTCCCCGAGGTCATGATTCCCCTGGTTGCCACTTTGAAAGAGTTGCAGAACCAGGCGGAAATCGTGAACCGGGTCGCCAAAGAAGTATTCGCCGAGAAGGAGCGCAAAGTCGATTACCTGGTCGGAACCATGATCGAGTTGCCGCGCGCCGCATTGGTCGCGGATGAGATCGCCAAAGAAGCGCAGTTCTTTTCTTTCGGAACCAACGACCTCACGCAAACCACGTGGGGCTTCTCGCGTGACGACGTGAACAAGATTCTGCCAACGTACCTGGCAGAAGGAATCATCAAGCAGGATCCGTTCAACGCGCTCGATCAGGAAGGCGTTGGACAGTTGGTGAAGATCGCCACCGAACGCGGCCGCAAGACTCGCTCAAACCTGAAAGTCGGGATTTGCGGCGAGCACGGCGGCGAGCCGTCGTCGGTCGAGTTCTGCTACAAGGTAGGACTCAACTACGTTTCCTGCTCACCATTCCGTGTGTTGACGGCGCGGCTGGCGGCCGCGCAGGCAGCAGCGAGCGAAAAGCTGGGCGTCGAAGGCGGAAGAACTAAGTAGGGTTGAAGCCGTCGTCGGTCGTTCGTCGCACGTCGTCGGTCGTAAGTCGTACGCTGGGTGCCCCATTTCTCCCTGCTTTTGGGAGAAGTGGGAAGCGGCTCTCGGTCGGCATTGAGGCTCTCCGCCGTTGGCATAAACCGTGTGGGGACGGGCACTCGACGCAAGCCGGCCCTGAGCGGAGTCGAAGGGTCCAGGTCGAGCGAAGCTCTACAGCGTGACGGAATCGACAAGATGAGTGATTGCCCCACCCTTCCCAGCGGTTTTTGCGGGAGGGTGGGTTTTTGATTTTGGATTTCGTATGCATTGCCAACTGTCGCTAAACCCGGAGAGACAAGGATGGGGCAGCCTACATTTAGAATGTCATGTATGGCTATTCACAATGATTTGCCGTCCATGTCTCGGGAAGTGATTGAGGAATATCTTGCGATCGCGAATTACTGTGTCGCAACGAGAAAATCCGACGGCGGCGTATATGGTTATCCCGCTGTTCTTTTGCTTCTTTGCGTTGTCGACGCTCTGAGCAATTATGCGGGTAATTCAGAGAACTCTTTTCTGGCAATGAAGGATGTTATGCCGTCGCTGTCGGAAGAGCAGATCAAAAGTCTCGCCAGTTGGTATCGTCACCTTCCAGCGCATCAGGCCATTATCATGCCCGGAACGAAACTTACCGTTGACGATGCCGGCGCTGCAATTGAATTGAATTCCGAGGGCGAACCGACGCACATCCGCGTGAAACCGCTCTATGAAGCTGTGAAGGCCGCGTGGGACAGGATCAATCCAACCGAAATAAGGCCTCGGTATAGACAGGAGAAAGCGCCTAAGCAGCCAATCGTCACAAACGTTTCGCCGGTAAGCGCGTCGGGGACTTTTGTGATTAGCAAAACCAGCAGTGTTCCTCTAATTGCAACTCTCACTCGAAAGAAAGACCATTGATCTCCTATGAGAATAGCTTGGCTACCCGCGTTTGTCTTGTTCTGCGCACCCGCTGTCGCGACGACGGTCGCTCTGGTACGAACGTCCCGCGAGATTTTTGTCGCCGCTGACTCGGCGGTAGAGGGCAGGCGCGAAGCGAACCTCTGCAAGATTAGGCGGGTTGGGACGACTTTCTTCGCTGTTGAGGGAGTGGTGGAGATCAACGTAGTTACAGGTGGCAAACTCGACGCTGCAAAGAGCTTTCATGTAAAACCACTAGCCGAACGAGCCGCGAAGCGACCGGGAACCATTGCCGAAAAAGCCCTCAGGTTTGAACGCGAAGCAAAAGCGGCCTTTCAAAAGGTTGTCTCACAGAATAGGAAAGATGCGCCCGAGGGATACAAACGTTATCTTTCAGGCCGACTTCAGGCTTTGCAGGTCATCTTCTTTGGTATCGATCCGGGCAATGTCCCGTCCTATGCCCTCATCATTTTTGGCGTCAAGGATAACCCTCATGGTAATCCGACCATTACAGTTGAAAGCGATTTCTGTCCCGGAAAAAACTGTTACGAGCCAGACGACATCAGGCTTCTCGGAGAAAGCCAAAAAGCGATTGAGTTAACAAAGCAGCCGGGGTTCCCCGGTTCAGACCTTGCTGGGGCTGTTCGTCATCTCGTTGAAGCGGAGATACTAGACAAACCGGAACTAGTCAAGCCACCTGTTGACGTTTTAGGGCTTTCCGTTCTTGGGCCGAATTGGGTATTTGTGAAACCGCAATGCGTAGCTCAGAGCGCCGAGTCCAAATAGCTGGCGGGTTGGCCCACCCTTTGCATTACCCAAAGCTGAGGTTGGCGGGCGGCCCAGCATAAACTGCACATCTCTCCCGCGGCCGCCCCGCTCGCGCTCGGCCCGTTCGACCGTCCCTTCAAAAGAGGGTAGAAGGTAATGATACAGTTTGAGCCGCGAGGCAAGATAGTGGTGCCCGATGCCATGATCGCTGGAGTCGCGAATGAAAGCGTCCATCTTTTATCGAATCGCTGCTGTTCTTCTGTTATTTTTCGCGGTAGGGCATACACTCGGCTTTCGCCAGTCTGATCCCCGATGGGGAGTCGATGCCCTTCTGGGCACGATGCGGTCCATTCACTTTGATGTGCAGGGATTCGACCGCACGTATTGGGACCTGTTTGTGGCGGCGGGCTTCTCTGTCGGCGTGTTCTATCTATTCGCGGCGATATTGGCATGGCAGATGGGTGGCCTTCCGGCAGCGACTTTGGCGCTCATGCGCAGTACCGCGTGGGCGTTCGCCCTTTGCTTTGCCGCCATCACGGTGGTGAGCTGGAGATTTCTCTTTGTCCTTCCCATCGCTTTCTCAAGCGTGATCACAGCATGTCTGACGACGGCAGCATGGCTTTCAGCGAAGCCTGCGGATTGAAGCGTTTCCAGGAATGTCGTGATGTTCATTTCCTTACCCTCCGATTCGTGGAAGGGCGCCGATTCGTGGCAAAGCGGCCTTTCATGGCCGCGGAAACGACGGCCTCGGACTTTTCTTGGTAGAGTGCTGGCTGAATGGTCACGACCAGGAATCGGTACTGGACGCAAAGAATCACTCGCCACGTCGTCATTCTTTTCGCCACGTTGGCTGGCACGGCTATTTTCTGGACGTTGTTCTCCGATCGGCGCGATCTGATCTCGCACCTCAGCATTGCTACTGCGTATCCCGCGCTGTTTCTGACGGCAGCCGCATTGTTGCTGGGACCGTGGAATGTTTTGCGGCGCCGCGCCAATCCGGTCAGCTTCGATCTGCGCCGCGACCTCGGGATATGGGCAGGCGCGATGGCGGTGTTGCACACTGCAATTGGATTGAACGTGCACATGCGCGGAAGGCCGTGGCTCTACTTCATCGACCAGCAGCATCGCGCAAGACGAGACTTGTTCGGATTCAGCAACGACACCGGCGCACTCGCCGCGCTGCTGTTCCTACTCCTGCTGTCCCTCTCGAATGACCTCTCGCTGCGCAAGCTGGGCGTCGCGAGGTGGAAGTTTCTGCAACGCTGGACATATCTGGCCATAGCGCTCACGGTCGTGCATGCGGTCGCGTTCCAGATGGTCGAAAAGCGGCCACTGGCATACCAAGCTGTGCTCTGGACAACGACCGCACTGATCTGCGGAATCCAGATTGCCGCATGGGTCGCGAGAAGGCGACAGTTAACCACATAGCCAGTTGTCGCACCCTCCGCAACCCTGCCGTGCAAAAAACGGGGCTTTAAAGCGCGCGGCAAGAACCTGCAACCTCACGTGCGGTGGTTCCGAGGAAGCGCCTCGCCAAGGCAAATTCGATAAGATACACAGATGCCGAAATTCGAGCGCCACATCTTCATCTGCGGAAACGTGCGTCCGGCGGGAAATCCGCGCGGGTGCTGCGATCCCAGCGGGAAAGCAGAACTGCAGAAACGCTTCAAGCAGAAGCTGGCCGAGCGCGGGCTGAAAGGCACGGTACGCGCGAACCAGGCGGGATGTCTGGACCAATGCGAGCACGGACCGAATCTTGTCGTCTATCCCGAAGCGGTCTGGTACGGCGGGGTTACGCTGGCGGACGTAGATGAGATTGTCGACTCGCACATCGTCGGCGGTCGTCCGGTGGAACGGTTAGTAATGAAAGACGCCTGTCTGAACACGGCCACCTGCGAGCATCGGATGAAGCCGTAGCCACCAACTCCCCAGTTCCTGAACCCGTAGCCGCTGCTTACTGCCGCAAAGCAAATAAGTACTACTGAAGGTAGAAACGATCGATACGCGAAAACAAAAACGGCGCACCTTTCGGCGCGCCGTTTCACACTTATTGCAACGGTCTCACTGGCAGCCGGGGTTCTGCGGGGCCGACAATGCCGTCAGAGTAGTTTCGTTCGGATAGCTATAGGTGCCATCGATGGCGCTTGACGGCGACTCGAACTCAAACCACTGCAGCATGGGTTCATTTTGCGGATGATAGGTAAAGTTATTCATCGTGATCGGGAACGTACCGTTCGGCAGTCCTTCAATCACGTCACCGTTTTCCAGATTGTCCTGGCAGTTTCCGTTGGGCGAGAGCCACCACGGGGTGATGTTGTGAATGTTGTCGCTGGCAACGAACGGGTCGTCGAAGCTCTCGGCAATTTCGTGGCTGAGCGCGGTCACGTCCGAAAAGCCGCCGCCGAATATTCCCGGCGAAATCCAGCTGGAATAATTCACCACGAAACGTTTCTCCGAGGCAAAGTTATCGCTGGCGTCTCCCGGCTCGAGATCATACGAGTGGAAGCCGAGAACGCAGCACCCGAAGCTGCCGAAAAGGTACGTATTGGGAAACAGAAACGTGGAAATGTCCTTGGTAGTGATGTCCCCCGCATTTTCCGCCGCGCCGATCGGTGTGGTGGTGTCGGTCGCCGTGGCCGGGAAGAGCGCATTCACGAAGGTGTTGGCGTCAACCAGAATGAAAGCGCAGCAGGTGCCGTCTCCATTGAGTGCAAACTGGTACGTGCCGCGACGCAGTACCATGGTCCGGCCGGTCTTCACGCTGGGAGCCAGCACGGTGTGCCAATCAGACTTGGCCGATTTGAAGAATTGCGCGCGTTGGACCGCGTCGGTAATCTGGGTGGGAGTGCTGCTGCTGGTGTAGGTTCCGTTCGAGAATACGGGCGAATTCAAAGTGGGCGTAACAAACGCAGCCGGGCTGGAAATCAGCGGCTGACCCTTCACAAATCTTGGACTGCCGTCGGCATTGCGCAAATCCATAGTTACCGGAACGATGGGCGCATTGATCGTGGTCGTTCCACCCAACTGCGGCGGATTTCCGACCATGTTGTAGTACCAGATATGTTGCGGGTTGCCGAAGGCATCGAAACCGGAGGCCTTAAAGTGATCGTTGAAATTGACCAGCGAATCGATGTCCGGAATACCAAAGCGGGCATGGCCCTGTCCGTTGCGATGGCCGCGGGGCGCGACTGCCATGTGGCTGATCTTGGCTGTCGAGATAGACGAGATGCTGGTACCGGTAAGGTCATCGGATGCTTGTGCAGCTGCTTGTGCGAATCCGAGTGACGAAATGCCCAAAACCAAAAGTGCGGGCAGCAGAAATTTCATTCGACGAGAAAACCTGGGAATCATGGGACGCTTTCCTCCAAAACCTGAAAATGAGAAGTTGTACAGTCTCTGAAAAATACGCTGTCCGGAGCGCTTTGTAAATGCGCGCGCTTAGGAATTTACATTCTTGACAAAGTGCGCAAGAAAGTTTCCCTTATGCGCAAACAATCAACGGGATGACGTTGCAACGTTTGTCCGGGAATGGCGCCTCGCTATGCCGTCTCAACAATTGCGAGTCCTCAAGACGCCCGCTCCTCGGGCACTTCGGGGAACGTTCGGCCCTTTGCCGGCTCGCGTGGCTCGAAGTGCTGCAGTGATTTCGGCGAGGTCCTGGGGAGAGAGATTGACGCCGGCAGCGTCAATCCATCCTTCCACCTGCGCCGCGTTCCGCGCCCCGACGATGGCGCCGGTCACTCCCGGCCAAGTCAATGTCCATGCAATCGCAATCGACGATGTGGTCGTGTTGTGGCGTTTTGCGATGGGTCGCAGCGCGTCGCGTAGTGCCAGATTACGGCTGAGATTCGGCTCCTGAAATTCTGCCGACCGATGGCGACGCCAGTCATCGGAAGAAAACGCAGTCACTCGCGCCGCGGTGAAAGTTTCGGTCAGTAGGCCCGACTGCATTGGGCTGTAGCAGATTACGCCGGTACCGTGCTGTTCGCACCAGGGAATTTCATTTTCTCCCACGGCGCGATTGATTAGCGAAAACGGCGGCTGCAACGAATCCACGTGGCGAACTGCCTCGCAGCGGCTGAGCAACTCGACGTTAAAGTTTGAAACGCCGGCAGCGCGGACTTTCCCTTCCTCGACCAGCTTCACCATCGTGGCCCACGAGTCTTCGACGGCGACGCCGCTTTCATCCGGCCAATGGAATTGGTAGAGGTCAATCTGATTGACGCCCAGGCGGCGCAGAGATGCTTCGCATTCGCGCCGAATCGACTCCGGCTTGAGGGTGCGCTTCGGCAACACCATGCGGTTGGCGTCGTCCCACTCGAGGCCGCACTTTTAAAGACCATGGGACGCGCGCTTGCGGGGAATTCGCGCAGCAACCGGCCAATCACTTCCTCTGAGTGGCCATAGCCATAGACGGCGGCAGTATCAATCCAGTTGACTCCGGCTTCGAGCGCGCGCCGCATGGCCGCGAGTGACTCGTCGTCATCCTGCGGCCCCCAACTGAAGGCCCATCCTCCGCCCCCGGCAGCCCAGGCGCCGAAACCAATGCGGGTGATGTTGAGATCGGTACGACCGAGACGTTGCGTTGGCAATGTCACGCTGTTCTCCATGTGTTTGCGATAACCATCTGATGCGCCAGCCCCGTCGAAGAACAGATTATACGAGCCTGGCAAGGCGGAGGCGTTTGGGCCTTTTTCTGATACAGCTATTGCAGTCTGACATCGCTCGCAACCGGCGCCGGGCGGCTCCCCTCTCCACTGCTCTTCATGTGGAGTCAGGATCCGCTCAAACTTTCCCGCGAAACTGGATGATTTTCCCGCGATCGCGCTTCGACGGCCGGCCTTGGGGGAGCTGTTCGAACTCGCGCATGGCCTTGCGCTCGGCGGCGGCTTTCAAGCGCAGTTCCTTGCTTGCGTCCGTTTCAGAATAGAGAGTTTGCGCGGCGGAAGCTGGCCCGCGCACGTCGCTGAGCAGCATGACTCGCACCTCGAAGTCGCCACCGTCGTTTGCAATTCGCAGCATGTCACCAACGCGGATCTCGCGTGCAGGCTTGGCCGGCTGCCCGTTCCACTGAATCCGTCCCAGGTCGCAGGCACGCGCAGCCTGGGCACGCGTCTTGAAAAACCGTGCCGCCCAAAGCCACTTGTCGATGCGAAGACTGGTCATGAAATTCAGGGAATCAGAGACTGGACCTGTGGCTCAGAATAGCAGCGTTTGGTGCCGAAAGCGGCAAACGGACAACATTTGGTCCCTCTCTATGGCGTGGAGTTCGTCGGCTAAATCTGCAGGGCGTCTAAGGCAAATCCAACAATACGTACGAGCAACTTCCGCTGCAACTCCCGAATCTACGAGCCCATGAAACGCACCGTACAATCATCGCTGAAATGTAAATACACCCTCGTGATCGTGCCCGCACTCGCTGCACTGGTGGCATGCGGCGGAGGAAGCAATAATTTCCACCGCCCGCTCGGGTGGTGGTGGGGCGGTCGGCGGCGGCGGCGGTAGCGGTAGCACGGTAGCAGCTCAGTATCTGTACGTCAGCTCAGCCAGCACCTCCGGTTTCAAAATTAATACCGACGGTAGTCTGACTCCGATTTCGAATTTCCCTTCAGTCCCTGCCGGAAACTTGTCGGCTGCCAAGAATTTCCTCGGGGACAATAATTGCAGCACGACGTCCTGTCAGATGTCGCTGTACAACATTTCGCGCACGACCGGATCACTTACCTTATCGTCAACCACCGCAACCACGGGCGGCTGTGTTGCTTTGGATCATTCGGCCAATTCCGCTTATTCAATCGACGGAACTCAGCCGGGCTCTGCGACGGTGTCGGCTTTTTCCATTACCAACGGCAGCTTGTCGGCATCGCCGGGTTCCCCGTATCACTACAGCATCGGCGGCGGCAGCAATCCGGTATTCGCAACAGGCATTCCCAGGAGGCTAGATCTCCGGCAACGAGCACATCGCGGGCAGCCCGAATCACGAAGCGGAAGCTCTCCGCCATGAGCATAAAAGTGCTCAGCGCACCGGAGGAATCCTGACGATATTCGCGCGACAGGAACGCAGGGAACCACAATCTCTCGGATCCAAATTCTTCTGCAAACAAATCGATACCCCGGTGAGGTAGTTGTTCCCGCAACTGACCACGACCTCCCCGCCGCTTAGGCGAGGATTAGACTCCAGAAACTCTTGTTTGATCTGCGATGGAGTTAGAGAAACTTCTTCTCGAGGATTGGTGAAACGCGCGGGCACTTTGATTGAGACGAATGCCTGTCGAACAAGCTTGAAGTAGCTCTCAGGATCGAGCCCGCTGCAAGTTCCGTGCGTTGTCCATTCGTGTTCTACAAGCTTCGGATCGGGCATGATATCCGTCATATTCGAAAGATTTGAGAGTCCAGGCGCAGCGGAGCAATTTTCCGGATAGCCATCATTAAACTGCGGCCAGAGCCCATGAACCACGAACCCAAAATGTCCACTGACGCACTGCCCGTTCGCGGCATGGCTGTGACAGAACTCGGGTGACCAGGAAAGAGTAAGGACGTAGTAATCGAAGGACCTCGGTTGGGCACTCTGCTGCTGGTCTTGGTGACGAGGCCGGCGTTTTGCAGGCCCTGTGATCGATAGAAGAACCAGAAATAGGAGAACCCCTCGCCGGCTAAGTTTCGTCATTTCGAATAGCCTCTCAGAACGTTCGAGGGGATTCTAGCATTCTCAATTGGCGTAAACCGCCCGTTACGCCCATTGACCTGCAGCCGAGGCTCAGCGTCTTCCGGGATCGGGCAACTGGCTCACCGTCGAGGTCCGCGCACACGCTACATTGTCACGGTGGAGGCTTATCTTGAGAGTCGGCGGTGCGAACTTTTCGATTGCCCTACTTTGTGTGCGCCCGTTTCGAATTTTAGCTCGGATTACCGCGCTATAGCCGCGCTACCGCAAATCGTGCGGGAAACTATTGAAAATGAATGGGAATAAAAATGATGGTGCCGAAGAAGGGACTCGAACCCCCACACCCTTGCGGGTACATGGACCTGAACCATGCGCGTCTGCCAATTCCGCCACTTCGGCAAGTGACCACGTTGCGGGACGGCCCGCAGGCCGCCTTGATGGAAGAGACTACGCCATCTATTCTACAGGGCAGGCAAAGGGTGTCAAACCTTGGGCCGGAGACATTCGACGCATGCCATCCTCTCCGCGAAAATCCAAACCGCGAAAATCTTCTCCGCCCGCGGAGCTGCCAAGATCCGCGATCAGCACCGCGCATGTGAAGCAACTGCGGCTGCTGGCTCATGACTTAAGCAACGCGCTCGAAGCCATCCTGCAGGCCTGCTACCTGCTCAATCGCGCCAAGTCCCGCGCCGATACCCGGCGCTGGTCGCAACTCATCGAAACCGCATCGCAGGACGCCGCCCGGATCAACCGCGAAATGCGAATGGCTCTGCGAGCCCTCTCCGGCGAATAGCACCCAACGCGCCGGGCGCGGAGTTCATCTACAATTACGAATTCACGAAAATCATTTCTGCAAGGAGAGAAATTCATGGAACGCACAGCAAACGCAATCTGGAAGGGCGGTCTTAAGGACGGCAAAGGCGAGTTTTCGGCGCCCAGCGGCGTGTTTTCACACACGCCCTATTCATTCAAAACCCGTTTTGAGGACGCGCCCGGCACCAACCCCGAGGAACTGATTGCGGCCGCGCATGCCTCGTGTTTTTCGATGGCGCTTTCAGCACAACTGGGCGCTGCAAATCTTACCGCTGAAAGCATCAATACGACGGCTAATTTGAAAATGGAAAAACTCGACGCTGGCTGGGCGATCACCGCGATTCATCTCGACGTGAAAGCAAAGGTTCCCGGCGCCGATGACGCGGCATTTCAGAAGGCGGCGGGAGATGCCAAGGCGGGATGCCCGGTGTCGAAAGTCCTGAAAGCCGACATCACGATGACGGCCGCGCTGCAAAAGTAAGTCGGGGATAGTCTTCCGAGCAAGGCTTAATAGAAGTCCGAGCAGCTCAAGTAAAACCCGCACTTCGGGCATTTCAGCTTGCAGCGATGGTCGAGCAGTTCCGACGAACAGGTTGGACAGAAGCGCGAAGGATCGCGCCGCGCGTTTTGTGCTGAAATGCTGACCGTCGTTGCGGGCGGGTCGGGGTCGGAGTTCGGGCGAGGGTTGCTCATGTGGCGAGATTCCATTCTGTCATTTCCGCCAAAGAAAAAAGAGAGCCGATTTTGGCTCTCTTTTATTTTGTTCCAAAACTTTCTATGCCCGAATGAGCCTCAGAAGCCGGGCGTAAACGAATAGCCGATCGATATGGCATAGCGGGCGACGTTTACGTTATTGAATTCCTTATTGTTGCGGACGACGTAATAGTGGGCCTCGGGCCGAATAAACGCGTGCCCCTTGAAGTAATAACGGAAGTCCGCGCCAAAATGCCAGGCAAGGTGATTGCTGCTGGTGTAATTCGTACAGCCCGTGAATCCGCAGCTGCCTCCCACGTAAAACCGCAGGTCCTCTCCGCCGATCCCGGCCATAATATCGCCGCCAATCTTCCTCTTCATTGAGGTCGCGCCGTAAACGGCGTTCAAATCGTAGAAAATCGGGCGGTACGGGATCGAGCCCAGAAACACGCTGCCGCTGGACACCCCGTACGGCGCGCGCTTGAAACGCGGAGCGAATTCCCCGCCGAAGCCGATGTGATGCTTAAAAATGTAGCTGCCGCTAAAGCTAGCGTACAATCCGCCGCTCTCCGACGGAACCCCGTTGCTTGCCTGAGGTGCGGTAACGGTGCCAAGGCCGAACGCCGCGTCGAACTGCTGCGCGTTAAGACTGGTTGCAAAGGCGAGCGGGAGCAAGAGAGAAAAAGCGAGCAGTAACTTTCGCAAGGCAAATCTCCTCGTTGGGAAGTCTTATCGAACGGGAACCCGCACTCCAAATTATAGTTGCGGAATCAGAAGGGAATATTTCGCAGCCCTCGCGTCCGGTTAGCTCCTCATTCGTGTGTTCTCAGAATTGGATGGTCCGGAAGCCGAATTTGCTATCTCAAGACGGATTTTCGGTAGCGGGATCGCCAAAATACAGGAATGCCGGTGAACGAGCTCAGCCTTTCACGCTGACCCTTGAGAACGAGAGCACAGCCGTGCCCGGACGAGGGCTTCCCATGACGGTGGCCGGCCTGAACGTTGTAAAGATCAACATATTCTTCAGCGAGTGCGGCAGGTCTTTGACCTGGTCGGGATCGGAGAGAATGCGATAGTCCTGCACCCGGCCATTGGCGTCCACATAGGCCTCGATCACGAACGACCCTTCGCCCCCGGACGTCAAGCCGCCTCCGAAGCCGGTCTGTTGCAGTTCAGGACCTGTAGAGATCAAAAGCGGTACGTCGTTCGTATTCGCCGAGACTGGCGTGATGAAGCCCATGAGCACGCCGAAAATAACAATCGTCGCTACCAGGCCAGCAGTCGCCGGCACCATGACGCCGCGCAGGACGTTCGTCAAGCGAATCCCCAGGCTCCCGAACAGAGGTGCGCGCCGGCGTGCTGCTTCACGCGAGATCGCGAGCCGCAGTTTCAGCGACAAATCTTGCGGCACTTGGGCCCGTCCCACTCTGAATAACAGGGATTGGGTCTGGCGCAGGCCTGCATATTGCGCGCGGCAATCAACGCATTCGCTCAAATGCTGACCAAGCGCATGCATCTGCCTTCCGGTGACGGCACCATCCAAATAAGATGAAAGTGAGGACTTCACCTGAGCACAGGTCACGGTGTTACCTCCATTCGGCTGCGACCCTCTGTGGATATGGCCTGCGGCTTAAACCGCAATCTCTCAACGTCCAATCCCAATTCGTCCCCCGATTGCATCACGTACTGGCTCAATCTTTTGCGGAGCGCGTCGCGTCCCCGGGTGATGCGTGATTTCACCGTGCCCAGCGAAACCCGGGTGATTTCCGCAATTTCTTCGTAGGAAAGTTCCTCAATGTCGCGGAGGACAACTGCCGTACGATACGGCTCCACGACTTTGCGCAGCTCTTCTTCAACCCGAAGCTTCAGTTCATGGTCGGCTACGTTATCGAATGGCGACTTGCGCTTATCCACAAACGCAGTGCCTTCGGTCGCAAGAACCGTGTGATCGCAGTTGCCGTGCTCCGAAGACTCAACCGATGTTTCTTTGGATTTGTGCCGAAACCACCAGCGCCGCCGGTTTGACGCTTCATGGATTGCGATGCGATAGATCCAGGTCTTCAGGCTGGATTGGCCGTGGAAGTATTTCATCCCGCGAAAGACTTTCAGAAAAACTTCCTGGGTGGTGTCAGCAGCGTCTGCCGGGTCGCTCAAAATTCGGTAGATAACGCTATAAACCGGCTGGTGGAATTCGCCTACAAGCCACGCGTATGCATCTTCAGAGCCCGCCTTAAGTTCCGCAATGACGGCTGCTTCTTCCGTCCGAACGCCGATTGCGCTAGCGAAATCGCCCACGTTGGCTGCTCCCGCCATACTTGCCATGGCGCCACCTCCATTATAGGTCCGTCCGGCACAGCCCTGTTACTGATATCTTTAGACCCCAACCCGGGACGAAAGGTTCCCGGTATCTGCAAGCAGCTCAGTCGGTTGGACTTTGGGAGAGTGCACTGGCTGCGCGACTAGTTCGAGGGAGGAACTGCGGCAGGAACCGTTTTCGGCTTCGGCACCGGCTTCTTTTTCGCTGGAGTTTTCTTAGGTGCCGGCTCGGTGTCATCGACGACAGTTTTCTTCGGAGGGGTTGCGGCTCGAGCCGCCTGCAGAGCGCCCCGCAGTTGGCCGATTTCGCTCTCTTTTGCGTTCGCCAGCTTGTCCATGCGGTCGGCGAATGCGTGGCGCGAATCTTGGAGTGAATCAAAGTCCTTGCTCAGCGCTTCAAATTCATCCTTACCTCCAAATACGCTCGTTGATTCTGCCACGTAACTCATGAAGTCATACAGAGCGACAAGGTTGTGATAGACCTTGAACGTCAGCGCCAGATTCTCAGGCGAGTTCTTCAAGTCTGCCAGCATGCCAGGCAAGGCGTTCTGCAAGTTTTTTTGGATCGACTCGACTTTGCTCTCCGTGTCGTGTTTGGTACGGACGTCGGCTTTCCACTTTTCTACCCGCAAGTGCGATAGGTCTTCCTGCGTGCTTTGCGACGCGCTTTGCAGGTTGCCGATCATCTGGTTCAGCTCAGAAATCGAACCGTAGGATACCGGCGCGTTAGTGGTCGAGTTCGCGGGCGCCTGAGCAAAAGCCGGGGTACAGACCAGCAGGCAACCAAGAACTGCAATTGTGAATGTGACTTTCATGAAATTTTCTCGCACCGATTCAGGATACCGATTTTCGCAGTTTTCGCAAACTGGGGTTGAGGCGGGCGGCTGCCTGGTCCGCTGCCCGAGAGTGCTGCTTCGCATTCCAAGTGTGACCGCCGAGTTTGACTAACGGAAGAGCGTGGGCGAGAATTGAAGTCGTAGTCCCCACCGATGTGGGCCTGTGGCGCAGCTGGGAGCGCGCTTCCATGGCATGGAAGAGGTCGTCGGTTCGATCCCGACCAGGTCCACCAAATTCCTCAACAGTTTAGACGGCGCATGCGGTCGCAGCAACGCGAGCGGGGCTTGCCGACCAAGAACTCAAGCGCCCCACAAACGAACCACTAATCTCCCACTGTTTCTCGCTGCATCGTGAACTCTGCGGGACGGCGTCATCCGCTCGATCACGACCGGTGAGTGGGGCACAGGGGTTTCGTGATCCTCTGCCCCTGCTAACTAAGGTAACCTCGGGCCGCGAACGTCGGCATAGTAAAATCGCATCCATGCCGCTCGAAACCGTCATTGCCGCATCGCACCGCGCATCGCGTCTTGAAAAAGAGCTGAAGAAGATCATTCGCGGCAAGGATGACGTCGTCCGCCTGGCTCTGGTGTCGGTGCTGGCGCGAGGGCATCTGCTCATTGAAGGCGTTCCCGGCGTCGGCAAGACCACGCTGGCGCATACGCTAGCCAAGGCTCTTGGTTGCAGCTTTCAGCGCGTCCAGTTCACCAGCGACATGCTGCCTTCTGACATTATCGGCATCTCGGTATATTCCGCTGCCGAGCAGAAATTTGAATTTAAGCGCGGCCCGGTTTTCACTAACGTGCTTCTCGCCGACGAAATCAATCGCACCACCCCCAAAACGCAGTCGTCGCTGCTCGAAGCCATGAACGAAGGCCAAGTCACGGTGGACGCGCACTGCCATCCGCTGCCGCAGCCGTTTCTAGTGATCGCGACCCAGAATCCCGTGGAACATCATGGAACGTATCCTTTGCCCGAGTCGCAGCTGGATCGTTTTTTAATGCGCGTTTACATGGGCTATCCCGATGCCGGGGCTGAGCGCGAAATTTTACGCGCCGAGGCTGGCGCCGCCCAGCTGGGCACGGTGAAGCCGGTCCTTACCGGAGCTGATGTGCTCGAGATGCAGGAGGCCGTCACCCAGGTCGAAGTGGATGACTCCTTGATCACGTACGCTCTGGAAATTGTTCGCCGTACGCGCGTGCACGAGAAACTCACGCTTGGCGTTTCGCCCCGCGGGTCGCAGATGCTGTACCGCGCCGCCCAGGCGATGGCTTTTCTCGATGGCCGCGGCTTTTGCGTGCCGGAAGACTTTAAGCCTCTAGCCGTTCCGGTTTTTGCCCACCGCGTTTCCGTCCACGGAATGCATTCTTCAGGAATGAAGAAATCGGTCCGCGCCGAAGAAGTGATTCAAGAGATCGTGGATTCAGTTCCGGTGCCGGTGTAGGGTCTGCGCCTCAGCTTTTCCGCTTTCCATTATTCTGATGTCACCCGAGTACCTTCAGATGCGAGGATGTGATTCTCTCTCGTTGCTATGTCATTCCGAAAGCCCTTCAGGGCTGAGGAACCTGCTTTTCTGCCGAGCAGCAAGGTCCGACTTGTTACCATTCCTCCATGGGCTTTTTCCGCTTCGTAATGCTCCTGGCACTCGCCGTCTGGCTGGGAGCGCTCATCTTTTTCCCGCTCGTCGCGCGGACTGCATTCTCAGCGCTGCCCTCGCGGCATCTTGCCGGACTGGTGGTCCGCGGCTCATTGCTGAAGCTGCACTGGATGGGCCTCGGCTGTGGGATCGTCTTCTTGATTAGTTCTCTGGCCTACAATCGCGCGATGCTAGGGCGCGCGAGAGCCTTCGCCTTCAGCCAAGTCTTGATTGTTGTCATGCTGGCGCTCACCGCGTTCTCGCAGTTCAGAATCATTCCGAGGATGGAGACTCTGCGCATCGCCACCGGCGAAATCAACGCGCTTGCCGCTGCGGATCCAAGTCGCCTGGAATTCGAATCGCTTCACGTCTGGTCGACGCGGGTGGAAGGCGCAGTGCTTGTGCTGGGGCTCATCCTTCTCTTTGCTACGTCCCGTCGGCTGGCGAGCACACGACCATAACGGCACAATCATTTATTCTGTTTATTGCTTTCCTTCGTGTACCTTCGTGCCTTTGTGGTGCAATCTTTCTTAACGATCGCGAAGGCGCACGCAGGAAATCGGACCCGCTAGAGCTAGGAGCTAACAGCTAAAAGCTGTCTTATGAAGACTGGAATTATCGGCCTGCCGCAAGTTGGCAAATCATCTTTGTTCCGCATTCTCACCAAGGCGAATCTTTCGGCGTCTTCGAACCCGCGCGACGCGCACATCGGCGTCGCCAAAGTCCCCGACGAGCGGCTCGACAAACTCGCGGCCATGTATAGCCCGAAGAAGCTCACGCACGCTTCGGTCGAATACGTGGACCTCGGCGCGATCGGGCAGGAGGCTTTGAAGGAATCTGCGTACCTTGGGCATCTGCGCCAAGTTGACGCAATCGCCCATGTGGTGCGTGCGTTCGAAGACGACTCGATTGCGCACACCGGACCGATCGATCCGCTGCGCGATATCAAGAACGTGGAATTCGATCTGATGGTCAGCGATCTTGGCCAGATTGAAAAGCGCATGGAGCGCGTGGAGAAAGATATTAAGAAGATGCGCTCCGCTGATCTTGAGAAAGAACTGGAACTGCTGAAGAAGGCCAAGGCTCATCTCGAAACCGAGCGTCCGCTGCGTGAACTGGAGATGACGCCCGACGACAAAAAGCGATTTCGCGGCTTCATGTTCCTGAGCGAGAAGCCGATTCTCTACGTGTTGAACATCAGCGAGAGCACGGAACTGGGTAAGGACCTGGAAGAGGCGGTCGCGAAATACGGTCTCGCCGAGGTTGCATCACGACCAAACTCCGGCGCTACCGCCATCTGCGGCAAGGTTGAAGCCGAGCTTGCGGAAATGACCGACGCCGACGCCGCGGAATTTCTCGGCAGCTACGGACTGACCGAAAGCGGCCTCTCGCGGCTGATCCGGAAGACCTATTCTTTGCTGGGCCTGATTTCATTTCTCACCGCCGGCGAAGACGAGTGCCGCGCCTGGACGATTCCTGTGAACACACGCGCGGTAAACGCCGCCGGAGCGATTCATTCTGATCTGGAAAAGCACTTCATTCGCGCGGAAACCATTCGCTGGGAACAGTTGCTGGAAGCCGGTTCCGAGGCCAATGCCCGCGCCAAGGGCATCCTGCGCCTCGAAGGCAAAGACTACATCGTGCAAGATGGGGACGTGATGCACATCAGGCACTCGGGGTAGGATGCCCAGTGACGCTGCTCAGATAACGCGATAGCTATCACCCTCGCAAACCAGTCGGGAAGCTTTTCAGCAACATCGCCTTCAGCCTGTGAGTTCCAGTCGCGCAGCGACGAAATCTAATTAGCCCAGCGCGTCAGTGCTGGGAGAGCGAACCGCTCAAACCGAGTGACGGCCCAACGCTGCCTGGTAGTGCGTCACATGGTTGAAGAAGAAACCAACGCTCCGACTTGAGATGCACATTTGGTGCATGTTTACACCCTCTACTCACCAACAAAAGATCCATCGGGACGCTTAATGAAGCAGCGGGTCAACGGGAAGAACGCTCTCCAAAAACCTTCATCCGCGGAGACGAACACTCGCAGGTCGTTTCGGAGCCTCTTGTCGTCCCACATCACGTCGATCTCTAACTGATATGTGCGTCCGTCCTCGCCAACGACTTCTTTGTCATGATTGGTTCCAACAAGTTCGAGGAGTTTCGAATAGGGCAGCTTACGCCATCCCTGCAATTCGATGTCGATCAACTCGTATGCAGTCTGCTTGTCCATGGCGCCCTGATATTACTTAACCGCAGCTAGCGTTTTCGCCAACTTCTCCAGCACCATGGGCCCAAGCTGCGAAACCGATCCCGCACCTAGCGTCAAAATCATGTCGCCGGGTTTGGCGGCGGCAGTCGCACCGGCGACCGCATCCTCGAAAGAACTGACGTAGTGGACGGAACGCCCTTCAATTCTCTTCTCTGCGATCCTTCCCGCCAGCGCCTCTCCCGTGATGCCCTCAATCGGCTGCTCGCTGGCGGCGTAAATGTGCAACACGAAGAGCGAGTCGGCGTCAGAGAATGCAGCCGCGAATTCGTCCATCAGGTCGCGGGTGCGGGTGTAGCGGTGCGGCTGGAAGATCACGTGGACTTTGCGATATCCGCAAAGGCGCGCTGCGGCCAGGGTCGCGCGAATCTCGGTCGGGTGATGGCCGTAGTCATCGATAACCGAGACGCCTCCGGCTTCGCCAAGCAGTTGAAAGCGGCGATCGACACCGCGAAAGTTTTCGATCCCCTCGCGAATCTTGTCGGCGGGGATGTCGAGCCCGATACCGACAGCAATCGCAGCCGTCGCGTTCAGAACGTTGTGCAGTCCAAGAACGTAAAGTCGAAATCCGCCGAGACTACGCCCCCGATACTCCACCACGAAACACGTAGCCCCGGACGCCCCCGTCCGGGGTGGGCGGGTAGGGGCACCCGTTCGACTTCCTTCCTCCGGTCGGTGGCTCAGGGCAGGCTCCGCCCCTACGTGAGCGGAAATTGGCTCGGGCACGTAGGAACTTGGCTTCGTGAGAACGATCCGAAAGTCCGAGTCCTTCCTCGTCCCGTACGTCACCATGCGGCGGCGAATTTTCGGGAACAGGCGCCGCAAGATAGGATCGTCATTGCAAAGCACGACCATGCCATAGAAGGGCACCCGATCCATGAACTCGAGGAAAGCGCGCTTCACGTCCTGCATGTTGCGATAGCAGTCCATGTGCTCGCGGTCAATGTTAGTCACCACGGAGAGAATTGGGGAAAGCTTTAGGAACGAGCGGTCGCTTTCGTCGGCTTCGGCAACCAGATATTGCGAACGGCCCAGACGCGCATTCGATCCCATGGCGTCCACGCGTCCTCCGACTACAACCGTTGGATCGAGGCCGCCCGCCGCCAGCACCGCTGCCACCATCGACGTGGTCGTCGTTTTGCCATGCATGCCGGCGATGGCGATGCCATATTTCAGACGCATCAGCTCGGCCAGCATTTCCGCGCGTTGAATCACGGGAACATGCAGGCGGGCGGCCTCGATCACTTCGGGATTCGCGGGGTGGATGGCCGAACTCGTAACGACGACGTCGGCGCCAGCCACGTTCTCGGCGGTGTGAGTTTCGAAAACCGTCGCGCCCATGCTTTTCAGGCGATCGGTCACCGCCGATCTCTTCAGGTCAGAGCCGGATATCTTGTAGCCGAGGTTCAGCAGCACTTCGGCAATGCCGCTCATGCCGATGCCGCCGATACCCACGAAATGCACGCGTTGGATTTTGGCAAACATGAAGAAGCTGTCAGCTTTAGCTCTTAGCTCTTAGCAACCGACGCATAATGCAGGCCTTGAAAGGCCTGCTCCACCCAAAACCCATCGCCACCATGAATCGAATACGAACTTCAATGCCTCGGATTCACACGGATCACGGAGCAAACCCGCAACGATCCGGTTAATCCGAAACCCGATCCTGAATTCCTGCCACGTTCGCAGCCAAGTCGGCAATGTCTTTCGCCGCGTTTGGATGCGCCATGGCGCGCGCTGCATCGCTCATGCGGCTAAGCCTTGCCGGGTCTTCCAGCAAGGCAGAAATCGTATCCACGAGCCAGACCTCATCCAGTTTTGTTTCCTCCGCGACCACTGCAGCTCCCGCGCGTTCCAGGACCTCGGCGTTGCGCCGCTGGTGATCGTCAGCAGCCAGAGGAAACGGAACAAAGACAGCAGGCTTGCCGGCAGCCGCGATTTCAGATACGGTGCTCGCTCCCGAGCGGCAAAGCACCAGATCGGCGCGCGCAAAGAATCTCGGCATGTCATCGATGAACTTGTGAACTTCCGCCGCGATCCCCGCCTGCGCGTATGCCGACTGAACGTCATTGTAATCGCGCTCCCCGGTCTGGTGGATGACGAGCAGCCCCGGCACGCGCCGCGTTAGTTGAGGCAGAGCGCGCGTAATTGCCTGGTTGATGGCGTGAGCGCCCTGGCTGCCCCCGAACACAAGCAGCGTTGGCGAACTTTGCATGTACGGCTTCGGCGGAATCTGAAAGAATGCCGGGCGCACCGGCACCCCCGTGACTACCGGATTGTGAAAGTAGTCTGCGGTTTCTTGGAAGTGCACGGCCGCCGCCGAAACGAAGCGCGCGACCGCGCGGTTGGCAAATCCAGGGACGACGTTCGGCTCGAACGCGATGCGCGGCACATGCTTCACAATCGCCGCAAGCATGGCCGGGCCGGAAGCGTATCCGCCGACCCCGATTACGACGTCGGGATGAAATTGATTGAGTATTCCTGCCGCGGTGAACAGGGCGCGAGGCAGATCGAAGGCAGTTTTCAGCCGTGTCGCGAAGCTGACGCGATTGAGCGCCCCGACCTTCACCAACTTCAGCGGGAAGCCGGCCTGCGGGACCAGCCTATTTTCCAGCCCGCGCGCCGTCCCGATGAACAGGCATTCTGCGCCATAGCGGCGCTGCAACTCCTGCGCAATGGCGATCGCCGGGATGACGTGTCCGCCCGTGCCTCCGCCCGCCAGGATTGTCCGCATGGAAGAACTATAAACCGTTGCACGTCACACGTCGTGAGTCACCGGTCGTGCGTCGTCCGCAACGGCACCCGTCCGTACGCCGCAATATGGATGTCGAAATCCGATGCCCGAACTACTCCGCCTGCTTGGTAATGTTCAGCAGCACGCCGATACATGCCAAGGTGATGAACAGGGACGACCCGCCGTAGGAAATCAACGGCAGCGGGATGCCTTTGGTCGGCATCAGCCCCAGCACCACGCTGATGTTGATGAACGCCTGCACCACTACCATGCTGGTGATTCCCACCGCCAGAAATCGGCCGAAAAGGTCTTCAGTCTTCAGCGCGGTTCGGGTCCCTCGCCAAAGAAAAATCGCAAACAGGATAACCACTGCCAGGCATCCCACCAGTCCGAGCTCTTCACCCAGCACCGAGAAAATAAAATCGGTATGCGGCTCGGGCAGGTAAAACAGTTTTTCCTTGCCTTCCATCAGGCCGACGCCGGTAATGCCGCCTGTAGAAACCGCAATCAGCGACTGAATAATATGGAAACCCTTGCCTTGAGGGTCGGAGTAGGGATCTAGGAAGGCCAGAATGCGATCGCGCCGATACGCAACGTGAAAAATCAGAAAGTACAGGGGCAGCAGCGAAGCTGCAAACGCGTATGCCAGATATTTCAGGTCCAGCCCGGCGACGAACAGAATGCAGATGGTGATGGCCGCGCAGGCGATCGCAGTTCCCAAGTCGGGCTGGAAGACGATCAGCACAACGAAAAACAGCGTCGGAAGAACCGCCGGGAGCAACGTGTTGCGCAAGTCGCTCAGGGACTTGGCACGGCTCTCCAGAAAGAATGCCAGAAACAGAGTCAGCGCGGGCTTGGCCAGTTCTGAAGGCTGAAACGAGAAGCCGGCGAAGTGGAACCAGCGATGCGTGTTGTGTGCGCGGTCAAGAAAGAAGACCGAAATCAGCATCAGCGTAGTCACGCCGAGAATCGAGAACACGACCGCGGGATGCTTCAGCTTTTTGTAATCAAGGCGCATGCCAATCAGCATGGCGATAAAGCCGCCCACGGCCCATCCGACCTGACGCGCCAGAAAGTAGTAGCCGGAGTGGTAGCGCTCTTTCGCCATCACAGCCGACGCGCTGAACACCATGACCAGCCCGATGAACACGAGTACGAGCGTGACTACAAACAACAACCGGTCCACACTGATGCGCTTGGCCATCGAGTTTCATTTCACCACGTGGGTGCGAGGAAGAGCAGACTTCTTGTTGTGAGTTTAAACGAAGGACGGTAACTTCCGTGGTTCAACCGCAACTCCAGCTACCTGGGAAGGGCCGACACCAATTCCTTGAACACCCTTCCGCGGTGTTCGTAGTTCTGGAACTGGTCGAAGCTGGCGCAGGCAGGAGCGAGCAGAGCGATGTCTCCCGGCTGGGCTGCGGCGGAAATCTGGCTGACTGCGGCTTCCATTGTCCCTGATGAGACGATCTTTGTCGCCCCCGCGGTGTGTTTCTGAATCTTTTCGGCCGCGGCGCCGATGGTGTAGACGCATTTCACCCGCTGCCGCAGCAGATCGTTCAGCACGGTGTAGTCGCTGCCTTTGTCCTTGCCGCCAAGAATCAGGTGGATGTTGCCGAGAAACGACTCCAGAGCCTTGATGGTCGCATCCACATTCGTCGCCTTGGAATCGTTGTAGTAATCAATGCCGCGCACGGTTGCGACGTATTCCAGCCGGTGCTCGACGGCCTTAAATTCACGGACGGCGCTGCGGACAGCGCCGGGTGCACAGCCCATCAGCTCGGCTACGCAGATCGCGGCGAGAACATTTTCGACATTGTGGGCACCCTTTAGCGGAATCTCGGGAAGCGGCATGACTTCGTGCTCCGCCCCATCGCGCCGCAAGTGCACGATTCCCTGCCTCACGAAGGCACCCTGCTCAACTTCGCGCTGGCGGCTGAACCAGAAGACTGGCGCTTTCGTTTTCGCGGCCATCCGCTCGCAGGTAGTGTCGTCCGCGTTGAGCACCGCAAAATCCCCCGATGTCTGATTCTCGAAGATCCGCGCCTTCGCGTCGGCGTAGGCTTCAAATGTCCGGTGCCGATCGAGATGGTCGGGCGTGACATTCAGAACTACGGCCACTCTGGGCCGGAACGTCCTTATAGTTTCAAGTTGAAAGCTTGACACTTCGAGCACTGTGACTGTGTCAGCAGTAGCGTGTTCAACCAGCGAGATGGCTGGCGTTCCAATGTTTCCGCCGACAAGAGTCTTCAACCCACTCTTCGCGAGAATTTCTCCGACCAGGCTGGTCACCGTGGTTTTTCCGTTCGATCCAGTGATCGCAACGATTGGGCCGGACAGGAATTCAGCGGCCAGCTCAATTTCTCCGATGACCGGCTCGCCCAGAGCCCTTGCCTGCACCAGCGGCTGCGCGTCCACAGGTACGCCGGGGCTGACCACGATCAGGTCCTGGTTCTGAAAAGTGCGTTCGCCATGGCGGCCGGTTTCGACTGCGATTCCGTGGTCGAGTAACACAGGAATTTCCTGGCGAAGCTGGTCTTCGCTCTTGGTGTCGGAAACTGTGACCTTCGCGCCCCGCGATTTTAGAAACAGCGCCGAAGCCACGCCCGAGCGGCCCAGGCCGACAACCAGAACGCGTTTGTTGTTGAGTTCCAACTATTTGTCTCGAAATCTCGAACCCGGGCACTAGTCTCTTATGAAGACGCCGACCACAATGAGTGCTGCGAGGAGCCCCCATACTGCGTATCCGCCGTATTGATCGATGTCCGGAAGGACGCTGTCTGGGAAGTACTGCCGGTAGGCACGATTCACTTCTCGGAAGTTTCTTGCCCACCAGGAGATCCGCCTGCCTTCCGGCAACACAGAGTTGACGCGAAAATGCATCACCGTCGCAATCACATTTAGCGGAATCCCCAAAGCCGCTATAACGATAAACAGGACCAAGAACATCTGTATCCTTGAATTGACCCAGAGGAATTATCGCAGCTTCAGCGTGGTCAGGGCGAACAGCGCGAAAATCAGCGATGCAATCCAGAAGCGCACAATGATTTTCGATTCAGACCATCCCATCAGCTCGAAGTGATGGTGAATCGGCGCCATTTTGAAGATGCGCTTCTTGCGTAATTTGTAGGAAGCCACTTGCAGCACCACCGAAAATCCTTCGATCACGAAGATTCCGCCAATGAAGGGCAGCAGCAGCTCCTGTTTAATAATGACAGCGACCGTGCCAATCGCTCCGCCCAGGGCGAGCGATCCCACATCGCCCATGAAAACTTCTGCCGGGTGCGCGTTATACCAAAGGAAGCCGATTGACGCCCCGACCATGGCGCCGCAGAAGATGGTCAGTTCCCCGACCTGCGGCATGCGCTGTAGTTCCAGGTAATTCGAGAATGTCGCGTGACCGCTCACATAAGTAAGGACCGTCAGCGCCCCAGCGGCGATCACGGTGCAGCCAATCGCAAGCCCATCCAGGCCGTCGGTCAGGTTCACTGCATTGCTCGATCCAACAATAACCAGCACCACGAATCCAATAAAAACCGCGAAAGCCACCGGCCAAAGCGCCGGGTTATTCATAAAGCGATCAATCACCAGGTCGGGCCGGAACTGCTTCAGAAACGGAACCATCAACTTGGTGGAATACATGCCGCGGTTTTGCATGGCAATCAGCGTCACTGCGACCAACACGCTTACCAGTACCTGCAAGCCGAGCTTTGCCTTCGCGGTTAACCCCAGGTTCCGCTTGTGGATCACCTTGGTATAGTCGTCAACGAAACCGATGGCGGCGAATGCAATTGTAGAAAGCACGGTAAGCCAGACAAAAGGATTGGTGAGATCAGCCCACAGGAGTGTGGGAACGACGATGGAGATGACAATCAGCACTCCGCCCATGGTGGGCGTGCCAGCCTTTTTCTGGTGGTCCTTGGGACCTTCCTCGCGGATGTACTGGCCGATCTGGAATTCGCGCAGCCGGTTGATAACCAGCGGGCCGATGATCAGCCCGGTAAACAGCGCAGTCAGGCTGGCGAACGCAGTGCGGAATGTGAGATAGCGAAAAATCCGGAATGGCGGGAAATAGTGGAACAGTTTCAGGTATAACAGCCAGTAGAGCAATCCGCCTCCGGAACCTCGGTCGTTGGTAATTGGTTTTAGTCGTTGGCCTTTGGCTTCGGCTACGAAAAACTACCCGGCGTTCGACAACGCCTGCCACGTCTCAAGCGCCTTCTCCAGCTTCACTCCGCGCGACGCTTTCAGCAGCACAGCGTCACCGTCCCGCGTGTTCTTGCGCAACCACTCTCCGGCTTCCTCAGGCGTCGCGACGAACAATGCCTTCGTTCCCGCGGCGCTCGCTCCTGCGACTATCTGTTCGGCCAAGCCTCTCACGCCGATCAGCAGATCGATCTTTGCTGCCGCCACGTGCTTTCCGGACTCACGGTGCATTTCGGCCCCCATCGGCCCCAGTTCCAGCATCTCCCCAGCGACAACAATTCGACGCTGCGCTGGCATAGACGCAAGGGCATCCACCATGGCCGCCATCGCCTTAGGATTGGAATTGTAGCAATCATTAATTATGGTGATGTTGCCCAATCGGACAACCTGGCCCCGTTTGTCAGCCGCTGCCAGCGTAGCCACTGCGGCGACCGCATCGCGAAGGGCGAAACCTTGTTCCAGGGCAACTGC
Source organism: Acidobacteriota bacterium (assembly GCA_043734125.1). Classification (GTDB taxonomy): domain Bacteria; phylum Acidobacteriota; class Terriglobia; order Terriglobales; family Acidobacteriaceae; genus Gp1-AA145. Next base: position 264,511 of record JAYTFR010000093.1, on the reverse strand, counting down.
CACCGCGGCGAGCGCATTCAGAACGTTGTGCGATCCGACCAACGGAAGCGAGGCGGGCTCTCGTTGATCGCCAACCACCACATCGAAGGTGGAGCCCTCCTCTCCGTGCGCTGCGACATTCTCGGCGCGAACGTTCGCGGTCAGGCCCATGCCGTATTGCACGACTTTGCCTTTGAAATCGCGCCCGAACTGCGAAACATATTCGTCGTCAGCATTCAGGACGGCGGTTCCGCCCGCAGGCAGCGATTGGATCAGCTCGTATTTCGCACGGGCAATGTCGGCGATGGAGTCAAAAAACTCCAGGTGCACCGGCGCGACATTAGTTACGACTCCGGTTTCAGGCAGCGCGATTTTGGCAAGGACCGCGATCTCACCGGCGTGCGACATGCCCATTTCAATCACCGCCACGTCATGTTCGGGTTGAAGTTTGAGCAGCATGAGCGGCAGGCCAAAATGATTATTGAAATTCCCCTCGGACTTGTGTACCTGCAGACGGGTCGCGAGCACATGCGCGATGGCTTCTTTGGTGGTCGTCTTCCCTGCGGATCCCGTGACTCCGACGAGTGGTTTGCCCCAGAGCCGGCGGACAGCGGTCGCCAGGGTCTGGAGCGCCACCAGCGTGTCCTCGACCGCGATGAGTGGAAGAGTGGAAAATTGCGCAGCCTTCGCTCGCGAAACCACCGCCGCGACTGCGCCTTTTTCAATCGCCTGCGCCACGAAATCGTGGCCGTCCATTTTTTCGCCTTTGACCGCGAAGAATAACTCCCCGGGCTGGATAGTGCGCGAGTCGATCGAGTAGCCGGTGGCGCTTGCATTGAGCGCTGCGGGGTCGGCCCCGGCATCAAGAAACGTGACAATTCGCCCCAATGTCAGTTTCATGCGCTTCCTTTCGCGCTGGCAGCGCCGCTCTGGTATCCGAATTCGTTCAGGACCGCTACCGCCACTTCCCGATCATCGAACGGCGCGCTTCCCGACCGCGAAACCTGTGTCTTCTCGTGTCCTTTGCCCGCGATCAGCACGATGTCGCTGTTTCGAGCGTGGCCAATCGCCAAGGCGATTGCGGCGCGGCGGTCGGGCTCGGTTTTAAAGACCGTTCCCGAACGCTGCAAACCCACCAACGCATCATTCATAATGGCAAGCGGATCCTCGGTGCGCGGATTGTCCGAGGTCAGGACCACAAAGTCGCTTCCCTTGCCGACAGCCTCCCCCATCAGTGGGCGCTTGGCGCGGTCGCGGTCCCCCCCGCAGCCAAAAACGGTGATCACCCGGCCACTGCTTTCCTTCACGAATTCACGGGCAAGCGAGGTAAGGTTTCGCAGCGCGTCATCCGTATGCGCGTAATCCACAACCACAGTAAACGGCTGGCCGCAATCGACCTTCTCAAACCGGCCGGGCACGGCCGGCAGTGAGGCAACGCCTTCCGCAGCAGCCTGAAGCGAACACCCTCGCGCGCAAGCAGCGGCGGTCGCTGCCAGAATGTTGTACACGTTTACGCGGCCGATCAAGGAAGAGTGAATAGCAACGCTGCCCTGCGGAGAATTCAGCTCAAAGCGCGTTCCATGCGGAGTGACCTCGACTTTCGACGCCCGATAGTCTGCCTTCGACCATCCGTATGTAACCACCTCAGAACTGCGACCGGAGCTGAATGCGGCCAACTGCGCGCCGTAAGAGTCATCGCCATTCAACACCGCCACCCGCGGTGGAGGCGAACCCGCACCAGCGAAAAGAATTCGCTTAGCGGAGAAATATTCGTCCATGGATTTGTGGTAATCGAGATGATCGCGCGTGAGATTAGTGAAAACCGCCACATCGAACGGGATGCCGTAGGTTCGCTCTTGCGCGAGCGCATGCGACGAAACTTCCATCACTACCTCGCTGCCGCCGCTGGCAAGCGTTTCGCTGAATAGGCGCTGCAGATCCAGCGACTCGGGCGTAGTGTGCGGCGCCGGAAAAATCTTTCCCGCGACGTGGTACTCGATCGTCCCGATCAGAGCGCCCGCGCGTTCCGCAGCTTTGAGTATCGATTCCAGCAGGAACGCGGTCGTGCTCTTGCCATTTGTCCCAGTTATTCCCGTGATCCCCAATTTTTTTGCAGGGTGTCCGTAGAAGTTTGCGCTGATCCCCGCCAGCGCGCGCCGTCCATGCGCAACCTTCGCCCATGCGGCGCCAGCAGGTTCTCGGTCCGAGTCCGTAACCACCGCGACCGCACCGGCTGCGATGGCTTGATCGACAAAACCATTGCCGTCACTTGACTCACCGCGCATGGCGACAAAAGCGCTGCCCGGCTTCACCCGGCGCGAGTCATACTCTACGGCCGTGACCTCGGGATTTCCGCTCTCGGCGGTGAACTCCACGCCTTCAAGTAAATCCAGAAACTTCATTGGGTTCGATTGTATTGCAAGTTGGTAAACAGGAGGAAAAACCGCTTCCGTGGTGTATATGCCTTGTCGGGCTTAAGATAGCTTGCCATGCAGCTCTGGATCTCGCGCCAAAGCGACACCAGCATTCGCGAACAGCTGGCGACGCAGGTCGTTCTGGCCATCGTCAGCGGCGAACTGGCGCCCGGGCAGCGCCTGCCCAGCACGCGCGAACTGGCGCGACGTTTCCGCCTGCATCCGAACACGGTCAGCGCCGGATACCGGCAGCTTGAGCGGGATGGCTGGCTTCAATCTCGCAAGGGCAGCGGCGTGTACGTTCACGAGCGAAGGCCAGACAACAACGGCGACAATTTGGAACTCGATCAGCTCATTGCCAGGTTCTTCCAGTCGGCGCGACGACTGAATGCGCCTCTCGCAACCGTGCGCTCCCGCCTGAAGCAATGGATCGATATGCAGCCTCCCGATCACTTTCTGCTGATCGAACCGGACACCCAGCTGGCAGAAATTGTTGCCACCGAAATGCGGGCAGCGGTCTCCATCCCCGTCAGGACTGTGCCAGCGCTGGGTTCGAAGCGGTTGCCAGCAGGCGCGATCCCAGCCATGCTTTCTATGTCTGCGAAACGTGTGCGGGCCGCTTCGCTTTGTCATGCAGATGTGCTGACGCTGAACCTGCGGTCCGCGCGAAAGTCCCTGGCGCCCTTTTTGCCAATCTCCAATTCGATTCTGATTGGAATTGCATCCGCGTGGCCGCCGTTTCTAAAGAACGCCCGCACCCTGCTGATTTCGGCAGGCTTCCATCCCGACTGCCTGCTGATGCGAGACACCAACAAACCCGGCTGGCGGCGCCGGTTGAAGGATGCGGCCGCCATCGTTTGCGATTCGCTGACAAAGGCAAAACTTGCAGGGTATTCGCGCGTTCTGACGTTCCCGCTGCTGGCGCTGACAAGCGTTGATGAGCTGCAGGGCTATGAGCAATTCATCCGCGACCCGCTCCGTGCCTAATTGTTCCACTCCAGAAACTGTCACAAGCCCACTCTTCCCTTCAGCCGGCTCGGACTAGGCTTTCAGTTATGCGCAATACATTGATGATCGTTTTGCTTAACTGCAGCCTCACGGCCGTTTCTTTTGCCAAATCTTCGGTTGGCGACTGGCAATCGGTACAACAGGACATCCCGCGTGGCTGGCAGATCACGGTGGTCACGTCTTTCACGTTTCCGTGCGTGTTCCAGCAGGCGAATGAGCAGGAACTGGTCTGCCGACAGCTCGATCGGCACCGTGAAGAATCGGATCGCGAGGAGATTCATATTCGCCGCGATCGCATTCACGAAATACGCGTGGAACGGCGGGATGGCTCCAACATGCTTGCCGGAGCCGCCGGTGGAGGCGCCGCCGGAGCCGGATTGGGTGCTATCGCGGCGGCGGGCTCACGAGGAGGACCAGCGTTTGCCCTCGCCCTGCTTGGCGTCAGCATGGGCGCACACGCGGGGCATAGCGTTCATACCCTGCACGGGAAGGTAATCTACCGAAGGCCGTGACCTCGGTCCTCACCGCCCAAACTTCACCATGATGCGAGCGCCGCTCGCCACATGCGAACCCGGCGGCGGCGACTGATCGAGCGCCCGGCCACTGCCCGCGACGTTGAGTTCCAGGCCGCTGCTTTGCGCGATCTCGATGCACGAGCGTACCGATTTGCCGAGGAAAGACGGAACCACGATTCCTCCCTGCTCGACATCCACAACCACCGTGCCATTGGTGGGCGACGCGACTGCCGCCGGAGCAGCAGAAGGCAATGAAGCCGGAGGAACGAATGTTCCCGCAGCAGGTTCCGCGTGCCGCAAAGCGGCGGTAACAATCGTTCCCCCGGATGCGCTGGGACTGGGCACGGCAGAGGGTTTTGCTTTGTCCCGAGCTTTCGAGTCTGCCAGCACATCCGTCGCCGGTTGGCTCTCGTCAATGCTTTCACCGGGATGGTCAGGCGATCCTTCTTCGAGATCGGAGTCGCTGTTCTTCGCCCACGCAACCAGCGTTTGCCGGTTCGAGGGGATCTCAGTGTCATGCGGCGTGTGTATGTACTCGAGCACCTGCTGCGCGATTCGGTTGAATGCCGGCGCAGCAACCTGCCCGCCCTGGTGCAGGCCCACGGCGGAATCCAGAACGACGGCGATCGTAACTGCGGGATTGTTTACCGGGGCGAATCCCGCAAAGGAACCAACGTACTTGGTGCGTGAGTACGCATGGGTCAGCGGATCCACCTTCTGCGCGGTACCAGTTTTTCCGGCGGCGCTGTAGCCGATCAGCTTGGCCTTAGTGCCGGTTCCGTGCAGGATTACGCCCTGCATCATCTGCCGCATTTGCGCCGCGGTAAGCGAGGAAATAACCCGCCGCTCGCTCACCGGATGAAATGCGATGGTCTGCGGCCCGGCATCGGGCTGCGTGGTCGCGGCGACAATTCGCGGGGCAACGTAAACTCCATCGTTGGCGATGGTCGAAACCAAACCCACCAGCTGCAGCGGCGTGATGCCAATCTCCTGGCCCATGGAAATTGCCGCAATCGAGACCTTCGACCAGCGGCTCACCGGCTTGGTCATGCCACGCGTCTCGCCGGGCAGTTCGATTCCGGTCTGCTGGCCGAATCCGAAACTGCGAATGTATTTGTAAAAACGGTCTTCGCCCAGTCGCATACCAATCTTGATCGAGCCTACGTCGCTTGACTCCGCAAGCACATCCGAAACGGTGAGCAGGCCGTGCGGACGGCTGTCGCGAATTCTCATGCCGTTGAAGACAATCGACCCCATCTGGCAGTCGAATAGTTCATCGGGCCGCGTAACTTTTTCTTCCAGCGCGCCGGAAATCGTAACCACCTTAAACGTTGAGCCCGGCTCATACACGTCGCTTACAGCGTGGTTCTTGAGCCGGTCGGGAGTGATTTCTTTCGACAGATTCGGATTGAAGGTGGGCCGGTTGGCCAATGCCAGAATCTCGCCGGTGCGCGGGTTTTCCACGACCACCGTGCCGGTGATCGCCTTGGTCTGCTGCATCGCCAGCTCGAGTTCCCGCTCGGCGATGTACTGGATTTTTTCGTCGATGGTCAGAACAATGTTTCGCCCGGGCTCGGGCTGCTTCTCCACGCTGCCAAAATATTTGCGCCGGGCATCGACGGAGATCAGCATCTCTCCCGAACGCCCGTGCAACTGATCGTCGAACTGGCGCTCAATTCCGCTCAGGCCCTTGTCGTCCATACCAACGTAGCCCAGGACCTGGGCTGCCAGTTCGCTCTTCGGATAGTAGCGCTTGGATTCTTTCTGAAAGTAAATGCCGCGGAGGTTGAGGGAGCGGATACGGGCGGAAATCTCGGGATCGGGCTTACGCGCAACCCAGCAGAAGCTTTTCGAGGCTTCGCAGCGGGCAAGCAATTCGCGCGGATCCTGCCTGGTTATTTTGGCGATCAGGGAAATTGTGCTCGCCGGTTTCGGCATCTCTGTGGGCACCGCAAACACCGAGTCCACGTTGATCGACATCGCCAGTTCGTTGCCGGAGCGGTCATAAATAACGCCGCGCCGGGCGGAAACTTCTTCGGTGCGTTGCTGTTGGTGCTGGGCACGCTGCTCGAAGCTTCCGTAGCGGAAGATCTGGAGATAAACCAAGCGGGAGCTAATTCCGCAACACCACAGGACAAACAGACCGGCAAGAAGGTAGAGGCGACGATTCGAGCTGTTGCGCGCTGTGCTGGCAGCCACTGATCTTCCCAGGAAAACGAAAACAACGGTCCAGACAAATTAGGCAGCCGGTTAGCCGCCCAAGCTCAAAACACAATCACAATTGTCATTTCGAGCAAGTCACAGTTGAATGTTCAGGCGGGCGTGTACGTCCGCCTCTACACTTATCGCGCCGGGACCACAGCATCCGACGTCAGACTCGCCACTACCGAAGCCGGAGCTTCCGGCAGCGACGAATCCATCCTTATGACCTGCCCGGCCTGCGGTGACTGCAACCCGTACTCGCGCGCCATCCGGTCGATACGTTCTGGATCGCGCAACGACGCTTCTTCCAGCCTGAGCGACCGGTTGATTTCCGTCAGGTTCTCCCGCTGCAATTTCAACGCCTCGATTTTGTATCCGTACTCGATGGCCTTGAAGTGCTGGAATGCATACGTCATCACGAAAAGGAACAGGCATGCGAGAGCAATTCCGAACTGGCGCATCTCTCGCGTGCGTCGCGGATCTTCCACCTTGACCAGGCGCGAGTTGTCGATCGCCTTGGTGAAGTAGATTTCAGGCGTACCGCTCCAGAAAGAACGGCGACGAGCAGCAGCCGGAACCTGAACCGCGGCGGCCGCCATCTTACGCCACCCCGGCGAGTTGGCAGGTGCCCAAGTTCGCCAGTTCACTCTGCGCGACGTTGTACCAGTAGGCGAGTTTCGATTCCTGCTCCGGGTCAAGGCGGAAGCTGGTCTCCGCGTTCTCAACCGTCGTAATCAGATCGTCAATCAGTTTCCCTGTAAACATCCAAGTTCCCCTTGCGTGAATTCCCACCTACAGAACAACCATCCGGAGCGTTGCGGCACTCTCTCTTTTTACTGAACTCCTAAACTCTTTCCGCCGCCCGCAATTTCGCGCTGCGGGCCCGCGGGTTGCGATCGACCTCATCCTGCTCGGGCGTTACCGGTTTCTTCGTCAGCAACTTGTACTGACCCTGCTTTGCGCCCTCGCGCATCGCGTCTTTCACGATGCGGTCTTCCAGCGAGTGGAAGCTGATCACCACCAGCCTTCCACCCGGTTTCAGCAACTGCGAAGCCGATTCCATCAGCTTCCGCAGATCGTCCAGTTCACGGTTTACGAAGATTCGGAGAGCTTGAAACGTGAGCGTCGCGGGATGAATTCTGCGTTCAGCCTGATTCATTGACCGGGCCGCGGCTGAAACAACCGCTGCCAACTGCGCAGTGGTTCGTATCGGCCGCGACCGGACAATGGCTCTGGCGATTCTCCGCGACCTCCTTTCCTCACCGAATTCGTAAATCAGATCGGCAAGCTCGCGCTCGTCGAACTGGTTTACCACTTGTTCGGCGGATGGCTCCGACTGCGGATTCATTCGCATGTCGAGAGGTCCGTCCGCCTGAAAACTAAAGCCGCGCCCAGGGTCATCAAATTGCAGACTGCTGACTCCCAGGTCGGCAAGAATGCCGTCAACCTTGTCTTGCGTCTTGCGTCCCACGCCCTGCGCCAGTTCAGCAAATGATCCGTGTCGCAACTCAATGGTCGGCCAGTCTGATTCCTGGTGCTCCGGTGCAACCTGCGCCGCAGGACGCGCGACGCTCAGTCTTTCCCCTGCCCCTTCCAGCGCTCGCGGATCTTTATCGAAGCCAATCAAATGTCCCGGTGCGCCGAGGCGTTTTGCGATTTCGTAACTGTGCCCGCCAAGGCCCACCGTGCAGTCGATATAAGTCCCGCCACGCCGGACGGCTAAAAAGTCGATCGCTTGATTTAAAAGAACCGGAACGTGTCCAATTTGTCCACGTCCAACCCCCTGAGGGGTTTTTGTTGAGCCCTCGTGCACTAGATGCCCAATTCGTCGAGCGTCTTCTCATCCTCGGTCGTGAACGGCTGCTCTTCGATCTCTTTGCGGTACAGTTCCAGGTTACGAACCACCAGGAACGTCAACTGTCCGGTCACGGCGACTTCGCCCTTGATCTGCGCCGATTCCCGCAGCAACTGCGGCATCAGCAGGCGCCCCTGGCCGTCCATCTCGACTTGCTGTCCCCAGTAATTCACGCGATCGAGAAACTTTTTCTTCGTAGGATTGAAAGTGGAGAGCCCCGCCAGCTTCTGCTCGATCCGCTCCCATTCCTCGAAGGGATAAACTTGCGCAACCTTGCCGTCCAAGCTCGTGATGTAGAATTGCTGGCCATACTTCTCGTCGATCACGCGCTTGAATTCCGCGGGGACCTTGAGCCGTCCTTTTTCGTCCACGCGAGTTGGGTGATTGCCGCGAAACATGATTTATCTTGTGGAGCGACGGGCGCCCTCGCCCGTCCTCAAGCCGCTTAGCGACGATAATTGCGAGTAAGGAGGCAAAAACGGCGCAAAACTCTGTCGAATTGGGCTGCATAGGGTCATTTAGGGGGACGTCAGCCTTGAAATCCACCGGCCCTCCAAGTTTGATTAACTTTGCCCATGACCTACACCGTCCGTGCCACTTATTACCACTTTTGTCCACATCTTACGCCTAAAGGCTTTACTGTCAACATCAAAGTTGAAGGTTACGTACCTCAGTTTTGTCTCATTCCGAAAAGCCCAATAAATTGCGGCTTACTGGTTGTGCGACCACAAGCGATAGTGTTTTGACCTATGGTTCTCGCCAGCGTAAGTCCAATCACCTGAGCAGTTGAGGCTGTGGAAAAGCTGACCGGTACTTTCGAGCCCCTCAAATCAAGATCGTCCGTCGAGTATATTGACACGTTACCCGTGCGCACGTATTATTTGCTAGTGAACCTGACTCTCTCCGTGGACGAAAATATCGTCAAAGCGGCACGGTTGCGTGCGGAAGCCATGGGCACGAGTGTGAACCAGCTCGTCCGGGAATACTTGGAGCAACTCGCAGGAAAGCCTGATCGAGCCGCACTCATCGCGGAATTTCGAGAGCTTTCCAAGAATCCTTTAGGGGACTCAAAAGGCTGGAAGTTCAACCGCGACGAAATACATGAGCGCAGATGAGTCTGGCTTTCTTTGACACCAACATATTGGTGTACTCGGAGGATGCCAGAATTCCAGACAAGCAGCGCCGAGCCACGCATCTGGTTGAGGAGCACTGGCTCGCCGACACAGCAGTAATTTCATCGCAGGTGTTGCAGGAGTACTTCTCGACCGTAACGAAGAAGCTGAATGCTCCCCTGGAACGGGCCCAGCGCAGGCTGGAAATTTTCGCGTCGGCAAAAGTGGTCCGCTTTGAGATCCATGACCTTGTGGCCGCCATTGAGTTGCATCGGCTGACCAAGATTTCTTTTTGGGATGCCCTCATCCTTCACGCAGCTCGCATCAGCGGAGCGACCGTGCTCTACAGTGAGGACTTCAAACACGGTACGACTTTGGCGGGCGTGAGAGTCGTGAACCCTTTTCTGGAATCCTAAGAATTATCCCGCAGCGTTGGAAGCAGGAAGCCCGTGTGATTCGCGTGTTCGCGGAATTTATCACCAAACCTCTCCGCCAGAATCTTCTCTTCCCTCTTCGCTTTGATCGAGTAGTTCACCAGCAAAAGAAGAAACGCCAACAAGCCCCGCCACTCGCCCAACACCAGCGCGGTTCCAAGGACGGCCAGCAGCACCCCGGAATAAAGCGGATGACGCAAGCGTGCATAAGGCCCGCTGCGGATCAGTTGATGTTCCGTTTGCAGGATGACCTTGTCGCTCCAGTATTTTCCAAGAGCGACTCGCGCCCATAGGGCGCACGCCAGGCCGGCAATCGCCATCGCAAATCCAAGCCGCCCGAACACTAGCGGCGCGGGTCCGACGAAGCTCCGGCCCAGAAAGTTGATGCCCGTCGCATCCCAGAACAGCAGCGCAAACACCGCCGCGAGCACGACCAAGCGCATCGGCCGGTACCAGCGAAACTCACCCGACTGCGCCCCTTTGCCGGGAGCGGCCCAGTAAAGGGCCAATCCCGTCCAGGTCAGGCCGAGAACAAGAATGAGCGCAGGCGGAATTCTGTGGCGCTCTAGAAAAACCCCGAGAAATGCAACCGCCAAGACCACGAAGGCAGGTCGACGCGATTTCCCCTCGGGAGCGCCGGGACTCTTCCTCAGGAAGCCGACGACCATCCAGTATGCGCCGAAAGCGGTCCAGACGTAGCCGAGGATTCCGAGCAGCGCAGCGTTAGTCATCCGCGGTTGACGGGCTCGACAAATACCGCGGTTCCGTATGCCAACACCTCGGTGACGCCTTGCATAATTTCGGTGGCGTCGTAACGCGCGCCCACCACCGCGTTGCCGCCTAGTTCGCCGGCGTGCTGCAGCATGAGGTCGAACGCGTCGGCGCGGGTCCTTTCACAAAGCTGTGTGAACAAACTGATGTTTCCACCGACGATGGTCTGCAGGCTGGCGCCGATGGTGCCAAAGATCGAGCGCGAGCGCACCACGATGCCGCGCACCACGCCCAGCGTGCGCACCACTTTGTATCCATCCAGTTCAAATTGCGTGGTGACCATGTTGTGCGCGACCATCAAGCCGCGGCTTGCCTGACCCATTGCCATACCTCGCCCTCCGGTTAGAAAAGAATTGCCTTCACTGTACACCAAGCTCTCGAACAGGTTTCCGAAAAGGCCGCCACGAGATTTGGCAATTCTTAGATTCATGTTCAGAGGTTCAAATTACCCAATTACCAAATTACAAAATTACCCAATCTTCAATTGGCCCTTATAATTCCTGCTTCGCGGAGGAGACGGATCGCTACGAGTTTTCATCCCGTGCGGTGGGCGATGGGGCTGGCGGTGATTATTCCCTGCGCGCTCGCCGCTGCATGCTTGTTGGCGGAACTCGTAGGAAACCAGGAGTTCTCACGCGGTTGCCTTCGCGGCCTCCGGTGGGCGATCGGCGCTGAGTTCACGCTCCTGATCGTGCTGGCACTGATCGGATTTGCATACGAGCAGCGCGCACACAAACAGGACGCCGCGCGGTTCCAACCGCCTGGTCGCCTGGTGGAGATCGGCGGCTACCGCTTGCATCTCTACTGCACTGGCAGCGGTGGGCCGACGGTCGTTCTCGAGCACGGGCATCGCGCAAACTATCTCGACTGGTATCTCGTCCAGCCGCAGATCGCGAAATTTACGCGGGTGTGCTCGTTTGACCGCGCCGGCCACGGCTGGAGCGACGCCAGCCCGAAGGCCCGCGTTCCCAGCATGATGGCGGAAGAACTCCACACCTTGCTTCACGCAGCTGGCGAATTGCCCCCTTACATCCTCGTCGGTCATTCTTTCGGAGGCTCGGAGTCGGTCATGTTCGCTCACAAATTTCCCGGCGAAGTTGTAGGACTCGTTCTGGTGGACAGCCCACACCCCGACGCTCTCAGATCGGCGAGCTCGCGAGAGCGCCTCTGGCTGCGCGTCATCCAACTCACCATGCCTTTCGGTCTTCCGCGCTGGCGCGGCTGGTGCAGCGGAGGGCCGAAAGAGATCTCGGCGATCAAGCAGGCGCTGGCCTGCAGTCCGCAGAATTTTGCGACCATCCTTCGCGAAGATGCCGCGTTTACGGCGTCGGCGAACGAGGTCAAGGCAATCACGGACCTGGGCAGTGTTTCGCTAATTGTGATGGCACGCGACCCCGCGATTGGGCGGAATGCCGAAGCCGAAGCGCGGCATAGTCAGCAACAGCGCGATACCGCGAGGCTCTCCACTAAGTCACGCGTGGTAATTGCGGAAGGCAGTGGCCACGACGTGCCGCTGGCGCGGCCTGAGGTGGTCGCGGCTTCCGTGAAAGAACTGATCAAACTCCAGGCACCGGCGGGCAGCCAGGGAACTCCTTGAGGTACGAACTACCGATGTAGCCTAAATACTTGATGCCGATCTCGCTGGTAAAAAAGCCGTCGGCAGTCATGTTGCGTAGAAACGAAAAGAACGCCACCCCCTGACTGAGAGACGTGTCGGTCAGCGCATGTTTGCGGTAGGCAATCTTGTCGAGGATTTCTTTCCGCTGCTCGGGCGCGCAGTCCAGGTAAAGCTTCCCGTAGCGGTCAGTGCACGCCCCGTCTAGCCACATCAGGCCGCCGCCGAGCGCTGCCTGGTAGTCCTTGTTCTCACTCGTCAGCAGGTCAATGAATTCCGGCGCGCCAGCTTCCATGGCGCCGCCCGAGTCGGCGTCGGCAGGCATGATCGTCTGGCAAAGCGCTTGCAGCGTTTTGTATCCGTGCGCGTCGAAGAACTTGGGCGTGTAGGCCTTCGTCGGCCCAGCGGCCTTTTCCGCCATGATCATGCGGTGCGCGTGCTCCGCCGCCTGCAGCGGGATGACGCGAAGCACCGAAGTTGCGGCGGCGCCCATTGTGAGAGACTTCAGAATGGATCGACGGGAAATTTGCGAACTCATAGCGCCCCCTTCTTCGCCTGATCCAACAAATACTCTGACGCTCGCCAGCAAATTGCCATGATTGTCAGCGTGGGATTTTTGTCCGCGTTGCTGACGAAGCAGGCGCCGTCAGTCACGAAAACGTTCTTCACGTCGTGCGCCTGGCAGAATCCGTTCAGGGCCGACGTCTTCGGACTGCTGCCCATCCGCGCCACGCCGAGTTCATGAATAATTACGCCGCCATCCTGAATTCCGTAGGCGTTCGGTCCATCAGTCGAGGTTTCAGTGAGGTAAGTCCCTCCGCCAGCTTCCACAATCTCGCGGAAGGTTTGCTGCATGTCGCGCGCCATCCTGATTTCGTTGTCGCTCCACTGGAAATGGAAACGCAGCACGGGGATGCCGAATTCATCGACTGAATCCGGATCAATTTCGCAATACGTTTGCTCGTTAGGAATCATTTCGCCGCGCCCGGCAAATCCAATGTAGGTTCCGTACACTTCGCGACACTTCTGTTTTAGGGAGCCGCCGTACCCTTCCTGTACTTCGCAGAGGGTGTGAAATTCGCCCACGCCGGGCATGCTGCGGCCGCCGCCGAACTCAATGTGGTAGCCGCGCAGGTAGTCGTTCTTGCGGTCGTACTTCCACCACGGGACGTACATATGCATTCCGCCCACGCCGTCATGATTGTGCGGCGGCATGTTCAGCAGCTGCGGAAAAAATCCGCCGCCGGAACTGCCCACGCTGTCGGTCAAGTAGCGGCCCACTACGCCGGAGGAATTTGCGAGCCCGTCGGGAAACTGACTCGATTTCGAATTGAGCAGCAGCCGCGCGGACTCGCAGGCGCTGGCGCCGATCATGAAAGCTTTCGCGTGAATCTTCTTCTCCGTCCGCGTGGCTTTGTCGATATACGAAATCGCTTGCGCTTTGCCGTCTTTGCCAAGGACAATCTCGCGCGCCATTGCGTTGGTGATCAGGGTGAAGCGCCCGGTTTTCTCCGCCACCGGCAGCATCACCTGGCTGGAGCTGAAATTCGACGCCGTCATGCAGCCACGGCCACACTGTCCGCAATAGTGGCAGGCCGCGCGCCCGTTGTGCGGTTGCGTAATTACCGCCAGCCGCGACGGAATGCAAGTCACGCCAATTTTGTCGCAGGCTTTCTTGATGATGGTTTCGGTGCAGCGGGGCTTCGGCGGGGGAAGGAAAACTCCATTAGGAGAACTGGAAACATTTTCCATCGAGCCAAAAACGCCAATGAAAGATTCCACTTTGTCGTAATACGGCGCCAGGTCTTCGTAGGTAATGGGCCAGTCATCGCCCATGCCGTCGTTCGAGCGTACCTTGAAGTCCACCGGCGCAAAGCGTAGCGCAATGCGTCCCCAATGGTTAGTCCGTCCACCCACGATGCGAGAGCGGAACCAGCGGAAGCGCGATCCGGGAGCGGTGGTGTAAGGCTCACCGTCAATTTCCCAGGCGCCGTTCGGGGCGAGGAATTCGCCGAAGTTGTCCGATGCGCGTCCGCCAACGCCTGCGCCCCGGTGCGGCAACTGGTAAGGCCAGACGTGCTCTTTGAAGTCGGTTTCGGGATGCAGCGCCGGGCCGGCTTCGAGCATGGCCACGCTCAGGCCGCCTTCGGTCAGAACTTTTGCGGCCGTACCACCCGCCGCGCCCGACCCGACGATACAAACGTCGTACACCTTAGGGGAACGAATGATCTGAGCCATAAATTTGCGCAATCGCGAGAAACTAGATCGCCGCAGGTCGTCCTCAGATTTTGCCTACGACCTACGACCAACGACCACGAAAGGACGATCTTAGAACCGCAACTTCTCCAAATATTCGTAACTGATCTGAATGCTTGCAAACGGGTCCGTCGGGTTGTCGTGTTCGACGAAATAGTGCTTGATGCCACCGAGATTTGCCTTGGCGAAAATTCCTTTCCAGTCAATTACGCCTTTGCCGACCTCAGTCATATTGCCCTGCGCGTCAAAGTCTTTTACATGAACCAGCGGGAAACGCCCGGGATACTTTGCAAAATACTTCAGCGGATCAGCGCCGGCTTTGTGCGCCCAGCCCAAGTCCAGTTCCATTTTCACCGCTTTGGCATCACACTCGGCAAGCAGGACGTCATACGGCAACTGCCCATCAAGGGGTTTAAATTCGACCTCATGATTGTGATAGCCCAATTGAATGCCGGCCTGCATGCTTTCGTTTCCGGCGCGATTAAATACCTCGGCAGCGCGCTTCCATCCGTCGATAGTCTTGCGCAGCTCCGGATCAATGCCGGGGTTGACGATGTATTTATGTCCGAGAATGCCAGACGCCTCGACAACCCGCGGCCAGTTCTCCGGCGTCAGGGCGGAGTAAGGAACATGAGTTGCCGGCGCATTCAGCCCGAGCGAAGTCAGAAGTTCGCGCGTCTTCTGCGGCGAAGGATTGAGGTTAGGAAGGTCGGCGAAATATCCGGCAAGTTCAACTTCCTTGTAGCCGACTTTGGCCACGCGCGCCAGCGTGCCTTCGAAGTCCTGTTTCAGCGCGTCACGGACCGTGTACAGCTCAAGGCCAATTTTTTCGATGCGATGAGGCGTCGCCGCCCAAGTGAAGCGGCTCGCAACAGCAGCCGCCCCCAGAGTTCCCACAAAAGTTCTGCGATTCACGATTCCTCCGCCACAATGCGGCGTACCGACTACCTGCCGACGGCTAGACTACACCTGTTCGGTCAGCAGTTCTTCCCGCACATTCTTCAACACGTAGAGCGCGCGCTCCACGCCCACCTCGCCGGACAGAATTGGGTCTTCGTTTTCCACGCTGAAAATTCCGTCATATCCAACATCCATGTACGCGCGCATGATGTCTTTCCACGCGCTGGCGCTGTGGCCGTAGCCGACGGCACGAAACGCATCGGACGCGGTCTTCAGGTCTGGCTTCTCGAAAACAAAATTCAGCACGCCGTACTTCGCGACTTTGTCCGGATAAAGAACTGTATCCTTCATGTGCGCGTGATAAATCGCGCCTTGCTTGCCCAGCATGTGGATGACTTCGACCGCATTGCACCCCTGCCAGAACAGGTGGCTCAAGTCGTTGTTGGCGCCGATTTCCTCGCCCACCGCGTCGCGCAGCTTGAGCAAAGTGAGCGGATTGTAGACACAAAAATTTGGGTGCATTTCGAGCGCAAGCCGGCGAATTCCGTGGCTGCGAGCAAACTTCACCGCGTCTTTCCAGTATGGAATCAAGCGTTCTTTCCACTGCCAATCCTGCGCGGTCGCGTACTCAGGGGGCCAGCGATAGGTAATCCAGTTGGGGTTTTTGTCGGTCGGATTCGCGCCCGGGCATCCGGAAAAACCTACGATCACTTTCACGTCGAGTTTTTCCGCCAGCAATACCGTCTGCCGGAAAGTTTCAGCATCGCGCTCGGCAATCGCTTTGTCGGGATGGACCGGGTTTCCGTGGCAGCTCAGAGTCGCGATCTGAATGTTTTGATCATCGAATTTCTTTCGCCAGGCTTTCAGTTTGGCAGGATCAGCGAGCAATTCCGGCACCGGGCAATGCTTGTTGTTGGGATAGCCACCGGTTCCAACCTCGATCGCTTCGGCGCCCAGGCTCGCGTACTTCTCCACCAGCTGATCGATGGTGAGGTCGGGGAACGCGGGGTCAAAAATGCCGATGGGAATCTTGCGGCGCGCAGGCATCGGATGTTTATCGCCGTCGCTCTGCGGCGCAGCAGCGGCTGTCAGCGGGCGCGCCCCAGCAACTGCGCCTGCAAGCACGCCACCGGTCGTAGCAAGAAAACCCCTGCGCGTGGGAGAAAAGGAATCAGAACCTTGAGCCATGAGGGACCTCGACGGAAATTCGTAACCAGAACCACGAACGGTTGATCATTATACTCATCGCGCGCAAAAGCGGAACTCATTCCGGTCGGGCGGCTGTGGAGGCGAGCCAGGAACACGTCTCGCATCTCGCGGTTCTTTGCTCTCACTTCCTGATTCGGACGGCGGGTGGCGCTCCGCCGCTTCAATGCGCGAGCGACCGTGGCGACGCGGACAAGGAATTTTTCAAACGCAGCGCAGCCTTCCCTCCTTCGGGTGTATGAATCAGGTTGGTCGCTTCTTTGGGATCAGCCTTCCAGTCGTAGATCTGGTCGCCGTCCTTTTCATGCGTGATGAGATGCCAGCGTTCGGTGATAACGGATTTCATCCATCCGTCAGTCGCAAGCGGCTCCTTCCCCTGCATGGCACGATCCGCTTTCACGATAGTGTTAGTTTGCGGAAGCTCCGATAAAACTGGCAACCCAACGGCGCCACTCGCCAATCCCGCGCCGGGGGCGATTCGATCAGGCCCGTGCCAGAGTGTGCTGAGCGAAGGCGCCGGAAAAGACTGTGCGCCTCCTCCGGCCACCTGCAGCACAGTAGCGGCGATCGCCGCATTGCTTACCGGCTGCTGAATCCGCATGCCCTCGGGCAAATGTCCGGGCCAGTGGAAAATAAGCGGGACATGAATGAGTTCCCAGTAAACTGCTGCCCCATGGAAGGTGAGCCCGTGATCGCCAAGCGACTCGCCGTGGTCGGACGTCACAATGACCACCGTGTTCTTCAATATGCCGACGCTATCCATATCGGCGAGCAGCTTCCCGATGTAATCGTCTTCATATTTCAGGCCGGCGTCGTACTCCTCGATCGCTGTGCCGCGGTCCCAGTCTGGCTTTGCATAGCCGGACGGGCCGCCATATGAGTAATGCACGTCGAGGTAAGTAAGAAAGGCAAAGAAGGGATGATTTGGGTCGCGCTTGATCCACTGCAGGGCCTCGCGGTTGACTTCGTCGGCGCGCTTGCGGATACCAAATGCTCCGCCATACTCGCCGGAACCCTCCGAGTCCTTATCCAGCCAGCGGGCCAGGCCCGCGCTCTGGAAGACGCGAGTGAACTTGCTTTTGGAGCTTCGATTCAAATACAGGCGCGCGAACTGGCGACCGAACTCGGTGCGAATAAAGCCATCGCCGATGCTGTCAAAGTAATCTTCGAAGTGCAGGAAGCCGCGCCCCAACCCGACATTGCTGGTGAAGTAAATGCGATTGGCAGAGAAAGCGCCGGTGCGATAACCCCGCTCCTGAAGCGCTTCTGCTACGGTCGGTGCTCCGTTCAGCGCGTTCCGGCCCCAGCCCAGCCAGGGCGTCGGCTGAACGTTTCCCAATCCGTGTTCGTTGACCGTGAGGCCCGTCAGAAGTGACGCGTGCGAAGGCAGGCTCCACGAGGACGCGGCAATCGCGTTTTCAAACAGCACACCGCGGGCGGCGAGCCTATCGATTTGCGGCGTGGTCTGGCGCCCGTAGCCGTAGGAGGAAACGTGATCGGCGCGCAGCGTGTCCACTACTATAAGCAGCACATTCGGCGACCCAGCAGCAGCGGAGGGCAGGTGCGAGGTCGCGTAAGATTCGTGAAGTCGCTTGCCGCCTTCGATCCCGCCAATCAGCAAAAGGAGCGTAGCGAACAGAAACGGAGTAGACCGCTTCCAGAACGCGATCGCGCCCCCTTCGTGTTTCTTCAGCCAGCGGGTGAAAGCAACCGCCGTCCCCAGCGCTAGCAGAAGACAAGCGCGTTGATAAACTCGCCCTGTAACCAGGAGCCAGTCGTACGCGGTGAGAAAAGTAAATAGAAAAACAGCGATGCGCAGACCGGGTAACCGTGGCGCGGCGAGCAAAAGAAGCGCCACCGCCAGGGCGATGAGCAAAAAGAAGACAAGATCCACGGCGGGGGAAATCCATAGTATTTCTTTTGAAACGTGCAGCACCCTGGCCCACTGCGCCCAGTTGATCCGCTGAAATATCAGAAGGCCGACGCCCTCGACGAGCCCGGCAACTACAGCGAACCAAACTGCCGCGAAAAAGAGTTCGCCCGTTCCGCCGCGGAACGCTGGCGCCGCTTTCTGTTTCATCTTGCCCCGAGTTTAGCAGTTGAATCGCGCCATTTTGTGGGGGCGACACCTGATGTAGATAGAATAGGCACCTCATGGCAACCGGCCCATCAGGCGCGCAGCCCTTGAGTCCGAGTCGGCCTTACCACCGTGGCCTCGCGGTCGTGTTGCTTCTTATAGGTGCGGGCTGCCGGTTATTGCTGGCGGCACGAACCTTCCTGAATCCGGACGAAGCTCTGCACTATTTCGTGGCCGCCCAGCCCAGCCTTTCGCAGACTTACACCACAAGTTTGACCACGGCCCATCCGCCGTTGATGTTCTTGCTCCTGCATTTTTGGATCATGCTCGGGAATTCTCCGTTCTTTCTGCGCCTGCCATTCGTAATCGCCGGCCTCTTGTTTGCATGGACGATGTTTCTGTGGGTGGAGAGAATCGGCGGCAAGAACGCCGCGTTGTTCTCTCTCGCAATCTGTTCACTGTCCCCATCCCTCATCGCCATTTCGGCTGAAGTGCGGCAGTACTCGCTCTTGCTGTTGTTTTGCGCCTCGAGCCTGTACGCGCTGGAGCGCGCCTTTCAGGAACAATCCGCGAAGATGATGGCGCTGTCGGCGGTAGCGCTATGGCTGGGGCTGCTCACGCATTACTCTGCCCTGATTTTTGCCGCCGCAGCTGGAGTGTATGGGCTCGTGCGATTATTGCGTGCCCGTAACCCTCTCCGGATAAGAGCCATTTGGACGCTGGGTCAATTTTTGGGATTGGCAACGTGCGTTGTTTTATTTCAAACTCAACTCTCCAGGCTTCGGCAAAGCGGCGTTCCTTCCGAGATCGCTGCGACATGGCTGCGCGAGTCAATCTTCCATTCCGGAAGCGACCATTTCCTGAGCTTCGCCGTGAGCAAGACCATTCGTCTGTTTCGATATTTTTTCAGCCACGGAAGCATCGGAACCATAATGCTTATCCTCTTCCTGAGTGCTGTGGTCGCGCTTGCCTGGAAGAAAGAATTGCCGGCTCAACCGGCGAAATCACTTGCCGCTCTGCTTGCACTGCCCTTCGGAATCGCGTTGGCTGCAGCAATTGCCGGCGTCTATCCTTACGGCGGGACGCGCCACGACATCGCCCTGATAGTGGTCGCGATCGCCGGAATCGCGATTGGACTCGATCTGGTGAACGTCGGGCCGGTGGCTGCCCGGGGCAAGCTCGGGCTGCTGCTCTTGCTGCTCGCCGTCTGCAACGTTTTCGCCTCGCCCACCCCGCCTTTCATACTCCCGCACAACCAACGCGCTGAGCTGATGACGGGCGCAGTCAGCCTTCTGCAATCGCAGCCCGCAGGCTCGATCATCCTTTCGAATTATCAAAGCGGATTGGTGCTTAGCTACTACCTTTGCGGCAAACAGACTCAGTTGCCGTTTGGGCCGACTCCACCGCGCTTGGTCGCAGCCGACTGCGGCCGCAGCTCTCTGCTCGTTGCGGTGGGGAGCCAGAACAGCTTTGCCTTAGGTGACCTTCCCGGCGTGATGCGTGAGGCCTGGAGCACGGTTCCTCCGGGGATTTCTAGTCTGTCGCTGTTTCAGACCGGCTGGATCGACGCGGATTCCGCCCGATGGGATGACGAGTTGAGGGCCGTAGGGTGCAGAGAGTTTCCGAACTTCGGCGCCAACATCCGCGTATCGCGATGCGAGATACTCTCGCACTAAGAACCCGCGCCCCGACGGCGCGGCATTAGAACGGTCCAGCGGTAATCCCCTTTTCTTCCGTAACCTCATAAGCCTTGCCGGCCTGCAGGCTCTTGTACTCTTCACTGCGACCGCTCGGCCAATCGACGACAATGCGTTCAACGCGGTCTTGCTTTCCCAAGCCAAAGGTTACAGGTAGCTCAGACTGCGACAGATAACTCGATCCGCTGCGCACCAGCCGAGTCTGCATTACTCCGCCGGCGAATAGTTTTATGCGCGCGCCAATGCCGTCGCGATTTGATTTGGTTCCCGCAAGCTTGAAACGGATGCTGCGATTCCCGCTCGTCTGATCGTTGCGAAAAAGATATGCGGGGCCGTTGTTGGTGGTCATGAGGATGTCTTGATCTCCATCGCGGTCGAAGTCGCCGACGGCGAGTCCGCGCCCGACCTTGGGCTGATTGAAGCCGCCGCCCGCCTGGGCCCCGACTTCGCTGAAGCGCCCTTTGCCGTCGTTCAAGAACAACTGCGGCGGCTGTGCGTAGCCGACATTGCGCACGCTGCGCACCGTGTCGTCGATGTGACCGTTCACGGCGACCAGGTCTAGCCAGCCATCAAGGTCGCAGTCGAAGAAGGCGCAACCGAACCCGAGCGTAGTTTTCGACGGCAAACCCACGCCGCTCTGCGCCGCGATGTCGGCGAAATTGCCGTTCGCTTCCTCGCGATAAAGCCCGATCATTTCATTGTCGAAGTTGGTGATTGCAACGCCGGGGCGCCCGGAATTGTCGAAGTCCCCGACATCGACGCCCATCCCCGCGCGCGCTTTTCCTTCCTGGCTGAAGGCAATTCCGGCGTCCACCGCCACGTCGCGAAAAGTACCGTTGCGCTGGTTGCGATAGAGCTTGTTCGGCTGGGTGTCGTTGGCGACCAGTAGGTCGGGCCAGCCGTCCTGATCGTAGTCGAGCATTGCGACTCCCAGCGATTTGGAAGTGCTGTCGAAAGTGCCGTTGGCCGCAGTCACGTCCTCGAACGTGCCGTTGCCGCGATTGTGAAACAGCCAGCAGGTTTGCCCCACGAAAGCCTCGGGCGTGCAGTACGACTTGCGCTTGCCATCGATGCTGCAGAAGACGTCGTGTTCCGGCGACCACTTCACATAGTTGCAGACGAAAAGATCGAGCAGCCCGTCGCGATCGTAATCGAACCAGATGGCGGAAGTGCTGAAGGCAAGCCGCTTGCCGAGGCCGCTGGCGCTGGTCACGTCAACAAAGCTGCCCTTGCCGGTGTTCTTGAACAGCCGGTTCTGCCCGACGCCGGTAAACAAAATGTCGGGGAAGCCGTCGTTGTTGTAATCAGCGACGGCAATTCCCAAGCCGTACATTTCAAAATCGAGGCCGGCTTCGCGCGTCACGTCGGTGAAAGTCCCGTTGCGATTATTGCGGTAGAGTTTTGGCGTGGATCGCTGGCGGCTGTGGCCGGGCCAGTCCCTGCTGTTCACCAGCAGAATGTCCTGCCAGCCGTCGCCGTCGTAGTCGATGAACGCGCAGCCCGGGCCGAGGGTTTCGGGAAGCAGTTTGCCGCCGTAGGCGCCGTTGTTGTGATGGAAACGGATTCCCGCCCCGCCGGTTATATCAGTGAAGTGAAAGCCAAGTGGTGCCTGAGATGGAAGCGACCACAATCTCGATTGGGACAGCAGCGCCGCAGCACCCGCGCTCGCGCTGTGCCGCAGAAAAGATCTCCGATTCACGGAAGGTTTACCAGCCCGTTGCGAATGGCGTACACCACGAGTTCGGCGGTTTTGTGGATTCCGAGAGTGTCCATAATATTGGCGCGATGCACGGCGATCGTATTCGCACTCAACGCCAGTTGCGAAGCAATCTCTTTGTTCGATTTTCCGTCGCAGATGAATTGCAGGATTTCGACTTCGCGCGGCGTGAGTCCAGCGCTGCGTTCGCCCTTCAAGCCTTGCTGCAATGACAACTGGGAGTCGAGAACTGTTTCGCCGCCAACCAGTCGGCGTATGACCGAGCCCAGTTCCAGGTCCAGGGCATTCTTCAGCACGTATCCTTTGGCACCCGCGTCCATGGCCTGCCGCACCCAGGTGTCTTCGGTGTGCATGGTCAACATCAGGATGAGGGTTTGCGGGGCGAATTCCAGAATCTTCCTCGTTGCCTGCAGGCCATTCATTTCCGGTAGCGCGCAATCCATCACAATGACCTGCGGCTTCAAAAGTTCGGCCTGTTGCACGGCCTGCGTGCCATCGCTGGCTTCACCGACAACGTTCATGTCGGGCTCATCTTCGAGCATGCGGCGGAAGCCTCGCCGCACCAGGCTGTGGTCATCCACCAGCAGAACGGTAATTTTTTCAGCCATGCCTCTCCTGAGATTCGCGGGATACATTCTCCCGGGGAACGTCGAGCTTCACCACTGTGCCCCCGCCGGGAGCGGGTTCAAATCTTATGCTTCCGCCAAGCAACTCCGCGCGTTCCCGCATCGCTACCAGTCCGAGCCCCCGCCGCGCCGGCGTTTCGGCGAATCCGGTTCCATTGTCGGCAACTTCGAGTTTCAATCCTGCCGTCGCAAACTGAAGCTGCACTCGCGCGTGCTTTGATCCCGAATGACGCGCCACGTTAGTAAGGGCTTCCTGCAGGACGCGATAGATGTGCACAGCCGAATCGCCGCTGACCGGAAACGGCGTTCCGCTTTTCTCGTAGGATATGCTAATTCCGGTCTGCCGTTCCACCACCGGCAGATACCACTCGATCGTCGGTTCCAGCCCGGCCTCTTCCAGCATGACCGGATGCAGCGCCTGCGAAAGACTGCGCACCTTATCCAATGTGCCCTGCGCGATTTCCCTGACCTCCTGTAATTCCGCGCGCAGCGGCGAGTTTTCCGGCGCAAGCCCTCGCGCCCGTCCGAGCATCGCGCCCATCGCGGTCAGAATCTGGCCAAACTCGTCGTGGAGTTCTCGCGAAATGTAGCGCAGCGTGGATTCCTGGGTCGAGATCAAAGTCTGCGCCAGATCGCTGCGCTGTGCCGAAAGCGCTTCCAATTGATTGAACAGCTGCCGGTTGGATTGAATCAGAAAAAGGCTGGTAAGAACAATCGCGATCAGCGTTCCAATAAGAAAAATGTACGCCTGGCGCTGCACGTGATCGTAAATTTCACTGACTTGGCCCGCAGCCCGCTCCTCAACTTCATTGTTCTGCACCAGCAATCGCGCCACGGCGTTGTTAAGGGCAGCCAATCGTGCCTGCAGCGATAGACGTATCTGCGCCCTGGCTTCCTCTTCCTGCCCATTGCGGGCCAATTCGAAGTTGCGGGTCATCGCGTCCCAGAATTGAGTCAGCGAGTTTTCCAAATACTGCTGCTGATCCGACGTTCGGTCCTGGGGCGAAACCTTGCGCTCGCGCTGAAAAGCGTCTTGCAGGTCGCCGCGCATGCGGTCAAACTGCGGCTGCCACGCAATCAACGGATACTTTTGGCCAGAGTCGTTGGGGTCCACGTCGAGCATGTCGCGCATCGATATACCGATGGAATTGAGCTCGTTCTGGATGCGCAACAGTTGCAGCGAGTCCCGCCGGTTGCGATCAATGAGGTTGTTCTGCAACTCGCGCAAACTGCCGATTCGCCGGGTGACGTAGAAAGAGTATCCGACCACGGCGACCACAGTGATCACCAAGCCGATATAAAGCGGCGTTGTCGGAGACCGCCGGGAGGAATGCTGCACGGCTGCAAGGATATAGTGTCGGACCATCAAACCCAAGCGCCGCCATGCTGCGTGCCCCGCGAGGCAGACTCGCAGCTATATTGTTTAGCAATGAATCCTTCCAGACCCGAACCGTGGCTTCGCGGTACCCTGACTGAAGTCGATCCGGTGCTGCGCGCCGTTCTTCACGCACTCGAGTTGGCAAAAGAAGACCTGCAGAAATGGTGCTGCGATTTGACCGACGAAGAACTGAATGCCCGCCCCGGAGGCCTGGAACCAATCGCTTTTCACCTTCGCCACATAGCGCGCAGCATAGATCGTATGCTCACCTACGCAGAGAATCAGCCTCTGGACTCGGAGCAGATGTCGGCGATGCAGCAGGAGAAGCAACCGGGCGCGACGCGAGATGCGCTGTTTACGGAATTGAATGCGAAACTGGATTCAGCTTCACGAAGAATTCTGGCCTTCGATCCAGGACGGTTCGCCGAATCATGCGCGGTGGGCCGAAAGCAGTTACCGACCACGGCCGCGGGCCTGATCATTCATGTGGCCGACCACACGCAGCGGCACGTGGGGCAAGCAGTGACCACGGCCAAGATTCTCAAGAGTTCGCGGCAAACTCGGCGAACATAGGTCGATAGCTGAGATTGTGAAAGTTGTATCCGCTTCTATTTGGGCGCGATGAAATCCGGGGGCGGGGCTGCGCCTTCTCCGAAGAAGTACTGCTCCATCTGGCGTACGATCACTTCTTGATCCTCGCGGCGGGCGGGGTTCAGGCGGTACTCATTCAACAGCATTTTGCAGAACTCGGTCCACTGGGTCCATGCCTGCTGAGAAACGTTCGCGTAAATCTTGTTGCCCAGGTCGGTATCGAACGGCGGCTCGTCAAGCCCGGGCAGTTCTTTC
Source organism: Acidobacteriota bacterium (assembly GCA_043734125.1). Taxonomy (GTDB): domain Bacteria; phylum Acidobacteriota; class Terriglobia; order Terriglobales; family Acidobacteriaceae; genus Gp1-AA145. The sequence goes on along the minus strand of JAYTFR010000093.1, from coordinate 239,903 downwards.
TTCAGCTTGACGCAGAAAACCTTGTGCTCCATTTTCGCTCCGCAAAAATTATCTCACAGCTGAAGACGCGCCCGGAGAATGCGTAGCCGGGGTCAGAGAATAATCCGTTCATCTCCCACGCGCCTGGTGATGCGCTCGCGGTCCAGGTACTCGAGCAGCGGGATCGCATATTTCCGGCTCACGCCCGTCATTTCCTTGAAACCTGCCACGTCGATTTTGGGACTGTTAGCCTTTTGCGCGGCGAGGGCGCCCCGCAGCTTATCCAAAGCACTGCGGTGAAACACCAGTTCATCCGAAACCTTGATCAGCAGTTTCTCGCGGAGAAGCAGCGTCACTATCTTCTGCGCGCGCGCATTGTCGATCTTCAGCCCCGCGAGAACATCTTTCAGTGCCGGAACCTTCAACCCGGAAGTAGCGAAGGCCTGTTCGATAATTTTCCGCGACTCGGCTTCTTCGTCTTTCATGACCACGCCGCGGCCGGGCAGGTGAACTAGATCCTGCGTTAACGCCAGATGTTTATCTGCGAGAGCTTGTGTCAAAACGGCGTCGAACGCGATTTCCGAGAGTGCAGACTGCTCGCGCAAAACGTCTTTGGGCGCGCCTGCCACCAGCGGATTGCGGGCGTGAAACCCGGACACGAGCTGGCGAACTCTGGTAATCAGTACCTTGAACGCGGCGGCGGCGATGGTCCAGTCGCGGTAGCGCACGATCCCTTTTTCGGAAGCCAGCTTCGCTGCCACCGCTTCCACGTCAGCCGGGGTCTGTCCGGCCTCCCGCACAAGCTGCGACAGGTTGACTCCCTGGTCCGCTCGGCGCGTGATTCGCGCCAACAGCGCGGAGTTCGCATCAGCCGAACTCACCGTCTTAAGAAACTCAATCCTGTCTTCCAGCCGCGCCTTTTTCAGCGGAAACGTATCAAGCACCACGCCGCCGCCGATCGTAATCACCGGCGAGAGTTGCCGTACGATGAATCGGTCGCCGGGAATCAGCAGCAAAGGATCGCTCAGTTGCAACTGCGCGAAAGCCTCATTCCCTGCGCGCAACTGTTTGCCTTCCAGCAACCGGACGGTCGCGATCGTTTCCGAAGCAAACGAATGCAGATGTACGCGAGCGCCAGTCTTGAGCGGCTTCGCTGAGGGCAGCAGCGTAAGCTTCACATCCATGCGTGATGACGCATCGAGCACGCCCGGTGTCGCCAGCATCATCCCGCGTGACAACTCTGACTTTTCAACTCCCGCAAGGTTCAGCGCGGTACGTTCGCCTGCGACAGCCCGGTCTGCGGTCGAGCCGTGCACCTGCACGCCCCGCACCCGCACGATCTTCTTCGAGGGAAAAAGTTCCAGTTCATCCTCTTTACTCACCGCTCCTGCGACCAGAGTTCCCGTGATCACCGTGCCGAAACCCTTCATGGTGAACACGCGGTCGATCGGTAAGCGCATGATGGCATGTGAATCTCGCGCAGGAAAATCATTGCCCACGCGCACCAATTCGCGCTTCAGTTCCGCAAAGCCGTCGCCCTTGAGCGAACTAACGGCGACCATCGGCGCGCCCTCCAGGAATGACCCGCGCAAAAAGTCTTCGACTTCGAGTCGCACCACATCGAGGGTTTCGCGATCCACCAGATCGGATTTCGTTAGAACCGTAATTCCCTGCCGAATGGAAAGCAGGCGGCAAATATCGAAATGCTCGCGGGTCTGAGGCTTGATTCCTTCGTCGGCGGCAATGACTAGAAAGACCAGATCGATCCCCCCGATACCCGCCAGCATGTTGCGCACAAACCGCTCGTGCCCGGGGACATCGACAAAGCCGAACCGCAGGCGTTCCCCGGCAGAACCTTGCAATTCTGTGTGTGCAAATCCAAGGTCAATCGTTATTCCACGCCGCTTTTCTTCTTCCAGGCGGTCGGCGTCAATGCCGGTCAACGCCTTGACCAGAGCGGTTTTCCCGTGATCGATGTGCCCAGCGGTGCCGACGATGACGGATTTCATTCGAAGAAAGTATATGGGTAAATGAAACCGCAGAGTTCTCAGCTCTTAGCCGTTAGCTTTTGGCTCTAAGCTGAATCCGGAGCCCATAGCTAAAAGCTAGGAGCTAACTGCTAAGAGCTTTTTTTCTACCTTTCCGCCTCCGCTGGGAAATGCGACAATAGAGATTCCTCAGATGACCACAGCAGCCATCTCTGCTATCACTCCCGAGATTTTGCGCGACCACGGAATTACTGCGGAAGAGTACGAGCGCATCCAGTCTCTTCTAGGCCGCGAGCCGTCGTTCACGGAGCTGGGGATTTTCAGCGTGATGTGGAGCGAGCACTGCTCGTACAAATCATCGCGCGTTCATCTGAAGCGCTTGCCGACGCAGAGCCGGCGCGTGCTGCAAGGCCCCGGAGAGAATGCCGGCATCATCGACATTGGTGACGGCTGGGCCTGTGCGTTCAAAATCGAATCCCACAATCACCCGTCTTTTATCGAACCGTTTCAGGGAGCAACCACCGGCGTCGGCGGAATCCTGCGCGACATTTTCACCATGGGCGCCCGCCCGGTCGCGGTGATGGATTCGCTACGCTTCGGACCGATCACCCACGGCCGTGTGGGGACGCGCGCCCACGCCCGTCCGGCAGAGCAAAGCTCGGCGGTTTCTAATCAAGAGATCCACAAGAACCATTCCACCCTCGAAGGCGTGGTCAGCGGCGTGGCTTCCTACGGAAATTGTTTTGGCGTGCCCAACCTGGGTGGCGAGACTAAATTTGAGCCTTGCTACTCCGGCAATCCGTTGGTGAACGCCTTCGCCATGGGACTGGTTCGCAAGGATCAGATTTTTTACGCTAAAGCTTCTGGCGCAGGCAATCCCGTTATTTACGTGGGCGCGAAAACCGGGCGTGATGGCATTCACGGCGCGACTATGGCCAGCGAAGAGTTCAGCGAAGCATCCGAAGCTAAGCGGCCGAACGTCCAGGTTGGCGATCCTTTCCTCGAAAAGCTGCTGCTCGAAGCCTGCCTGGAAGCCATGCAGACCGGTGCCATTATTGGCATTCAGGACATGGGCGCAGCCGGCCTGACCTGCTCCACTTGCGAAATGGGTGCCCGCGGCGGCGTTGGCCTCGAGATCGAAATGGATCGCGTGCCACAGCGCGAGACCGGCATGACCGCCTACGAAATTCTGCTCAGCGAGTCGCAGGAGCGCATGCTGCTGGTCGCTCAAAAGGGACGCGAGGAAGAGGTCTATCGCGTCTTCCGCAAGTGGGGACTCGACGCAGTCGAAGTGGGCCAAGTAATTCCCGAATCGCGCATGCGCGTGCTCGAGCACGGCAAAATTGTCGCCGACATTCCTAACAGCGCGCTTACCGACGATGCTCCGGGTTACAAGCGTCCGCTGGCACGCTGGGAGCCGCCCGTCCCGCAGGAAATGCCGGAGAGCGTCAAACTGGGCCAGAGCACGGACTTCACCGCCGACCTGAAGGCGCTGCTCGCGTCCGAAAACATCTGCGGCAAGCGCTGGGTATTCCAACAGTACGACTCCATGGTCCAGACTAATACGGTCGAAGGCCCGGGAATCGGCGATGGTGGCGTCATCCGCATCAAGGGATCGCAGCGCGCGTTGTCCATGGCGCTCGACGGCAATGGGCGCTGGTGCTATCTCGATCCGAAACTGGGAGCCATGCACGCCGTCGCTGAAGCTGCGCGCAACGTGGCCTGCACGGGCGCGGTTCCGGTCGGCGCGACCAACTGCCTGAACTTCGGCAATCCCGAGAAGCCGCCCATCATGTGGCAGTTTTCTCAAGTAATCGACGGAATCACCAAAGCCTGCGAAGAACTCGATATTCCCATTACCGGAGGCAACGTCAGCTTCTACAACGAAACTTTGGGCGAAGGCATCTATCCGACACCTGTGCTTGGAGTGGTCGGCATTCTCGAAGACGTGGATAAAGCCGCATTCCCGCACTTCCGCGAACCTGGCCGCGCGGTGGTTCTGCTGCGTGGGTCGGAGCCAGGCGACTCCATCGACGCCGAAATTGAGTTCGGGTCTTCTGATTACGCGAAGTCCGTTTTGGGGGCATTGTGGGGTTTTCCTCCCGCGCTGGGGCTCGAAGGCGAGGCTGCGCTGCAGAAGGCCGTGGTCGAACTGGTCGGCTCAGACTTGCTTGACTCGGCGCACGACTGCTCGGAAGGCGGTATTGCGGTCGCGCTGTCCAGATGTACATTTCCCGCTGGCGTAGGCTGCATGGTGAACCTTTCTTCTCAAGGACTTGCGCCAGAATTCGTCCTCTTCGGCGAGGACGCCAGTCGCATCATGATCTCTTGCGACCACGCCAGCTTGGCGCGAATCAAAGAGGTAGCGGCAAAACACCGTATTTTCGTCGAGGTGCTGGGCGAAACCGTTGCCGGCAAGCTGGAAATCAAAGTTGATAGCACGACTGTAGTTTCTTCGTCCATTGCCGAATTGAATGATGTGTACGAGAATGCGCTGGAGCAGGCCTTGCGGGCGGATCCGGCAACGGTGGCAGTGCACTGATTTTGACCTATTCGGAACAGCCGAAGTCGGCTTTCCTAAGTAATATCGGGTGACTCTCGAAGACGGCTGAGGAACTGATGGCTAAATCAGACAAGTTTCACGATGAGTGCGGGGTGGTGGCAATCTATCAGCATCCCGAAGCCGAAACGCTCGCTTACCTCGGCCTGCATGCGCTGCAACATCGCGGGCAGGAATCAGCCGGCATCGTCACCTCCGACGGCATGGCTTTGCACATCCACAAGTCCATGGGATTGGTCACCGATATTTTTACCGAGAAAAAACTCTCGCGTATTCGCGGCACGCTCGCCATTGGACACACTCGTTACTCGACCACTGGCGATTCGGCGATTCTCAATGCCCAGCCAATCATGGTGCAGTCGAATAAGGGAATGGTCGCGCTCGCGCACAATGGCAACCTGACCAATGCGCAGGAAATTCGCTCCCGCATGGAAGCGCAAGGCTCGATCTTCCAGACCACGAGCGATACGGAAGTCATTGTTCATCTCATCGCCCAATCGCGCGAGCATACCTTGCCCGAAGCTATGGCAGACGCATTGCGCCGTGTCGAAGGCGCATTTTCACTGGTGATGATTAGTCCGGACAGAATCTTCGCCGCACGCGATCCACGCGGATTCCGCCCGCTGGCCATGGGCCGCATCCCGGCCTCCGGCGACCGGCGCCAAGACACGATCGTATTCGCGTCCGAGACCTGCGCCTTTGATCTGGTCGGCGCAACCTATGAGCGCGAAGTCAAGCCCGGCGAACTAGTGATTGTTGGTCCGGAGGGGACTAAGTCGCACTTCTACGCATCGGCGCTGCCGCAGTCGAGCTGCATTTTCGAGCATGTCTATTTCGCCCGGCCCGACAGTCGCGTGTTCGGCCGTCCGGTACAGGAAAGCCGCGAAGAGCTTGGACGCCAGCTTGCCATCGAAGCTCCCGCCGACGCGGATTTGATCGTTCCGGTCCCCGACTCGGGCGTGACCGCGGCCATCGGCTACTCGGCCGAAAGCGGCATCCCGCTTCGCTTTGCACTGATTCGCAACCACTACGTTGGCCGCACGTTTATTGAGCCGCAGCAGTCGGTGCGCGACTTCGGCGTGAAGTTGAAACTGAATCCCGTGCGTAGTCTGCTCGAAGGCAAGCGCATCGTTCTGCTTGATGACTCCATTGTTCGCGGCACGACCAGCAGGAAAATTGTCCGCATGGTGCGCAACGCCGGCGCCAAGGAAGTTCACATGCGAATTTCCTGCCCGCCGACGGTGTCACCTTGTTTCTACGGCGTGGATACTCCGCGTAAAAACGAACTCATCGCCGCGAACAACTCCATTGAGCAGATCCGGCAATACATTGGCGCGGACTCGCTCGCCTACCTCTCGCTCGAAGGACTGAAGCGCGCTTGCCACGACGGCGAGAAGACCACCTACTGCACCGCCTGCTACACCGGCCGCTACCCGACGAATATCGTGGATGTCGAAGACATCCTGCCGGTCGCCGCAGAGGAGCGGTGAATTCGTCGCCCGATCGCGAGTTGTAATCACCCATGAAATGCTCGACCCTGTAGTCGCCTACGACCGCCTGGCCCCGCACTACTCCCAGTTCAGCAACCGCCGCGCCGCGTATTTGCGGAGCGTTGAAGCTCACATCCAGTCGCGAATCCCTGCCGGGGCAGCATCGTTGCTGGATATCGGCGCCGGCGACGGCAGTCGCACTTTGCGCATTGCCGCCGCAGCGAACCTTTTCAGAGTTGTGCTGCTTGAACCAAGTTCGGGGATGAGAAGCGCATTGCCTGAGTGCGCCGAACTCTGGCCGGTTCGCTGCGAGGCTGTTCAGGTATCGAACATTTCGCAACGCTTCGATGTCATCACGTGTCTCTGGAACGTTCTGGGGCACGTGCAGGGAGCGCCCACACGCGCTCGGGCTCTTGGCGTCGCGGCAGAACTGTTGTCGCCCGGCGGCCTGTTGTTCGTTGATGTTATTCACCGCTACAACCTTCCCTCGTATGGACTTGTAATGACTGCGGCGCGGTGGCTTCGTGACCAACTCGCCCCGTCAGATACCAGTGGAGACGTCGTCGACAAATGGCAGACTGCCGCGGGTGAGATCAAAGCTTACGGCCACGTGTTTGCCGATCGAGAAGTGCGGAAGCTGGCGGAGTCGGCGGGCCTGGAATGCCTGGAACGAATCGTGATCGACTACGAGACCGGCGCGACTCGCCGCGTAGGCTGTCTGGGAAATCTGCTTTACGTTTTTCGCCGCAGTTCGTGAATCGAATCTACGAGCGTGCGGCAAACGTCCTGAATCTCCGCTTCCGTTAACTCATTGAAGAACGGCAGCGCGATCACGCGGTCGGCGACAAACTCGGTATTTGGCAATGTCGGCCGCGGACCTCCTTTGCATAGCACCGGCTGCCGGTGCAACGGCGCAAAATATTTCCCGGTGGCAATTCCCCTGCTCTGCATCGCCTCGCAAATCTGATCGCGATCTTCCAGCGTGAACTGTGCCGCAAGCTGCACCGGATAAACAAACCAGCTGATCCGCCCGATTTCACTTGTTAGCCCCGGGCGAACAATTTCCGGCACGCCCGCCAGTTCACGGTCGTAAATTTCCGCCAGGGCTTGACGACGCGCAATCACGTCCTCGATCCGCGCCAGCTGTGAGATCCCCAGCGCACAATTAATATCGGGAATGCGATAGCTGTATCCGACTTCGGCGTGGGAATTCCATCCAAGTTCCAGATCGCGGCCCTGGTTGCGCAATCGGGCCGCCGTCTGCGCGATGCGTTCATTTGATGTGACCAGCATGCCGCCTTCACCTGTAGTGATCTGTTTGTTCGGATAAAACGCAAACAGGCCGGCATCGCCGAGAGTCCCAGCCTTTACGCCACATACGTCGGCGCCGAGAGCCTCGCAGGCGTCTTCGATCACGTAAATGCGTTCGCCGCCGCGTGAACGCACGCCTTGCAGGATTGCCATCACGTCCACGGGAAATCCAAACGTATGCACGGCAATGATCAGCCGGGTTTCGGGCGTAATCGCCGCAAGCATGTCTTCGGCGGTGCAGTTGTAGGTCCGGGGATCAACGTCCACGAAGCTCGGCCGAAGTCCTTCCTGCAAAATCCCGTTCAGCACCGCCGAAAATGTAAACGACGGCAGAATGACTTCAGCGCTAGGCTCAATCGCCAGGGTCCGGATCGCCAACTGCAGAGCAGACGTCCCCGAATTCACCGCGACTGCATGCGTTGCACCGGTGTAATTGCAGATGGCCCGTTCAAACTCCGTCACCTTCGGCCCGGCGCTGAGGTGGGGCGTGCGCAATACCTCCATCACCGCTTCGCGATCGGCGTCGGTGATTTCCGGTCGTGCGAGCGGGATGCGCAGGGTCATAACAGATCGGCGTGCTTGAATAGCAGCTTCGGCCCCAGCGGCGTCTCGATGAGTACCTTGCTGATAATTTTTGCTGCCGTTCCCTCGCCGTAGGGATTTTCCAGTCCGCGAATTGATTTGCGGAAGACGGGAGAGAGGGCTTTCTTGATTGCTGCCTGTATCGCCTTTCGTTTTGCCGGAACGTCAATAACATTGGCGGCGTGCTCCCGGCCGCGCTGGCGAATGCCAATGTTCACCACCGGAACTTCGAGCGACGTGGATTCAATGATTCCACTGCTGGAATTTCCGACGAGCGCGCCGGCGTGTTTCAACAGGCTGAGGTACATCAGGTGATCGAGATTGACCAGCACCCGCGCCCGCGGATTCGCAACTACAAAATCCTCCGCTCTGCGAATGATTTCGCGGCTGCCCGCGTCGGCGTTTGGATAGACAAACACAATAGGCTTGCGAGATTGTTGGAGCGCAGCGAAGACTTCGCCGGCTTCTTCGACCGTGTTTTCAAGCATTGTCACTGGGTGATAGACGCAGATCAGCGTCTCCTTCGTGACTGCAAATCCAAGTTCCTTTCGCAGTTGCACGGCCGCAGGCAGGCGCTCGCGACCGAGTGCATCGAGCGACAAACTTCCGCTGAAGGTGATGCGCCACGGTTCTTCACCCATCCCGGCGATCCGCTCCGCGGCCTTTTCTGTGCACGCAAAATGCAGGTGTGACATCTTCGTCAGCGCGTTGCGCACCGTGTCATCGATTGCGCCGATGGTGATCTCGCCGCCTTCGACGTGCGCCGTGGGAATCCGCAACGCAAGCGCCACGCTCGCGGGCGCCAGCATCTCGTAACGGTCTGCTATTAGCACGAGTATGTCGGGGCGCAGGCGTGCCAGCACGTCGGCCATCCCCAACGTCGCGATCCCGATCGTCTTCGCCATACCGACGTCAGTGTCGGAATCGAGAAGGCACTCGATATGCTCGATCGGCTGCCCGCCTGCACCCGAAGACGCCTTCGGTCTGGCGACGCTCCGCCCCGTGTGCCCGAACGCCGGCGAGAGGTGCGGGCCAAGTGTGATGACCCGAAGATCCACTTGCAGGCTGCGGCCCAATTCATGCACCAACCATCGCGTGTGTGCATAGTCGGCCCGCGAGGAGGTTACGATTGCGATTTTCCTTTTCACGATGCTAGATCGAAATTCTAACGGGTAGCGCGAGGCGGCGCTTTGCGTCGGCGAAAACTGGGGTCGTCCGCTGAGCATCTGCGGAGAGATTTCAAAGCCCCGAGGTGTTTTGAAAGGGCACCTCCTCTGTCGTGCCTTAAAGCGTTTGTTATTGACCTGCGGGCGGCCGTAAAGCCTGCCGTGAGCGCAACCGAAGGTCCCCTTTCAAAACCGCACCCTGCGTCAGGAGTCCTCTCGCGCGGCATCAGGGGCCGCCCGACCGGCTTTGTGACTTGTCGACCGTCCCCGGCATCCAAATTTTGGATCATTCATGGTATCCGCAAAAGGGTCCCTCCAGCCGTATCCGCCTGAAATTGATACACTGGAAGCCTTCGCCAGCTGCGCGGCCTCTAAGCAGTACGACATCGGGAGAAACTCCAATGGCGGTAAGTGATCAGGCAGTCATAACAGGGCAAAAGATCGAAACCCTGAGCATCAATACGATTCGCACTCTTTCGATCGATGGCGTGCAGAAAGCCAACTCCGGGCATCCCGGTGCGCCCATGGCGCTGGCGCCGGTAGCCTATGTTCTGTGGCAGCAGTTTCTGCGTTACGATCCCGCGGACCCGCTTTGGCCGAACCGCGACCGCTTTATTTTGTCCAACGGCCACGCGTCCATGCTGCTGTACTCCATGCTGTACCTCACAGGGGTCAAGGCAGTCGATTCCGCGCGCAAAGTTCTGGGTGAAGCCGCACTCTCTCTCGACGACCTCAAGAATTTCCGCCAACTGGGCAGCAAGACGCCCGGGCACCCGGAATACGGCGTGACCAGCGGCGTGGACACTACGACCGGACCACTGGGCCAGGGTATCGGCAACAGCGTGGGCATGGCGATTGCCGGCAAATGGCTGGCCGCCCGCTACAACCGTCCTGGATTCGAACTTTTCAACTACAACGTGTACGCGATTTGCGGCGACGGCGACATGATGGAAGGGGTCGGCGCAGAAGCTGCCTCACTGGCCGGGCACCTCAAGCTTTCTAACCTCTGCTGGCTTTACGACGCTAACCAGATCACGCTCGACGGCCCGGCCAGCTGGTCTTTCACCGAAGACGTTGGAACGCGTTTCAGAGGCTATGGCTGGAATGTGGTCCACGCGCCTGACGCAAACGATCTGGAAGGCGTTGCCAACGGCATTCGCGCGTTTCTCGGTGCCAGCGATCAGCCAACGCTGATTATCGTGAACAGCCACATCGGCTACGGATCGCCGCATAAGCAGGACACCAATGCCGCGCACGGCGAGCCACTGGGCGAAGAAGAAGTGCGCCTGGTAAAGAAATTTTATGGCTGGCCGGAAGACGCCCAGTTCTTCGTCCCCGACGGTGTGCTTGATCATTTTCAAGAGGGTATCGGACGGCGCGGCCACGATCTCACGTCCAACTGGAACACAACATTCGGAAAATACCGCCAGCAGTTCCCCGACCTCGCCGACAACATCGACCGGATGCAGCGCAACGAACTGCCCGACGGATGGGACAAGAACATCCCTGTTTTTCCTGCGGATGCGAAAGGCGTAGCCACTCGCGAGAGTTCCGGCAAAGTTCTCAATGCCTTCGCGCAGAACATTCCGTGGCTGGTGGGCGGGGCCGCCGACCTGGCGACGTCAAACAAAACCGCACTCAAGTTTGACGGCGCCGGCGAGTTCCAGGCGGGCAGCTATGCCGGACGCAACTTTCATTTCGGGGTGCGCGAACACGCTATGGCTGCGGCCCTAAACGGTATGGCGCTGTGCAAGCTGCGCGCTTTCGCCGGAACCTTCTTCAATTTCACCGACTACATGCGGCCTTCCATGCGGCTTGCGTCGCTCATGGAAATCCCCACCATTTACATCCTGACCCACGATTCCATCGGCCTGGGGGAAGACGGTCCTACTCACCAGCCGGTCGAGCAGCTGGCGTCGCTCCGCGCAATGCCCGGAATGATAGTCATGCGCCCCGGTGATGCCAACGAAGTCGTCGAGGCGTGGAAGGCGATCCTGCAAATCCAACACGCGCCGGTTTCGCTGGTGCTAACGCGGCAGGCGCTACCCACTTTGGATCGCACAAAATACGCGGCGGCTTCGGGAACGGCAAAGGGCGGTTACATTCTGGCGGAGTCACAAGGCAAGCCCGATCTCGTGCTGATCGGAACCGGCAGCGAGCTTTCGCTCTGCGTTACCGCCTACGAAAAGCTGACGGCCGAGGGCGCGCGCGTGCGCGTGGTCAGCCTGCCCTGCTGGGAATTATTCGAACAGCAAACCCAGGCCTACCGCAACAGCGTGCTGCCTCCGGATGTCCGGGCGCGGGTTTCGGTCGAGGCCGCATCCATTTTCGGCTGGGAGCGCTACGTCGGCCTCGACGGCGCGGTCATTGGGATGACAACCTTTGGCGCGTCGGCACCCGCAGGTCAGCTGTTCAAAAAATTTGGATTCACTATCGAGCACGTGCTCGAAGTTGCTCGAGAAGTTTTGGCGCGAAAGAAATAACTCGCTCTACTTCGTGTGACTTCGTGTCCTTCGTGGTAAACGGATTTTTTGACCACGACGAACGCAAACTATCACAAAGGACTGATATCTACTTAGAAGAGGTTTGCCATGCAGCCCACTGGAGTTCTGGAAAACGCGAAAGCCACCAACCCCCTCAAAGACCTGTTGAAGTTCGGACAATCGGTCTGGCTCGACTACATTCGCCGCGACCTGATGACCAGCGGCGAACTCAAGCGCATGATCGACGAAGACGGCCTACGCGGCATGACTTCGAATCCTACAATTTTCGAGAAGGCGATCTCCGGCAGCAATGACTACGCCGACATTCTAACGTCCCTGAAAAGCCGCAAGGACCTTGACGCCAAAGGCAAATTTGAAATCATCGCCGTCCGCGACATTCAAGATGCGACTGACCTTATGCGCGCAGTGTACGACCAGTCCCAGCGGACCGACGGCTACGTCAGCCTGGAAGTTTCGCCGTTCCTGGCTCGCGACACTCAAGGCACGCTCGAAGAGGCGCGCCGCCTGTGGAAGGCCGTCAACCGCCCCAATCTGATGATGAAAGTGCCCGGGACGAAAGAAGGCATTCCGGCGTTCGAGCAGCTGATCAGCGAAGGCATCAACGTGAACGTCACTCTGCTGTTCTCGCAGGAGGTCTATCAGCAGGTCGCCGAAGCCTACGTGCGCGGTCTGGCGAAGTTCGCTGCCGGCGGCGGCGATGTCAGCGCGATCGCCAGCGTGGCCAGCTTCTTCATCAGCCGCATTGACAACATGATCGACGCGGACGTTTCCGCGCGACTCAAAGCCGCCAGCAATCCGCAAGACCAGGAAAAGCTCAAAAGCATTCTTGGCAAAGTCGCCATCGCCAACGGGAAACTCGCCTATCAGCGCTATTTGAAGATCTTCTTCGGCCCGCAGTGGGATGCGCTGAAAGCAAAGGGCGCCCATACCCAGCGCGTGCTCTGGGCCAGCACCAGCACCAAGAACCCTGCGTATCCCGACATTCTTTACGTGCAGGAACTGATTGGCCCCGACACGGTCAATACCATTCCTCCTGCCACGTTTGACGCTTACCGTGATCACGGCAAGCCCCGCGAGACTCTTACTGAAGACGTCGCAGGCGCGGTCCGTGTGATGAAGAACCTGCTAGACGTCGGGATCTCCATCGATCAGGCCACTGACAAGCTGACCGATGACGGAGTTCGCCTTTTCGAAGAGGCTTTCGACAAGCTGCTCGCCGCGGTGGAAAAGAGCACGCAAGCATGAGCGTGAGCAAGCAGAGTTACAGCCTCCCTGAGCCGTTGCAGAAGCAGGTTGCAGAGACCGTTTCTGACTGGGGTACAGGCAAGATTCGCCGCCTGTGGCAGCGCGACGCTTCGCTGTGGACCAACAGCGACGAAACTCAATGGCTCGACTGGATGGACATTGTCGAAAAGCAGATTGCAGCAAAGGGTGATTTTCAGAAATTCGCCGACGAAGCGCGCAAGGAGAACTTTCGCGACATTCTTCTCCTGGGCATGGGAGGCTCCAGCCTTTGCCCGGAAGTTCTGGAAAAGACTTTCGGTCACATCCACGGCTCCCCCCGGCTGCACGTGCTCGACTCGGACGATCCTGCGCAAGTGAAAACTTTTGAGGACAAAGTCGATCTCGCAAAGACTTTGTTCATCGTGTCCAGCAAATCCGGCAGCACGCTGGAGCCGAACATCTTCAAGCAGTATTTTTTCGAGCGCACAAAACAGACGGTGGGCGCAGACAAAGCTGGCAGCCGCTGGATCGCGGTCACCGATCCCGGCTCCAAGCTCGACAAAGAAGCGCAAGCCGACAAGTTCCGCCACATTTTCCATGGCGTACCCGGAATTGGCGGCCGCTATTCCGCGCTGTCGAACTTTGGCATCGTGCCCGCCGCCGCAATGGGGATTGACGTTGCTAAATTCCTGGATCGTGCCGCGGAAATGGTGCAGGCGTGCAAATCGGAATCTGCCGAAAGCAATCCCGGCGTGGTGCTGGGTGCGATTCTAGGCACGGCCGCCAAAGCCGGCCGCGACAAAATTACGATTGTGGCTTCACCTGCGATTTACGACGTGGGCGCGTGGCTGGAGCAGTTGATCGCCGAATCTACCGGCAAGCAGGGCCACGGGATTATCCCTGTCGATCGCGAGGAACTTACGGCGCCGCCAGGCTACAACAGCGATCGCGTGTTTGCGTATCTTCGCTTTGAGCCCGCGCCCGACGCTAATCAAGACTTGCACGTTGCAGCGCTCGAAAAGGCCGGGCAGCCGGTCATCCGCATTGCAGTCAACGATCCCTACGACGTGTCCCAGGAATTCTTTCGCTGGGAAATCGCAACTGCCGTCGCTGGATCAATCATCGGCATCAATGCGTTCAACCAGCCTGACGTTGAAGCCAGCAAAATCGAAACCCGCAAGCTGACCAGCGAGTACGAACAATCCGGATCCTTGCCTTCAGAAGCACCATTTTTCGAGCAGGGCCGCTTTCAGTTGTTCGCCGACCCGAAGAATGCAGCCGCCATGAGTTCAGGGAATCTTGCCGACCGCCTGAAAACGCATCTCGACCGCATCAAGCCCGGCGATTATTTCGCCATCCTGGGATATATCGAAATGAACGCGTCGCACGAGGCACGGCTGCAGGAGATCCGCCACGCCGTACGTGACGCCAAGCAGGTGGCTACCTGCCTGGGCTTTGGCCCGCGTTTTCTGCATTCCACGGGACAGGCCTACAAAGGCGGTCCCAACAGCGGCGTTTTCCTGCAGATCACTTGCGATGATGCCAAAGACATTGCCATTCCCGGAGCGAAATATACTTTCGGAGTCGTAAAGGCAGCCCAGGCTCGCGGCGATTTCCAAGTCCTCGCCGATCGCGGACGCCGGGCGCTGCGCGTGCATCTCGGCAAGAACGTGGAAACCGGATTGTCGCTTCTGCTGAACATCGTCGCCGATGCATTGCAGTGATGTCGCTCGGCGCTGCTAAATAATTCGTGATCTTCAACAGGGAAATTGTTTCGGAAGGAGCCGTATGCGTTTGGGAATGGTAGGTCTGGGCCGGATGGGGGCAAATATGGCTCGCCGCCTCATGCGCGGAGGCCACGAAGTTGTGGTCACCGACTTGAGCGCCGAAGCGGTCAAGGGCATGGCAGGTGAAGGTGCGATTCCCTCGTCGTCGCTAGAGGACTTCGTGACCAAGCTTAGCTCGCCCCGCATTGCGTGGCTTATGGTGCCCGCGGGTGCTCCGACAGAATCTTCCGTGCAGGCGCTGGCAGCCAAGTTCCAGGCCGGCGACATTCTGATTGACGGGGGCAACTCGTATTTCAAGGACGATATTCGCCGCTCAAAAATGCTGCAAGACAAAAGCATTCATTACGTGGACGTTGGCACCAGCGGCGGCGTCTGGGGCCTGGACCGCGGATATTGCATGATGCTTGGCGGTCCAAAAGAAGCTGTCGAGCAGCTGGATCCGATTTTCAAGACGCTCGCTCCCGGCCGCGGGGACATTCCCCGCACGCCCGGACGCGAGAAACTACCTGGAACCGCAGAAGAAGGCTACATTTATTGCGGGCCATCCGGAGCGGGTCACTTTGTGAAAATGGTGCACAACGGGATCGAATACGGAATCATGCAGGCTTACGCCGAAGGCTTCGACATTTTTCGCAACGCCAACAAGCCCGAGCTTCCCAAGGACCAGCAATACGACTTGAACCTTCCCGATATTGCGGAGGTCTGGCGGCGCGGCAGCGTGGTGAGTTCCTGGCTGCTTGATTTGACCGCGATGGCGCTGGCGGAAAATCCCACGCTAGCGGAATATTCCGGATTTGTGCAGGATTCGGGCGAAGGACGCTGGACCATCGAAGCTGCCATCGATGAAGCTGTGCCCGTGGACGTGCTTTCGGCGGCGCTGTTTGTGCGCTTCCGTTCGCGGCAGGAGCATACCTTCGCAGAAAAAATGCTTTCGGCAATGCGGCAAAAGTTTGGCGGCCACGTCGAGCCGGGGACCGGCACGAAACCCGCTTAGGAGCAAGCGTTCATGGCACAAGCCGATGTTCTTTCCCGTCCGCCGCAGCGCACCTCGGGGCGCCCGGGCGATCCATGCATCATGGTAATTTTCGGTGCTGCCGGCGACCTCACCCGGCGCAAGTTGATCCCTGCGCTCTACAACCTTGCCAAAGTCGACTTGCTTCCGCATGAATTTGCCATCCTCGGCGTGGCGCATAACCAGATGTCCGACGACGATTTTCGCAAGAAGCTTGCCGAGGACCTCCGCCAGTTCGGCGGTCAGGATATCGACCCCAAAATCTGGGAGTGGTTTAACAGCCGTCTTTACTACATGACTGCGGAGTTCGACGATAAGAACGTCTATTCACAGCTCAAGACGAAACTCGATGGGCTCGATAAGGACCACAACACCCGCGGTAATTATTTCTTCTATCTGGCGACGGCGCCAAACTTTTTTGGCCCAATCGTAGAACAACTCGCCGCCGTCGGGCTCATGAGCGAGAAAGATCACTACTGGCGGCGGGTCATCATTGAAAAACCCTTCGGGCACGACATTGACTCTGCACGTGTCCTCAACAAGCAACTGCTATCCGTCGCTGACGAAAAGCAGATCTATCGCATCGACCACTACCTGGGGAAAGAAACCGTCCAGAACATTTTGGCATTCCGCTTCGCCAACGGAATTTTCGAACCCATCTGGAACCGGCGCTACATCGACCACATCCAGATCACCGTTGCGGAAACCGTTGGCGTCGAGCAGCGCGGAAGTTATTACGACACAGCGGGCGCCTTGCGCGACATGGTCCCCAACCACATCATGCAGTTGATCAGCCTCACGTCGATGGAGCCTCCGGTTTCATTCGAGGCCAACGCGGTGCGTGATGAGCAGGCGAAAGTTCTGCACGCCATCCAGCCCCTGAGTGCAGAAGAAGTGCTGACGCGGACGGTTCGAGGACAGTATGGCCCGGGCGCGGAGAAGGATCAGCGCGTGCCGGGATATCGCCAGGAAGCCGATGTGCCGCCGGATTCGCGCACTGAAACTTTCGTCGCCATGAAGCTTGCAATCGACAACTGGCGATGGGCTGACGTGCCGTTTTATCTGCGTACCGGAAAGCGGCTGGGAGCGCAGAACACGCACATAACCATCCAGTTTCGCCGGGCGCCGCTGGTCCTGTTCCGCGATACGCCCGTGGACACTCTCATGCCGAACCAATTGGTGCTGCACATCCAGCCGGAGGAAGGCATTTCCCTGCAATTTGCGGCCAAGGTTCCAGGCCCGGTGATGCGCCTGGGCTCTGTCGATATGAATTTTGAGTATGCCGATTATTTCGGGACGCAGCCGAGCACCGGCTACGAGCGCCTGCTGCATGATTGCATGATCGGCGATGCCACTCTGTTCCAGCGTGCCGACATGGTTGAAGCCGGGTGGTGCGTCGTGAGTCCCGCCCTCGACGTATGGAAGGCCCTGCCTCCGCGCAATTTTCCCAACTATGCCTCCGGAAGCTGGGGACCCAAGGAAGCCGATGAAATGATGGAACGCGATGGACGCCACTGGAGGAACTTCGAGAAATGATCCTGGCTGGAGACATTGGCGGCACCCACGCACGGCTGGCGATTTTCGAAGCGAAACAAGGCCGCTTCGAACTGGTCACTTCCTCGACCTTCCCCAGCCAGCAGTTCTCCGGGCTCGATGAAATTGTTTCCGAATTCGTAACCGCCGCCAAGATCCAACCCACCCAGGCATGCTTCGGAATCGCGGGGCCGGTCACGAACGGCAGGGTCGAAGCCTCAAACCTGCCCTGGATCGTCGAATCCACCCGGCTAGCGCAGGAGCTCAAGATCGGCAAGGCCGAGCTCATTAATGACCTGGAAGCCACCGGCTGGGGAATTGGTGCGCTCTCCCCCACGGACTTGGTTGCACTAAATAACGTAACGACTTTTCAGGCCGGCAACCAGGCGGTCATCGCGGCGGGCACCGGGCTCGGCGAGGGCGCGCTTTACTGGGACGGAAAACGCCACCACGTGTTTGCCTCCGAGGGCGGCCACTGCGACTTTGCTCCAGAGGACGATCTTCAGGTCGAGCTTCTTAACTTTCTGCGCGCGCGCTACGGCCACGTCAGTTGCGAGCGCGTGCTCTCCGGCCCGGGGCTGGTAAACATTTTTGAATTCCTTCGCGACACTGGCCGCGGAAAGCCGCCCGAGTGGCTTGCCGCCGAGATGACCGAGCACGACGCCGCTGCCGCCATCTCGCGCTCGGCCCTCGCTGGCAAGTGCGCGGTGTGCGAACAGGCACTGGAAATTTTTGTCGCGATTTTCGGCGCGGAGGCGGGAAACCTCGCGCTGAAACTTAAGGCGACAGGAGGAATCTTTCTGGCGGGCGGCATCGCTCCGAAAATTCTTCCCCGACTGACCACCCCGGCTTTCATGCAGGCTTTCCTGAATAAAGGACGCCTGCGCCGCCTGATGGAGATCATTCCTGTCAAGGTCATCATGAACGATCAGTTGGCGCTACTCGGAGCCGCGCGCTGCGCAATATTCGAAGCTGCCGCCTGAGGTCACAATGCCTTTCGAACCGCAAGTGCGTATCTTCCCTGCCGCGGATGAGCTTTTCCGCGGCGCCGCCGAAGCTTTTTGCCGCATCGGTTCGGACGCCATACGCGAGCACGGACGTTTCACCGTCGCGCTTTCGGGTGGCTCTACCCCGCGTCGCCTGCACCAAGAAATCGTGACCAATTTCGTTTCGCAGCTTCCCTGGGACAAGGTTTTCTTTTTCTGGGGCGATGAACGGCACGTTCCACCGGACTTCCCCGAAAGCAATTACCGGATGGCGAAGGAGACTCTGCTCTCCAAACTCCCTGTTCCCCACGATCACATCTTCCGCATGCCCGGAGAGATGCCAGACGCCAATCAGGCGGCCGGCACTTACGAGCAGTATCTGCGCGAATTTTTCAGGCCTGCTGCGGAAAAGTTTCCCCGATTTGACTTCGTTCTTCTTGGAGTCGGCCCCGAGGGTCACACCGCATCCCTGTTCCCAGGCACCACCGCCTTGGAAGAGAGTCAGAAATTCGTCGTCGGCAACTGGGTGCCGGTGCACAGTACCTGGCGGATCACGTGCACTTACCCTGTCCTTAACCACGCGGCGAATGTGATCTTCTTGTCTGACGGAAGCGGTAAAGCGGAAATCGTGCAGAAAGCGATCAAGGATTCCGCCGCGAATCTTCCTTGCCAGGGAGTGCAGCCCGTGAATGGAAATCTAATGTGGTACTTGGACCAGGCGGCAGGCTCCAGGCTGTAGTGTCCGCGGGTCTAGTACACCGGCGCCAAATTGTGCATTTTCTGGTAAAGCTTGCGATCCACTGTTCGCAGAATTTCTTCGAGACTGGTTCCGGTCACATAGGCAGCCACGCCCCAGGTGAACGAGAGCTGATACGTCTTGCCGTTGGCTGCGTTCCATTCGTCGACGGAGCGCTGAAGCCGCTGAATCGGGCAGTCTGCCTTACCTTGAGCAGTGTCGGGCATGGCGACTAAAAATTCGTCGCCGCCCTGCCGGAAAACCAAGTCCCCGCCGCGGAAAACGTTCTTCAAAATCTTCGAAAACTCCGTGAGCACTCGATTGCCTTCCATATTGCCCAGCTTCGCGTTCAGTTCCCGGAAGTTGTCGATATCAATGCTGAGGAATGTCAAAGGCTCGCCGCTCCGGTTTGCCCTCGCCAGCTGATGGGAAATTAGTTCGTTCAACGCGCGGCGGTTGAGCAACTGGGTGAGCGGATCAATCAGAGAAAGACTCTCCAGCCGCTCGTTCAGTACCAATTCTCCGATCAGGGCCTTGCGGGTGGAGTTCAGAGTGGAGCGCTGGGCGAGAAGATAAATGTTGAACAGGACCACCAGACAAATGAGCCCGAAGAACAGTTGCGGCAGGTAGGCTTGCCCCATCCGCAGAATGCGCTCGCTAGTGGTCAGCGCGGGCGCGACGACCGCCACGAACCCGCCAGTCAACACTAAGACCACCAGGCTGGCGATCGACCAGAGCTGCATGTCGCGACTGGAAAGCTCCTGAATCTGGCGCTGAATCTCTTCAGTTCGCACCAGCATGGACGGCTGCTCTTGACCCACCTGCGACATCAATGCCCCTTTAGAGTGCGCGTTCCAAATATCAAGCTACATATTAGGAGTTCGTGTAGGCCTTGATGTCAAAATCCCAACTCCGTCGGTTACCTTGGTAAGTCATAGTTCCCAAACGGGACAACCACCTCCGACCTTGTAATTGTGTTTAAATCCTCTTCGTGCAGCTGGGAAAGAGCCTAAAGGCCGCGATACAGTCGCTGGCCACCGCGCAAGTGCCTTCTCCGCGAATGAACGCCGAACTGCTTCTAATGTTTGTCCTCGGCTGCGACCGGGCCTATCTGTACGGCCATCCAGAAAAAGAACTTACCGCAGACCAGGCGCTTGGCTACCAACAGGCCTTGGCCCAGCGCGCCAGCGGGATTCCCGCGCAATACATCACCGGGCATCAGGAATTCTGGGGGATGGATCTGCTCGTTTCTCCGGCGGTGCTCATACCGCGCCCCGAAACCGAGCATGTCGTCGAGCGGGTGCTTGAATTGCTGGCCGATTGGCGAGGAAAGCACGACCGCGTCCCGCTGGAATTCAAGGAGAATCGACCGCGCGTGGTTGACGTCGGCACCGGTTCCGGATGCATCGCGCTTGCGCTTGCGAAAGAACTGCTCCAGGTTGAGATCCACGCAACGGACGTTTCTGCCGAGGCACTGCAAATTGCCAAAACCAACGCCCACCGCCTGAAGTTAGAGGATCGGCTCGCCTTCCACCAGACTGATCTGCTCATCGGACTTGCGACCCCGGGGTTTGACATCGTCGTCTCCAACCCTCCTTATGTAGGCCTCGCGGAAGAAGACCAGGTACAGCTCGAGGTCCGAAAGTTCGAGCCTCGCAGCGCCGTGTTTGCTGGAGAGTCAGGACTGGAAGTGATTAATCGGTTGGTGCCTCAAGCCTACGAGGCACTAAAGCCAGGTGGCTGGCTGGTGATGGAAATCAGCGGCACCATTGTTGAAGGAGCCCAAAAGGCCGTTGCCGGGTGGAACCAGGTTCAGGTTCTGCCCGATCTCCAATCCATTCCCCGCGTGGTCTCGGCGCAACGACCGTCCTGAAGGCCATGTCACGCTGTCACGGAAGTAACCTTCCCCCTTGCGGTTCCGAGGCTACACTTTAAAGGCTTGCTCCCCCAAAAAGCGAGGCATTGTTCGGGGATGAAATTTTCAAAGCTCCATATCGCGATCGCCGCCGGCGCAGGCTTTCTGCTGCTGCTCGGCTTCTTTGGCTACTTGATGTGGTTGAACGGGCAGCCCGCGGTGCTAGCCAGGTCTCCCGAAGTTGATCCGCTTACCAAAATTCCGCTTAAGCTCGACTTGAATCCGATGCGGGACCGCTCGTCCGAACGCGCCGCCAATGAGTTCCTGCGTTCCATGCGCGATGGACGTTGCCACGACGAACTCGCGGACTGGGCCAAGGATTACCGCTCGAGACGCGCCGCATTCATCTGCGACTCCGAGACTAAGCATCCTCTAGTTTCGTGGAGGATCGCTGACTGGGAAGACCGCCCGCCGCTGCGCATTCTCTCCTACACCGGAAAGCGGCGCAACGACGGGCCCGGTTATCAGGACCTTATCTCCGTCACACTGGACAGCCGTACCGGCGGCTGGGTGGTCTCCAGCTACGACGCACTTTATTAAACCCCGGCCCCGCTCGCTATTCGGCCGCGTAGTTCGGAGCTTCGCGCGTGATCATCACATCGTGAACGTGACTTTCGCGCAACCCCGCGCCGCTGATGCGCACAAACCGCGTCTTCTGCAGCAATTCCGGAAGGTTCGCGCAACCGCAGTAGCCCATGCCTGATTTCAGCCCGCCGACCATCTGATAGAGAATCATCGACACGGAACCGCGATACGGCACGCGCCCTTCAATGCCCTCGGGCACCAGTTTCGCCAGCCGGTTAGGGTCTGCGCCCATGTGCGGAACGGCGGCCGAAGCTTCTTCCGATGCACTCTGGAAATAGCGCTCACTCGACCCGGCAGCCATGGCGCCAATCGATCCCATGCCTCGATACGACTTGAAGGTGCGGCCTTGATACAGAATCATTTCGCCCGGACTCTCATCCGTGCCCGCGAACATCGAGCCGATCATGACCGCGCTTGCTCCCGCGGCCAGCGCCTTGGTGATGTCGCCTGAGTACTTGATGCCACCGTCGGCGATGATCGGCACGCCCGCATCCTTGGTTGCCCGGTAGGCTTCCGCGATGGCGGTCATCTGCGGCACGCCGGCGCCGGTTACCACACGAGTAGTGCAAATGGAGCCGGGCCCGATGCCAACCTTGATGGCGTCCGCGCCTGCCTTGGCCAGTTCGCAGGCTCCGTCGAAAGTGCCAACGTTGCCGGCAACCAGATCAACCTCGGGGAATTTTGCCTTGATCAGCTTTACCGCCTCAAGAACTCTCGTCGAATGACCGTGGGCGCTGTCGATGGCGAGGACGTCGACGTGCTCCTTCACCAGCGCTGCTGCGCGCTCCAGAAAGTCTCCGGTCGCGCCGATCGCGGCACCGACTCGTAGACGTCCGTGTGCATCTTTCGCCGAGTTCGGGTACTTCAATCTTTTCTGAATGTCTTTAACCGTGATCAGGCCCTTGAGAATGTAGTTGTCGTCCACCACCAGCAACTTCTCTATGCGGTGCTTGTGCAGGATGACTTCGGCCTCCTGCAGCGTGGTGCCTACCGCCACCGTGATCAGGTTCTCTTTGGTCATCACCTGGCTGATGGGAACATCGAAACGCGTCTCGAATCGCAGGTCGCGGTTGGTGAGAATGCCCACCAGCTTTTTGTTCTTGGTGATGGGGACGCCCGAAATTTTGTATTTCCGCATGATTTCCAGAGCATCGGAAACCTTGGCGTCCGGACTCATGGTGACGGGATCAACAATCATGCCGCTCTCGGAACGCTTGACCTTGTCAACTTCTTCGGCCTGCTGTTCGATGGTCAGGTTGCGGTGGATGATTCCCAGCCCGCCCTGCTGGGCCAGTGCAATCGCCATGTGGGACTCGGTAACGGTGTCCATGGCGGCGCTCACGATAGGGATATTCAGGCTGATATTGCGCGTCAGTTGGGTCTGCGTGCTGGCATTGGCTGGAACGACGTCGGATCTCGCCGGAAGCAGCAACACATCGTCGAAAGTAAGAGCTTCAGGTACTGGGAAGTGAATCATAAATGTGGGGTTAGGCTCTTATTGTAGAGAGCCGCCACCGGAGAGGCAAACGCAGCGCCCTGAACGGGTCTGGCGGGATGCATCGCTCGTTTCACTCCACAAAGCACTGTTACCAAAGTTTGCTATCTGAACCCATACCAGCGCGATTCCCCGGGCCCCAAATGCTAGTTTTAAGAGGGCTCTCCCAGGAGCAAGAAGTCTTGTTTACCGAAGTTTGGGGGACCTGAAGTCCGGTTGGACCTCCAGTCCGATCACTGTGGCGCGAACCTGGGCAGGCCGCGCGCGAAGTGTTAAGCCTGACTTATGACAATTCGCAAGAAAATCATTCTGTTTTCCGCGGTGGCCCTGGGAGCCTTCCTTGCGGCGGTGTATCTGGTTTCCCGCTTTGCCTTGATGAAGACTTTCGCTGACCTCGAAAGCGAATCCGCACAGCGCACCGTCCATCAGGTTCAAAATGCACTGCAATATGACCAGAGCAATTTGGAAGTCATGGCGCACGACTATGCACAGTCGGATGCGACCTATGAATTTCTTGAAAACGACAATGCGGACTTTGCCCGGACGACGCTCACACCCGACACTCTGAAGGCTATGCACATCGATCTGGTCGTAGTATTGGACACTGCTGCTAATGTTGTCTTTTACAGGAATGCCGGCACATGGTCGCCGGACACCAACCAGATTCAAACCATGTCGCGAGCCGGACGTCGCGAAGGCCCCGGCAAGGACGAGTTGCCTTCCCGCGGAATTCTTGAAATCAACGGACACCTGATGATGCTCTCGTACCGCCCCGTCGTGCCGACCAACGGAACCGGCCCTTCGCGCGGCACTCTGGTCATGGGGCGGGAGTTGGACGAAGGCGTGATTTCGTACTTGTCGAAGGCTCTCGGCTTCCCGGTGTGGCTCGAACCTGCAACCAGCCTCGACCCTGCAGACGCACAGGGAATCACATGGAGTGACGGAGTCAACTTCGTCAGGGTGGAAAGTGACTCAAGCCTGCTGAACTACGTCGCGGTGCGAGACTTCTCCGGCAGAACGTGCGCCCTGCTAGCCTCGCGGACCCAGCGCTCGCTCTACCTGGAAGGGAAAAAAGAAACCCGTTATCTCTGGGGATTGCTGTTGCTCGCGGGGGCCGTCTTCTGCGGGAGTCTATTCCTGTTCGTGGACGAAATTCTGGTCCGCAGAATCGCCTCTTTGGGTGACGAAATCGGCAAGGTTACGATCAGCGGCGATCTTTCTACGCGGCTGAACTCCAAAGGCAAAGACGAATTGAGCACCTTGGCACGAACCTTGAATACGATGTTGTCAGGAATTCAGAAGGCCAAAACCGAATTGCTGGAGGCCCAGGAGTCACTCCGCTTCCATGCCGAACATGACGCGCTCACCGGCGTGCTGAACCGGCGGGCGATCCGCGACCTACTGCGCAAGGAACTGGCGCGGTGCCGCCGCGAAAGCAATACCCTCGGCGTCATTCTGGCCGATGTCGATCATTTCAAGAAGATCAATGACCATTATGGCCATGGCGCGGGAGACGCCGTCCTCGTAAGCGTCGTGCAAAGGATTTCGTCCGTGCTGCGGTCCTATGACACGCTGGGCCGGTACGGCGGCGAGGAGTTTCTCATCATTGCCCCGAACTGCGACCTAGATATGGCACAGAAACTCGCCGAGCGAATCCGCAGCGTGATCAACGACGAACAAGTGGATTTGGGAGAACACACCGCCAACGTGAGCTTAAGCATGGGTGTCACTTTGGGAACGGTAGAGAGTGATCCCGAGTTTCTGGTCGCGCAAGCCGATAGCGCCATGTACCTCGCGAAACGAAATGGGCGCAACCGCATCGAGGTTGGACTCGAGCTCATGGCAACTGACAATCTCGAAAATAACCGCCGCTGAGGCGCTCACCCTTTCCGTCTCTTCCGCTGTCGTCAAGTGCTACAGTAATTCTGGATGTCAGCTCCCGATTCACTTCTTGTTCGCGCCTGCAAATCCCTGCCAGTGGCTCGCACGCCGGTCTGGCTAATGCGACAGGCAGGGCGCTACATGGCCGAGTACCGCGCCGTCCGCAAGACCCACTCGCTGATTGAAATCTGCAAGCAGCCGAGCCTGGCTGCGGAAGTCACTATCACCGCTGCTGAAATTTTGAACGTGGACGCCGCCATCATTTTTGCCGACCTGCTTTTGCCGCTCGAGGTCATGGGTTTGCCTTTCCGGTTTTCGGCGGGCGAAGGCCCGTTGATCGAGAAACCGCTGCGCACCGCAGAGGATGTAGCCCGCTTAAGCACCGATTCCGCTGCCGATCTCGGATACGTCTCGGAAGCAGTTCGCCTGGTTGCCGGACACTTCGGAAAAAAGATGCCGGTGATTGGATTCTGCGGAGCCCCGTTCACGCTGGCCAGCTACATGATCGAAGGCAGCGGCTCGCGCCATTACATCCACACCAAGCGGATGATGCACAATGAGCCGGAACTGTTCGATCAGCTGCTCACAAAAATCGTGGCGGTCACGGCAGCATACGCTGCTGAGCAGGTTCGCGCGGGAGCCGATGTCATCCAGGTTTTCGACAGCTGGGTCGGGTGCCTTTCGCCCCAGGATTTCCGCCGCCAGGTTTTGCCGAAGACGCGTGAGCTTGTCCGGCGCCTCAAACAGACCGGCGCACCTGTAATCTATTTCGGCACGGATACATCGACGCTCCTGACTTCCATGCTAGAGACGGGCGCAGATGTGATCGGCTTGGACTGGCGCATCCCGCTTGACCAGGGCTGGGCGTCGCTTGGACACAGCGTCGCCGTGCAGGGAAATCTGGACCCGGTTGTTTTGTTCTCCAACTGGAAACAGGTTGAGAGCGACGCGCGCGATGTTCTGGACCGCGCTGCCGGCAAACCGGGACACATTTTTAACCTTGGCCACGGAATTCTGCCGGAGACGCCAGTCGAGAACGTGAAGGCCCTAGTTTCATTCGTCCAGGAATATTCGCAGAAGGGGGTCGCGCAAAGGCTATGACCGCAGCGGAGAAACAGCGTCGCGCGGTGTTGCTGCTCGCCCACGGCAGCCCTGACTCCGTGGAACAGATTCCGGATTTCCTCCTGAAGGTGACCGGGGGCAGAACTTTACCGCCGGAAGTGATTGAAGAAATCAAGCATCGCTATGGCAGGGTTGGCTGCTTCCCGCTCACCCACCACACGCTCAAACAAGCCGACCTTCTCGCGGAAAAACTCGGAATCCCCACCTACGTTGGCATGCGCAACTGGCATCCGCTCATTCCCGCTACGCTCCGCCGGATGAACGCCGACGGCATCACCCATGCAACCGTCATCTGCCTTGCGCCGCAAAATTCCAGGACCAGCGTCGGGCTCTACCGCAACTCGCTGCGTGGCCCTGACTGCACAATGAGTTTCGACTTTGTCGAATCTTGGCACGACCACCCCCGCCTAATCCAAGCGTTCGCGGAAAAGCTGAAGGCCGGACTGGAACGCGCAGCGGAAGAGCACGGAAAGATTCCGCCAGTCATTTTCACTGCGCACAGCGTTCCCGAGCGGACGATTCTCGATGGCGATCCCTACGAAAAACAGGCGAAACAAACCGCGGCGTTGGTCGGCCAAGCCGCCGGTCTGAAACCGTCCGCATGGAAGTTCGCGTTTCAGAGTCAGGGACTTTCAGGCGGGACCTGGCTCGGACCCACGGTGGAGCAAACGATCCTCGAACTCAAGAATTCTGGACACAACGCTGTTTTCATGCAGCCTGTTGGGTTTCTTTGCGATCACATCGAAATTCTTTACGACCTCGACATCGCGTTCAAAGAGTTCGCGACGGCGCAGGGCATGCTGTTTTCACGCGCAGAGTCGCTTAACGATTCCCCGTTGCTGATTTCCGCGCTGGCTGAAATCGTCCAATCTCGAAACGCCGTTACGGCGGCCGGCTGAAATGGCGTTGCCTGCCGTGGCGAAGAGGATTGCAGTCATCGGGGGCGGCGCCGCGGGACTTTCCGCCGCATACGCCCTACAGAAGAGGTCGTCCAGCACTGCGCTTGAATTCGTACTGTACGATTCTGGGCCGCATTTTGGCGGCGTGATTCGCACCGAGCAAGTTGACGGCTGGGTGGTCGAGGCCGGACCAGATTCGTTCCTAACCGAAAAGCCCTGGGCCGCCGATCTCTGTCGAGAACTGGGGCTCGGCGACCAGTTGATCGCGTCGAACGACGCCGAACGTAAGACATACATACTCGTCAAAGGCCAATTGGTTCCGATCCCCGACGGGCTGATGTTCATGGTGCCGACCAAGCTGGCGCCGACACTTCTTTCACCGATCTTCTCAGTCGGCACCAAGCTCCGGATCGTGCGCGAGTGGCTCTTCCCGGCCGCGGCCAAGACCTCCGAGATGACGGTTGCGGAATTCGTGCAGCGCCACTATGGACGCGAAATGGTGGACCGCGTGGCCGACCCGCTGCTGGCCGGAATTTACGGAGGCAGCGCCGACGAACTCAGCGTGGATGCTGTTCTACCGCGATTCGTCCAAATGGAAACCGAACACGGCAGTCTGGGCCGCGCGATGATTGCGGCCCGCAAGAACGGTCCTGCGAGGGGGACTCGCCCGCTATTCACCACGTTGAAATTCGGCATGCAGCAGATGACGGACGCGCTGATTTCGGGTTTGCCGAAGGCATCG
The DNA here is from genome assembly GCA_043734125.1 of Acidobacteriota bacterium. Taxonomy (GTDB): domain Bacteria; phylum Acidobacteriota; class Terriglobia; order Terriglobales; family Acidobacteriaceae; genus Gp1-AA145. Next base: position 212,406 of record JAYTFR010000093.1, on the reverse strand, counting down.
CTACGGCTTGGCACCGGCGTGCAGGCAATAAAATCCGAGTCTGGAAAATGGCTGGCTGAGAGCGGCGGGCGTACCGAAGAATTTGACGCAGTCATTGTCGCGACGCCGGCCCACGCCGCCGCCGTGCTACTCGCGGCCCAGAAACCCGAGCTTGCAGCCGAACTGGCGGCAATCCCCTACACGTCATCGATGACGGTTGTGCTCGGCTACGACCAGGGCGTTCGAGCCGCGCTGCCGCCTGGCTTCGGGTTTCTCGTGCCCAGAGCTGAAGGCCGCAAGATTCTCGCCGCAACCTTCGTGCACAACAAATTTCCGCACCGTGCGCCGGAGAATCGTGCAGTGGTGCGCTGCTTTGTCGGAGGCGGCGTCGCGGAACAGATGTTCGCGTTGAGCGATGACGAAATTGCGGGAGCGGTGCGGCAGGAACTCGACTCCATTCTCGGCGTCCGCGCCACACCGCTCTTCACCCGCGTGTACAAGTGGCGGAAAGCGATGGCGCAATATACGATTGGCCACTCTGCCCGTATCCAGCGAATCAGGTCCCTTCTCGCCGGAATGCCCGGACTAGCGCTGGCGGGCAACGCCTATAGCGGAATCGGTGTACCCGACTGCGTGCGCACCGGCCAGGAATCTGTCGAAAAAGTGCTGGCGGATATTACGCCGCGCTAATCAGAGCTTGCCGACTGCGGCGACCGCTTCACGAAAACCAGGCGGTCAGCAACGAAATAGTTCAAGATCGAGCAAACGGCAATGCTCAACAGATTCGCCACGAAGTAATTCACGCCGAGTCCGTCAACAAACACTTTCATCGCCACAACGTTCCCCAGAATCGAAAACGTTCCGGCGCTCAGGTTGAACTTCGCCAGCCTTGCAAGGCGTGCGGAGGATGCGCGGTCCGCCCACGTGTAATGCTCGTGCCAGAAGAAGTTGTGCACCACAGTCGCCTCGACCGCCAGCGCCGTAGCGGCCAGATAATTCATGCCGAGGCCGATCTTCAGAATGGCAAGGACCGCCAACTGCGCCGCAGTTCCCATCGCTCCTACGGCGTTGAACTTCCACCAGCGCACCCAATTTGACATAGCCCTGCTCACGCAATCCGCTCCTCGTTGTAGAGCCGCCGGATGTTGCGGGCGGTGAAGACGATCAGCATGGCGCTCATACCGATTATCCCCGCCACGCCGCCAACGTCAAACAACCGGCGCCCATTTAGCACATGCGGCCAGCGAAACAAGGCGAGATTCCCCGCAACCAGCAGGACTCGCAATTCCGTGGGACCGAAGCTCCAGAACGACATGCGGAATTCCCCCAGCGTGTACGTCGCAAGATATGTCTGAATGGACATCAGCAGAAAGAGGACCAGCACCCCGACCGCAACGGGCGGACTCATGTATCCCGAGAGCGCCAGCCCGCCCATGAGCGCGACCGAGCCAATGCTGTCGAGAATGTGATCGACGTAGAACCGTACCGGGGCCGCTGCTGATCACGCACTCGGGCGAGCGTGCCGTCCAGGCTGTCACCTAACCAGTTCAGCGCCAGACAGGCAATACAGGCGACGAGCCACGCCCGATTGAACCTCGCAAACGCATAGCACACGCCGGTGGCGACTTGGGCCGCGAATCCCAAGATCGTCAAGTGGTCGGATTTGATCGCGGAAGGAATGCGCTTGGCCATCCAGATAAGTGTGGCCTTTTCCATTCTAGCCAGAACGCTTTCCTGGACACGTTTCGCTGATCGGAATTGAAGCAGCTTCGAACTGGTCAGGGTGCTGGTTGCCACGAGTGCCTCCGTGCCCGCAGATTGCGCCGAAGCGGCCCCGCCGTGCAATAGTCTGGAGGTAAAGAAAAACTCACCCGGGAATCATCCGCTAAGTGATTTATCGTCAAACGGTTAAGCTGACCCGAAACCGCTCCGGAGTTCCGCCGGCGTCACGGAGAATCGAGCCTCTTGCGTGTAGAATCGGCCTGAATGCAGCCTTCCCCGGACCCGAAGCCAGCCCAGACCAGCCAGTCCCCGGATCCTGCGACTTCGACGCCCCGTTCGCTCCTGCAGCGATTTATTCGGCTGTTCCGCCCGTCGCACCAGCACACTGCATTCTCGGCCACCGTGCTTCTGGTCACGACCATCCTGCTCTCGCGGGTGGTGGGCTTTGTACGCGAGCTTTACATTGCCTGGGCATTCGGCGCGACCTCCGTGACCGACGCTTACAACGCCGGCTTCACCATCCCTGACTGGCTGAACTACCTGGTCGCCGGCGGCACCGCATCCATCACCTTCATTTCGATTTACACGCGATTCATCGCCGAAAAGCGCGAGGAGGATGCGCGCAAGACCTTTTCCGTGATCGTCACCGTGATGACGGTCATTCTGACGATCGGCATCGTGCTGGCGGAAATCTTCACCCCGCAGCTCGACCGCTTGATGTTCGACAAATTCTCTCCGGCGGAATTCGCGCTCTGCGTGCACATTACGCGCATCCTGCTGCCGGCGCAGTTGTTCTTTTACGTCGGAGGAGTCGCCTCGGCCGTGCTGCTCGCCCGCCGGATGTTCCTGATTCCCGCCGTCGGTCCGCTGTTCTACAGCGCCGGAATTATTCTGGGCGGCTTGCTGTTTTCCCACCGGCTTGGCATTTCAGCTTTGGCCTACGGCGGAGTGGCGGGCTGCTTTGTCGGAATATTTCTCATCAACGGAATTGGAGCGGCAAGAACGGGCATCGGATACCGAATCTCATTCGACGTTAGAAATCCCGCCTTCCGCGAATGGATTCGCCTCTCCATTCCGCTGATGGTTGGGGTATCACTGGTGACGGCCGACGAATGGATTCAGCGGAAATTCGCCGCCGGGGGCATAGGCGACATCACGCGGCTGAACTATGCCCGCAGGCTTTTCCAGGTTCCAATTGCCGTCCTCGGGCAGGCTGTGAGCCAGGCGTCGCTGCCTTTCTTTGCAAAACTATTCGGCGAGAAACGCTTTGACGAATTCTCCAGCACCGTGAACGCGTCCATTTATCGCATGCTATCCGCCTCTCTGCTGGTGTCGAGCCTAATGGCGGTGATCGCGCTGCCGATCGTTGATCTCGTCTATCGCCGCGGTCACCTGCATTTCTCCGACTCGCAAACTACCGCAGCTTATTTCTTCTGGTTTTCGCTTTCGCTTGCTTTCTGGGCGGTGCAGGGACTCTACGCTCGCGCTTTCTATGCCGCCGGCAACACGCTTACTCCCATGGTTGCCAGCACGCTCATCACGCTGGCATCGCTGCCGATCTACGCAATGCTGTTCCATCGCTTCTCGACGGTAGGCTTGGTGGTCGCCTCTGACCTGGGGATCGCCGCGAACTGCTCGGCCCTGGTGATTCTGCTGCATTGGAAAAAACTCGTACCGATACAAGGGTTGCCAGGGAAGGAAATTGGTAAGGCCTTTCTTACCGCCGTTGCCGCGGGCGCCATAGCGATAGCAGTTTCACAAATGGTTCCGCTCGAAGGCAGCCGGCTCGCAGACTTGAAGTCCCTCGGACTGACAGCCGTCACCTGGGCTGCTGCAGTTACGCTCGGACTCTGGCTGCTGAAATCGAAGCTGCCGCAGGAATTGCGGCGAAAAAAAATCAGCGCCCCGTAGAGCGCTGATTTCGCCAAATATTCTTGTAGTTAAGCGCGGGCTGCAGCTGCTTCGCTGGAGACCGAGACCGCAGGCTTGTCTTCGCCGTTCGGCTTTGCAGCCTGTCCGGCTTTGCGGATGTCGATCCCGCCTTTGAAGAATGCGCCGTCTTCAATCGAAATGCGTGCCGCGACTACGTCGCCGGTGAGCGAGCCGTCGCTGCGAATGTCCACCCGGTCGCTCGCGGTCAGGTTGCCGCGAACTTTCCCGAGCACGACGATCTCGCGCGCGGTTATGTTGGCTGCCACCACGCCGTTGCGTCCAACCGTCACCCGATTGCCTGCGAGGTTGATCGAGCCTTCCACGCGGCCGTCGATGTAAAGCGACTCTGATCCGGTGACTTCGCCTTTAATGACGAGAGACTTCCCGATGGTAGCCTGATCTGCGGTGCTGGCCGCAACGGGCCGCGGAGCACTGCTGCTGGCGGCCGTTTCCGATACCGCAGGAGCGCTCGGCGCTGAAGTAGGGGTACGCTCCGGCTCGGTCGGACGACCTGGCGCCGTGGGCTGATTTGTAGGCTTCCACATGTGAGAAGAAATCCTTTCCTTTTGGGAAATGTTTTAGGGGCCGAACTGCGAGCATTCGGAGGCCAACAAAATTCTACTCTCCACCTTGGCCCGCGTGTTGTGGAAATTCACGATAGTTTGTGCATTTCCCGTTATTTTCCGCGAAATCTTGGGTAATCCGTTAGGTCCCCGCCTGCCGGCAAGTGTAACCCACGGCCGCGCTGGAAGCAGCTTGCGTACCGAGTTGGTAACATCAGAGCAAGCGCACGGCTCATGGCTAAATGATTTCCGACTCCTCCATCCTGAAAAAGATCCAGCGCCAGCCCAAACAGACGGCAGGCTATAAGCAATTGGTGCGCGAACTGGGGCTGCGGGGCGACGAGCGCCGCGAGCTCAACGACCGGCTGAGGAAGCTGGTCACCTCAGGCCAGTTGATCGCGGACGGCTCCGACCGTTACGCGATCCCACAGGCTGCTTCCGGCAAGAACCTCGTCGCGGGCAAGCTTAGTCTGCACCGGGATGGGTTCGGCTTCGTGATACCCGATCTTACGTCGGCTGCACCGGCACTCAAGGGGCGGTTATCAGGCGATATTTTTATTCCGCCCCACGCAGTCGGGGCTGCAATGCACGGCGACCTGGTGCTCGCCGAAGTAACCAACTTCCGCACCGACGGACGAACCGAGGGCCGCTTGGTTCGATCTCTTCATCGGGCAAATCCGACCGTCGTCGGCGTCTTTCACTATGGCGGACGGCACAACTACGTCACGCCGATCGATTCCAAGATTTCCCAGGAGATTGTGATTCCCAAAGGGCAGGAAATCCCGCCGTCCGTCGTTGGTCGTCAGTCGTCGGCAGAAGCCTTGGACTCAGGTGTGAGCGGTGGTCGCGCGGGTTTGAATGAGAGCTCAGAATCAGGTAGTTCCTCGCGCGCGACGCACGACGCTCGACGCACGACGACGCCAACGACTAAAGACCAACGACCAACGACCGCTTCCCCCCATCGCGTCCTCGGTGACGAAGCCACACGCCGCACCGACTGGACCGACCTGGAAAAAGTCGTGGTCGATGTCGAAATCACCGATTGGCCCTCCGCGACCCAGAACCCGCGAGGGCGCGTTGTGGAAATTCTTGGCTACGAAAGTGACTTCGGCGTAGACGTCGAAATCATGATCCGCAAGTTTCACCTGCCGCACCGTTTCCCTCTCGAAGTTTTGAGCGAAGCAAAAGCCATCGAACCGGTTATTTCTTCTGCTGAACTCCGCCAGCGGCGCGATTTTCGCGGACTTCCCATCGTCACCATCGACGGCGAAACCGCCCGCGACTTCGATGACGCTGTGCTGGTCACGCAACTGGCGAATGGAAATTTCGAACTGCAAGTTCACATCGCTGACGTTGCACATTACGTCACGCCCGATTCCGCGCTCGACCAGGAAGCCCGGCTGCGCGGCACCAGCGTCTATTTCCCTGACCGCGCGGTGCCCATGCTGCCACTCGAACTCTCGACCGACATTTGCAGCCTGCGCCCGCACGTGGACCGGCTGGTGATGTCCTGCTCGATGGAAATCGATCCTCGCGGGGAGATCGTCGGATACGAAATTTGCCCCGGCGTGATTCGTTCCGCCGAGCGCATGACCTACACCGCAGTGAACGCGGTGCTTGAAGGCGATGCATCCGAGCGCCGGCGTTATGCGACCCTGCTGCAGAATTTCGAACTCATGCGCGACCTGCAGAAGATTCTCAACAAGAAGCGCGAGCGGCGCGGCTCGATTGATTTCGACTTGCCTGAACCCGTAATCGAATTCGACGAGAACGGACTGATGAAAAGTGTCACCCGCTCGGAGCGCAACATTGCGCATCGCATCATTGAAGAATTCATGCTCTCGGCGAATGAGTGCGTCGCCGGATATCTCGAAAGCAAAGGCATTCCGTCGCTCTATCGCATTCACGAAAAACCGGACGCCAAGCGCGTTTATGACTTCGAGGTGATCGCGGCCACGTTCGGATACTCGCTCGGAGTCGGCGCGCTTCCAATTCAGCGCATGCAGTTCAAATCCGACCGCCGGGCAAATTACGGCACGGGAAAGCGCGCCAAGGAACTCGAGATCCCGAAAGACGTTCACATCACGCCGCGCATGTACCAGAAACTCGCGGAGAAAATTGCAGGTAAGCCGGAGGAACGAATTCTCTCCTATCTCATGCTGCGCTCGCTAAAGCAAGCGCGGTATTCGGAAGACAACGCTGGGCATTTTGCGCTGGCGGCGGCGAGTTATACGCACTTCACTTCGCCGATTCGTCGCTATCCCGATCTGATCGTGCACCGAATCTTGAAAGATGTGTTGCGCGATTCCGCGGACCGATGGGACGGGGAAGTGCCGATCGGCAGTTTGCGGGATTCCAACACTCTTCCGAGCGCTTCGCTCCCAGCCCCGGACGGGCACGCCAGCTTAGCCCAGCGCGAAAGCGCTGGGGAGGCTGGGAAAACAACGCGAGTCCCGGAGGGACGACCGACTTCGATCGGGGCGCAATCCGGCATCGACCACGAGCAAGACCGGGAAGGGCACGATCCCGGTCGTGCCGATAAGGGCCAAAAAAGATCCGGGGCTTTAGCCCCTGAGGTTCTATCCCCGCGCCACGAAGAACGCGCCTCTCCCTGGTCTAAGCGCCGTGAGCGCGAGCCCGTCGAACTGAAAGACGGCCCCATCCCCGTCGAAGAACTTCATTTGATTGCGGAAGAATCCAGCCAGTCCGAGCGTCGCTCCGACGAAGCCGAACGCGAACTTATGGAATGGAAGAAAGCAAAATTCATGCAGGACCGCATCGGCGAAGATTTCGACGGCCTGATCATCAGCGTGACCAAGTTCGGCTTCTTCGTCGAACTCGTGGATATGTTCGTCGAAGGCCTGGTTCCGCTCACGACCCTCATCGACGACCGCTACACCTTCCACGAAAACACCCGCGAAATTATCGGCCAGCGCTCGCGCAAAACGTATCGCATGGGACAGAAAGTTCACGTACTCGTCGATCGCATCGATCCCGTCGAGAAAAAGATCCAGTTCGCGCTGCTGGAAGAACGGCCGACGCGGGCAGCCCAATCCCGTCGCAAACGTCATTAAAGGTGAGGCGTACCTTTTTCGCAGCTCGGAGAGCCGCGCTACATTCCCCCGGCTCTGCGCCACGCTAGTGTAGAATTTCTAAGTCAACCCTGTTCGAGCCGCTCCGGTTCGAACCCTGTGTCGGGACGTGGCTCAGCCTGGTAGAGCACTCGCTTGGGGTGCGAGGGGTCGGCAGTTCAAATCTGCCCGTCCCGACCAACAAAATTGAATAATGGCCTCAGGAAGTTACAAGCCTACCCATTGGCACTTTTGAACCGCGCCTGCATGGCGGAGGCGAGACCACCGGGCGAATGAGCCTAAGGTTTCAAAAACGGTATTCACTGAGTGGGTTCCAGAATCAGTTTCTGCACCCGCCAGTTCAATATTTCGGCAACATAGAGCTCGTTCGCAGATGGACAGGCGATTTCGTGGATCCACCCGAACTCCCCTAACTGCTTGCCAGATTTTCCGAACACGCCAAGCACTTTCCCATCCAGAGATAGCTTATAGATCCTCCCCGGGTAGGCGTCGGAGCCGTACATCACTTGATTCGGCGGAGGTGTAATGCAGATCGCCCACGGCGAACCCGGAGATCTGGTCGGATTCGGCTGTTCGGGCTTGTCCCCGATTGCCGGGCGAGCGCTACGATCGAACGGAACGTCGATAGTGATTTGGCGCAGAAACTTCCCCTCTCCATCGAACACTTGAATTCGGCGATTACCGCGATCTGCAACGTAGACATTTCCGTTTGCGTCGAGCGCAATGCTATGGGGAGTATCGAACTGCCCCGGTTTGCTGCCAGGTTCACCCCAGGATTTGAGCCATTTGCCATCTTTGTCGACCTTGGCTATCCGCGAATTGATGTAGCCGTCGCTGATGTAAGCGTTGTCAGATTTATCCCACGCTACGTCTGTGACCTGTCGAAACATCCCGTCTTCGGCTGGCAGCGGCGGGTTAACTTCTTTTAACGGCCCGGTGCCGTCATCTGAGGCTTCCTGCTTGCGGCCGAATACCATCGCGACCCGGCCTTCGGGGTTGAATTTGATGACCATGTCCGAGCCCTTATCGGTGACCCAGATGTTGTCCTCGTGATCGACCTTGACTGTGTGGGCGTAAGACCACGCGTAGAGGTTGTGACCGATTTCACGCAGAAATTTTCCGTCCGCGCCGAACTCCAGCAGTTGTGCGGCACTGGCTCCATAGGCTGGACCGGTGGTATTGCCACGCGAGAAAACAAAGATATGTCTCTTGGAATTGACCGCTACACCAGCGACCTCACCGAAATACACGTCAGCGGGGAGTTTAAGAAAATTGGGAACCGACCGGTAGCGAATTTCTGGCACCGGAGCCTGTTGTGCAAAAAGCGAAGCGCCGACAAGAAACAAAATAAGAATGGAACATCTCATTGGAGCCTCCGACAATGCCTCTGGACACGAGCGTGCCTAGCAAACTGTACCACCCCGCTCCAAACGGTACACAAGCGTGAAACCGACACACTTGGCGATAATCGCCATTTCAGTCCTGTTGCGAAGACGCTATTCACCAACTACCGGGCGTTTTGCGTGCTCCCAGAAGCCCCGAAAAGGTTCGGGGATTGTCTGCCAGGGTGTCCCCATTGCACGTAATTCAGTCTCAAACCGCTGAAGGGTTTAGTTCAAAAATATCGAGGTTAAGCAGAAAAGTTCGAAAATCGTCTGCTAATTTTAACCGGTCATCACTTTCAGCCGTCCGCTCGCGTTTCCTTTAAATCATCTCCTCCCCGCCTTGCTCATCCGCCGCATCAGGATTAGACTTGCTCCTGCCTCAATTACGTCCATCCTTTGAATTCCAAACTGGAGACAATCTATGAAAGCTAGATCGATTGCATTAGCAACAACGTTGTGTCTGATCGCGGTCGGGTTGAGTTTCGCCGAGAACCCGCACATGGGCACATGGAAGTTGAATGAAGCCAAATCAAAGATCGCGCCGGGCGTCATGAAGAACTCGACCGTCGTGTACGAAGCCGCGGGCGACAGCGTCAAGGTCACCACTGACGGCGTCGATGGCACCGGTGCTCCCCTGCACACTGAATGGACCGGAAAGTTCGACGGCAAGGACTACCCTTTGACCGGCGACCCAACCGCTGACTCGCGTGCCTACAAACAGGTCAGCACTCGCGTGCTCGCCCTTACTAACAAAAAAGACGGGAAGGTCGCAGTCACCGGACGCATTGAGGTTTCGGCAGACGGCAAGACCCGCACCCTGACCACATCCACGAAGGACGCTGCCGGCAAGCCAGTCCACAGCTCCGCGGTTTACGACAAGCAGTAACCATTCTCTTTTCTCTTCCGCTATCCCACGCGCACCTGCCGTGGGATAGCGGGATCGAAGTTTACGTCGCGCTCGCATTTATCTAAGCGATGGTTCCAACAGCCTTTCCGCTCACCGCCGTCGACTGCCGCTTTGACTTTCTTCAGACTCCCGGACTATTCTCCGCCGCGCCGGCTTCCGTGACATCGCCAACCTCACCGGCGGTTACGGCGCATGGAAGGCCATGGCTGCGGCGGCTTGACAGAGAGTCTCAGAAGATCGTCTTGACGTAGTGGGCACCCAGGAGCAATATCTTCCCAGCTGCACCAGAGTTGCTCGACCTTCCCCCGACGACCCTGCGCAAGAAACGTCCATTAGCAGGACTCGAAAATGCCACTTCACTGTTCTCGCAGGGCAGGGACGCATCTTAGCCGTTGCGTTGATTCGATTAGAGTCACGCTGTTTCTTCTTTGCCTTTCGTGCTCTTTACTCGCCAGCGGTCAAACGATTTCCGGCACGGTTTACGACCCCACGGGCGCGGTGGTTCCAGCGGCGAAAGTCGAGATCACGAGCGCTTCCCTGGCGCAGCCCTTAGCCATCGCGTCTGACGCACTGGGAAAGTTCGTCTCTCCGGACCTGAAGCCGGGAACCTATTCCGTACGTGTCATCCACGATGGATTTCAACCCCTGATAAAAACCGTCGATGTGCATGACGCGCCCGTCCAAGTTGATTTCAAGCTCTCCCTCTTGGGCGAGCGCGTTTCGGTCTCGGTCCCCGCAAAACGCGGGCAGTTCGCAAACTCCGACCCGGTGTACCGGCAGCTTCGCGATGTTGAGTTCGGCACGACATTTCGTTTCGACAACTGCACCGTGCAGCTCGATGTTGGAACCTTCCACTTCGAGCGGGGTACGCTGACTTTCTTGAAACCGGTCAACGGAATTGTCACAGGAGCGGTCTTTGTGGGGGACGGCCAATTCAAATTGAAACCGGCTGACGCCATCGATTCGGATCAGCTCAAGCGAATCACCAAGTCAGAAGAGTTCGAGGAAGATTTCAGCGAGGTCGTATTCCGTTTCTCGGATGGCCCGCGCATGAAGTTCCTTCCCGGCCTGGGCCAGCCAGCAGATGGCGGGGCGGCACTGGGGGGCTTCAACCGCTGGAAAGAGATGGTGCGCAGGCGCCGAGAAATTCCTCTCGGCTTCACCGAATATCTTTTGCACGGGGAAACCATGGACAACGTTGACGCGGACGTGCTCGCGGCGGTTTATAACCGGCAGCATCCGCAGTTTATCAACGCATATATACGAGGCAAGAAACACAAGGATCTCCGTTTTTTCGTCAGGCTCAGGGTAGGCGCCATACCGCAGATCGATTCGCCTGAGGAGGTCGCCCTGCTCAACTACGATCCTGAGGGAATGGAGGACGGCATCTGGTATCTCGCCCACCTCATGTCCGAATATAAGAACCGGTCGGCGAGTTCGCTGGAAGACCGCAGGTTGTTCGAAACCCACAGTTATAAAATCGAGACCGACATCGCCAAGAATGAACACTTGTTCAGTACGGCAACTATCACCTTCCAGCCGCTGGTGCCAGGCGAGAGGGTCGTCAAATTCGGGCTATTGCCGAATCTGCGCGTAACCCGAGTCATTGACGACCAGGGCCAAGACCTCTATTACGTGCAGCAAAGCCGGAAAGAGGACGGCTCCTTTTACGTCATACTCCCCGATCCCGCGGAGATGAACAAGCAGTATTCCATCAGCGTTCAGTACGAAGGCGACAAAGTTCTGGAGCACGCCGGCGATGGCAGCTTTTATGTGCGAGCGCGAACCTCGTGGTATCCAAACCTCAATGGGTTCGGTGAACACTCTCTTTATGACCTTACCTACAAAGTTCCTCGGCGATACAAAGTGATCAGCGTGGGAAAACTGCAGGGTGAGTCAACCGAGCAGGACTACGCGGTGAGTCACTGGATAACTCCCGCCCCAGTTGCGGTCGCGGGATTCAACTACGGCGACTATCAGAAGCTCGAGATACCGGACGCGATCACTGGCTACAAGATCTCCGGCTATTACCTGACTGAGCTTCCCTATTCACTGGGCCGGGCTGAAGCGTTAAAGTCCATGGCGCCGAAAAGCATGACCAAATACGCGCTGGAGCAAACCCGTGCCCAGATGCAGCTCTGTACTTACTACTTCGGTAAGAGCGGCTACGACGAAATTTTCGTGACTGAGCAACCGGATTTCAATTTCGGTCAGTCTTGGCCTAACCTGGTTTACCTGCCTATTTCGGCATACACCGATTCCACCCAACGCTGGTTGCTCTTCGGAACCATCAATCAAAAATTCACCGGCTTTGTTCAGGAGGTTACGCCCCACGAGGTTGCACATCAGTGGTGGGGGCATGCGGTTGGCTGGGCATCCTACCACGACCAATGGCTTTCGGAAGGCTTCGCGGAGTTTTCGGCGGGCCTTTTTCTACAGCAGGCAATGGGTACCGACTGGAAGAAGGATTACCTTGAGTTTTGGGAGCGCTTGCGGAAGCGCATCCTGGAGAAGAATGAATACGACATCGCGCCCGACGACGCGGGCCCGCTGTGGATGGGTCTGCGGTTGAACTCTCCACACTCCGGGCGCGCCTACCAGAATCTCATCTACCCCAAGGGCGCTTACGTTCTGCAGATGCTTCGTTCCATGATGTACAACCCGCAGGAAAGGGATAAAGAGTTCATCGCCATGATGGACGATTTTGTGGACAGCCACCGCACGAAGCTGGCTTCCACGGAATCCTTTAAAGCAATTGCCGAAAAGCATATGACCAAATCCATGGATTTTCAGGATAATCATCGCCTGGATTGGTTCTTTGACCAGTGGGTGTACGGCACTCAGGTTCCGCGATACAAGTTCGAATATGAACTCAAGCCGATCGACGCCGACAAAGTGACTCTACACATGACCGTCACCCAGAGCGAGGTGGACGACCGGTTCGTGATGCTGGTGCCGGTATTTGCGGATTTTGGTAAGGGTATGGCTCGTTTGGGGCAGGTGCCAATGAAAGGCGATACCTCTCGCACGTTTGACATTCCGCTACCCATACGTCCCAAGAAGGTTGAGCTGAATGCTTACAAAGATATTCTGGAGCGATGACGCTCGAACTGCACACGCTTCCTTCCAAAACGCAAGGAGTGCGATCCCGGCGGACCCTGCGTTCAAGGTTCGCCGGAAATGCATCCGGCCCTAATATCTTAGAACGCGATACTTGCCGGCGAATCAGCCGTAATTCGCGACCCCGTGATTGTCCCCGTAATGTGGATCAGCGTGTTCCCTGCCGTATCGAACTGGTCGATGGTGAAGGTCCCGCCAAAGCTATTCCCCTTTGGGTCTAAAGCCACTTCTTCGCGAATGTTGGCTGGACCTACGAGGTTGCTCTGTGGGTCGAAGCTGACAGCAAAGTGGTTCAGCTTGTAGTGCAGTCCGCCCACTTTCTTCCAAACTCCGAGGCAAAAGCTCTGCGTGACTGGCGGGCGACTCGAGTTCATGATTTCCGTGCCGTCGCTGTGCCACTGGGCAAACGCCTGGTCGATAATGGTTCCGTCTGGAATGCCAGTTGTGCCTTCGGAAGTGAAGGTAACCCGCCAGAAGCCGACGATCGGCTCGCCTGAGGCGGAGGCAAGTAGCAGTGCGCCGGGCCCGAACTGGGAACCGTTCCACGACTGCCGTTGGAGAGATACGCCAAACCTGAGCCGTGAGATGTCTCCGCATTCTGCGTTTGCTTGGACGGCGAGGGCACATACGGCAACGACTGCTGCGATCATGATGTTTGTCTTGAACCGGGTCTGCATACGGAAATTTTCCTTTGGGCCAGTTGGCCGGTAGAGCAGCAGGTTTACGCGACCGACCCACGTCCGCGCCATGCAGACGGGGTAAATTGATGGTGAAGAACGGGTGAACCCGTAAGTAACTTTGGTCAAATGACTTAGCTCGAGGCTCGTGCACAAAATGCTATACTCTCGTCCCACGGGAGTGTTCTTCGTCGTGCCGCATGGCCTGATTAGATTTGGGGAATTCTCGCTCGATTGCGATCGTTACGAGCTTCTATACGCCGATCGCCCCGTCAAGCTCGAAAAAAATCCCATGGAGTTGCTCATCCTCCTTGTTTCCAAGGATGGTAATCTGGTCACGCGCCAGGAAATCATCAAGCACCTTTGGGGCGACGATGTCTTCGTGGACACAGAGCACGGAATTAACACCGCCGTCCGCAAGATCAGGCAAGCATTGAAAGACGACCCGGACAAGCCCCGCTTTGTCCAGACCGTGACCGGCAAGGGCTATCGGTTTGTCTTTGTCGGTGAGAGGACCAACGGAGGTCCAGCGGGCGCCCCTATTCTGGCGGAAAAGACAACACCAGAAGCAGCGGCTCCCGATCCACCTGTGATTGCACGACGTCGCCGGAAGCAATGGCAAGTCGCCGGACTCGCAGCTACCGCGCTGTTCCTTATCAGCGGGGCCTCATTGGCTTTCAATGTGGCGGGAGAAAGAGATCGACTCTTTGTCAGCAGCCATATCCCCCCGATTCACTCCGTCGCCGTGCTCCCTCTGGTCAACCTTTCCGGCGATCCCTCCCAGGACTATTACGCCGACGGCATGACCGATGAAGTGATTACGATGCTGGCGAAAAACTCCTCGCTGCGCGTGGTTTCCCGCACTTCGATCATGCAGTACAAGGGCGTGAACCGTCCGGTGCGTGACATAGCAAAGGAACTGGGCGTCGAAGGCATCCTTGAGGGGTCTTTAGAACGTTCGGGCAACCACCTCCACATGACGGTCCAGTTGATTTATGCCCCGACCGACGCCCACATCTGGGCGGAAAGCTATGACCGCGACCTGAATCAGGCATACGCACTTCCCACCGAGGTTTCTCAAACCATTGCGAAGCAAGTTAAGGCCCCGGGCGGCGTCCGTCAAACCAACCGTCCAATCAATCCTGCGGCGCGCGACGCCTACCTGCGCGGGCGTTTTGCCTGGTTCCACGGCGATATGCCGCATGCCCAGCAATATTTCGAGCAAGCGCTCCAGCTGCAACCTGACTACGCTGCCGCGTGGAGCGGTCTCGCCGATGCTTACACCGAGCGCGCCGTGGACGGCATCTGCCCCGCGGTTGAGGTCAAGGAGAAGGCAGAAGAAGCAGCTAGAAAAGCGGTGGAACTCGACAGCTCCGTTTCAGAAGCTCACAAGGCCCTGGCAGCCGTGCATCTGTTTTTCGGGTGGGATTGGAACCAAGCAGATGGCGAGTTGCGCCGGGCCATTGAACTTGATCCCAGCAATGCGGAGGCTCATCACCTGTACTCGTATGCGCTGACCGTAAATCAACGCCTTGACGATGCTCTCCAAGAACAAATGCGGTCGTTGGAACTCGACCCTTTTGCGAGGTCATGGGCGTTGGGACGGACCTACATCGGCCGCCGAGACTATGACGCCGCGATCAAGGATCTTAGCTCACGTACGGAGCTCCAGGCGACCGAACCCGGACTGCATTTTATGATGTCAGACGCTCGCTGGTTGAAGGGTCAATGGAACGAATCCGAGCAGGAACTTGAAAAAGGGCTTCAGCTCTCCGGTCGGGCGAATGTGGCCGCGGCGCTCCACAAAGCTTACAGAGACGGCGGCGAAAAAGCGGTCGAGCAGTGGAAAGTGCACGAAATTAGGGACCGCGCACGCAAGCGATACGTCTCACCACTGGATGTCGCCGAACAATACGCACACTTGGGGATGAAACTGGAGACGTTAACATTCTTGGAAGAAGCCTATCGTCAACGTTCCCCCTGGCTCATATTCCTGCAGAACGAACCGGTTTACGACTTCCTGCATTCCGATCCGCGATATCAGGCGATTGTGAGGGAGATTGGACTCCCTTCCGCAAAATAGCGCGCGTCCAAGAATCGAGGTTTGCTCAGTCTCGCCGCCGTTGCTATCCTAGTTCCACCATGTATCGCGACTTTCATGCCATCGATCGCTGGACCAAGAAGCAGGTTCACTGCCTGTATCAGGCGCTGATTGTCGCCGTGGCTACGCGCCATGCCGACGCGGTAGACATCAAGTTCCTCGCCGACGGCAAGCCGGTGTGGGTGGCGCTGCCTTTGGTCGCGTGGGTCGAGTACAAGAAAAGCAGTGGCAAGGAAATCACCGATCCGCTGGCTATTGCCATCGCCGGGCGCTATCTGAAGACGGCGCTTGAGTCAGGCGAGGGCATGGGCCGCGAAATGTATTCGCTCACCGTCCCCCAGACCCTGCAGCACCTGGAAGCCATCGCCACTGAGACTCCGGCGCTCGACGTAGCCGCGGTTTAGACTCTCCGCGCGAATGTAGCCGCGGCTCTCCAGAGCCGCAGCTACATTCTCAGGAACCGCTAGTGGCGGAAACCTCCAAAATCCAGTAAACTCTATATTTCCAGCAGAATCCTAGACTTCGGAGCGGTTCATGGCACAAGTATGCGAAATCTGCGGCAAAGGGCCGCAATTTGGAAACAACATCAGCCACGCCCATAACGTGACCAAGCGGCGCTGGAACGTGAATCTGCGCCCGGTCCACGCCAAGGTGAAGGGCGGCAACAAGCGTATCCGCGTCTGCACTTCCTGCCTGCGCAGCGGCAGAGTCGTCAAAGCATGATTGAATAGTTGCGGCGCGCAATTACTTCAACCCATTTACTGCACGCCGATCAGCTGAACATCAAAAATCAATGTGGCATTCGGCGGGATGACTCCGCCTGCGCCGCGTTCGCCATAGGCGAGGTTCGCAGGAATTTTCAACTGCCGCTTGCCGCCGACTTTCATTCCGGCGGCGCCCTCGTCCCAGCCCTTAATTACCTGCCCGGCTCCGAGCGCAAATTCGAACGGTTTGCCTGAACCCACCGAACTGTCGAACTTCTTTCCGTTCGTCAACCATCCGGTGTAATGAACTTTTACTGTTTGGCCCGCTGCGGCTGTAGCACCCGTCCCAGCCTTTATGTCCCAGTACTGCAAGCCGGACGGCGTGGTCGTGCCTGGCCCCGTAACTTTGGCTGGCGCGTTAGGGTTTGGATGCACTGAGTTGCAGCCTTTCTTGCCGGATGAGTTGCAGCGGCATGAGGTTTCGCCGCGGGAGTCTTCGTCGCGGGAGTCTTAGTAGTAGTCGTCTGCGCGAAGGTTACGCCAATAGCAACTGCCACGATTGCCAGCACGCGTCGAATAAGAAATAGTTGATCTTGGGAGTTCCAATCAAGCCAGAGCAATAACGTCAATTTCCACCAGAACTTCTCTTGGCAGGCGCGCCACCTCTACAGTCGATCTCGCCGGAGGAGCGCTGGTGAAATATTGTCCGTAAACTTCGTTCATGGCAGCAAAGTCGCTCATATTTTGCAGGAACACGCCTGACTTAACGACTCTTTCCAGTCCGCTTCCTGCAGCTTTAAGAATGGCCGCAAGATTCTTCATCACTCGCTCGGTTTGCGCGGCAACATCGCCGTCGATGATTTTATGCGTGGCTGGATCAAACGCCACCTGCCCTGAGACAAAAACAAAACCGTTCGCCCGGATCGCCTGAGAGTAGGGCCCAATCGCCTGGGGACCGTCCGGGGTAGAGATCGCTTCGCGCATTTTTCCTCCGCAAACAGATTCATGGTGCCGAACGCATTCGGCATCAAAAGTTTCCCAAGGGTATCCGTTGCGCAATGATTTTGCCAACGGCTAGAGACCAACCGCTCTTCTTACACCCGCTGTAACCTCTGCACGTCGTGCACGCCGGGAATCTTCCTCACCCCCTGAATGATGTTCTCCAGATGCTTCAGGTCTTCGATCTCGATCACGATATCTACGTGGGCCTGGCCGTTCTCGGTGCGCGCGCTGATGTTGCGGATATTCGTATTGGTGTCGCTGATCACCGAGGTGATCTGCTTCAGCATCCCGAAGCGGTCGTCGCAGAACACGGTCAGCTTTATCGGGAACGCGGCCGTAGCGCCGTCTTCCTTGCCCCACTCCACGTCAATGCGGCGCTCCGGCTCGTACATGAGATTGGTCACGTTTGGGCATTGGATGGAATGCACCGCCACGCCCTTGCCGCGCGTCACATAGCCGACCACGGCCTCTCCGCGGATGGGATTGCAGCAGCGCGCGCGATAGACCAGCAGATCGCCGTGCCCTTTTACGCGGATGGCATTGCTGTGATCGCCGCCAAACACGCGTCGCACCACGCTGCCAATGCCGGACTCTTCATCGAGGGGAGCGGTCGTGGGCTCAGACGCCGGCGCCAGCTTGCCCAGAATCTGCCGGGCTGAATACTTCCCGTATCCAATTGCCGCCAGTAAATCGTCTGTCTGCCCCAGACCGTAGTCGGACGCCAGCCGCAGCAAGTCTTCGTCTTTGATGTCTTTGAACGCGATGCGGTATTTGCGCGCCTCCTTCTCGATAAGCTTCCTCCCAATTTCAATCGCGCGTTCGCGCTGGTGGAGGTTCAGCCAGTGCTTGATCTTGTTGCGGGCGCGCGAGGAGCGCACTACGCTGAGCCAGTCGCGGCTGGGCTTGTGGCCAGTCTGGGTAATGATTTCGACGATGTCTCCGCTGTGCAACTTGTGCCGCAGCGGAACCATGCGTCCGTTAACCTTTGCGCCTACACAGCTATGACCGACCTCGGTGTGAATGGTGTAAGCAAAATCAATGGGCGTCGCGTCGCGCGGAAGCACCACCACTTTGCCCTTGGGAGTAAATGTGTAAACCTCTTCCGGATAAAGATCGATCTTCAGCGTGGAAAGAAATTCGTTCGGGTCTGAGACGTCGCGCTGCCATTCGACCACCTGCCGCAGCCATGCCAACCGCTGCTCGTCCTGCGCCGAGACAGGGCCGTCCTTGTATTTCCAGTGCGCCGCGATTCCTTCCTCAGCCATGCGGTGCATTTCTTCAGTGCGAATCTGTATCTCGAAGCTGATGCCTTCCTCGGTAATCACCGAGGTGTGCAGCGATTGATACAAATTCGGCCGCGGCATGGCAATGAAGTCTTTAATGCGTCCGGGGACGGGTCGCCAAAGCTGGTGCACAATGCCAAGCACGCCGTAGCAATCTTGGACGGAATGTGTGATGACGCGCATGGCGTAGAGGTCATAAACCTGGTCCACTGAGATGCGCTGCTTCAGCAATTTTTTGTGAATGCTGAACAAGCGCTTGATGCGGCTTTCCACATTCGCGGTGATTGCGGCCTCTTTCAGTTTGGCGCTCAGCACACGCTCCACGGTCGAAAGAAACTGCTCTCCTTTTTTTCGCCGCGCCTCGACGGCATCGTGCACCTGCTGGTAGGAGATGGGGTCGAGGTAGCGAAACCCGAGGTCCTCGAGTTCGCCGCGAATTTTTCCCATGCCGAGGCGGTGGGCGATGGGCCCGTAAATGTCGAGCGTTTCGCGGGCGATTTTCTGCTGGCGTTCCGGCGCCAGGTGTTCGAGCGTGCGCATGTTGTGCAGCCGGTCGGCCAGCTTGATGAGCACCACGCGAATGTCATCCACCATGGCCAGCATCATTTTGCGCAGGTTCTCGGCCTGCTGCTCTTCTTGGGTATTGAAATCAATCTTGCTGATTTTGGTGACGCCTTCGACGATGTGCGCGACCTGCTCGCCGAACTCCTTCCGGATATCGACAATAGTGACCAAGGTGTCTTCAACGGAATCGTGCAGCAGCCCGGCGGCAACGGCGACCGCATCCATTTTCATTTCGGCGAGCACGAGCGCGACCTCGAGCGGATGGACGAGATAAGGTTCGCCGGATGCGCGCTGCTGGCCGGAGTGGTGCTTTTGCGAGAACTCGTAGGCTTTGCGAACCAGTTCCAGATCGTCATTGGGACGATGCTCGCGCATGCGCCGCAACAGCTCGCGGAAGCGCGTAACCGTGAGCATGTTGGTCGCGATTTGTTCGCGTAAAGTGGACATGCAGTTCCCGTGTGGCTCGGCATTCCTGTCCGAGCGGCCCGCCAGAAGTCGTGTGTTTCGGCCTATTCCTCGCTCGCAAACGCCGCCGAGTGAGAACGAGTCCGCGGGCGATTCCTTCGTTCGATTATATCGAGCCGCCCCGCCGCACGAAGATGTCCGCGCAGTGACAGGGGCCCTCGGCTGTCCCTGCGCGGCACATTGGAAATACAATATGCGCATGGCGCGCGTCCTCATCAGCGGTGCGTCGGGACTGCTGGGCTCGGCTCTGATGCCCTCGCTCGAATCACATGGTTATGAAGTGGTCCGTCTGGTACGACGGCCACCTCGAATCGGCGAAGAAATTCAGTGGGACCCGATGCGGGAGATCCCGCCACAACTGGTCTCCGGATTCGACGCCGTCATTAATCTTTCCGGCGAAAGTGTCTCCGGACGCTGGACCGAGGAGCGGAAAAACAGCATTCGTACCAGCCGGGTTATCAGCACGCAGAACCTCTCACACGCGCTCGCCCAAACCGAGAATCCGCCGCAAACATTTGTGTGCGCCTCAGCGATCGGTTTTTACGGGAATCGCGGCGAGGAAGTGCTTACAGAAGAAAGTTCCTCGGGTGCAGGCTTCCTGGCCGAAGTCAGCCGCGAGTGGGAAGCCGCGACCGAACCTGCCGCTCACGCAGGAATTCGCACCGTCAATCTGCGCATTGGCATCGTTCTCGGCCGCAAGGGCGGCGCCCTGAAACAGATGCTGCTCCCCTTCCGACTCGGCTTGGGCGGGAAAATCGGCAGCGGGAGACAATGGTTCAGCTGGATTCACATTGATGATCTGGTTGCCGCTGTGCTGCATATTTTGGGGACGGTGGAGCGCACGGCGCCCTCGCCCAGCCGGGAAATTTGCGGTCCAGTAAACATGACCGCTCCGAATCCAGTCACCAATGCCGAATTCACCAAAGCGCTCGGAGCCGCGCTAAACCGTCCGACAATCTTCTCCGTACCGGCCTTCGCGGCGCGGCTTGCCTTCGGGGAATTTGCGGATGAGGGATTGCTGGCCAGTGCGAGGGTGACCCCGCAGAAATTGTTGGGAACTGAGTTCGCCTTTCGGTTCCCTCATCTGCACACAGCTCTGGGCGATCTGCTCTGATATGACCACGTAGGGACGGCCGCCCCCGGCTGTCAAATCGAGCGAAGCTCGATAACACTAGCAGCTGGCGAACGATTACGGCCTGGAGCTCGGAGGGGTTTGGTGCTGCTGAGTATGTCGAGGAGCGCCGCTCTTCCCCAACTTTACTTCGCCCTCGCCCGCCCAAACTCCTCCACCCGTTCCCGCACGCTGAGCACGTGCTTAGGCAGTGGCAGGCGGCTGCCTTCTTCGAGGATTGGAACGAGTTTGTCGAACTCCGGCCCGGAGTGCGATCCCGTGACCACAATGCGAATCGGATGAAACAATTCTTTGCCCTTCGCCCCGGTCTCGGCCTTCACCTCATTCACGATTTTCTTGAACTGCTCGGGCGTGAGCTTTCCTTCGCGCGCTGATTCATCTTCAAGAATTTTGACGAGGAACCTGGCCAGCACCGCATCGGTGTGCGGCAGGGCGAGCACTTCGGCGTTATCGCGAGCCGCAAGCGCGGCGCTCGCGTCGTACTGAAAAATGAGTGCAGCCTTTTCGGGTAACTGATCAAGGCGATCAACCGACGGCCCCAGCATCTGCGTGATGCTGTCCAACCACAGCTCCATCGCGGCTGTTGGCGCGCCGACCAGATTTTGGTAGTGCGGGCGAGCCATGGCGGCAATCTTCTCCGGCGGACTTCCCTTGATGTAATGCCGGTTCAGCCAGTACAGCTTCTCCATATCGAAGATCGCCGCTGAAGGCGTGACCCGTTCCAGTGAAAACTCTTTCACCAACTCCTGCATGGAAAAAATCTCGCGCGTGCCGCCGGATGGCGCCCATCCCAGCAGCGCCAGGTAATTCACTAGCGCCTCGGGCAGAACTCCCATATCGCGAAAGGTCGCAATCGAAGTTGCGCCGTGGCGCTTGGAAAGCCGCTCGCGGTCCGCCCCAAGAATCGTCGAGAGATGCGCGAACTCCGGCACCGGCCAACCCAGAGCTTCGTACAACGCAACCTGTTTTGGCGTGTTTGAAAGATGATCGTCACCGCGAATCACGTGAGTGATCTTCATCAGCGCGTCGTCGATCACCACGACATAGTTGTAAACCGGCATGCCCGACGAACGCAGAACAATCGGGTCGCTGACCACTTCGTTCGAGAACTCAACCGGCCCGTGAACAATGTCGTGAAAGTGGATGGGATGCTCAGGAATTCGCAAACGAATCGCACACGCGTGCCCTCTGGTGCGCCGCGCGCCAGCCTCCGCCGGATCAACGTTACGGCACTTTCCGGAATAAATCGGTTGGCGATGCTCCGCTGTAGCCTGTTCACGTTCTCGCTGCAGTTCTTCTTCGGTGCAGAAGCACAAATAAGCCTTGCGCTCTTGCAGCAGCCGCTCGGCATGCTCGCGATACACCTCCACTCGATCTGACTGCCGATAAGGTCCAAACGCCCCGCCCATGTCCGGGCCCTCATCCCAATCGATCCCCAGCCATTTGAGATCGGCAATCAGTTGGTCTTCGAACCGGGCTTCGCTGCGTTCAACGTCGGTATCTTCCACGCGCAAGACCATCGTGCCGCCGGCTTGGCGCGCGAACAGCCAGTTGAAAAGTGCAGTGCGGGCGTTTCCGACATGAAGATGTCCGGTCGGCGACGGCGCAAAGCGCACACGAACGCTGGGGTTTGCAGTCACAGAAAAATGGTAGCAGAGGTTGGGATTTTGCCGGAAGCTAACGGCCCGAGGTGGGTCCGCGTAATGCGATCGTGCCACGTGAGCTGATCTTCGTCGAGAAGGCACCAGGCGTAACCGAGCCCCAGCGGCGCAAATGACAGAACAGAGGCCAATACGCGCCAGCGCCGCAGGCTTCGCGAGACCCGCTGTCCATCAAACCGGTTGAGGTGAAGGCGGGTGAGCCACAAACCCGGCGTGCGTCCGGAAAAGACGAGAAAAACATACTGATACGCGGGCCATAGCGCGCCCATCAGTCCCACTGCGAACCATGCAGCCGAGCGCAGCGGCGGCACGGTTCCGTTGATGCGCACAACCACGTACCCGAAAATGGCGATCGCAAGAATCACTAAGACCGCATCGAACCCTCCCGCGACAACCCGCCTGCCGAGGGGAGCCGGTTGCAGCGGTACGTCGAAACCCGGCCGCCGCTCAGGCTCCGGCTCTGCCTGCTGCTCGATCAGAATTCCACCCATCGCCGGCGGTGGCGGCAGCAACTCGGGCGCTTCCACGATGCGAGGACGATTCATTACCGGGTCAGCGAGTTCTTCCGCCCGCGCAGCCGGCCGCGGAAATTCAAGCACTCGGGCAGTCGCTTCAAGAAAAATTCGCGGCGGTGAGTCAGGAAATGGCGGGGGCGAAAAATTGGGCTCGATCGGCTCGGCGGCCTGGGCTTTGGGTTTCTGCGCCGTCCCCTCCGTAAAAGGCTCAGCCTCACGCTTCCGTTGCGGCGGCGTATCGGAAAACTGCAGCTTCAGCGACGGATACCGTTCCTGGCGAGGCTTCCGCGCTTTGTAATGATTGACCTTCGCGCTCACCTGGTCCCGCCAGTCGGCGTCCGGCTGCTGAGCGGGCCGCGAAGCATTTTCCGGCGTAGTCCCTTCGTAAGCTTCCTGCGTTTCAAGCGCGCGCAGCTTTCCAAAGGAATCCGCAATCGACGGCTCGCTCGGCGCGGCCGAGGCAGAGTTTATCGCATGACAGTCGTCGCCTCGGCCCTCCGCCAAAACGTCGTCGATCACGAACTGCGGCTTCGCTTCACAGATGCTGATTTCCAAACTCGCCGCAAACTGCTCTTCACTCATATCAAGTTCTTCGGGATCAAAATACCTTGGCTCACTCTCGGATTGTATGTCAGAGGGATTCATTTCCGGCAGCCGGTCGATAGCGTTTTGCCTCAGGGACCGCGAACGTGCTACCTTCACGCCAAGTCCCTCGTTCGACTCGGACTATGCGCTCCCGATGGCTACCCGCACTCGATTCCTTATCACGACAGCGGTGCTTTGTCATCTGATACTCGCCCCCCGCTTAGTTACCAGCCAGACGCTTCCCGCCGCGCTCTCGCAGAAGACTGCGCCTGGGCAGCCGTCCCGTGCGCCTCAATCGGCGAGAATCACTGCCATTCGCCAGGAAAAAGACGGCTCGTCTTACAAGCTGAGCGGCAACGTGCAGATTGAATACGGAAGCTACACGTTTTCGGCTGACCAGGCCACGTACAACGCCGATACCGGCGACATCACGGCCGAAGGACATCTGCTGCTCGAAGGCGGCCCCAACAACGAGCACATGGAAGCCGCACGCGGCTCCTACAACGTTGAAAAAGAGAGCGGACACTTTGAACACGTTGTCGGAACCATTGGGCTGCAGCTTCGCGGACGCCACGTGTTGCCGGCTACTTCAAACGCGTTCTTCTTCACAGGACGCCTAGTCGAAAAAACTGGGCCCGATCATTTCATCGTTAACGACGGGACCGTCACAACCTGCGAACTGCCCCGTCCCAAGTGGATGTTCTATGCGCGCAAAGTAGTTGTAGAAGTAGGCGGGAATGCCACTATTTATTCTGCGACTTTTCGCGTGATGGGGATTCCCGCCCTTTATTTTCCGTTCGCCACTCACCCGGTGCAGAAAAATCCCCGCCAGTCCGGGTTTCTGATTCCCAACATCGGCAACTCTTCCACCCGGGGCTACACCTTCGGCGAGTCAGTTTTCTGGGCCATCAGTCGCAGCATGGACCTGCACGCCGGGGCCGAGTATTTCTCAAAGCGCGGCTGGGCGCCAAGCGGGGAGTTCCGCGCCAGGCCCACCGAAAATTCCTTCGCGGACCTGACCTACTTCTCAGTATTAGACCGCGGGCTCAACGGCGTGAACCAGGGCGGGACCGAAGTCCGCCTGAAATCAGAGGGATCGTTTGGCGGCAACCTGCGCGGCGTGGCGGACGTGGACTACCTCACTTCCTACGTCTTTCGCCTCGCCTTCAGCGACGTGTTCACCCAGGCCGTCAGCTCCGAAGTCAGATCCAACATCTTTGTTTCCGACAGCCGGAGCGGCGTGTTCATCAACGGGATCACTAGCCGTTACCAGGACTTTCAGAGCGCCGCGCCGGGGGACGTAATCACCATTCTGCATGCGCCCGGATTTGAAATTTCCACGCTCGACCGCCAGATCTGGGAAACTCCGCTTCACGCCAGCGTGGACGCTTCCGTTGAAGGACTTTCCCGCACTGAACCGAACTTCCGTACGGCGCCCCTGCTCGGACGTTTCGACTTGAATCCGGTTCTGTCGGTGCCGGTGATCTTCCGGGGATGGGGTTTCCGGCCCGAGCTTTCTTTGCGCAATACCATTTATACGCAGCAACTCGTTCCTTCAGCAGGCGTAGCGTTGACCGACGTCGGCACCGCAATTTCGAAGGTCCTCAACCGCAAGTCGCTGCAGGGATCGGTTGAAGTTCGTCCCCCGGCGCTGGCCCGCATCTTCGATCGCGAACGCCTGGGCCACCGCTGGAAGCATGTGATCGAGCCGCGAATTGTTTACAGCTACGTGACCGGCGTGACAAACTTTCCCAACATCCTGCGCTTCGACGAGCGCGACATCCTGAACGACACCGACGAGGTGGAGTACGCGGTGGTGAACCGGTTGTACGCCAAAAAGGCGCAGACCACGACCGATAGCTCGGGTCAGGGCTCGGGCAATGTCAACAATTGCGACGAGCAGGGCATTCCCGCTCTGATGGTGGGCGCCGCACCGCGCGCGACGCATATCCCCTGGGAGCACGCGTCAACCACCGAAGCACGGCCTTGCGTGCCGCAACCCGCTACCCGAGAGATCGTCACCTGGGAGCTGGCGCAGAAATATTTTCTTGACCCGACATTCGGTGGTGCAGTCGTCCCGGGCCGGCGCAATGTTTTCACCAGCACGGCGGATCTGGCCGGAATCGCTTTTGTGACGGAGCCGCGGCATCTCTCGCCGCTGATTTCGCGCCTGCGGGTTTCCTCATCCCCGCGCGATGACATTGAGTGGGACATGGACTACGACTTTCAGGCTGGACGCGTCAACACCAGCACAGCCCTGTTCAACCATCACTTCGGGATGTTTACCGTCGGCGCCGGAAATGCCTTCTTGCACGCGCCCGGCGTCATCTCAACTTCAGGCTCGCCCCAGGACGTGAAGTTTGAGCAGTACCGGTCCGTTCTGGGCTACGGTTATCCCAACAAGCGCGGCTTCAATGGGGCGTTAACCCTGGGCCTGGACGCGCGACGGGTGCAGGTGCAATACGCCTCGGCGCAGACGACCTATAACTGGGACTGCTGCGGATTCAATGTGGAATACCGGAGATTCGCCCTGGCCTCGGTACGAAACGAAAACCAGTTCCGCTTCTCATTCACGCTGGCCAATATCGGCAGCTTTGGCAACTTGCGCAGGGGCGAGCGGTTGTTCTGACTCGGAGCCCACAAGCGGAGAGTCGCGACGCGTATTTGGATGTTGCGTTGTGTTCTCATAACGGGTACAATCGTTCTCATAATGAGTACAGCCTCCAATGCTTTGCCTGATATTTTATTTGGGCAGATCCGTGGCGGAGTTCTCGCACTGCTATATGGCCGGGCAAACGAGTCGTTTTACGTTCGCCAGATCGCACGCCGGGTAAACGCCAGCGTCGGTGCCGTTCAACGCGAGCTGGAGAAGCTTGCTAAGGTGGGTTTGATAGTCCGGACACCAGTGGGAAATCACGTCTTCTACCGGGTAAATCAGCGCAATCCGGTGTTTTCCGAAATGCGGTCACTGGTGGGCAAGACACTTGGCGTCTTTAACTTTCTGCATTCAGCCCTGGAGCAGCTATCTGAGCGAATCACGGCTGCTTTCGTGTACGGGTCCGTGGCTCGCCAGGCGGAGACAGCGGAGAGCGACATTGACCTTATGATTATCGGCGAGGTTTCGCTTGAAGATGTACTCTCCAGTTTGTCGAACGTTGAGGCTGCGCTAGGCCGACCGGTGAACCCGACCGTTTACTCCCGGGACGAGTTCAAACTGAAATTGGAAGCCGGAAATCATTTTCTGAATGCCGTGCTCAAGGGAAAGAAAGTGTTCTTGGCTGGAAACGAAGATGAGCTTAGAAAAATGGGTGGAATACGGATGGGTGAAACGGGAGCCAAGCAGCGCAAGCGAAACCAAGTGCTTGCTGGGAATCGTGCAGCGCAGTCTCGATGACTCAAAAGTAGAGGCGATATCCGACGATCTTCGATTTATCGCGGCATTCACGGCTGCGCTTACAGCGGCGACGGTAGCACTTCGGGCTTCCGGGTATCGCACCGCAACGCAGGTCGGTCATCATGTCAAAACGATTGAATCTCTGGAGTTCACCATCACCGCGGACTCGAAGATCATTGGGACTCTCAAGACCCTTAATAACAAGCGCAACAAATCCTTCTACGATTTTGCTGGAGCGGTTTCGGACCAAGAGCTCAAGCAGATAACAAAGCTCGCGACTGAGCTACGCAACCAAGTGACGCTGTGGCTGCGGAAGTCGCATCCCGAGTTGCTAAAGGGCTAGTCTGCCCTAATTGAGCGCGTCGTAGTTTCGGCATAAGATATCTGAGTGATGGAAACGCCTGACCTCGAGCAGAAACGTTCGGCCCTCGATGACCGCTTGCGTTCGCTGGGCCGCGTGCTGGTAGCGTACTCCGGCGGGACGGATTCCGCGTTTCTCGCCTGGACAGCGCACAACGTCCTGGGCGGCGGGATGCTTGCGGTCATCGCCGATTCGCCGAGCCTCGCGCGTTTCCAACTGGACGATGCCATTGCTTTCGCGCGCGAGCATGAAATCCCGTTGGAAGTCTTGAACACCAATGAGTTCGAGCGTCCCGACTACGTCCGCAATGATGGTCGCCGCTGCTTCCACTGTAAAGACGAGCTGTTCACCGCGATGGGGGCGTTTGCCAAAGACCGCGGCTTCGACGCTTTGATATATGGCGTGAACGTGGACGACCAAGGCGACTTTCGCCCGGGACAGGCAGCAGCCGCGCAACACAAAGTCGCAGCGCCCTTACTGGACGCCGGCCTTACCAAGGCCGACATCCGCGAATTATCGCGGCTCGCTGGCCTGCGTATCTGGGACAAGCCCGCATCGGCATGTCTTTCGTCCCGCATCGAATACGGCCGCCCCGTCACCCGCGAAGCGCTCTCAGCCGTGGAACGCGGTGAAGACGCGCTGCGGCAGCTCGGATTCCGGCAATACCGTGTGCGCAACCACGGCGAAATCGCCCGCATTGAGATCGCACGCGAGGAAATGCCACGCGCGCTAACGCCGCAAATGGCCGCCGAATTCAATCAGATATTCAAGGCGCTGGGATTCAAGTTTGTGACCCTCGACCTCGAAGGCTTCCGCTCGGGATCGATGAATGCCCTCTTCCCGCCGCCCAACTCGCCCGGACCGGCAGCCTAGGCGACTAGGCCCGGGAGCCTGTCCGTCCGCCTGTCACGGACAAACCCTCCGCGGCCCTATGAGATAATCAAGCATCCTCATGTGCAGGCGGTTTCTGTTGATTTCGTGCAAGCGCACGTTTTTTTTCTTCCTGATCATTTGTCTCGGTTGCTCGGCGCAGCTTGCGCCGAACGAGCTTACGCAGCGAATCGAACGCCAACTCCGCGTCAAGTATAACGTCCCGGAGGAAGTCAAAGTCATCATTTCAGCGCCGAAACCCAGCGAATTTCCCACCTACGACGCGGTAAAGGTCTCCTTTTCCGGGCAAGGACGCGACCAGGAATACGAGTTCCTGGTCTCTAAAGACCAGAAAACTCTGGTTCGGCTGACGAAAATGGACCTTTCGCAGGATCCCTACCAGAACGTGATGGACAAGCTCGACGTCGCCGGGCGGCCGGTGCGCGGGAACCCCAATGCCAAGGTCAAGTTGATCAACTTCGACGACCTGCAATGCCCCTTCTGCTCCAAGACACACAGCATTCTGTTCCCCGAACTGCTGAAAGAGTACGGCGACCGGGTGGCATTTATCTACAAGGATTTCCCGCTGTCAGAGATTCATCCCTGGGCCCTTCACGCAGCCATCGATGCAAACTGCCTGGCGGCTCAGAACGCCGATGCCTATTGGGATTTCGCCGACTTCGTGCACTCCAACCAGCAGCTGATCAATTCTTCCAAGGGCTTGGATCAACAATACGCGACGCTCGACCTGACAGCCGTTGCACGCACGTCGAAGTTTCCCTTGGACGTTCCCAAACTGCAAGCTTGCATGAAGGATCCCAAAAGCGCGGATTTCGTGAAAGCATCCGAAAAGCAGGGTGAGTCGCTGGAAGTGAGCGGAACGCCAACCATGTTCATCAATGGGCAGATGCTCGATGGCGCGCGCCCAGCGTCTGAGATTCGCGCCGCTCTGGACAGTGCGCTCAAGCGCGCCGGCGTAGCGCCGCCTGCACCCCAGTCTTCAGTCGGCAACCAGCCTTCCACCAGCGGAACTCCCGCGAAGCACTGAAGCCGTCAAGGGGGAATTGAAATCGAATGCGGATGCAGAAGAACCTTCTCGTCGTCTCCGGGCTCGTTGTGGCTCTCAGCACCGGTTGCTCGATGAAGCCCTCCGGAGACAATATTGCGGCCGTGGTGGATGGGCAGAAGATTTACCGCGCCGACCTCGAAAAGTACTACCAGA
Source organism: Acidobacteriota bacterium (assembly GCA_043734125.1). Lineage (GTDB taxonomy): Bacteria > Acidobacteriota > Terriglobia > Terriglobales > Acidobacteriaceae > Gp1-AA145. The sequence continues at coordinate 183,170 of JAYTFR010000093.1, read as the reverse complement.
GCCAGACCGCCGGATCCAATCAGCCTTTGGGCGACGAACAATCCACCAGTCTGCGGCTCAGTATTCTGCGCGAGCTCATCGAAAACGAAATCCTGATGCATCGAGCCGAGAAGCTCGGCCTGCTTGCGACCAACGAAGAAGTCGATCGCAAGCTAACCGAAATCAAGTCTCCGTACACGGCGGAGCAATTCGATCAGCGCCTCCAGGAAAGCAAGCTCACGCTGGATGACTTCAAGCGCAACATCCGGCGCGCGCTTACCGCTGAGAAGGTCCTGCACAAGGAGGTAACTTCCAAAATTAACGTGACCCAGCAGGACATCACTGATTACTACAATGCCCATCGCGCCGAGTTCAATCTGATTGAGCCGCGTTACCATCTGGCGCACATTCTGGTCACCGGCGCGGCTGACCCGCAAGCCGCTGGAAACGCGAACAAGGCCCACAACGCAGCCGAAGCACAGAAGAAGATCCAGACCGTGCTGGCTCGACTGGAGGCTGGCGACGACTTTGGATCGATTGCCATGGCTTACTCGGAAGACGCCTCGACCGCGGCCAACGGCGGCGACCTAGGAATCCTTCCTGAATCAGCTCTGAAACAGACCGACTCGTTTACGCGCGACGCAATTCTGAAGCTTAAGGCGGGCCAGTACACTCCGATCATCCCGTTGATTAACCCAGCCACCAAACAGGCGGGCGCGTTCCGCATCGTCAAGCTGATTTTCATGGAACCCGCGGGGCAACGTGATCTCTCCGATCCGCGCGTGGAGCAGGAAATCCGCACGCAGTTGCAGGACCGCAAGGAGCAGCTATTGAAGGCAGCCTATTACGAAGTCATGCGCGATCAGGCGAAGGTCGAGAACTTCTACGCGGAAAAAGTGCTCACTTCTACGGGAGCCCCGAAGTAGCCCGGTGTCACTCCATAATCGCCACAACCTCACCCACATTCACGGCCTTCCCTTCCTGCACCAGCACTGTAGTGATGATTCCGTCACGCGGCGCTCGGATTTCGTTCTGCATCTTCATCGCTTCGATCACAACAATTCCCTGGCCTGCCGCCACGGTTGAGCCGGGGGACGTCAGCACCCTTACCACTTTCCCAGGCATGGGTGCCGCAAGCTTCAGTGATCCGGAAACTCCAGCTGCGGCTTGCTGGCGACTTCGCCAGGAACGCGGGTCGGCGATGGAAACGTTGTACCTTCCGCCGTCAACTACGACCGCTCCGCCGGCTTCCTGCCGCGCGACATGCGATTTCCCTTCATGCAGGATCGACAGAGTCCCGTCGGCTATGCGTGCAACATCGACCCGCATTTCGCGGCCGTCGATGCGGCACTGCCATCCGCCTTCCACCTGAGTGATTTCGAGGTCGTGCTTGCGGCCCGCGACTGAAACTTCGAAGCGCATTCCTATCTGAGTCCCTCGCTTCGCGCAGTCTTTTTCCATTCAGCCGGTGATGCGTTTAGTTTCTGTCCGTCGTTTCCGCTCCGCTCGCTGCTTGCCATGACTTTGAAAATGCCGGCCGCGATGACCGCAATCGTCTCTTCGTCGCTGTCGGTGGAGACCTGCGGATGCGTGGTCGTTCGCGAAAGGAAACCGGTGTTAGCTTTGCCGGAAATGAACTCTTGGTCTCGCAGAATTCCGCGGAACAGCGCCAGATTAGTCTTGATCCCGCCGATTGAGTATTCCTGGAGCGCGCGCTTGAGGCGGCCGATGGCCTGCTCCCGCGTCTCGCCATATCCGATCAGCTTCGCCAGCAGCGGATCATATTCCATTGGCACATTCCATCCCTGGTAAATTCCGCTGTCGATTCGGATGCCCGGCCCTGATGGTTCCACCAGCGACGTAATCTTCCCCGGGCTGGGGGCGAAGTTGTTCTCTGGGTCTTCGGCGTACACGCGGCACTCGATGGCGTGCCCGCGCAGCCGGATGTCTTCCTGGCGGAACGGCAGCGCCTCGCCGGCCGCAATACGAATCTGCAGTTGCACCAGGTCGAGTCCGGTAACGAGCTCCGTGACCGGATGCTCCACCTGCAGCCGAGTATTCATCTCAAGAAAATAGAACTGGCCTTCCGCATCGGCGAGGAACTCGATCGTCCCCGCATTGGTGTAGCCCACGGCCTGCGCTGCCCGAACGGCAATCTCGCCCATGCGCTTTCGCATTTCGGAAGTCAGCGCCGGTGATGGCGCCTCCTCCACGACCTTCTGGTGACGGCGCTGAATGGAGCAGTCGCGCTCGCCAAGGTAAACCGTGTGGCCGTGTTCATCCGCCAGCACCTGCATTTCGATGTGCCGGGGATTCGTGATCGCTTTCTCGAGGTAAACCTCGCCATCGCCGAACGCATGTTCGGCTTCGCTGGAGGCAGCTTCGAATGCGGGCGCCAGATCTTGGGGGCTCGCTACCAGCCGCATGCCCTTCCCACCTCCGCCGGCGGCTGCTTTGAGCATTACAGGGAAGCCCAGCCCCTCCGCGACCCGTTCAGCTTCCTGCACTGAACTCAATCCGCTGGTAGTGCCGGGGACGAATGGCACGGCAGCTTGTTCCATGTGGCGCCGGGCATTGGTCTTTGACCCCATCGCTTCCATGGCCGAAGCTGGCGGTCCGATGAATTTAATCCCTGCCTTCTCGCAAGCGCGCGCGAACCTCGGGTTTTCTGAAAGGAATCCATAGCCAGGGTGAATGGCCTCCGCCCCGGATTTCAGCGCGGCCTCGACGATCCGATCAATGTTCAGATACGATTCCGCAGCAGCAGCCCCGCCTATGGGATAAGCCTGATCGGCATGAAGAACGTGTAGCGCAGCGCGATCGATTTCGGAGAAAACCGCGACCGCTGCAATTCCCAACTCATGGCAGGCGCGGACCACGCGGACGGCGATTTCTCCCCGATTGGCGATAAGGATCTTTTTGAACATGGAAGCCACAGGCCAGAACGAGGCATTCTAGTTGCATTGGCCCCTGCCGGCTTGCAAAAGAAAAAGCCTCTCGCAAATGAGAGGCTTTCCCCGTCCTCGAGACGCTACTGCTTTTGATCCATCGTGATGCCATTGGGGCCGGACTGCTTCTCAGCTTTGGCCTTCTTTGCGGCCATCGTCTTGTCTACCCACTCGTCGGCGGTTTTCAGATCGGCGGTTCGCTGGTCGGGCATGTCGCATTCCCGGTCGGCGCGCTCGCGATACAGCAGGTTCATGTAAGCCATCGCATCGTCGTAATCCTGACGTAACTGAACCGCCTTGTTCAGGCTGTCCAAACCGTCCTGGATAATGGCGCCGTGCTCTTCGCGTAGCTTGGCGCACACCTTCTTATCTTTCAGGCCGTCATCGGGCCTCAAGCCAAGCTTGGCACGCTCTTCCATGCGTGGCTGGTACGCCTCGGTCCAGTCGATCACGCCCACCGAATAATAGGCCTCGGGATCATTCGGGTCGAGATCGATCGCCTTGTGATAATAGGTCTTGGCGTCATCGAACTTTTTCATCTGCAGGTAAAGATAAGCGATGCCTTTGATGCTGTTGATGTTCTTTGCATCCTGCTCAAGCACGGCCTTGTACTGGTCGATGGCGGCGGTCGCATTCCGCAGATTTTCCTGGGAATCTACCCCCGGAATGTATTGCTGAGCATAAGCCGTGGCCAGATAAAGTTTGGCATTCAAAAGGCTCGGGTCGTCGTCGACGGCCTCTTTGAAGTAATTGATGGCCTGCTCATAGCGGGCGTTCTTGAAGGCCGCCACTCCCTTGTTGAGCCGATCGCGCGCAGTCAGCTTGTTGCAACCCGCGGTCGCGAGTACGCTCAGCGCGGCCGCCGCAATGGCCAGAATCTTCAGGCTTCTTTTCATGTGAATTGTCTTGCCCCCTCAGCGGGGAATCGTTTCCCCGCAGCCCCGCCGCATACCATAGCACAAACGGCCCTAAAGAGTGGTAGCGAAGCAAAACCCGGCAACCGGGTGCCCGCGCAGTGAACGCCGCTTTAACCGCCCGCTTCGATCTTTGCCGTGATCAGGCCGACTTTATCGACGCCCGAAGCGTGCCCAATGTCGATCACATTCGCGACGTCCGCGAAAGGAATGTTGTCGTCGCCCTTCACGAACATCACTTTTTCGGCGCGCGTTTTAAAGATGTCGGTCAAGCGCCCTTGCAGGCTGTCCCACGTCACATCTTCCTGGTTAATTTTCACGCCCGGCGTCTGCCCAGGACCGCGATCGATCACCTGCACCACAATGGTCCGGTCGTTGGACTCATTCTTGGGTGCGTTCGGCGGCGGCGGCTGTGGTACCAGCGCATCCAGCCCCTTCGGGGTCAGAGGCGTGATGACCATGAAGATGATCAGCAGCACCAAAAGGACGTCAATCATGGGGGTGACGTTGATCTCACAAGTCTGCCCTCCCTTGCCGCCAATTGCCATTCCCATAAGAAATCTCCTTAAAAACCTATTGCGATCCGCCTGCCGGAGGTGGAGTTCCGGGAGGTGGTGGTACATTCGTCTTTTTCTGATCGGTCAGCAGGCCCAAGTCGTCAACGCCTGCCGCGCGTACGTTGTCAACCACGTCCACCACCGACTTGTACTTAGCCCTCGCGTCCGCGCGAAGGTAAACCGTTTTGTCGGTGCGATTGACGATTCGATCTTTAATCTTGTTCGTCAGTTGCGTCGGATCGGTAAGGCGGTCTTTGCCGAAGAAAACATCCCCTTGGCGGTTGACCGCAACCACCAGAGCGTCTTCCTTGTCGGCATCCTTCATCTGCGTAGGATTGTTGACCTTGGCCAGTTCCACCTGCACACCCTTGGTCAGCATGGGCGTGATTACCATGAAAATGATCAGCAACACCAGCATGACGTCCACCATGGGAGTCACGTTGATGTTGGAGTTGACCTTGGCCCCTTCGTTTCTGGTTGCAATCGCCATACATTCGTCTCCCACCGCGAAATTCCCGTCACCTGCTTCTGTGGAGGATTGGGGTCCGGCGTTTTGCGCCGGACCCAAGCAACTCATTCAGAAAAAGCAGGGCTGTGCCTTAGCGGCGTACTGCTCCACGGCGCTTCAGGAAGTAGTCAATCAATTCGCTCGACGAGTTGTCCATCTCTACGTCGAACGCTTCCACACGGCCGGTCAAGTAGTTAAACATCATCACGGCCGGAATGGCCACCAGCAGACCGAACGCTGTGGTCACCAGAGCTTCTGCGATACCGCCGGCCACCGCGGCCAGACCAGTCGCCTTCTCGGTAGAAATACCTTTGAAGGCGTTCAGAATGCCCATCACCGTTCCGAAAAGTCCGACGAACGGAGCCGTGGACCCGATGGTTGCAAGACCACCCAGACCGCGCTTCAGTTCGGCATGAACGATAGCTTCGGTGCGCTCCAGAGCGCGCTTGGAAGCTTCGATGGTTTCGCCGGGAATGTCCGATGAGTCCTGATGAGCACGAAACTCCATCAGACCAGCTGTGACAACCTTCGCCAGGTGGCTGCGCTTATTGCGCTCTGCAACCTTGATGGCTTCGTCAATCTTTCCATCCCGCAGCGCGCCTGCGACTGCTGGAGCAAAAGCCCGTGATTGTTTGCGGGCCGCGTTAAAGGCCATCCATCGATCGATCATCACGCCAAATGACCAGCCTGACATGATGAAAAGAATGAATACGACCGTGCGTGCGACCCAGCCCATCTGTTTCCAGAGGGAGATCGGGTCCCACTGCGGACCAGCCGCGTCCTGGAAAAGCCAGGTGGCCGTGCTGTGAAGGTGCCCTGCTGCGTGTGCTGCTGCTGCATGATCGACAAACATGAGTTGCTACCCTCCTAGATGCCTAGTTGCTATTGGAATAAACGCAAAAATTTCGCCCAACCGCGATGCCCGTGGCTCCGGCACCGTCAACTGAGATGCCGAATGCTATCCGCCCGACAGCGTGAAGTTTACCGTGACCGTGGTATCCACCTCGACTGGCTCGCCGTTCAGGATGTAGGGCTTGTACTTCCACTGCTTGACCGCGTCGAGCGCCGACTGAACCAGCAGCGGTGACGCCGTGCTAACTACGCGCAGGCCCTGAATGGAGCCGTCTTTCCCGATCACTGCCGCCAGAACTACCGCTCCCTGTACGCGCGCGATTTTCGCCATCGGCGGGTACTGCGGGGTCACGTCATGGACCTTGAGACCCGAAGTTACGCCCTGCGAAACTCGTATGCGCTGCGGCGTCGCGACTTTGGGTACGGCCATCGGCGTAGAGCTGATGATTCCGCCAATGACGCCTCCCATCTGTCCGCCCGGAATGCCTCCTGGAACACCGCCAACAATGCCCGTGGATGGCGGCGGAGCCTCGTCTTCCTTAATCATCTCTACTTTTTTGGGAATCTTGGTGGGTGTCCGGAGTTGATTGTTGACAATGTCGGTCTCAACCACCTTCACAATCTTTACTGCGGCCGGAGGCGGGGGCGGCGGCGGGGGTGGCGGCGGAGCCGCCAAGAACGTCATTGTCATCCCTTTCGGGAGCGCCTCGGTGAATATCAGCGGAATCAGGATCATGACCCCGATAATGATCGCCTGCAGGCCAAACGAGAGGAAGGCTGTAACCGGCCGCTGCGTTTTCAACTTGCCACCCGATTCAATCAGGCTGTCTTCAAACATATGTTTTCTCCCTGCCCAGACCTACGATGCTTTAGACACCGGCCACAGCATCGTTGTTCCCAGTAAGAAACCGGCCCCATCCCAAGCCTAGCAAACCTATCGCCACTCGAGCCAAGCTGCCTAAGCCCTGACTTTTGCCTTTTCCTTGCTCCCGGAGCCGGTAGGCCTAGGGAACGCAGGCCCTTGTGCCGCAAGCCCTGGAGTTCCCCGATTCGCGCGCCGGTCCTGATAGGCAACCAGGATCGGGGCCGCAATGGCGATCGACGAATACGTCCCGATTAAGATGCCAATAACCAGGGCGAAGGAAAACCCGTGCAATACTTCCCCCCCAAAAAGGAACAAAGCTAGCACAGTCAGGAATGTTAAACCTGCTGTCAAGATGGTCCGGCTCAGGGTCTGATTGATGCTACGGTTGACCACGTCCGCCAGCTTTTCCCGCCGCATTAGCTTCAGGTTTTCCCGGATCCGGTCAAAAACCACGATGGTATCGTTATTGGAGTACCCAATCAGGGTCAAGATGGCCGCGATGACCGTAAGCGATATGGGCTTGTTGGCCAATGAAAACGCGCCTACAGTAATCAACGTATCGTGCAAGACCGTGATCACGGCCGCCACTCCATATATCCACTCAAAGCGAATCCACAGGTAAATCAGCATCCCCAGCAGGGAGTAAAGCGTCGCCAACATTGCCTGACTTTGCAACTGCTTTCCCACCTGCGGTCCTACGCTCGCTACTCCATAGACACCGAAGTCAGAGACAAAGAATCCGTCCTGAAGCGAGGTGAGAACTGCCGGATCGGCAACGCCGTTGAGATCGCTGAAACCGGCCAGCACGCCGCCCTTGGTCTTGTCGCGGAAATCCGCGATTGCCTGTGCAATCGTCGCGTAACGCTTTTGGGGGTCGGTCGAGAGGTGAAGCGGGTCATTCTTTTGGAGATACGCGGCTAGCGCTAGAGCGCTGGAATTGTTCAAATCTGACTTGCCGGCGGGAACGTTGGTTTGCAGCGCGTCGATAATCTTCTGCTTGGGCACCTCAAGCGCCTGCTCGGTCGCGACCTCAAGCGGAACATCGACCAGCACCTCATTGCTGTTCACCGCGCCCAACCGCTGAATGCGGGCATTGTGCAGTCCCACGCGATCCATGGCAGCGCGCACGGCATTGTCATTCGGAGGGTGAGAAAACTTCACATAAACCTGCGTACCACCCCGGAAATCGATGTCCAGCGGAATCCCGTGCCAGAACAGCATCGAGAAGACGCCGGCCACGCTGAAAATCAGCGAGAACGCAATGAAGTACCACTTCTTGCCGAGAAAATCGATGTTCGAATTCTTAAAAAATTCCACGCTGCTGACTTCCCTTCAATCTCATTGATTGCTGTCATTCCGAGCGCCGCAGGATTCTTCGCTAGCGAAGAATCGTCAAGTCGAGGAACCTGCTTCTTCCTCACGGCACAGCAGATTCCTCACCGCGAAGCGGCCGGAATGACAAGCAAAACCTAGATACTCAGCGCTTCGCCCACCTGCTTGCGGCTCAGCACCCAATCAAAAATCACTCGCGACACAAACACTGCGGTAAACAGATTCGCAAAAAGACCAAAACTCAGCGTCACGGCAAACCCTTTTACAGGGCCGGTACCGAACAGGAAAAGAATGATCGCCGAAACGATGGTCGTAACGTGCGTATCCACAATTGTGACCCAGGCATGCGCAAAGCCCTGATCCACCGCTGACGGCGGCGTCTTGCCGTTTCGGAGTTCTTCCCTGATGCGCTCGAAGATCAGAACATTGGAATCCACGCCCATGCCGACCGTAAGAATCACGCCAGCAATACCCGGCAGCGTAAGGGTTGCGCCGCTGAAGCCCAGGAACCCGAGCAGAATAACCAGGTTCAAAATCAGCGCCAGGTCGGCGTTAATTCCTGCGGCGCGATAGTAGATCAGCATGAAAATCAGCACCGCGACCATGCCTATCACGGCGGCCGTAACGCCCGCCCGAATCGAATCCGCGCCCAAAGACGGGCCCACCGTCCGCTCTTCAAGGTACTTGAGACTGGCAGGCAGCGCGCCTGAACGCAGGATCATGGATAGATCCTTGGTCTGCTGCTCGGTCATGCTACCTGAGATTTCTCCGTGGTCGCGAATCGGTTCCTTGATGTTGGCGACTTCCTGCACCTGGGGCCCATCCCCGCCGTCCAGCACGACCGCGAGGGAGTCCCCGACGTGTTGCGACGTGAAGCTGAAGAACCGCTGTCCGCCTTCGTTGGTGAGCGTGAAACTCACGCTGGGTTGGCCACCCTGATCGCGGCTGGGCACGGCATCGCGCAAATCCTTTCCGCGGACCGCCGATACACGAGAAACCAGGTACCACTGATTGCCTTCGGTGCCGGGAACACTGTGGCCTTGCATCAGCATGGCGTCAGCCGGCAACACGCCGTTGTGATCCTGCAATGCAGCTTCCTGGCTTGGATAAGGGCCGCCGACCGACTGCTTGATTTCCAGCATGGCCGTGGACTTAATGATGCTTTCCACACGGGCAGGGTCATCAACGCCGGGCAATTGCACCAGAATCTGGTGTTGCCCCAACCCATGCTCTTCGATGACAGGCTCGGTAACGCCCAACTGATCAATGCGGTTGCGGATGGTCTCGATCGCCTGCGTGACCGCGTGATCTGCGGTTGCCTTCACCGCGGTGGGCTTCATGGCCACAGTCCAAGTTTGGTTAGGTCCGGACGCGGATTCGTAGTCAGGCAGCCTGCTGTCGACCAACGACCGCACATCAGCAGTGCTGGGAACGCCTTTGATTAAAACTTGTTCAGGATGATTTGTTGGATCAGGCTTGGTGATATCGGAGTAGTTAATCTTGGCCTTGCGCAGGCCGTCTTTCAGAGTCTCTATCGCACTGTCCGAATCGACATTGATGGCATCAGCGACCTGCACCTGAAGAATCAGGTGGGTCCCGCCCTTCAAATCGAGCCCAAGGTGGATCCCATTGCGGAAGGCCCCGGAGCTCAATAGCCCGTCCGCCAGCGCCCCGCTTGAAAAGCCCGCAGGGATTCCAAAAATCCCGTAAGCAAACAGCAGGATTACGACAACGATAACGATTAATTTCCAGCCAAGACCCTTAGTCATAAACGAATCCAACCACTCCCAAGCTGCATTTCAAAGCGAACCTTTTGCCTTTGCTCTTGCCGGCAGCCAGTTCAAGCTAAAAGCTCTTCACGATTTTGCCGCCAAGTCATCCGGCGTAATGACCGAGACGATCGAGGCCCGCGTGACTTCAATCCGCAGATTGTCCGGGGGGACTCGCAGGTGCAAGGAATCGTCTTTCAGCGCCACCACCGTTCCCCGCATTCCGCCGCTGGTCACCACTTTATCGCCAGTCTTCAATTCGCCCAGCATGGCTTGCCATTTCTTCTGTTTGCGATTCTGGGTGTAGAACATGTAAACGAACACCAGCATGACGGGGAGGATCAACACCATTCCCGAAAGCCCCCCACCTGCTGGTGCCTGAAGCACGATCAATCCGTATAGGTTCATTCGATGCTAACTTTCACGCCCAGCCACACAAGGCTTTACGCCAGGCGGCGAAGGAATTCCTCATAAAACGAATTTGCTGAGCTTTTTTACGTAATCAGAAACCGGGCTTCTTTTACCACTGGTAAACACGGAATGGCAAGCTGGGCCACTGTAGATTACCCAGAGAAGAACGCGCGCGCATTCCCAAGTCAAATAGAATGCCGGACGCGCCGCATAGTGTCAAGGTAGAAACTCAGGTTGTGAATGGTATTGAGGACTTGGGCAAGTACCTCGTTGGCCGCATAAAGATGACGCAGATACGCCCGCGAGTAGCGCTGGCAGACCCGGCAGGGGCAATTCGGGTCGAGTGGACCATGGTCGGAGGCATAGCGCGCCTGCTTGATCGAGACTTTGCCCTCTGACGTGAACAGCAAGCCATGCCGGGCGGCCCGCGTCGGCAGTACACAGTCCATCATGTCAATTCCCAGTTTCGAGTATTCGACGATTTCTTCCGGCGTGCCCACCCCCATCAGATAGCGCGGCCGGTCCTTGGGCAGATGTTCGATGGTGGCCTCGACAACTTCGCGAGTGAGCGCCCGCGGTTCGCCAACGCTGAGCCCGCCGATGGCGTAGCCATCAAAACCGATTTCGATGGTGCGCTCGGCAGATTCTTTGCGCATCGCCAAATCCATTCCGCCCTGCACGATGCCGAAGAGGGCTTGGGTCGAGCTTCCGTCCCGCGAAATGTCGCTCATCCCTTTAATCAAACTGTCATTCCGAGCGGAGTCGAGGAACCTGCTGTCTGCCTGCGCACTAGTAACGCCTTCCCGCTGGCCGAGATCTGACGGCTGAGTGCTGACGGCTGACCGCTGACCGCTCCCCCACGGCACCTCATGCTTGTGCTCCTCAAAATGCCTCTTGCTCCGCTCCGCCCACCGCAGCGTCATTTCCATGGAGGCGCGCGTCCGCGCTGCATCCGCCGGATACTCCGTGCATTCATCGAATGCCATGATTACGTCAGCGCCCAGGCCGATCTGTGCCGCCATAGCCGTTTCCGGACCCAGGAAATGCGACGACCCGTCCAGATGCGAACGAAACGTCACCCCTTCTTCTGTAACTTTGCGAAGTTCGTTGAGGCTGAAAACCTGGAATCCGCCCGAGTCGGTCAGAATCGCCCGCGGCCATGACATGAATCCGTGCAGTCCGCCCAGGCTCCGCACCTGCTCGATCCCCGGCCGCAGGTACAGGTGATAGGTGTTGCCCAACAGAATCTGCACGCCAAGCTCTTCGAGAATATCCTGAGAAATGCCCTTCACCGTGGCCTGCGTCCCAACCGGCATGAACACCGGCGTTTCGACCGGGCCGTGTGCGGTTTGTAGCGTGCCGCGACGGGCAGAATCCCGGATGGCTTTGATCTCGAACTCGAGGGACATGGAACTGCGATTCTAAAGGAAAGAAGAACGCCGGAGGTTGCCGAGCCCTTAGTCGCGTCCTTGGCAACTAAAGGCGGGAACCGGAATTGCGAGTTCGGCGTTCTTCGCGACCTTTGCGGATGTTTTTGCAAAGAAAAAGACAAACATCAGGGCATCAGGGGAGTGATCTTGCCGCCAAAGCGGCCTTGGCCAAACTGTAGGACACCGACGGACGCTGGGAGCTTGAACCGCTTCGGCCCCGCGCTCCCGGGGTTGAAATACAGCACGCCGTTTCTAACCTCCTGCTTTGGAACGTGACTGTGGCCGTAAATTACTGCCGCAAATGCCGCGGCTTCGGGCTTCAGATCCAGTTTTTCGATGTCGTGCAGAATAAAGATCGAAACCCCTTCGACTTCAAGCACGTTCGTCTGCGGAAGCTTCTCCGCCCAACTCCCGTGATCGACGTTTCCACGTACCGCGGTTACTGGGGCTATCTCGGCAAGCCGGTCAAGAATCGCCGGATCGCCGACGTCGCCCGCGTGAATGATGCGTTCCGATCCTGCGAGCGCCCCGACGGCTTCGGGCCGAAGCAGCCCGTGAGTGTCGGAAATCACGCCAATGCGCATCGATCTACACCGAAATACAAGCTCCGAAGGGATAAAGCCCACGGCGCAAGCCATGGGCTGAACAACCCGAATCATGCGAGGCCCAACGGGGCGAAAGAAACGTGCCTACTTCGCCGACACCACCGGCAACACCAGCGCCGACGGATGTTCCGCGTCATGCAGCACGACGTTGGTCGCCGTCACAAATCCCGCCGCCGCGTCCTTGGACTTCAGATATTTCGACATGCCGGTATTCAGATTGCGATCAAACCGCGGAAAATTGCTGCTGGAAACTTCCAGCCGCAGCACATGCCCCTTCTTAAACACATTGCTGGTTGACCACAGATCAATCGAGAACTTGTACGCTTGGCCGGGATTCATCAACGTCGCGGTTTCGCGCGAATCGCGATAGCGCGCCCGCACGATTCCCTCGGTCAGGTTTTGCGCAAAGCCGTCCGGCCCCACGTCCACCAGCTTGGCCTCGAAGTCGGTATCGACCGCCGACGACTTGGCATATAGTTCCAGCCTCACCGGCCCTGTCACTTCCATGTCCTCGGCCATCGGCGGCGTCGAATAGACCAGAACGTCATCCCGCGCTTCGACAGGCCGCTGGTCTTTAGGGCCTCCGGGCTCGTGCGAACCATCGCAGCATAGCGGTCCGCCGATTGTTGGCGACGGATTTGCCGGATCGTACACATACTGATCTGCAGTCTCTTTCACCGCGGTCACCGTCGAGAGCGCGCCATTCCCGCGGACCGAATTCGCCTTCCCGCCGGAATGCAGGAAGTATTTCGTTTCTTTCGCGCGGGCCAACGGCCATGCATCTTCGTCGCGATACTGGTTCGAGCCCATTACGAAAATCTTTACCGGCTTGCCGGAGGCAAACTCGTTCTTCTCGCCTTTGAACAAATATTCATACCAGCGCAGCGTGGTTTCGGTTTCATCGAATTTGGAGGTATCCCCGAACGTCACATCGCCGATCTTCGGGCCATTGCCGGCATGGCCGCCGACGATCACCAGCAACCGTTGCCCCTTACGCGCGCCGTCGGTTCCCCCGTGGTCCCTGATGTCCTGATAGTTGCGCAGCGATCCACCCTGAAAAATGTCATACCACGCAGCGATGTGCAGCGCAGGGACGGTGATGTCGCCGAAATGTTCTTCGATCGAAACCTTCTTCCAATAATCGTCGTAGCTCGTGTGCTCAACCCAGTCAAGGAAGTACGGCGCCAGTGCCGCCGTCTGTGCCGCGCCCGACGCTTCCTGCGGAAGCTGGAACAATGAGTAATCATCCAGCGGCGTGGCCCACATACCATTCATGGCGTTCGTTCCCCGCGAGACGCGGCGCGCAAGCGTGTCCTGCGCCAGTCCCGAGGTCCACGACTCGTTGAACCACTGCTCGAAGGCTCCGCCCTGGTAAGTCCAGTTCTCGTGATAGTTCGACGCGGTCACCACCGGACAAATCCCCGCCAGATGCGGCGGGTGCGCAATGGCCGCAAGCATTTGCGTCGCCCCGACGTAAGACCCGCCGAACATCCCCACCTTGCCGTTCGCATACGGCAGAGCCGCAGCCCATTCAACAGTGTCGTAGCCGTCGTTGGGCTCGTTCTTGAAGGTGTAGAAGTCGCCCTCGGAGCTATAGCGCCCGCGCACGTCCTCGATAATCACGACGAACCCGCGCGATGCGCCCTTCAGTCCGAAGTCAACGCCCCCGTCCTTGTTGTAGGGCGTGCGCTGCAAGAGCACCGGAAACTTGTCGTCTGACTTAGGGCGATAAATGTCGGCGCGCAGCGTGACCCCATCGCGCATTTTGACCGCAACGTTGCGCTCGTAAACCAGCGGAAGCGGATCGGCAGCGAAAGCGAGGAGTGCAGAGAAGACGAGTGCAGAAAAGAAGATGACAACGATCAGGGTCAACCGGACGACGCGCAGACGCTTCATGGACAAAACCTCCGAGGGAAGATGGACGGCAGAAAGAGTAACAGAAGAAACCGTGTCCGACGCCTTTGACCCTGCAAGTGTGGGTCGGACATTCCTGTCCGACGCCCTTGCTTTGCTTTTGGTTTATCCAACAAATGAGGCGCGCCCTCACCGATGCCGACGCCTTGTCGCCATCCTCAGCCGTCGCGACCAATTTCACAGACCTTGCGTTGAAGTGCCGCGTCACGATTGAGTCGGCTTTGGGAGATGCCTCTGCTTTGAAAGGTCACGGCTTCACAAGCCTGCCCTAAGCGAAGCGAATGGATGCCTCAAACCCACCCATTGTCATTCCGAGCGAAGCAAGATCATCCGCGAATGCGGATAGTCTTGCGGAGTCGAGGAACCTGCTGTTTTCAATTTGCAATGGTATCGACTACGGGATGAGAAAATTCTGCGTTGCAAAAAAGCTTAGATAGAACGGATACAGCGTCTTGCGTTTCCTCATCGTCCCGGTGGTCTGCAAGGACGGTATAAGAAAAGAGCGCTTCCCGAATGACTTCTGGCCCGAGCGAGTGTAAAACCGCCCACCAATAATGGTAGATAGGAACGCCATCTTCTTGCGACAGATTTTCCCAAGTCGCCACCAAGTTTAGCCCTGATTGGCGCAGTTTCCCATTTCTTTGCCGCGTTCTTTCCGCGAGAAGATCGCGGGCTCCCGCAAACGAGTTCTTAGCGGTGATGAGGCTCACGCGCAACCATCCTGAACTGGTTCCAGGGGCGCGATACAGATACACACCTTGGGATTGATCGCCGTCCTGAACCCATTCATGCGGGATAAGAAAGCTCAGCTTATCCCCGAAAACAGAGACACGATCAAGCCGGCTAATCGTCACAAGGTCGAGCTCTTTCTTGAGATGATACCCGATACATATGACCCAAACTCCTCCGCCTCCATATCCTCCGTCTTCTCTTTCCCCCGCGTCCGCACGTTCACCTTCCCGGCTTCAGCTTCTTTATCGCCGACCACCAGCATGAACGGAACTTTCTGCATGGCATGCTCGCGGATCTTCGCATTCATCTTTTCGTTGCGGGCATCCACCGCGACTCGTACGCCGCTCTCACGCAATCCCGCCGCAACTTTATTCGCATATTCCACATGCCTTTCCGCAATCGGAACCATGACCACTTGCACCGGCGCGAGCCATACCGGAAACGCTCCGGCGTAGTGCTCTATCAGCACGCCGAAGAAACGCTCGATGGATCCATACAGCGCCCGATGCACCATGACCGGCTGCTTGCGCGTTCCGTCTTCTGCGACATATTCCAGGCCGAAGCGGGCGGGCAGGTTGAAATCGAATTGCACGGTGGAAAGCTGCCAGAGCCGTCCGATCGCATCGACTAACTTGATGTCGATCTTCGGACCATAGAACGCCGCTTCCCCAGGGATCGTCTTATATTCGATATCCAGACGCTTGAGAACTTTCTCCAAGGACGACGTCGCCAGGTTCCATTGCTCTTCTGATCCGACGAAATTTGCTTTATCTGCCGGATTCCACGTTGAAAGCTCGGTCACGAACTTATCGAAGCCGAAATCCTTCAGCACGTCGCGGGCAAACTCGACGCAATCGGCAATTTCTTTTTCAATCTGATCCGGCGTGCAGAAAATATGCGCGTCGTCCTGCGTAAACCCACGCACGCGCAGCAGGCCGTGCATCACGCCCGAGCGCTCGTACCGGTACACCGTGCCCAGCTCGCCCAGTCGCACCGGCAAATCGCGATATGACTTTAACGAGTCTTTGTAAATCAGAATGTGGCCGGGACAATTCATCGGCTTCAGGCGATACTCGGCGTCGTCCAGTTCCATGGTGTCGAACATGTTTTGCGCGTAGTAGCCCTCGTGCCCCGAGGTCTGCCACAGTTGCTTGCGCATCACGTGCGGCGTATATACCAGCGAATATCCGCGCTTAAGGTACTGCTCGCGCATCCAGTCTTCCATTTCTTTGCGGATAATTCCGCCCTTGGGATGCCAGAAGATCAGTCCAGGCCCGGCCAGTTCCTGAATGGAAAACAGATCGAGCTGTTGCCCAATCACCCGATGGTCGCGCTTTTTGGCCTCTTCAATCTGATTGAGATAAGCGTCGAGATCTTTTTTTGAAAAGAATGACGTGCCGTAAATGCGCTGCAACTGCGGATTCTTCTCGTCGCCCAGCCAGTACGCGCCGGCAATGTTCATCAGCTTGAACGCTTTGATTTTTCCGGTCGAAGGAATGTGCGGGCCGCGGCAGAAATCGAGAAACTTGCCAGTCTTGTAAATCGAAATCTTTTCATCGGGCTTGGTGAACTGCTCGATGAAGTGGCACTTCATGAAGTCGCCTTCGCCCTTGAACTTTTCGAGACCCTCATCGCGCGGCAAAAATTCGCGCGCATACGGCAGGTTCTGCTGCACCAGGTCCTGCATTTTCTTTTCGATCTTCTCCAGGTCATCGGGCGTGAACGGCGCCTGGCGATAAAAGTCGTAAAAGAATCCGGTGTCGGTGGCTGGGCCGTGGCCAAGCTTAGTCTCCGGAAAAAGCTCGAGCACTGCCGCCGCTAGCAAGTGCGCCGACGAATGCCGGTAAACTCCCAGCGCCTCAGGATCGCGATCGGTCAGAATGCGCAGATCGGCGTCGTGCTCAAGCGGCCGAGTCAGGTCGATGAGATCGCCATTAGTCTTCGCCGCAAGCGCCGCATCCGCCAGCCGCGGGCTGATCGACTTCGCGACGTCAAGCGCCGTCGTCCCCTTAGGAAATTCCCTATCACTCCCGTCGGGGAGCTTGATGTGAATGTTGTCTGCCATGGAGTGAAGTTAAGTCTAGTGAAGGGAGGAATGAGGGTCAAACAAGCGCGGGAAGCTAACCTTGAGGCGACCCTGCTCCCGCGCCCCAGATCCGCGCGCGGCCAAGAGCCAAAGCGCGGCTAAAGAAAAAATCTCGTCCGAGCCTGGTCGGGAACCAGCCCGACCCTCACCCGCTCCCAGATCGCGACTTCCGGTAGCCTAGAAACGCGAACCGCAGGTACTCTGCTCAGCGGTCGGGAATCGTGCGCTCACTACTTCGTTCGATTTGCTAGCCGAAAGGCGAGGCCAAGCCCTGTTCCAATGACCCCGTACAGCAGGAAATTGCCTCCGAATTCGTACACTCCGATAAGAATCTTTGCGGTGAGCGTCGATGGGTCCGAAAGACCGACGATTGAAGCGGGCCAAAGCGTCAGAAGGAGTCCCGGACTCAGGGATCGATTGGATGCTACGAGCGCCAGCACCAGAGCAACGATGATTCCGATGCACCCGGAAACTAAGAACCAAGCCTTGAGAACTCGTAACCTGATCGACATATTCTCTCCTCACTGCTGCGGCGGCTCTTGTTGCTGCTGAAGCTGCTGCATCAGCGTGTCCGGCCATGGTGTTGCAGACCCGGAGCTGGTACCGGCATCGCCGCAATCTCCCCCGTTGGTTGAGTAACTTCCATCCTCGTTCGCAGTTACGCAATCAGAGGCCAGTGGGTCAATTGCCCTCATTGGATTATTCATCACATACGCATACCGGTTCCAGCTCTGCGGGCCCCCCGAGTTCGAGGCGACAACTTTCTTTTCGCTCATAGTTGCCGATTATCGAGCCCCCGCCCTTATTTGCGGGTATGAATTCGCTCAATCGTGTTCTCGACTAGTCTGATGATTCCGTAAGCGATACCAAGGGCCAAGAGACCCGCCGGGAGTAGGGCAACATATGAAAGGTTTTGGTCGCCCCAGGGAATGAGTAGAATCATGGGGACATGAAGGAGCGCGATAATTGCTAACGTTACCCAGAACCATACCCGCGTCTTTAAGTCCCACAGAAGCCTGGCAGCGAACGTAATCACTCCGGTGCTAACCCATGCTGCTCTTCCTCGCCCGGAATCGCCGAGATATACAAATAAGATATAGATGGGCAAAGTGCATATTAAAACCAAAAGCGCCCATCCTCGGGTCAGTGAATTGAGTGCCTGTTTGTGCCGATTCTCCCCCATTTGATCCCGGTTAACCCCGCCGTTTCCGCTCATACACTTTGCTGCAAGTCATGGACAGTCGCCACTCCGTTAACGAAGGTTCCGACCGCTGGAATAAGACTGCTCGCCTCTTCTAAAGCCGAGACGTGGATGCCCGCAATGGTCAACGTCGCGCCTCCTGTGTCCCCCTTCATTGCAGCGGTTACCGTACTCACCATGCCCATCCCTATCCCGAACAAGCTATGGACAACCCCTGCCCAGGAATAGATCCAAGCGCATCCTGGCCGAAGGAAACTGCGTTCTTTTCGAAATGTGATTTGTGGCTGTATTGTACGTCGCGTTGAAACTAAACGTGCCCGACTTCTTGATGTTGCCGAAAACGTCGAACGTAAACAACTGCTGCAATTTCGAGCCGCAATCCACGCTGTAGCCGTTCGCATTCTGGCCTCCAAGCCGCGCCATGTCGTCGTAAAAGTAATTGCAGGTTTGCGCGTCGGCGGTACCGGGAGGTTGTCGGCAATCGCGAATGTCCCCAGGGTACCGTTCGGGTTCCAAGTCATGGTTCTTTTGTCCGTGGCGTCATTCACCGAGAACGTGTAGGTTTGCGGCCTGCCTGTGCTGGGATCGTATGTAAAGCTGTCGCTGTCGCCGGAAGGGAACGAAAGAAAGAGGGGATCAGGTCAAAGCTATCCGGTGAAACAAAGCTAGCCCTGCGACGTAGCCGGATCGATGACTGGGAGCAGCGCGGGCGCCAACACTTTTTTTGCGTCTGCCTCGCCGAGCCATTTACGGATTTGCGGCAACGCTTGGCGCGCGGCTTCTTCGCCGATGCGTACCAGATCCGCGCTGTGCTCGAAATCGTCATAGCGATACCCGGTTACATCGGGTTCGATCACGAGATCAGCGGAGGCGCGCGCTTGCCCACAGTTCACTTCCTGCGCGATGGAAAAGCACTGCCCGATCACATCGAAGATATGGCGCGGGCCCACCGTACCCACCCACGTGCTCTTCAAATTGACGGCGACGACCCGCTCAGCCCCCATCTCGCGTGTCGGCGAGCAGGGGAGCGAATGCGCCAGCATGCCATCCACCAGCAGGCGCCCGTTGACCGTAACGGGTAGAAATACGCCGGGGTACGCGCAGCTGGCGCGTACCGGGTCAACCAGCGGGCCGGAACGAAATACCACGCCCGCTCCGGAGGCGAAATCCGTGGCAGTGACGGCCAGCGGAATCCGCAGTTCTTCAAACGTCTTCACCTTCAGGATCTTGTTCAGGAACGCCGTCATGCGCAGGTTGGTGGCGAAGCCATAGCGGGAAAGCGTCCAGCGAGCCAGGTCGCGGAAGCGGACGCGGCTTGCAATTTCCTCGAGTTCGTCCGGTGTCGCTCCGCTGCAATAGGCCGCGCCGACCAAGGCACCTACACTCGTTCCGGCGACGAAACTGATGGGAATGCCCTCGGCTTCGAAGACCTTCAGAACGCCAATGTGCGCTATGCCTCGCGCGAAACCGCCGCCGAGAGCCAAGCCAAGCGACGGTGGCCTGAACGGCAGCGCGAGCCCGGGCTTGGACGAAAGGTCGCGCCCCAGTTGACGCACCGAGCGAACGATTTTTCGCAAGCCCTTCATGGCCGCTTTCAGCCTCCCACCGGCCTAAACCCACACCTACCTTAGATGTCGTTACTGCCTCCAGTGTATGTCTGCGGGACATGGGAGGCCGTAGTTACCCTGGTCCATCGTAGTAACCCGGAGACTGATCCAGGAGGATGCTCCCGGCTGTAACCTGCCCAGACGGCCGATTTGGCATCAGAATGGGGGCAATGGGGATTCGTGCCAAATTTCTGCTTGCCATTGCGGCTTTTGCGATAGCCGTGCCCGGACTCCCAGCCCAAGACAGACCCCGCCCGTTTGGGCCGCAACCGGTCGTGTCCGCCAGGCCAGCGGACGCGCCCAGGGAGACCCCACCCGCTCCGTCGTTGAATGATTCGCTGAACCATGATTCGCTGAACCATCATTCGCTGAACAATGATTCGCTGAACAACGATTCGCTCAACGATGACGACCGGCTGTCACTGGTGGCGGCCGCGCTCGACAACAGAGTCCGCCACAGCTTCGACGGCGATTGCTCCCATTTGGTGCACGGAATCTACGAGCAAGCCGGCTTTCCTTATCCCTATGCGCCTTCTTCGGATATTTATGCCGGCGTCGATTCCTTCGAACGCGTCAAGCAGCCGAAAACCGGCGATCTGGTGGTTTGGCGAGGGCACGTAGGCATCGTGATCAAACCTTCTCAGCACGTCTTCTTCAGCCTGATGAGCAGTGGGCCGGGAATTGATGACTACGAAGCCCGCTACTGGAAAAGCCGCGGCCACCCGCGCTTTTATCGCTATGTAAAGGGCGGCGCCTGCCCCAATTGCGAACGCAACGCGCATCGCCTTTTGAAGATCAACCGGTAAAGAACCGTCACGGTCGAAACCTCCTCGGTCACACTCGGCCATTGGGGAACCCGCCCCTTCGGAGTAGAATTGGCTCCAATTTTCTGGCCACCATGCAGCAACCTGATCCCTCGCGAGCTTCTTTACTCAGCGGCACCATTGCCGGGCGTTTCGCCATTTTGGCGCTGGTCGGCGCCGGGGGTATGGGACAGGTCTATAAGGCAACCGACACCAAGTTGAAGCGTGTCGTGGCCATCAAGCGCATGGCGCCGCGCCTGCAGCAGAATGACGTCGACCGCCGCCGCTTTCTTCGCGAGGCGCAGCAGGCTTCGTCGCTCAACCATCCCAACATTGCCGGAATCTACGACGTGGTCGAGGAAGGCGGCGAAATCTTTCTCATTATGGAATACGTCGAGGGAAAGCCACTGCGCGCGGCCATGCATGACGGCAAAATTTTCGAGACGGAGGATTTTTTCCGCGTGGCTTCACAGGGACTGGAAGGCTTGGGCGCCGCACACGAAAAAGGCATTCTTCACGGTGACATCAAGCCCGAAAACATCATGCTCACGCCCGATGGCCGTGTGAAGGTTCTAGATTTCGGCGTTGCGCGGCGCTTCTCACTCGGCGGTTCGAACGATGCCACGCTTACCGCAGCGACTCTGACCGGCGGGATGAGCGGCGGCACCCCCGCGTACATGGCCCCGGAAGTTCTCACTCAGAAGCCCTATGACGGACGCGCCGATCTGTTTTCGCTCGGTCTGGTCTGCTACGAAATGCTCGGCGGCCAGCAGCCGTTTGAAACCGACAGCCTGGCCGGAACCATGGCATCGGTCCTGCACAAGGATCCTCCGCCCATTGAGCAGGTGAATCCCAAAGTTTCGGCGTCAATTTCGAGCATTCTTCAGACCATGCTGGCAAAGGATCCCGCCCAGCGTTATTCGACCGCGAGAGACGTGCTGATCGATTTGCGGCGCGTGCAGCAGGGAGATGACCCGGTGTTTGCGGCGGCGACCGCATCGCTGAAGAAACCAGGCTTTCGATTTGGGCGGGCGGCAGTGATAGCGGTGGCCGCAGCGTTGCTGGCCGTGGCTGCTCTGTACCTGGGCAGCCGCATGCGGGGATCACCGGGTGGCACGACTTCTCAGCCCGCGGGCGAGAAGACCGCAACTCTCGCCGTGCTTCCGTTCTCGCCAATCGAAGGCAATCCCAAACTGACGGCGCTCGGCCAGGGCGTGGTCGAAAGCGTTTCCGCCAAGCTGGGCCTGCTCACTCAGGACCGCGCTTTCGAGATTGTATCCTCCCGCTACCTGCAGGAAAAGGGCGTGACTTCTCTTCCCGAGGCGAGTTCGCAATTCGGCGCGAACCTCGGTTTGGTAGTGACACTGCAGGAGTCCGGACAACTGCTTCAGGTGAGCTATTCCATTTTCAATGCACGAAACGGCGTGGCGGTTGGCGGGGATTCTATCACTCTCCCGTCGTCCGACGCGATCGGAGTAGAGGACGACATCGCTCAAGGAACGGTGAAGGCGCTGCGGCTAAAGCTTAGGCCGGAAGAACAAGCGGCCTTGAGTATTCACGGCACGGACAAACCCGAGGCCTACAAATATTACCTGCAGGCACGAGGCTATTTGCTGGCATACACCAAGAGCGAGAATGTTGACAACGCCATTGTGATGGCCGGCGAAGCCCTGAAACTGGATCCCAACTTCGGACAAGCCAAGGCCATCCTTGGCGAGGCCTACTGGCGCAAGTATTGGCATACCAAGCAGCCCCGGTTGCCCAAACTTGCGACGATCGAGTGCAATAACGCGGTCGCCCTCGGCAACGCGGGAGCAGCCGGACACATTTGCCTGGGACTGGTGAACGACGGCACGGGGAAATATGCAGCAGCGGCTTCCGAATTTCAGCGGGCCCTTGACCTGGAACCGGCCAACGAAGACGCATACCTCGGGCTGGCGCTGGCCTTCGAGCACCAGGGCTCCGTCAACGAAGCCGAGAAAACCTATCAGCGCGCCATCGGTGCGCACCCAAATAGCAGCGTCGCCTATAACGCGCTGGGCCGTTTTTACAATAGCCGTAACGAATACGACAAAGCTCTGGCCATGTTTCGGAAGGTGATCGAACTGGCTCCCGAAGGTTATGGAGCCTACGTAAACCTGGGCGCCACCTATACGAACATGGGGCGTTATGCTGACGCGATCGAACCGCTGAAGAAGTCGATCGCGATTCGGCCTTTCTACGGCGCTTACGTCAACCTCGGTACGGCTTACTTCGGCCTGGATAAATTTGCCGACGCGGCGGCGGCGTACGAGCAGGCCAACAAATTGAACTCTTCGCAGTACATCACGTGGGGCAATCTGGGCGACGCGCGCAAGTATCTCGGCGACAAGAGCGCGGCTCAAACGGCGTATCTGAAAGCCGTCGAACTCGCTCGGGAGGAATTGAAGGTCAATGCTCGCGATCCTGACGTGCTCAGCAGCCTGGCCAGTTACTACTCGGAATTGGGCGAGCGCAAAAATGCGTTGCTGTACCTGGGTCAATCATTGCAGTACGGAAACAACGATAAGGATATACTTCTCGATACGGCAGGCGTTTATAACAACCTGGGTGAAACCGGACTCGCGGTTGAGTGGCTGGGAAAGGCTGTGCGAGCTGGCTATCCGGTCGGGCGGATTCAGGGGCTGCCGTGGTTCCGAAACCTCGAAAGCAATCCGGGTTATCAGCAGCTGATTGCTGCAACTCAGCCCTCCAAGTAACAAAGCATTGGAGCTGCAAGTCGCGCGTCTCGAATCAAAATTGATAAGGAGAACCAATGGCAGACCACAGCGTGAACATTTGTGATGACTGGCACGGGGGCCAGGGGAACAAAGTAACTTTTAACAACAACACGGGCGGCCCGTGTTCCATCTCCCAGGATGGCAGCACCACCTGGCCCTTCAAAGATGGCCCACCGCTTCCCTCAACTGGGTCAGTTCCCAACGGCGGGACAATTGTGACCCACCTCAAGAATCCGTTAGCGAATGGGACCTATAGCTACGTGGTGAACGGCTGCACGAATATGATCCCGAAGACCGTGACGGTTCCGTAAGTGGTGCCTGCCGGTTGAATCGCTACTCGGGGTTCCCCGAAAGCCCTGCCGCGAGGCAGGGCTTTTCTTGATTGCAGGTTCGCCGAGAAAAATCTGGCAGCGCATTTATCTGGACCGCGCCGCGGATGCCCAACCCCGCATTCCAATATGATTGGAAACATGCCCTCGACGTACATCCTCGGCATTGAAAGCTCCTGCGATGAAACCGCCGCGTCCGTGGTGCGCTCCGGCGAGGAGATGATCTCGAACGTGGTAGCGTCACAGATTGCGCTGCACCAGCCCTACGGCGGTGTCGTCCCCGAGCTGGCTTCGCGCGAGCACCTGCGCGCGATCGTTCCCGTGGTGAGGCAGGCGCTGGCCGAAGCGGGGAAGACTTTTGAAACCATTGACGCGATTGCCGTCACCCAGGGTCCCGGGCTGACGGGAGCGCTGCTCGTCGGCATCAGTTACGCCAAGGCGCTGGCTTTCGCCCTCGATAAGCCGCTCATCGCGGTCAACCATCTTGAGGGGCACATTCACGCCGTGCTACTCGAAGAGCGGCAAAAAGGAAACCGCGAGCTGAGGTTCCCAGTACTGGCGCTGGTTGTTTCCGGCGGACATACTCATCTTTATTTGGCCGAGCAACACAATTTAGCGGAGCAGCGCGGCACGAGCTGGTCATACGAAAATATCGGTCATACGCGCGACGACGCTGCCGGCGAAGCGTTCGACAAAGTCGCCAAGCTGCTGGGGCTTGGGTATCCCGGCGGCCCATTGATTGATCGACTCTCAAAGCACGGCGACCCCCGCGCGGTGAAGTTTCAGCCTTCGCAGATCAAGAATCCAGACCGGCGGACAGCCTCAAGAACGCCCACTCTGGTCGCAAAAGGCCCGACTAGGGGTGAGGTAACCTCTCTCGACGTTGGTCGCGCCCGATTCGATTTCTCCTACAGCGGAATCAAGACGGCGGTCCTGCGGCATGTGGAAACCCACGGCATGGCTGCCGCGATCGATGCCCGGCGCCGGGCACTGGCCGCAATCACAAAGCCGAGACTGGAAGACTGCCTTGCCCATTGCGACCGGCAGACGCTCGATCTGGTGGCGTCATTTCAACGCGCGATTGTAGGCGACCTTGTTGCGAAGACCCTCGCAGCCGCACGCGAATACGATGTCGCGACTTTATTCGTTACGGGCGGCGTGGCAGCCAACGGCGAGTTGCGGGAAACGTTTGAGCGGGAAGGGTCGGAGCAGGGATTGCCAGTATTCTTTCCTTCGCGTCCGCTTGCGACTGACAATGCGGCGATGATTGCGGCGGCGGCTTATCCTAAATTTGTCGCGCAACAATTCGCGCCTATGGATTTCTCGGCAGAATCGGGAATGGTGCTGAAATAGCTGTCTGCTCTCAGCTGTTTCAGCCGTCAGGAAAGACACTGAGATTGTTCCGCAGTTTTCGATTCAGCCCCGATATCTTGAGCGGCGAGTTACGAGCAAATCCAATACTCTGCTTGCCGCGCTAATGACCAGCAGCTGAAAGCTGAGAACCTACAGCTGATGCTCACCCTTCCTCCGGTTTGGTCTCTTCAATGTCCATGTCTTTGAATTCGCTGGACTCGAAGACCTCGCTGCACTCCAGGCACTCGACAAATTCCGAGTCTTCTTCCCGGGCGACGATTTTCACGCGAGGGTGCTTGCAGGGTTTCACTTCGCTGGAGGGCTGAGGCGAACTAGATGTACTCATAGATTCCGGTCGCTGGCGAGCGCCAGGCTTGCTCCGCCCGGCCGTTCTTCGCGGAATTGGCGGTATTTTTAGCCTTAGCCGTGGAAAAGTCAAGCAGGAAAATGGATACTGATGCTATGGGCTCAGAAGCCACCTCGACCATGTTAACTGAACATTCATCCGCCAGCGCGACGGAACTGAAGTTGCCGGTCTATCTGGACAACCATGCAACCACCCCGCTTGATCCCCGCGTGCTGGATGAAATGCTGCCCTATCTGCGGGGAAACTTTGGCAATCCTGCCAGTCGCAGCCATTCCTTTGGCTGGGAAGCCAGCCGGGCAGTTGAGGCCGCGCGGCAGCAGGTGGCGAAACTCATTGGAGCTGCGGCAGGCGAGATCGTATTCACTTCAGGCGCAACGGAAAGCGACAATCTCGCCATCAAGGGCGTTGCCGAAGCCAACCGCGAGCGGGGGCGTCACCTCGTCACCGTCGCCACCGAGCACAAGGCGGTCCTCGACGCCTGCAAGCACCTGGAAAAGTGGGGTTTTGAGGTAACTTTGCTACCGGTCAAGAATGACGGATTACTGGATCTCGGCGACTTTCGGCGTGCCTTGCGCGACGACACAATCCTGGTCACGGTGATGGCCGCAAACAACGAAACCGGGGTGCTGCAGCCCTTCGCTGAAATCGGCGCAATCTGCCGCGAGCACGGAATCGTGTTTCATACCGACGCGGCCCAAGCGGCGGGAAAGCTTCCCATCGACGTAACCAGGCACCACATTGATCTGCTGTCGATTTCCGCCCATAAGCTGTACGGCCCAAAAGGGGCAGGTGCGCTGTACGTAAGGAAGAACGCCGACGTCCGTTTAGCCCCGCAAATTGACGGTGGCGGTCATGAGGATGGGCTGCGTTCGGGCACGCTGAATGTCCCGGGAATTGTCGGGCTGGGCAAGGCATGCGAGCTTGCCCGGGAGGGCATGCCCGAGGAATCCTGCCGGATCGCCGGCCTCCGCAATCGGCTGCGCGACGGGATCATGTCGAACCTCGATGGTGTCTCTCTCAATGGATCCATGGAACACCGGTTGCCCGGAAATCTGAACGTGAGTTTCATGGGAGTTCAGGGAGAAGACTTGCTGACCGCGCTCGGCGGCATTGCCATTTCGAGCGGCGCAGCGTGCGCGTCCGACCATGTTGAGCCGTCCTATGTGCTGAAGGCGCTTGGCCTGAGCGACGAATTGGCGCAGACCTCGATCCGTTTCGGATTGGGCCGATTCACCACGCAGGCGCAAGTGGACTATGCTGCCAAACGCGTGGTAGAGACGGTGCGGCAACTGCGGGAACTGTAAGCCAAAGCCTTCGTGTGGGTGCCGATACTACCTGCCTTAGAGTAGTCCCAATGACTTAAGTTATTTGAGTAGGTACCGGCATTCTTCTGCTGACAGCGTTAAAATGACCCTTGCCGCATCGAAGTCCCGGCCCCAGCATCTAACAAGGTTGACGGGCAGGAATCCGGCCGGGATTTCAGCTAGGTAGGGATAGGGGCAAAGGCAAGGCTAGCTTTTCAGGAGCTTCTCAGTGAATTCAACCGCGAAGAATATCATTTTTTGGCTTGTAATCATCGTTTCGGCGGTGGGGCTTTACGTATTCGTAAAGCAAGCCCAGTCCGCGCAAAAAGTGCAGGACATTAACATTTCCGAGTTCATGGCCCAGGCCGAGCAGGGCGCGATCAA
Organism: Acidobacteriota bacterium; assembly: GCA_043734125.1. Lineage (GTDB taxonomy): Bacteria > Acidobacteriota > Terriglobia > Terriglobales > Acidobacteriaceae > Gp1-AA145. Next base: position 156,161 of record JAYTFR010000093.1, on the reverse strand, counting down.
AGAGATCAATGTCACCGGCATGGAAGTGAAGGGAAAGAAGACCGACGGCTCCCTGTTCCACACCACTGCGCCCGTCACATACTTCACCCCGGAAATCATCAAGGCGCTCAAAGACAAAGGTGTGAGCGCGAGTTTTCAGGACGTTAGCGGCGGGGGCTGGGGCTGGATAATTCAATTGCTCCCATTCGCGTTAATCATTGGGCTCTGGTATTTCATGATTCGCCAGATGCAAACCGGTGGAAACAAAGCCCTTTCCTTCGGCAAGAGCCGGGCGCGGTTGCTCTCCATGCAGCAGAAAAAGGTCACTTTCAAAGACGTGGCTGGCGTAGATGAGGCCAAGGAAGAACTGAAGGAGATCATCGAATTCCTACGCGAGGCGCAAAAGTTTCAAAAGCTTGGCGGACGCATTCCAAAAGGCGTGTTGCTGGTCGGACCTCCAGGAACCGGCAAGACTCTTCTGGCCCGCGCGGTTGCCGGCGAGGCCAACGTTCCCTTCTTTTCGATCTCCGGTTCCGACTTCGTGGAAATGTTCGTCGGCGTAGGCGCAAGCCGGGTCCGTGACCTTTTCGAACAGGGCAAAAAGAACGCGCCTTGCATTATCTTTATAGATGAAATTGACGCGGTCGGACGTCACCGTGGCGCAGGCTTGGGCGGCGGACATGACGAGCGCGAACAGACATTGAACCAACTGCTCGTCGAGATGGACGGCTTCGAGTCGAACGACGGCGTCATTCTGATGGCCGCGACGAACCGCCCTGACGTCCTTGATCCCGCTCTGCTGCGGCCCGGCCGCTTTGACCGCCGCGTCGTGGTCACCCGCCCCGATGTCCGCGGACGCGAAGAGATCCTTCGCGTGCACACCCGCAAAATTCCTATGGCGGACGATGTAGAGTTGTCCGTTCTGGCCCGCGGCACACCTGGCTTTTCCGGCGCCGACCTCGCGAACATGGTAAACGAGGCGGCCTTGGCGGCGGCGCGGCACAACCGCAAAGCGGTTCTGATGTACGACTTCGAGCTCGCCAAGGACAAAGTCCTGATGGGCGTGGAGCGCAAGTCCCTCCTGCTCTCGGACGACGAGAAGAAAGTCACCGCGTATCACGAAGCGGGCCACGCATTGGTTGCGGCGAAACTTCCGAACTCCGACCCGCTGCACAAAGTCACGATTATTCCCCGCGGTATGGCGCTTGGCGTCACCATGCAGTTGCCGATCGACGATAAGCATAACTACACCAAGGAATACCTCGAGACGATGATCGCAATCATGATGGGCGGCCGTCTGGCGGAAGAACTTTTCCTCAACCAGATGAGCACCGGCGCTGGAAATGACATTGAGCGAGCCACCGAAATGGCCCGCAAAATGGTCTGCGAATTCGGCATGAGCGATCTCGGTCCCTTGACCTTCGGCAAGAAGGAAGAGCAAATCTTTCTGGGCCGGGAGATCAGTCAGCATCGCGATTACAGCGAAGCCACGGCGATCAAGATCGACGATGAAGTAAAGCGGCTCGTAGGCAAAGGATATGAAACTGCCAAAGGCGTCCTGGGCTCGAATGGGGAAGCCCTGATCAGGATTGCGCTCGCGCTGCTAGAGCGCGAAGTGCTCGACGCTAACGAGGTCAGGCTGCTGATCGAAGGCAAAGACCTGCCGAAGATTGTTCCGCCGCCCAAGTCCGACGACAACGGCGTGCAGCAGGTGCTCAAGCCGGAGCCAGGCCGCCCCGGACTAAAGGGCGGCGAACGTCCAGCGCCAGCGTAGAACGAAGTAGTCAGTAGTCAGTGTCAGTCAGGGCGGCCCCCTTGGCCGCCCTTGTTGTTTTCTGTGGAGTCCCGGGTGGCGTCTTAGCTGCGTGGCGCGGACATTCTTGCCCGCGTTTCTGATTGTTTGTCACGGACACTCTTGTCCGCCCACGACTTCGCCGCGGCAGTCCGCATAGCGGGCGACTGCTAATAGCCCGGCGCTTCAGCACCGGGAAGAGCGCGAAAACGACTAGTGCCGTAGGCACGAATGAGTTCACTGAGAGTTGGACCTCCCGGGAAACGAGATAAGACGCGGCCCAGGGCGGAATGTGGAAGCCCGTCACGGAAGTGCCGGAAAACGGCAGGGAACGAGCCGAGTCCGCTTCAGCCGACGGCACCAGTTGCGCCTCACGCCGCCCCGGCGTCCTTATCAATCCCCCGCTCCGGCCTTTTGCGGAACACCACCCGTAAATCCTTTCTCCACCTCTCATCTATCGCCAGCAGCCTCCACTCGATTCGCGGCGAAAGGTAGCGCAAAAGCGTATCGGTGGTGGGGTGTACTCGCAGGGCGGGCGCAACCATCACTAGCAGGGGCAGTTCAGGTGGAAATTTCCCGGCCGGGGAAATATCCAAACTTCTGGAATTCGCCGCGGTCCTGATGCCATGCCACGCGCGACCAATAGTCAATCCCCTGCAGCGGAAGGTGGATATCTTCATCGGCCTTCAACTCGATTACGGCAAGCCGAGACTCGCGCGTCAGTGTGAGCACGTCGATCATGCCGCGGTCGGAGGCAAAGAACGCGGGCACCTGCGAGTAGCAGAAGCGGGGGTCAAACTGGCTGTCGAGCGCCGAGACGTTCTTGATCACCAGAGATTCCAGCCAGCGCTCCGGATGCAGCCGCCACCAGCGGCAATCGCGCGGGCCGTCCGCATGTCGCACCTCGCCAATGCTGCGGATCAGTTCATGGAAGGCCTGCTGGTTCGCGTCACAAAGAACGCGCTCCTCAGGGCCGGCCCCGAAAATAAGTTCCGGCGCGCTTCGAAACTGCCCCGGAGCCGCCGCTAGGCGGGATCGCGCAAACTCAAGGCCATGGCATCGGAAAGAGATTTCAGCGGGAGAAATGACTGCGATTTCAGCTTCTGGCATCAGGCTCTGCACCAGTGCGATCGGCCCGCTGAACCTTTCCCGTATCTCGATCTCGTCAGAACAGCGCACCAGGCGCGTGTTGACGTTGCCGCAATCCAGAATGTCGATAATGCTGCATTCGTCGCTGCGCTCATCAAGTTCGTAGAGTTCCCACTTTGCGGCGAACTGATCGAGATGCGCCATGCGCTCGCGGACGAGCGAGGAACAACCGGGCGGCACAAACATCTTCAGGCCTTCGACCGCAAGTTTGCCGGCGTTGGCTTGCCGGCAGGCGTCGAGCCATAAAATTCCAAACGTCAGCGAGCCGTCGATCGACGACTGCAATTCCTGCCGGTTGACGCCCAGCACCGCAAACCCTGAGATCCCGCGCTTGAGCAGCCCGCGCGCGCACACCGGACCGAAGGATTTCTCCAAGTCCATGGCGGTGCTCAGTTGCACTACGGCCCAATCAGCGAAGTGCTTCCTTAACACCCGTTCCAGAACGCGCTGGTAAGCGCCGCGAGCCAATCGTTTGATCGATGCCGTCCTCGGATCACGTTCGCGGTGAATGTCGAGCCGGGTGGGTCTCACTTGACCCATTTTCTGCACCGTGACGCACAGGCTTTCGCCTTTGGTCTCAACGTCAAGGACGCGTCGCACAATGTTCCGCTCCTCTGACCAGAAGTGGAGCAAGCACTTACTGTTTTCGCCAGAAACGGAGTACTTGGCATGTTGCAGGTCGAAAACTACTGCGCCGTCTTCCATCACTACGGCGCCATTGCTCCCGCTGAGAAATCCTTCCAGCGTGCTGGTTAAAGCCTGCGAAGTCATACGCGCAGTCTGGCATAAGGGAAACAAGCCTGTCTGTGACGGATGAACATAAGAATCGGGTGACCGGAAGATCGGGTCATCGGGTATCGGTGGACCAAAAAGCTCGCCCCGTCGATCGCAGGTGGGCGATTTCCCAGTCAATCCCAGATCGGCAGATCGCCCGATGGTGAGATCACCCGATCACCCGATTCAATATGGGATAATGTTGTGATTGCGAGTCCTAGCCCGGCCGGGAGACATCTAATCATCGTGGATAATAAACCCTTTTTCTTTCAGCACTATGGCGTGACCGATCGCGATCTGGAGCGCTATCTAGCGGCGGCCCTTTCCGCCGGCGGCGACTACGCCGATATCTACTTTGAGTATCTTTCCTCGACCTCGCTGACCGTGGATGAGTCGATGGTCAAATCAGCCTCACAGGGAATTTCTGCGGGCTGCGGCATTCGCGTGCTCTCGGGCGAGCGCACGGGTTATGCCTATACCGACGACCTTTCCCCGGAACGCATTCTGCACGCGGCTCGCACTGCGGCCCTTATCGCGAGTGGCCCGGCGAAGACCACCAGCGCAGGATTCCAGAAAAATCGCGCGCGTAGTTTGTATCCGGTAACGCTGCCCTCAGTCGATGCGGACATCACGGCAAAAGTAGAGTTAGTGATGCGCGCCGACGCCGCGGCTCGAGTCTTCGATACGCGAATCAAAGAAGTGCGTGCCAGCTACGCTGACGAACTGCGCAACATTCTTGTCGTGGGATCCGATGGCACCTTTGCCGACGACTCGCAACCCCTCGCGCGCATGAATGTTTCCTGCATCGCACGGAACGAAACCAACTCTGGCCGCGGAACATCCGGCGGTGGCGGGCGGGTGGCGCTCGATTTCTTCTTCGGCGAGAAAACGCCGGAGTACTTCGCGAAAGAAGCCGCGCGGCAATCAATTCTGCAACTCGATGCCCGCGAAGCCCCTGCCGGCGAAATGGAAGTTGTCCTGGGCCCTGGCTGGCCGGGCGTACTTCTGCATGAAGCCGTCGGCCATGGCCTGGAAGCCGATTTCAATCGCAAGCAAACCTCGGCCTTCTCAGGACTCATCGGCAAGCGCGTCGCCAGCGAAAAGGTCACGGTCGTGGATAACGGAACCATGCCCTGGCGTCGCGGCTCGCTCAACGTGGATGACGAAGGCAATCCTACGCAGGAAAATGTGCTCATCGAAAAAGGCATTTTGAAGGGATACCTTAGCGACAAGCTTTCGGCCAGGCTGATGGGTATGGCCAATACCGGCAACGGTCGTCGTGAGAGCTACGAGCACATCCCCATGCCGCGGATGACCAACACTTACATGCTCGCGGGCGAGGACGATCCGGAAGACATTATTCGCTCGGTGAAGCACGGGATTTACGCCGTGAATTTCGGCGGCGGCCAAGTGGATATCACTAACGGCAAGTTCGTATTCTCCGCGTCGGAAGCGTACCTGATCGAGGACGGCAAGGTGACCGCGCCGATTCGAGGGGCCACATTGATCGGCAATGGGCCAGAAGCTTTGAAGCACGTCTCCATGGTCGGCAATGACCTGAAACTCGACGAAGGCATCGGTACCTGCGGCAAAGATGGCCAAGCCGTGCCCGTGGGCGTGGGGATGCCGACGACAAAATTGGACAAGATGACGGTTGGCGGCACCGCAAGAAAAGACCCCGGCGGATTTATGCAGTAACTTTACTCTTGTCATTCCGAGCGAAGACGATCATTCGCTTGCGAATGATCGTCACAGTCGAGGAACCTGCTTTACCGTACGACCACCGACGTTTGACTTATGCCTGAAACAATTCTCGAACCCCAAATCACCACCGACCTGAAATCACTCGCCCAAGACATGGTCAGCCGCGCTGTACAGCGTGGCGCCAGCGCCGCCGAATGTGTCATACGCGAAGGGGACGAATTCTCCACGCTAGTGCGCCTCGGCCAGGTGGAAACGCTGAAGGAATCCGGCTCGAAGGCCATCGGCCTCCGCGTTTTCTCCGGCAAACGCTCGGCTAGCACGCACTCCAGCGATTTTTCGCGCTCAGGCCTCGACCGCATGTTGAACTCGGCGGTCGAACTGGCGAAGATCACTTCCGAAGATCCGTTCGCCGGAATACCCGACCAGGATCAGTTGGGCTCACTCTTCGGCAACCTCGACCTATATTCGCCGGACGTTTATTCTCTTCCCGGACCGGACCGAATCGACTACGCCCGCCGTGCTGAAAAAGCCGCGCTCGATTACGATCCGCGTTTCAAGAATTCTGACGGCGGGTCGTTCGACGCCGCGACCGGCCACAAGATTCTTGCCAACTCACACGGCTTTTTGGGCGAGTATCAGCGCTCGTATTGTTCGGTGGCGGCGGTTCCAATTGCGCAGGACGAAAAAGGCGGCATGCAGCGCGATTACTGGTACTCCGTCGCGCGTAGTCTGGGAAGACTAGAATCCCCCGAGCACGTCGGCCAGGTGGCTGCACAGCGAACCCTGCGGCGGTTGGGCGCGCGCAAGGTCAAGACGCAGCAGGTTCCGATCATTTTCGATCCTCTGGTTGCGGCTTCGATTCTCGAACACATTTTCGAAGGCGTGAACGGCGACTCGGTGTATCGCGGAGCGTCATTCCTCGCTGGAAAACTCGGCCAGAAGATCGCCTCCTTCGGCGTCACGGTCATTGACGACGGTACTATCGTCGGCGGCTTCGGCACTAGCCCATTTGATGGCGAAGGTATTCCCACGCGTCGCACTGTCGTCATCGACCAAGGCGTGCTCGCCTCGTATTTGCTGAACACCTACACCGCAAAAAAACTCAATCTCAAGACCACCGGCAACGCCTCGCGCGGCTTGGCGGGAACACCGGGCATCGGTCCGGGAAACTATTTCCTTCAGGCAGGGACACGCACGCCGCAGCAACTGATCGGCGACGTCAAAGAAGGCCTCTACGTCACCGAGTTCATGGGCATGGGCGTGAACCTGGTCACCGGCGATTACTCGCGCGGCGCGTCTGGCATGTGGATCTCGAATGGCGAACTGACCTACCCAGTCGAAGAAATCACCGTCGCCGGGAATCTCAAAGACATGTTCCTGAACATTTCCGAGGTCGCGAGCGATCTAGAATTCCGCGGATCCATGGCCGCGCCGACGATCCGGATTGATGGGCTCACGGTCGGCGGAGAATAGCGCGGCTATAATCAGCCTGAATGGGCGGATTCCTCGAACCCTCGCCGCAACCGGTCGAGCGCGACAACAGCAGGCGAACGATTGTCGTGGCCATCGCCGTGATCGTCGCGGCCATGGGACTCGTCGCACTGGCCCTGCGCGAGAAGCCTAAGCCCGCGGCCGCGCCCGTCCCCTACGCCGTCAATCTCAAGTTTTCTGACCTCAAGCTAAGCCAGGCGCAGAACTTCGTCGGCGGATCCGTCACTTACGTGGACGGAACCATTGCCAACGCGGGCGACAAGACCATCACCCACGCAATGGTGCGCGTCACCTTCAAAGATTTATACGATCAGGTTGCGCAGATCGAAGTGGTCTCCGTCAAAGTCCTTCGCACCACCGGCCCGTATCCCGACACGAGCGATCTCTCGATCGCTCCCCTTTTACCGGGACAGAGCAACGCCTTCCGCCTGATCTTTGAACATGTGAGCGATCAATGGAACCAGGCATATCCGGAGTTGAAGATCACGGAAGTGACGACGAAGTAGCGGCGGTCAAATGTCGAGCCGTATCGGACCGCGTGGGGGCACCAGATCGATACCGGGGCGAAAAATGAACATCGAGCCCTTCCCTCTTGCACGAGTCTACAGCGCGTCGCCGCTTTTTGACGGGCGCACTGTCGAAGCATTTGATCCAATGGCTTCCAAGCGATGACACGCTAACGACTGAAGCCGCCTTTCCCTTTACAATCTCTCCATGTCCGACACCAGCTCCGTTCGCCTCACGGCCACGGTCAAAGCCGCGGGTTGAGCGTCCAAGCTTAGTCCAGCGGCGCTGGACCAGGTGCTTGGGAAATTAGCCCGGCAACACGACCCCAACGTTCTAGTCGGCTTCGATCGCGCCGACGACGCCGGAGTGTATCTGCTCGCGCCCGACACCGCACTGGTGCAGACCGTCGATTTTTTTACGCCCATTGTCGATGATCCCTACACTTTCGGTCAGATCGCCGCGACCAATTCTCTCAGCGACGTGTACGCCATGGGCGGTCGCCCGCTGACCGCGCTGGCCATCGTTTGCTTCCCCGACAAGGCGGACCTCGAAATCCTGGAACGCATTCTTGCCGGCGGCCTTTCGAAGATGATCGAGGCGGGATGCACCGTCATCGGCGGACACAGCATTCGCGACGACGAAACCAAGTTCGGATATGCAGTGACTGGGTTGGTCAATCCGCAACGAGTTCTGAAGAATGGCGGCGCAGTCCCCGGCGACCGCTTGATCGTCACCAAAGCGCTGGGCACAGGAGTGGTTGCTACGGCAATCAAACAAGGCCTCGCAAAGCAAGACTGGATCGATGGCGCTGTCGCGTCCATGACCACGTTGAACAAAACCGCGGCAGAAGTGATATCGGGATATGTAGCGGCGGGTCTCCAGACCCGTCCGGCGGAGCAAAGGTCCGCGGCAGCTTTGGCCAACGACCCACGGCGGACGACCAACGACGCCTCCCCCGTTCACGCCCTCACCGACGTCACCGGCTTCGGCCTGATCGGACATCTTCGCGAAATGTTGCTGGCCTCGGAAAGTGTCTCCGCCCAACTCAACGCTGCCAGCATTCCACTGCTGGAAGGCGCGCTCGACTGCATTCGCTCCGGCAACATTCCCAACGGACTCAAAGCCAACCGCGAATTCGCGGAATGCATTGTCACTTATGATGGCAACGTCCCTGACGAAATCAAGACGATTCTTTTCGATCCACAGACCGCCGGTGGACTGCTCGCGGCGGTTGCGCCGGACTCGGCCAACGCCCTGCTCCAGGCGCTGCGCGATGCAGGAGTTCCGGCCACAGAAATCGGAGATTTCACGGCGGGACCCAAATCAGGGATTCACGTCCGAAATTGATTGCCGCAGCCTGAGTCGCCAAGGCGCACGCCACCATCTAAAGTCTCTTCGAGCAAACAGCCGAAAAGGAGGCAACAATGCAAACACGCCAGCTTGGTACCGGCGGCCCGAGCGTATCCGCACTCGGCCTTGGGTGCATGGGCATGTCCGAGTTTTACGGCACCGGGGACGACCGGGAATCCACCGCAACCATTCACCGCGCCATCGACCTGGGAATCAATTTTCTCGATACCGCGGACATGTACGGCCCGTTCAAAAACGAAGTTCTTGTTGGCAATGCAATTCGCGACCGGCGCGACCAAGTCTTTCTCGCAACCAAGTTTGGTATCGTGCGCGACCCGAACAACCCTGCATCCCGCGCGATCAGCGGCCGTGCGGACTACGTCCGCAGCGCCTGTGAAGCCAGCCTGAAGCGCCTGGGCAGTGACTGCATCGATCTTTACTATCAGCACCGCGTCGATCCCAACACTCCGATTGAAGAAACGGTCGGCGCCATGGCCGAACTGGTCCGCGAAGGAAAAGTGCGTTATCTGGGATTGTCCGAAGCTGGCGTCGACACAATTCGGCGGGCATCGAAAGTGCATCGCATCACTGCGCTGCAAAGTGAATACTCGCTGTGGTCGCGTGACCCCGAGGGTGGAATTCTGGCGGCATGCCGCGAGTTAGGCATCGGCTTCGTCGCATACAGTCCTCTGGGCCGCGGGTTCCTGTCCGGGCAGTTGAAAAGATTTGAAGATCTCGATCCCGGCGACCAGCGCCGTAATTGGCCGCGCTTTCAGGGAGAAAACTTTCAGAAGAATCTCGACCTCGTCGCCAAAGTTGAGGATCTCGCCCGCGAGAAGGGATGCTCTTCCTCTCAACTCGCGCTCGCCTGGGTGCTGGCGCAGGGCCAGGACATTATCCCTATTCCAGGCACCAAGCACGTGAACTACCTGGAAGACAACGTCCGCGCCCTGGAGGTAGTGCTTACTCCTGGGGACCTGCGGCGTTTGGAAGAGGTCTTCCCGCATGGCGCGGCGGCCGGGCCGCGCTACCCGGAGCAGATGATGGCATTGTTGGATTCGCGCAAAGCCTCGTAGCGGCGCTCACTTCCAGATTCCGAGCAACCGTCTCACGTCGATCAACTGCCCCAAGTGATGGGAGTTGTGGTCCGCCAGCAGCATCGCCTGGCGCAGCACCGTCTGGCCTGCGCCCCATGGAATCTTCGCGAACAGGTCCGTCTTCGGATCGCTGACCAGCTCCTTCATCGCTTCAAGATCGTCGTGGAATGACTTCACGCTCTGGTCCCAGGCCGCTTGGCTCGCCGGCGCGGAATTCCCGGGCCAGTAATCATCGGGCCATTTCAGTGCTTGATATTTCGCATTGCTGCTGAAGTCGAGAATGTCATGCTGTGCGATGCGCATGTGTTCGAGCAGGGTCCACGCCGAATGCGGCAAGCCCGCGGGGATTTCGCCGCGAAATTTCGGCGGAAAGTCTGCGATCACGTTGTCGAACGTGGCGTGTGCCTGCGCCCCGTCGAGTAAGTCCATCAGATGTTGGCGAAGGGATTGATCAGTCTTCATGTTCGCGCTTCAGTCTTCCTCTAGGATGGTTGCGCCGCGTCTTGCGACGCAGAAAATGTGGCAGGCTCCTGCGGTTTTTCGCCCCGCGCTACTCTTCCAATGCCGCGCACGATGCGGCGCATCGGCCAGTTCCCCTTTTCGTCCGCAAAGAAGATCTCGCCCACACGCGTTGAGCGGTAGTACCAGCGCTTTAGAATCGCAAGGTGCTCCACACACTGTGTCACCGAGTCAGCTGATGGATCCGGGAAGCTCGCGATAATTTCTGCAATCTCTGATTCCATCGACCGCGACTGCTCGCGCCGTTCGATTTTGAAAACCACCGGCCCGGCAAGGATCGCAGCAGAGAAGCGGAACAGCGCCACGGCCCCGGCACTCGCACTGGACTGCACGATCAGCGCGTCCAACTGGTCGATGCGGCGGACAATTTCCGGACATTGCGACAGCACCGGCTTCAATTTTTCCATCCTCGCATGAACTGCAGCCGCTTCTTCGAACGCGAGCTCAGCCGATGCGCGGTCGCGCGACGCACCGAGGTCCCGGGCAAGCGAGTCACCCGCTGAGGCAAAAAAATCCTGTACGCGCGACACTTCGGCGTGATATTCCGCGTCCGTGCAGCCTTTGAAGCAAGGTGCCAGGCACATCTTCATCTCGGAATAGACGCAGCCGGGGAATGCCGGGTTCGGATGTAGGTCTTCCACGCAGCGCCGCATTTTGAAGAAGTCGAGCACGTCATTGGAAAATTTCTCGGCGGCCGCGCGGGACTGGAAAGGCCCGAAATACAAATTTGCTTGCTTTTGCCGCTTCCTATTAACGTCTGTCATTTCGAGCGGAGCAGGATGGTTCGTTTCAGGAACCATACTGCTGAGTCGAGAAACCTGCTGTTTCGGCGCGTCAAAAAACAGGTTCCTCGAAAGCGTTCCAGCACTCGCCGTGCTCGCGCTGGAATCTCGCTCGGAATGACACTCTATTTCTTTATCTTCTTTATCGCCCTGGCCGACAGGCCTGGAAACCCTCCCCAGCCTCGTCGTCACCGACGCTCGCGGATACTCATTTTCCAAATGCAGCTTGATCAGCGGCGCGGGACGCAGCCGCAGCCGCGAAGCGTACGTCTTTGGGAAACTCAAGCGCAGCAACTGATAAATCAGAAATTGCGACTCGAAGTCCGACCCCGTCAGCGTGTATTCGATTTCACGAACTCGATCCCGAAGATTCAACCGCTTGCTCTGCTCTTTCGGAACGCCCAGCAACCGTTCCAACCGCCGCCTCAGGTTTGCCGTCTTGCTCACATACGGCTCGCCGTCGCCCCGCAACAGGAACACAGCCGGGGACGGGGGCAGGCTTGCAAAGAAACTCTCGCCCTGCTCCGCCGGGAATGTGAGCTTGTCAGTCAGCACAAGGTAATTCTATGTGCAACAGAAGGGTCTTGAACCGGATTGGATTTTTGTATTATTCTGCGACTACACCGGAAAGGAGGTGGTCGGATGACAAGTTCTGATAGTGGCAGTTGTTGTATCCATAGACCAGGTGAGGTGGCTGAGACTTAGGGCGGTTGCTCTAAGACCTTCGCAACTCAACGGTGAGTTTGGTATGAAATCCGCCCGGTGTGTAGGTCGCATCGGGACCCGGAGTTTCGCTGAAGTGGCCACAGCATCCCTCGGGATGCCTTAAGAGTGACCACCTCTTGGTCAAACCCAAACAGTCCACCGGACGGCTCGCAGGCTCAACCCTTGCGGGCCGTTCTCTTTTTTCCGGAACCGACGCGGGCTGGGCTTTTGTTCGTCGAGAGTGTGGTGTTCCCTCCGACGCGTTTCCGCGTATTATCGGTTCGATGAATGTTCAACAAGGAGATCAGCCGGGTTTTCCTTCCCACTACGCTGCGATGTCCGATGGCGAGCTGCTCAAGCTCGCAGCGCGTTCGTGGGAGCTCAGCGAGGCAGCGTGGGAAGCGCTGGAAGACGAATTAGACCGTCGCCATCTCGACTTGCCTGCTCCTGAGCCCGTGCCGCAGATTGAGTCCCCCCAAAAAAGAAATCTTGTGATCCTACGCAAGTTTCGCGACCTGCCCGAAGCGCTGCTCGTCAAAGGCATGCTCGATTCCGCAGGCGTTCCTTGCTTTCTCGCCGATGACAACATGGTCCGAATGGACTGGTTCATCTCCAACGTACTTGGCGGGGTAAAGGTGATGGTGGACGCTGAGGACTTTGCCGAGGCATCAAGACTCATGAGTGAGCCGCTGCCTCAGGAATCAGAGTTCGATAACTACGAGTAGCACTGCGAATTCACTCAGCCGCCCTCTTCAGCGCCGCTTGAATGACCGCCGCCGTATCTTCTGCGAGGGCTAGTTGCTTGGTTTCCTCCGGGGTGAACCACTTGGCGTCGGCTGCGTCCGCTCCCGCCTTGAGTTCGCCGGAGATGCGCTCACAGAGGAAGTCGATCAGCACGTAGTGATAAATGATTTTCCCTTCATCGTCGGGCACTACGCGATCGAAGACGCCCAGCAGTTCGGTCGCGCGGACTACTAAGCCGGTTTCCTCCGCTGCCTCACGCTCCGCGCCCTGACGCAGCGTCTCGCCGAGTTCAAGCATTCCGCCGGGGATCGACCATTCGCCGAGCAGCGGCGCATTGCCGCGCTTGATCAGCACAGCCCGGCCGTTCTCAACGATGACCGCTCCGACGCCGACCAGCGGCTGCTTAGGATGCTCGCGTTGCATGGGGTATTCCGGCTATTCGCAATTTAGCAGAACTGCGGGTTGACGCGGATCGCCCGATGACCCGATCTCCAGATTACAATCATCCGGTGGCGCTAGAAGAATACAAACGCAAGCGGCGCTTCCCTGACACGCCCGAGCCGCCGCCGAAGCTCGACAAGAGTAAAGGCCACCGCTTCGTGGTGCAGCGTCACCACGCCACGCGGCTGCACTATGACTTTCGCCTTGAGATGGAAGGCGTGCTGAAGTCGTGGGCCGTGCCCAAAGGGCCGTCGCTCGATCCGGCCGACAAGCGCTTGGCCATGATGGTTGAAGACCACCCCGTCTCGTATTTCGATTTCGAAGGCACCATTCCCGAAGGCAACTACGGCGCCGGAACGGTAATGGTTTGGGACCTCGGCACCTGGGAACCGCTGTCTCCCCAAACCGTGAATGGCAAGTACGTCGCCGCCAGCGATGCCGAAGCCTCGGCCATGCTGCAGAAAGGCGATTTCAAATTCCGCCTGCATGGCCAGAAGTTGAACGGAGACTTTGCCCTCATCCACATCAAGGCCCGCCGCCCGGGAAGCAAAGGCAACGAGTGGCTGCTGATTAAGAAACACGATGACCACGTCATCGCGGGCTTCGACATCGAGGAGCTGGCAAAATCGGTTTTGACCGGACGAACCATGGCGCAAATCGGCGGGGACGAAGATTCCGCCGAGTGGAAAAGCAGCAAGAAAGTTTCGCGGGGCGGGGCGAAGGCGGCCTGGCTCGCCGACACGCTGGCGCGAGTCGATGAGAAGAAATCAAAGACAAAAGCCTTGACCACGAAGACCACCAAGAAGCACGAAGGAAAACCTGAGAAACCCAAGGCCAAGGCTAACAAGAAGAATCCCTCGGCGGTCTCGGCGAGCTCTGCGGTAAAAGGGTTGTCGGGCGCATCCAAGCGGGCCGCGCCCTCGTCGATTACGCCGATGCTCGCCACCCTGTCCGAGAAGCCATTTGACGACCCCAACTGGCTATTCGAAATCAAATGGGATGGGTACCGCGCGATCGCCTTTATCGACGGCGGCGATGTACGCTTGGTCTCGCGTAATCAGAACGACCTCACTGCGCGCTTTCCGGAACTGCAATCGCTCGCAGAGTCGGTCACTGCAAAGTCCGCCATCCTCGACGGCGAGATTGTCGTGCTCGACGATCACGGCCGCCCATCTTTCAGCCTGATGCAGCAACGCACCGGCATTCGCGCCCATGGCCGCCAGACCGCACCCAAAAGCCACTTGTCCATCCTGTATTACGTTTTTGATCTGCTCTATCTCGACGGCTACGATCTGCGGCGTGTTGCGCTCGAAGAGCGCAAGCGCCTACTTCGGCAAATTGTCCGCGACGGAGAAGTAGTCCGGTACTCCGAACATTTTGCCGGCCAGGGCATTTCCCTATTCAAGGCGGCGAAGCAGAAGGGTCTTGAAGGCATCCTCGCCAAGAAGTCAGGGAGCTTTTACGAAGAGCGCCGCAGCCGCGACTGGCAGAAGATCAAAATCACGCAGACGGTGGATTGCGTGATCGGCGGCTATACCGATCCCGAAGGCTCGCGACAGCACTTCGGCTCGCTCATGCTCGGCCTTTTTGACAAAAAGAGGCAACTCATTCACGTCGGCAACGCCGGCACCGGATTCGACCAGGCCGCACTGAAGCAGATTGCGCAAACCCTGAAGCCAATCGAGAGCCGCACCAATCCATTCACCGGCCCGACCGAACCGAAAAAGGCACACTGGGTTAAGCTTTCGCTCGTAGCCGAAGTAAAATTCTCCGAGTGGACACACTCGACCGATGAAGGTGGCCTCAAGCTGCGCGCGCCGGTGTTTATGGGGCTGAGAGAAGATAAGAATCCCGAAGATTGCAGCTTTTAGCATTGGGCAGTGTCAGTTGCCAGTTGAAAATGCTCGTGGGCGCTGTCGGAGTTTTCGAAACTTTGAATCCTTGAAACCTTGAAACCTTGAAGAACGATGAGCATCCCAACACTGACGACTGACCACTAGAGGTCCCCCATGGAACACGCTCCCGCTTTTCTCAAGATCGTGAACGAAGCCAAGTCGCGCGTGAAAGAAACCACCGCCGACGAGGTGAAGCGCCGCCTCGACCGCGGAGACAAGTTCACGATCGTGGACGTCCGCGAGGACAGCGAATTTGCTAGCGACCACCTTCCTGGCGCGGTTCACCTTGGCAAGGGCGTGATCGAGCGTGACATTGAGGCTCGCGTGCCAGACCCATCAACTGAACTGGTGCTGTATTGCGGCGGCGGATTCCGCTCGGCGCTCGCAGCCGACAGCCTGCAGAAAATGGGCTATACCAAAGTGATTTCAATGGACGGCGGCATCCGCGAATGGCGGGAAAAAGCTTACCCCCTGACGCGCGACTGAGTCACCCGCGCCCACCCACCGGGCGGCGTAAGGGCTTGCATCGTCGTCCTGATTTCGCACCGGTTGGCTGAGGTCCGGGTGCGCACCACCCGCCCGAACGCGTCGGCACATGCGGAAATCAAGGGATTTCGTACCCTCTGCCACCACTTGGCCTCGACGGAACTGTGGAAACCCTGTGGAATCTCTCCCGGCAAATCCAGTTCTCAACAAAACCGACCGCACAGTCGGATAGCACTAAAGTTGTAGTCAATGGTAAACAGCTTGTTTGCAATTGCTTACAGGCCACCGCCTGCAGACCATTCCGAAAGTAACGCAGTTGCGGACATTTAACCTAACCCCGCACTTTTGCACATGCCCTCTGCGGACAAACCCTGCTTCGCACGTGGTTCCCGTGTCGTTTTCGCTTGTTTGAAGCCCCCAAGAACCCAGTTCGCCAACACTTTTGCCCGAAAACAGGCCCGAATTCTGATCGATCCACAGAGGATATTCCTACAATTAGGTGTTCAACTTTCCAGGAATAAATCTGTTTTAGAAACTCTGTTTTAGAAATGAGACATCCATGAAGAAGTTTGTACTGGCTCTCGTAGTGCTCGGTCTGGCCGCCACCTCGTTCGCAGCCGATGAGGCCGACAACAAAGCCGCCGGCCGGGTGAAGACCGCGGCCACCGTCCTGGAAGAGATTCAAGGCGCCCCCGACACCGGAATCCCCGACGAAGTGATGGGCTCGGCCGAGTGCGTAGCCGTAGTGCCGTCGATGTTGAAAGCCGGATTCGTTTTTGGCGGCCAGTATGGACGCGGCGTTGCCAGTTGCCGCACCGCGAAAGGCTGGAGCGATCCCGCGTTCTTTACCATTCAGGGCGGAAGTTTTGGGCTGCAGATCGGCGGCCAGGCGGTGGACCTGGTCATGCTGATCATGAATCACAAAGGCATGGAGAACCTGCTGAACAGCAAGTTCAAACTTGGCGCTGACGCCACCGTCGCCGCCGGTCCGATTGGCCGCCATGCCGCCGCCGACACCGACTGGAAGATGCGCGCACAGGTGCTGAGCTATTCCCGCGCACGCGGAATTTTTGCCGGCCTGGAATTGAACGGCGCCGTCGTTAAAGTCGATCGCGAAAGCACGCTCGAGTTCTATAGGCACATGCAGCCGTTCAGCACCACCCTGACGACGGTGAGTTCGCCGGAAGGCGCGCTGCCATTTCTGAATGGCCTCTCCAAGTGGGCCAGGATCGCAAGCAAGTAGGAAGTAGAAAGCTCGTCGTTGGTCGTTGGTCCTTGGTCGCCTGCGGCGCACCGCAGACGGTCTCTTGGGGCTGAACGTCAGAGATCGCAGAGCACGCAGAGAACACGTAATTTCTCCGTGTTCTCTGCAGTTGGTCCTTGGTGTTGGTTTTGTCCAACGACCAACCACCCGCGGCCAACGACCGCTTTCCCGTTTGACACGTAATTTTCTCGTCTGCTACCGTCAGCGTTCCGTTGCGCTATCGAATCGAATACGCGCTCGCATGGATTTTCATCAAGGTTGTAGGCCTGCTGCCGCGTCCGCTCGCGCGCATCAAGGGCATGGCCCTCGCCTGGCTGGTTTACTTTTTCCATCGCAAACTGCGTCGCGTAGGGATGCGCAACCTGGAGCTGGCTTTCCCTGAGAAAAGCCTCGCCGAACGCAAAAAGATTCTGCACGGAGTATTCACCTCGCTTGGCTGTCAGGTTGCCGAAGTCTGCATGTTCCCGCAATACACCAAAGAAAACGTAAGCCAAACGGTGGTTTATGAAGGCTTCGAAAACTTCGAACGCGCGCTTGCCCGCGGCAAAGGCGTAATGTTCCTGACCGCGCATCTGGGCGCTTGGGAGCTTTCAGCGTTCGCGCACTCGCTCTACGGATATTCGCTGAACATCGTCATGCGTCCGCTAGACAATCCTTATCTTGACCGCCTCGCCCGTCACTACCGCACCATGCACGGCAACAAGGCCGTGGACAAAGATTTCGCCCGCGGCCTGATCGCCGCCCTGCGCAAAGGAGAAACCGTCGGCGTGCTCATGGACACCAACATGATCGAGAACCACGGCGTATTCGTGGACTTCTTTGGTCATCAGGCGTGCACCGCAACCGGTGTCGCCCGCATCGCACTGAAGACGGATGCGGCGGTCGTGCCCGGCTTTACCATCTGGGACCCGGTGTTAAAGAAATACCGTTTGCGATTCGACCCAGCGGTCAAGCTGATCCGGACAAAAGACCGCGAGGCTGACGTGTTAGCCAACACCGCTCAATTCACCAAAGTGATCGAAGACTACGTGCGCCGCTATCCCGACCAATGGTTGTGGGTGCACCGCAGATGGAAGACGAGACCGAAGGGGGAGGAGGGGTTGTACTGAGAAGCTCAGTGGGTTTGATGGCGCTATTACGACGGCTAAAGAGACGATGATGGCCATGCCGAATTCAACCAAATTTGCTGCTCGGATGATGTCAGCTATGACAGGTGTTGCGGCCCTCGCGATGCTGTTAGGTTGCGACCGTGATCCAACAGTATGGAAAAAAGACGTCCTCGCACCGGGCGGAGCCTGGGTCGCTACGGCGCGAACGAGCCAATGGGGTGGCTTCGGTTCGGCTTGGATTGAAACGACTGTAAGCGTAAGGAGACTCGACGGGACCGTGAACCGCGGAAAGCCCTTTGACGTTCTCAGTTATCCGGGCGGAGGTGCGATCTCAAAAGCCTACGTTCTTAGCGAGCAGAACGCCGATCCCGACCTTCAGTTAACTTGGTCAGCACCTACACATCTCCAGATTTACCATCGATCTGATGTAAACCCTGATTTGGAAGTAGTTAGATTTGCCGATATTGACATCGGCTTCCGGCAGGGTTCGTCTCAACCATAACCGGATAGCCTTCCTCTGTTCCCGTGGGGCTGTACTGACGTGGAAGAGCGGCTCGTTGCCCACTCCAGGTTCAGAACCAATCACTCCGATACGCCACCCACCAACTGATGACGAAGCACGGGAGCGTCGCCACGACCGCCCACCAGAACGGGAGCGCGTACGTGCACAGGCCGAGGATGGTGAATAGGATCCAGAAGATCTTCTTCTGCATTCATCAATTCTAGGCCGGGGCCCGGCTTGTGCTGAATGCGAAAGGCCATGGCCCGCGAGCACCCCCTCATCCGGCTTCCCTTTCCGCGCGCAAGCGTATAAAACAAATGCTATGCCCAGCGTGGGAGAAATCGCCCAAGCCATCGGCGCAAAGGTCGTCGGTAACGCCAGCGTGGCAATCGGCGGCATTGCGAGCATAGCCTCGGCTCGCGGCAGCGACCTTGTCTTCGTCGAAGACGCAAAGCCCCTCCCAGCGGCTCTGAACTCGGCCGCCGCCGCAGTGATTGCCGGGCCGTTCGCCGAGAATGTAAGCAGCCCAAAGTCCCTATTGATCACCGCCCATCCCAGACTGGCTTTCGCGCGCGCCGCTGCTTTCCTCAATGCACAATCCAGCCAGCAGCAACACTCCGCCGGAATTCATCCCAGCGCCGTCGTGCTCCCGTCGGCAAGCATTGGCGAAGCCGTAACCATTGATCCCTCGACCTTCGTTGGCGAGCGCGCCACGATCGGCAAAAAAACCTGGGTCGGCGCCGGCTGCGTCATTGGGCGCGGGGCCGTGATCGGGGAAGGCTGCCTGATCTTTCCGCGCGTGACGATTTACCCAGGAACGCGCATCGGCAATCGCGTGACGGTTCACGCCGGAGCCGTGCTCGGCAGCGACGGCTTTGGCTATGTACTCGACCCTCAGAACGGGCGCCACCAAAAGTTCCCGCAGATCGGAACGCTCGAAATCGCCGACGACGTAGAGATTGGCGCGAACACCACCATCGATCGCGGCGCACTTGAAGTCACGCGCATTGGCCGCGGCGCGAAGATCGACAACCTGGTTCACATCGGCCACAACTGCCAGATCGGCGAAAACGTAATCATCGCCGCGCAGGCGGGATTTTCCGGCAGCATTGTAATCGAAGACAACGTCGTGATCGGAGGACAGGTGGGCATAGGCGAGCACGCGCGTATTCAGGAAGGCGTGCTGCTCGGCGGACAGGCGGGCGTTCTGCCGAAGAAAGTTCTGCGCGGAAAAGGCGTCGCCTTCTGGGGAACTCCAGCGAAGCCACTGCGGGAGTATTTGAAGAGCCTGGCGGTGCTCGCGCGGTTAGGAAAACGCGAGAAGTCAGAGTAGCTTGCTGCCATTCGCGCCAATTGTTCGCATCACGGCTCGAAGCAACTGGTTCCCGTTCGCGCGAGTTTTGGCGGCTTGCATGACGCCCCGGACCAATCACATTTCCCAGCTGTGCAGACCGATTCGCTGCCAAAAACCGCGCCGACAAGAATGTCCGCGCCGCACTGTCCCCGCCACACCACAGCCCTCCCCTCCTGATATTCTTTTCGAGCGATGTTGCGGATTGAAAAGAGCGCGTGGCTGCTGACGATTCTGTCGGCGATCCTGCAGGCGGTAATTTTCCCGCTGGCGAATCTTTACCTGCTCAGCTGGATTGCGGTTGCTCCGGTGCTGGTCGCGCTGTTGCGCGCGCGCAGGCCCAATACTCTGCAACTCGAGGGTGCCGTCAAACTCCTTCCCGCAAAGCCGCTCCAGGGCTTCGCGCTCGGATATCTTTGCGGAATTCTGTGGTACGGCGGCAACTGCTACTGGATTTTCAACACCATGAAGCAGTATGGCGGCATCGGCACAGCCGGCGCCGCGGGATTGCTGTTGCTCTTTTGCCTGTATCTCGGCCTGTATCACGGGTTGTTCGGACTACTGACTGCCTTGATTGCGCGCAAGTCGGTGCGCGCCGCGCTCGTAACCGCGCCTTTTTTGTGGGTCGCGGTCGAGCTTGCCCGCACCCGCATCACTGGATTTCCCTGGGACCTGCTTGGGATCGCGCAGGTGGATAACATTCCGCTCGCGCGCATTGCTCGCGTAACCGGAGTGTATGGGGTCACGCTCGAAATCATGGTTGTGAATACGGCGTTCGCCGCCGCATGGGTCATCCGGCGCAAGCGGCGCACGTCGCTCTTATTCGCAGCCATCGCGGCGGCATTCGTTTTACAAATCTCCCGCTGGATGCCGATTCCAAACTTCCCTGCCGATCGCTCGGCTGTTCTCGTCCAGGAAAACGTGCCCGTGCTCGAAGGCGGTGACTGGACGCGAGCCTATTTCGACCAGACTCTTACCGAACTGGAGGATCTCAGCCGGGTCACGCCTACGCACGGGACCCCGGCTCCTGATCTCATCGTCTGGCCGGAATCGCCGGCGCCATTTTTCAGCGGCGATCCGCTGTTCAGAAGCGCCATCAGCCAGCTCGCTCAAAGTACTAACGCATGGATCGTTGCCGGCAACGTTAGCGCCGAAAGCTCCGCCGCACCAGTGCAGAATACGAACATGATTTTCAATTCCGCGTCTCTCATCAGTCCGACGGGCGAATGGACCGCGCGGTACGACAAAATGCACCTTGTTCCGTTCGGCGAGTATCTGCCCTTCAAGAACCTGTTCTGGTTCGCCGGAGGCCTGACCAAGGAAGTGGGCAACTTCACCGCTGGTACAACTCGCATCCCACTGGATGCGGGCGATGAGAAAGTCGGCGTTTTCATCTGTTACGAATCCATTTTCCCGGATGAGATTCGGCAGCTCGCCAACTCCGGCGCGCAGGTGCTCGTCAACGCTTCCAATGATGGCTGGTACGGCGACAGCGGCGCCTACGCGCAGCACTTGAAGCAGGCGCGTATGCGAGCCATTGAAAACGACCGCTGGCTGCTGCGCGATACCAACACCGGAGTGACTGCGGCAATTGATCCTTACGGGCGCGTGATTCAGACCATACCGCGCAAGACGCGCGCCGCGTTGACCGCGAACTACGGCTTGATCAGCGGCACCACCTTCTACACCCGCCACGGCGACTGGCTGGCGTTTGCCTGTGCGATAATTTCAATCGTAGCCCTCGCGATTTCACTTACTCCCGGAAAAGGCCCAGCATGATGCAAGAATTCGAGCAGGAATACTCAGGCTTGCAGAAGAAGGTCCGCGACCTCCGGGAGTACCTTTGACGCGGACAAACTCCGTCCCCAACTCGCAGAAGTAGACAAGCAAGCCTCCGATCCCAACCTTTGGTCGAACCCCCAACGTTCCCAGCAGGTCATGCGCGAGAAAAAGCGGCTGGAGAAAATGCTCTCTGACGAAGCCGATCTGCTGCGGCGGACCGAAGACATTTCTGCGTATTTCGATTTGGCGCGCGAAGGCGAGAACGTGGCAGCCGACCTTCGGCGCGAGCTGAATGCATTACAAGAGCGCGTCGATCGCCTCGAAACCGAAACGCTCCTCTCGGGCGAGAATGACCCACGGAACGCCATCGTTACCATTCATCCCGGAGCCGGCGGGACCGAGTCGCAGGACTGGGCCGAAATGCTGATGCGCATGTATATGCGCTGGGCCGAGCGCCAGGGATTCCAGACCGTCCTCTACGACTACCAGCCCGGCGAAGAAGCGGGTGTCAAGTCAGCGACGTTTGGCGTCAATGGCGAGTACGCGTTCGGCCAGCTAACCAGCGAGATCGGCGTTCATCGTCTAGTGCGAATTTCTCCCTTCGATCAGGCCAAGCGGCGGCACACATCTTTTGCCAGCGTTTATGTGTCACCGGAAATCGACGAGTCCATCGAAGTAATCATCAAGCCCGAAGACCTGCGCATCGACACTTACCGCTCCAGCGGCAAAGGCGGCCAGCACGTAAACACAACTGACTCTGCCGTGCGCATCACTCACCTCTCCACCGGAATTGTCGCTGCCTGCCAGAACGAGCGGTCGCAGCACAAAAACAAAGAACGCGCCATGAGCATGCTGCGCTCCAAGATCTACGAATTTGAACTGGAAAAGAAACGCGAAGTCACCAGGAAGATCGAGGACTCGAAACTCGACATCGACTTCGGCTCGCAGATTCGCTCGTATGTGCTGCAGCCCTACCGCATGATCAAAGACCATCGCACCAGGACTGAGGTTGGAGACGTGGACCGCGTGATCGACGGCGACCTGCAACCCTTCATCCGCGCTTATCTTCGCATGCGCCGCGACGGTGCGCCGCCGGATGCCTCCAAGGGCAACTGACCCCGGGACAACTAACACCGGTTCATCGTCCTGTTGTTCCTTCCGTAACCGTTCCCAACCGGAAATCGCTGGAAACCCCGCCCGACATGCGTAATCCTGTAGGGCTTAGGAGTTTCTATGCACCGCATGCTAGACCTAATTCGCGCCTCAGCCTTGACCTCGCACCAAATGATGAGTGCGTCCAAAGGCGCACTGCACGTCCCCCAAACGGAAATGATCGAGATCCTCATCTACCTCGCAGAGAACCACAAGATTTATGGCGAGCAGGCAAGGCTGACTCTGGCGGGATGGGACGCGACTTCGTGCAAGGAGCTTGCCGCTGATCCCGATACGCCCCCGGCCATTCTCGACTATTGGGCCTCTCCAATGAACATCCGCCCCGAACTCTTTAGCCAGCTCCTGGAAAATCCCTCGTTGTCGATGAGCAAAATTGCCGAACTGGGGACGAAGCTGAAGGGCGAAATGATTGACTTGATGATCGCCAGCCGCCGGGTGCGCAACTCAACTCAGATCCTCAATGACATGACCACCAACCGGAACTTGCGGGGAACCCAGGCTGCGAGAATCCAAGCGTTGATTCAAGGTACCCCCGATGCGGAACCCGCAGCCGAGTCGGCGCCGGAGCCAGCCGCGGCAGCCGCAACTGCCGAAGCCGCTCCTGAAGAGCACCTCCTGCCCGCAGATACGGAAACAGACAAAATCGTAGCGGCGTTCCTGACCGAGCATGCTGCCGAAATCGCTGCCGAGCCCCACAAACCTTTTCAACCGATTGGCGGAATGTACGAGGAAGAAATCCTTGCTGATCGGCCAGAGGCAGCTGCCCAGGCGGAGGTTCCGGCTCAGGTTGCGGCGGGCAGTCCATCAGTCTCGGCAGCCGGAGCGGCCGCTGCTGCCAAGCCGGCGCTCGCGCCAAAACCGGCTGCACCCAAAGTGGCTCACGTCAATCCAGAGAACGAAAAACGAGGAAGTGTCCTGCAGAAGATCACAAAGCTCGACATCAAAGGCCGCATTCAACTCGCGATGAAAGGCACCAAGGAAGAACGCAGCATCCTGGTACGGGACGGCACCAAGCTGGTTGCGCTGGCGGTACTGGACTCGCCGAAAATCAGTGACGGTGAAGTTGAAAAAATCGCCGCCCAGAAGAACGTGCTCGAAGCGGTGCTGCGTGCGATCCCGATGAAGCGGCGTTTTGTGAAGAACTATGCGGTAGTGCGAAACCTCGTGGGTAACCCGCGCACTCCGCTTGATGTGGGCCTTGGCCTGATGAAGAACCTGCTCATAGCAGACCTGAAAAACCTTTCTGGCAATAAAGAAGTTTCCGACACCATTCGCAAACTCGCGCTGCGCCAGTTCCAGCAGAAAAATAACCCGGGCGGCGGCCGGAGCTGAGCAGGCTCACCGCCTTGGGCCGCGTTACAATACGCGCGTGGCTTCCCCGCCCTACGCCGATCCCGTTCGCGAGTTGCTTGCCCGCGCCAGAACTATTGCTGTGGTTGGACTCTCCGACAGCCCATTGCGTCCTAGCCATGGCGTTTCTGCGTACATGCAAAGCCAGGGCTACAGGATTGTTCCCGTCAATCCAAACATCACGGAGGCTCTTGGCGAACGGTCGTATCCATCGCTGATGGACGTCCCGGGTGAGATCGACGTGGTGAACATCTTTCGCCGGTCTGAATTCGTAGAAGCAGTTGTCGATCAGGCGATCCAACGGAAAATACCGGCTGTCTGGATGCAGGAAGACGTAATCAACGAAGCCGCAGCAGCCCAGGCCCGCAAGGCAGGAATCTTCGTCGTAATGGACCGCTGCATTCTGAAGGAACACCGGGCGCGGTTCGGTTAGTAGCTACTTTCCCGCCGTACTCCCTGAGTCTGGCGCACCGGTATGCATCTGCTTCCGCCTTCTCCACAGCAGCCAAACGGCAACGCCAATTACAACCGCAATCACTAGCCAATAGAAGTGGTGACTGAAGAAGATGCGAAACGTGTGAATGATTCCCGGCCCGAAGCGCACCACCAGAATTCCTAAGATCAAGAAGCGCACGGAGCGACCCAGAAAAATTGCCAGCAGAAAATGGCCGATGTTCATTTCTGCCACGGCCGCGCCCAGAGCGAACATTTTGAACGGCGTGGGGGGCGGCAGCATTGCCGGGAACATCAGGCTCCAGAACGGATGCTTCTCGAACGCGGCGTGCAGGTTTTCAAAACGTGCGGCCGAGACGCGCTTGCGCAGAAGTTCCTCGCCGCCCGCATAGCCGATCCCGTAAATCACCAGACTGCCCAGCGCCGATCCAGCCGCCGCCATCAGAACGTAGAGCAGCAACCGCGCATGGTTCTGCGCGACGTAGCCTCCGACCACAACATCCATCGGAAGGCCGTACGCCGCGCCGTCAAGGGCGGCTATGGCAAAAACGCCCCACGCCCCCAGGGGCTGCAGAATGGCCCAAAGGAATGCCGTGTATCGGGCGAGGATGTGCTTTATCGTGTTCAATTCAAAAAGAATTCACCACAGGAACACAAAGGCACAGAAAAACAAACCAGTTCTGAAGGTCTTTCGCGGTGTGATTCCTCGGCCTCTGGTTTCTGTGACTCTGTGTCTCTGTGGTGAGATTTTCTTCACCGAAGATTTTACGGGAAATAGGGCTGGCTTTGCCGCCGCAGGCTAATTCGACATGTGCTCGGTCTTGCCCGCCAGAATCTGAATGGCGTGAGGCAGAACCTCGATAACCGATTCCAGGGATTCCACGGCTCCGTTCGGGCTGCCCGGAAGGTTCAGCACAATTGACGATGCAAACACGCCGCACACTCCCCGGCTCAGGAGCGCGAAAGGCGTTTTCTTTTCTCCTTCGCGGCGCATGCGCTCCGAAATCCCATCCAGCATTCTGCCGCAAACCGTGCGGGTAGCTTCGGGCGTCACGTCCCGCGCAGAAATGCCCGTGCCCCCGGTGGTCACCACCAGGCGGGCTTTGCGTGAAAGCTCGACGATGGCCTTCATGATTGACCCGTGCTCGTCGGCAACCACGCGGGTCTCGATGACCGAGAACTGATGGCGCTCCAGTACCTGAGCGACCGCGGGACCAGACACGTCATTGCGTTCGCCGCGCGCACAGGAGTCGCTCACCGTAAGCACCGCAGCGCGAAATGATTCAGGAGTCGAGGAGGACGTCATCTTCTTCCTCGATTGGGTCACCCTGGTCGCGCTTCTCTTCGTCAAGAAGCCGGAGCCCTTCCATGAGAAGGCCCTGAGTGTTCAGAGTGGTGGTTTGCTGTTCGGTTTTGCCATCGAAGTTAATTTGAAAATTTCCGCCGGCCCACTTCAGGACTTTGAAAACAGCGGCATCGCCGGTGAGCGATCCGTAAGTCGCGTGCGGAACCTGGCCTTCGCTGAAGTACATCTCGCACTTGTCGCCGTCTTTGGTGAGCATCAACAGGCAGCTCTTGCGGCCCATCTCAAGCGACTGCACCAGATCAATGACGTTCATCTGCGACAGACTGCCCCGTACCACGCCATCGGAGGACGACGCCTTTGCCATTTTTTCCAGGGCGATTTTGTCAATCACGCGCTTGATGCGCTGTGTGGCTTCGCGCAGGAAGAAAGGCTTCTCCACAAAATCGTCTGCGGTTTGGTCCTGCAGCGAAAGCTTTTCCGAAATGTCTGATTTAGTCGCCAGCAGAATGACGGAAATCCCGGCTGTGGTCGAGCGTCCGCGGAGTTTTTCAACCAACTGGCGGCCATCCATTCCTGGCATGCGGAAATCGCTGACCAACAGATCAGGCGTGTCCTCGACCGCCTTCACCAGCGCGTCGGCGCCGTCGCCCGCCGTGCTTACTTGGGCCATGGGGGCAATCGCGTCCCGCAATAGCGCGAGCACCATCGGATTGTCGTCCACCAGCAGTACCTTGACGTTGCTCTGCATATAGGCTTCAGCCGTCAACTATCAGCTGTCAAAAAAACTAGCCCCTCTTGCGAATGTAGTCGCCGCTCTTGCCGCCAGACTTGCGCTCCAGCACGACTTCGCGGATCTCGATCCCCTTGTCGAGCGCCTTGCACATGTCATAGACCGTCAGCGCCGCGACGCTGGCCGCAACCATGGCTTCCATTTCGACGCCCGTCTCTGCCGTCGTCCGCACCAGCGACGAAATCGAGACTCCATTCTCGCACTGCTGCAATTTCACATCAATGTGCGTGAGTGGCAGCGGATGGCATAGCGGAATGAGTTCCGCCGTCTTCTTCGCCGCCATGATTCCCGCCAGCCGCGCGGTTTCCAGGGGGTCGCCCTTAGGGTTTTGGGTGAGCGAGTTCAGCACCTTCGCGCTCATTGCGACGAAAGCGCTGGCCTCGGCCTCGCGGGCAGTGCGGCTCTTGGCGGAGACATCCACCATGCGGGCGCGTCCAGAATCGTCGTAATGGGAAAGCTTGCTCGCCAAGGTTGAACCTCATCTTAGCAGCGCAAGAGATATTTACCGAAGCAGCACCGCAACCCATTCGCCGGCTTCCATGCGCTCACGGTCCGGCGGCACCACGAGAAAGCAGTTCGACCGGACCACCGCTGCGATGTCTCCCGACCCCTGCCAGGGACTCAATTCGACTTGCGCGTTCTCGAATTCACCGGAAAGCTGCGCCGGAAGAAAGCGTCTCAGCCCGGTTTTCTTCTGCAGGCTTGTCTTCAATTTGGCATGCAGGAAGGCGAGCGGTTGCGGCGATGAGCCCGCCAGCGCCTGCACCAGCGGCTTCGCGAACAGTTCGAACGTGACCATCGTAGAAACTGGGTTGCCGGGCAGGCCAAAGAAGTATTTTTGCTGCGGGCTGCCGTTGGTTGCGAGGGGTTCTGCGCCACACGCAATCCGCCCGAACACCAGCGGCTTGCCTGGCTGAATGCTCACGGCGGTGAAAAAGAACTCCGCCTGCAACGCGGCGAGTTCCTGCTCCACTAGATCGTATTTCCCCATGGAAACGCCGCCCGCAATCAGCACCAGGTCATATTCCAAAGCCTCAGCAAGCAGTTCACGCAAGCGGACCGGCTCGTCAGGCGCAATCGGTAGGATCACCGCCTCGCCGCCGGCGGAGTTTATCTGCGCTGCTAGCGAGTGCGAGTTCGAGTTGCGGATCTGATGCGGATCGGGCGGCACATCGATATCGACGACTTCGTCCCCGGTCGAAAGCACCGCCACTTTTGGCCTTCCATACACCACCATGCGTGGGCGCCCGACGGCAGCTGCGACGGCAATCGCCGCATAGTCCATTCGCGTGCCAGGCGGAAGCAGCAATTCCTCACGACTGCCCTCCGCCCCCACGGGGACAATGTTTTCGCACGCCGCAACGCTCTTCGTGATCTCAATCCGGTTTTCGCGCCGCGACGTGTGCTCGACCATCAGCACAGCATCCGCGCCATTCGGCACCGGCGCGCCTGTCATGATGGCAAACGCCTGACCGGCCTGCAGGGGCGGGATACCGTTCACATTCGCGCCAGCCTTGATCTCGCCGATGACCTCAAGCTGTGCGGGAAGATTTTCAACATCCTCCGCCCGTAGCGCGTAACCGTCTCGTGTAGCCCGCCGAAACGGCGGGATGTCCCGGTCAGCGTGGATGGGCTCTGCCAACACCCGGCCCATGGCGTCGATGAGCGCCAGAAGTTCCCGCCCCCGCGGACGCAAGTTCCTGGCATGCTCTTCCACCATGCGGCGAGCGTCTTCGAAAGTGAGCACGAGTGATTCAGAGGGGGGCATAACAGGGAGCCCGACGCGCAAGATGTGAACTCTACTTCTTCAACATCTTCACTGCAACTTCTTTGAAAAACACCACGTCATTGTCGCTGTGGTTCTGCAGGCCAATGTAGCCATCATTGGGGCGGGTCCCCCGGTAGGGCTCATAGGTGTTCTTGCGCTCCGGCACTGGGTCGCCTTCCGTATAGTCAGTGACCTTCACCCCATTTACGACGACAATCGTCCGCGGTCCATCGAGGGTAATTTCCATAGTGTTCCACTCAGGCCCCGGCTTGCCGGGTCGGGCCAGAGGTTTGGTCAGCGAATACAGCATGCCGGTCGAGTGATATTCATTGGCGCCTTGCGCCTCGGGGTCATTCAAAATCTGGATCTCATACCCGTAGTGCACCGGCATCCACTCTTCTCGCGGCTCAATCGGAATTCGGACGAACACGCCGGAGTTATCGTCGTGATCGCGCATTTTGAAGACCACCCGGATCGTGCAATCCCCCAGCTTCCCGCCCATCCAGTAGAGGAGACCCATGCCGCCATGGGTCTGAATCAGCCCGTTTTCGACGGTCATGTACCCGGGGCCCACGTGTTTCCACCCGGTCAGGTCTTTGCCGTCGAAAAGCTGTTTCCATTCATCGGTTTGGGCATGGGCAAGCCCGGAAATTGATAGGGCTAGTAGCAGGAGAGCAAAACGGCTCATGGAGCACCTCAAAACCCGACATCTTACACCAAAGCGGGCAGCGTTACCGTCGATGCACCGAAGTTCAGGAGATCCGCATCAAACCGGATATAATTCGACAGGTCTGCTGCCTCGGCAGCGCGCCCGAATCTGGAGTCCGATGTCCAACAAAATCAAAGTCACAGTTCTTCTTGCCTCGGCCGCCGTCCTTCTCTTTTCCCTCGTCGGGAGCCTCAGAACGGCTAGCGCGTCGAACGAGGGCGCGTACAAGCAGATGGAAGTTTACAGCGAGGTGCTCTCGCGAGTGCGCGGCGAATATGTGGAAGAGCCAAACCTTCCCGCGGTGACCGATGGCGCCCTGCACGGACTGCTTGAGTCGCTCGACTCCAACTCCAGCTATTTGAACGCCGAACAATACAAGACATATAAGAATCAAAAGCCCGGTGTGCGCGGTAACATCGGCGCAGCCATCTCAAAGCGCTTTGGCTATGCTTCCGTGGTCGCGGTGATCCCTGGCGGTCCTGCCGACAAGGCCGGATTGCAGGACACCGACATCCTCGAAGCGATCGAAGGCAAGTCGACGCGAGAAATGTCCCTGGCCGAAATTCACGGCCTGCTTTCGGGCGAACCCGGCTCCAACGTGACCCTCTCAGTAGTTCGCGCACGCCGCGCCGAACCCCAGAAAACCGTAGTCACACGCGACGTGGTGAACATTCCTGCGGCAACCGAAAAGGTCCTGCAGGACGGCATCGGCGACGTGCACGTCGATGCGCTCACCAAGGGAAAATCCCTCGAGATCGCAAACAAAATCAAGTCGCTGCAGAAGGAGGGCGTAAAGAAGCTGATCCTCGACCTGCGCGACTGCGCCGAGGGTGACGAATCAGAAGGGGTTGCCACCGCAAACCTGTTCCTCAACCACGGGACCATCGCCTACCTGCAGGGGCAGAAGTATCCCCGCGAGGCATTCAATGCCGACCCCTCGAAAGCAATATCGACCCTGCCTTTAGTCGTGCTGGTGAACAAGGGGACCTCGGGAGCGGCGGAGATTGTTGCCGCAGCAGTGCTTGAAAACGCCCGCGGCGACGTTGTGGGCGACAAAACTTTCGGCGACGGATCGGTACAAAAGTTAATCGAGCTTCCCGACGGGGGCGCGCTGATTCTTTCCATTGCGAAGTATTATTCCCCCCAAGGCAAGGCCATTCAAGATGCAGCCGTGACCCCCAACATTGCCGTTGCCGATGTAAGTGATGACGGCCCCGTTCCGGATGAAGACGAAAATGCCACCCCTTCGGACGTGGTGAAAAAATCTCCACCCGAAAAAGACGAGCAACTGCAAAAAGCCATCGACGTACTGAAGAACCGCCCTAGCTAAGCCTCGGCCTGAAGCGGAAAACAAGAAGTCGCGCGCTTCGGCGCGCGATTTCTTGTTTGCAGGCAAACCCGCTTGGGGGATTGCGCAGGGCTGCTATCCTAAAGTTCAGGCTATATTCCCTTCATGATCGCAGTGGATGAACAACAGGCGGAGGCGACGCGCCGTCAGAAGCTTGTCCCCCGCTTTCTTTTCGGCCTTCTGGTACTGCTCGCGGCGCTCGTCGGATCATTTTCCGGGCTCGTCTTCGTCTATTCCACCGACCTTCCCCAGATTGAGCAACTGGAACGCTACCGCCCCATCTCCAGCACCGAACTGTACGACGTCCATGGAAAAATCATTGGTTCGTTCGCGCTGCAGCGGCGCGTGGTTTCGACTTATAACGACTTCCCTCAGGTCATCATTGATGCGCTCGTCTCCACCGAAGACAAAGACTTTTTTCGCCACGCAGGCGTAAATATCTGGCGCATCATTGGCGCCGCTTATCGCGACGTTGAATCAGGCGGCAAGGTCCAGGGCGCTTCCACACTCACCATGCAGCTCGCCCGAAATCTGTTTCTTTCGCAAGACCGCTCTTTCCATCGCAAGATCCAGGAGATACTTCTGGCGATTCAGATCGAGCGCCGCTTCACCAAAGAACAAATTCTCACCTTGTACGGGAACCAGATTTATCTCGGGCATGGCGTGTACGGGTTCGAAGCGGCATCGGAGTACTACTTCAGCAAGCCGGCGAAGCAACTCACGCTTCCCGAAGCTGCCGTGATAGTGGGAATCCCAAAATCCCCGGTCAACTACTCACCCATCAATCACCCCGACCGCGCGCTTAAACGCCGGAATCTGGTCATCAACGCCATGCTTGAAGACGGCAAACTTTCCGCGCAGCAGGCCGCCGACGCCCGCAATGCACCGCTGGCTCTTCACCTTGCGCATGATCTCAATTCGCTAGCGCCGTATTTTGTCGAGGAAGTTCGGCGGTATCTGGAAGGCAAGTACGGCACCGATCAGGTACACGAGGGCGGACTTCTCGCCTACACCAGCCTCGATATGGACTTGCAGCGCGCCGCAAATCGTGCCGTCCTGATCGGCCTTGCCGCCTACGAGCGTCGCCACGGCTGGCGCGGACATCTTGAAAATATCCTGCTCGAAGGAGAAACTCTCGGCGGCTACAAACATCCCGATTGGGACGAGCAACTGGAAACCGGTGCTTATGCCCATGCGCTGGTGACGGCGGTGTGGCCGTGGGGGAGCGCGACCCTGAAGCTGGGAAACTACCTCGCCACGCTGGGGCCGCCGGATGTCGCGTGGACGCACAGCAAGATCCCGCAATTGCTCAGCCCCGGCGACCTCGCCTACGTCCGCATGATTTCTCTTGAGGCCGACGGCAAGGCCCGCGTCAGCCTGGAACAGGACTCCGGAGCACAGGCGGCGCTGCTAGCCATCGACAACGCAACTGGCGATGTTCGCGCCATGGTCGGCGGACGCGATTTCAACGTTTCCAAATTTAATCGGGCGACGCAGGCGTTGCGCCAGGTCGGCTCATCATTCAAGCCTTACGTTTACACCGCCGCCATCGATCAGGGTGCGCGGCCTGATGACACCATCCTCGATGCGCCGGTCACCTTCCAGACTTCTTCCGGCCCGTATACTCCGCATAACTACGACGAAAGATATGAAGGTGTGATCACCCTGCGTCGAGCGCTCGCGCACTCGCGGAATATTCCGGCATTGAAACTCGCCGACCGCATTGGCATTCGCACCGTGGAAGATTATGCCCGCAAGTTCGGAATCACCTCGCCGCTGCTTCCCTATCTGCCGGTTGCTCTGGGTGCGGCTGAGGTCACGCTGATGGAGCAGACTTCGGCATTTAGCGTCTTCCCCGACGACGGAGTGCGTTTGGTTCCCCGCTACATCACGAAGGTGACCGATTACGACGGGCGGGTACTGGAGGAGAACTATCCCGGTGTAAAAGACGTGATCACGGCCCGCACCGCGCGACTAATGACGTCAATGCTGCAAGGCGTGGTGCAGCACGGCACCGCGATTGCTGCCGCTAGCCTGAAACTTCCCCTCGCGGGCAAGACCGGCACCACCAACGACTTCACCGATGCCTGGTTTATCGGGTTCTCGCCGAATGTGACGGCGGGAGTTTGGGTGGGCTACGACGAAAAGAAAACGCTGGGTGAGAAGGAGACAGGCGCCCGCGCCGCCCTTCCCATCTGGATGGAGTTCATGAGCGCCGCGCTGGCAGGAACCAATGCCGGCCAGTTTCAACCGCCTCCGGATTTGCCTCGGCGAGCCATCGCCGAGAAGGTGGATACGCCCGATCTGGCGCTGGCCCCGGAATAGTGTGAGCCAAAAAGGAAACGCCATCCGAAAATCGGACGGCGTTTGCTTGCGCGCGTTCCAAAACTGCGTTGCTGGGTGCTTACTTGCGGTTGCGCGGATCCGCGGCGTTACCGTGGCCGCCACCGCCACTGGGAGCGGAAGCATGTCCACCACCACCGCTGTACGAAGGCGCCCTGCCTCCACCACCACCGTAGGAAGGTGCGGGCCGTCCGCCGCCACCACCATAGGAAGGCACTGGTCGCTGCGCAGGCGCCCGCTCATAACTAGGCGCGGGGCGACTGTACGATCCGCCGCCACCACCGTAGTTCGGAGACGGACGGCTGTTGCCTCCGCCACCGTAACTTGGTTGCGGACGGTTGTAGCTCGGGCTCGGCCGGTTGTAGCTCGGGCTGGGGCGGTTATAGTTTCCCTCGTTGCTCGGTTGCGGGCGACTATAGCTCGGGCTCGGGCGGTTGTAGCTCGGGCTCGGGCGGTTATAGTTTCCCTCGTTGCTCGGAGCGGGCCTTCCGTACGATCCTCGGTTCGACCCATAGCTCGCTTCGGGACGGCTGTACGATCCGTTTCCGCGATTGTTGCTCGGATACGAGGGCGCAGGCCGCGAGATTTCCGAGCGGTTATTGCTCGCGCTCGGATAGTTCGACCGGTCGCCCGCGGAAGAATACGGATTGCCGGATGGCCGAGGTACGGACTGTTGCGGCCTCATCGCAGGTGCGCCGCGATTGATTTCGTTGCCCATCGTCGGGCGGGCAACGTTCGAGCGCGGTCCATTATCCACACCGGCACGCATCCCGTTGTTCATCGCTGGATTGCGCGTTCCCGGGTTATACATCCCACCCACATTTGGCGGACGCGGAACTGACCGCTCCGACAATGCCCCGCTCTGCGGCATTCGCACGTTGCTGTTCGGCGACGGGCGTTCCATGCCGCGGTTGGCCATACCACTGTTTGGCACTTCCGTCGGCCGCTGAATAGCGCCATTGTTCCCCATAGGGCGCTGGGGGCCGTTGTTGTTCCCCACCGGCCTCTGCGCACTACCGTTGTTCATCGCGCCATTCGGCCGCTGCGCAATCCCGCCCCAATTCGGCTGCGAACCTTTTCCGTAGGCTACGTTCGCGCCAGCGTTTACGCGCCCGCCTGCATTTCCGCGTCCGCCCGACTGCATTTCTGACCGGCTCATCACCGGCCGCACGAAGCTGCGCGGCGGAGGCGCTGCTGCCCTACTCCCAGCATTCGCGCCGAGCATCGTGGTCCGCGTCGGCTTCATGTCAAGCGACCGGACCGGAGTCACGCGGCTCAGCTCATTAGGAGAAACACGCAACGCGTTGCGCGCCACTGATCGCGAGTTCAACATCGTCTCTTTGGGGACTGCCGTGAATCCGTTCGGTGAATGCATATTCGCGTAGCGGATGTTGTTGGTCCATCCGTTACCGTTGCTATCGCCGTAACCATTGCCCCGTCCCGGGTGATTGTTGACGTAGGTGTTGTTGTAGATATTCGTAATGTTCGTAATATTCGTGATGTGCGTGTTGGTGATGTTCACCTGGTTGAAGTAGCCGCGGCTCACGCCGTACCAGGGAATGTAGGGCTCGCCAAAACCCAGCGGACACCAGCCATAGCCATTCCCTCCACCAAAGCCAATGCCTACACCCCATCCCCCGCCGCCGAACCACGCCACCAGAGCCGGAGCATAGTAAGGACGCACGTAGATTGGTCCAGGAGCCCAGCCCCAGTAGTTGTCGGCATAAACCCAGCGGCCGTAATGGAACGGGGCATAGCCCCAAGGCTCATCGTCCACCCAGGTCCATCCCCACGGATCAACCCAGATCCAGTGTCCGTCGCGGTACGGCGCCCACCCGGCGTCAACCCGGCTCGGCACCCACAGCGAACCGTACTGAGACGTGTTGCGCCAGCTTCCATACTCGTCGAGATCTTCATAGCCAACCACGTCGGGCGAAACATATCGCGCCGAGGCCGAGTGATCCAAGCGTTGGTCACGCGAGCTCGACCACCGGTCAAAATCGTCAAGCGATGGAGCAGAATGCAAGTCCGCGGCGCTGGTATTGGTGCCGTCAGCAAAACGCGCTTGCTGACCTTCGCGAATGCGAACCGCCGGGCCGCTGCCCGTGGCTTCGCCTTCTCCCCGCCAAACCGTAATCACCGTCTTGTCTGAGTCAGAATCCACATCGAAGCGGTAGTCTCCGGGCTTCGAAACGATAAATGCCTGGTTCGGCGTGTCCACTTCGTAGGCTTCGCCCTCATACAGCCGGCGCACGTGCAAAGTCATTGCACCCTGGTGCAGCTGCAGCTGAACCGCGTTCTCGCTGATGTTGGTGAGCGTGAGGCTGGTTTCCGAATCCAGCCGGATGAGCCCGGTACCAACGTTGACCTCGGCGCGGGAATCTTTGTCCGCCCAAATATTGTCGGAATTGGTCAGCGGACGGTTCACCGTTCCTGCAGCCCATTCCTCGGTGCCATGCGGCTGCACCGAAACCGCGCCCGACATGTACTGCAGGCGCGCGGCGCGGGACGGCGGATCAGCCTGGTTGTTGTAGTCCCGATTGTCGTAGTTCCGGTTGTCGTAGTTCTGATCGTCAGCCTGTAAAAACAGCGCTGAAGAAGGAATCAGTGCCAGGCAAAATAGACTCGCCAGCATTCGTTGACGGAATTTCATCGTGTCCTCCCGCGGTATAGCGGACTTGGCGTCCCGAGGCCTAACTGACAGCAAATCCAGCAGGTTTCTGCCTGCTCTGGGATGTGTAAACCCCGGGCCGGGGAAAGAGTTGCGGCGAAAAACGCCTCAGAAAAGGCCTAAAACGGGCGGTTAGCGCCAGTCTCGGACGTCCCACCCCACAGACCCAAGGGCCGAATGGAATTCACCGTCAGATGACACAATTCGGAGCAGAACGGGTGATTCTAAGCTTTTGACTTCGTCGGTGTGACGACCAAAAAAGATGCCCCGATCATTCGCGCCTTTTGCGAATGGCGGGAACCATTAACCTTGGAGCATTATCTCGACGCGCCGCTCTTGCGAATAAGATCTGGGCACGCGCTGTCGTGCCGGTTAGAATCCTGGCTTGATAGAATGCGGTGAGCAGTCCCGGGCAGACGTCCGCGAAACGCGCGCGCCCGCAAACCTGTACCAGCCGGAGAGTTGGCCGAGTGGTTGATGGCACCGGTCTTGAAAACCACTGAACCCCAGAATTCCCTTCTAGTAATCGATTGGAAACAAAGGAACCGAACCCGCATCAAGGCCCCTGATTCTGGGGACTGTAGTAAAACTGTAGTAGTTACGGAGAGTTGGCCGAGTGGTTGATGGCGCCAGTCTTGAAAACTGGAATACGGGAAACCGTATCGGGGGTTCGAATCCCTCACTCTCCGCCAGATTTACTTGAGATTTTTAGTCGAAGAACGACAGCTGTCCAACTAAAGCCCGATTTTGGCTTTAGCGGGCCATTTCTAATCAGTCCTCTGAACACCAGAAGCAATTTTGTTTGTCAGCCGGGGCTCTGTCTGTGAGGTATGAACAATCCCCACTCAAGCCAAAAGCGGGCTTGAGTGGGCCACCGGTCAGTCATGAAATCCTCGCCCCGTTCCCCTCACTTCACTTCAACCTTCACGTGCATCCACGGATGAATGCAGCACTGAAAATAGTGGGTGCCCTTCGAAAGGCCGGTAAACAGCGACGTGCTGCCCTGAAGAATTCGGGTTTTGGCCACGGCGACGTCGTTGAATCCGGCAGCGCATTCCGGCACCGGCGATTGCCCGCCGTTGAGCGGGGGAATAAAGCCGCCGCCGAACTGTTTTACTTCGGTAAAGGTGTGCGGCTCGCCACCCTGATCCACGACGGAGACAACGGTTCCCTTGTGGATGCTGAGCGTATCCGGCTCGAAGTCCCACTTGGGGTCCGGAGTTCCGGCAGCAGCTTTGGCAAACAGGTCTTGAATTGTGGTGGCATAGCCGAGGGCGACGTTCTTGCAGAAGTCCGCACCAATCGCTGTATTAAACGACGTGGGGTCGCATTCATCAAGGGCCACGATTTGAGCGACGCTGGGTGGGGCATCCGCCTGGATGGCCGCCACCAGCACCAGACAACAAACCACCAGCCCGATTTTCATTAGAGTTTTTTTCATACAGCTTCTCCCTGTCCCCAGTTTCTCTGTTTGGTGATTTCCTGGACCCCGAGGAATCTTTTCGCATTGTCGCGGAGCAAGTTTCTTCGTTCAATAGTGGACACCTGTTGGCCGCCTTAATTTTTCGTGTGCTTTTAAGTTAAAGAAAATACAGGCAAGGTTGCGAAATCCAGAATTGGGGGTAGAATGGCCCACGCCAATTTGGGAGACTTCCGTGGCCACCGAGCCCATCAGAATACAGCAGCCCGCAAGGTTCGGGGAGGACTTCGAGATTGATCCCCGCGCCGGCGAGTTGCGCCGCAGCGGGCACACCGTCAAGCTTGAGCCGACACCGTTCGCAATCCTTGCTCTTTTGATCGAGCAGCGGGGAGAGGTCGTCAGCCGCCAATGGATCGCAGAATGCATCTGGGGCAAAGGCGTTTTCTTAGACACGGACAACAGCATCAATGGCGCTGTCCGTAAGATTCGGCAAGTCCTGAACGACGATCCGGAAAATCCCCGGTTCATACAAACGCTCACCGGGCGCGGCTATCGCTTCATTGCGCCGGTAACGGACATGGGCGCAGACCGGCCGGGGATCCACGTCGTGGAATTAACGCCATCGCCGTCGCCATCTCAGGCACCGGGGTCGCAGCCCAAAGTCAGGCGCACGGTCGTGCTGGGATTCCTGCTCGCAGTCGTGGTGGGGCTATCCATTTGGCTTGCAGCCGCGTTCTCACACCCCGCGAAGGCGGCTCCTCCCATACGCTCGCTCGCCGTTCTCCCCCTAGAAAACTTGTCCGGCGATCCCTCCCAGGATTACTTTGCCGATGCCATGACGGATGAGCTAATCACCAGTCTCGCCAAGGTAGCCTCGTTGCGCGTGACTTCACGAACGACCGTCACCCTTTACAGGCACACTCGTAAGAGCCTTCCCGAGATCGCGCGCGAGTTGAACGTGGACGGAATCGTCGAAGGGTCGGTAGTTCGATCGGGGCAGCGGATGCGAATCACGGCACAACTGATTCGCGCATCCTCCGACCAGCATCTTTGGGCAGAAACCTATGACCGTGACCTTGGCGATGGCCTGCAGTTGCAAAGCGACGTCGCCGCCGCGATTGCGCAGCAAGTCCGCGTCGAGTTAACTTCAGAGTCAGCTTCAGCTCGCCAGGCCCCGGTCCACTCCCCGCGTCCGGTGGACGCTCAGGCTTACGACGCCTACTTAAAAGGAAGCTACTACCTCTATAACTCGCAGATCACGATGCCGGGGCCGCTGAACCAGGCAAGGGATTATTTTGAAGAAGCCATTCGAAGGGACCCTAAGTTCTCGGCGGCTTATTCCGGCTTGGCAAATTCTTATGTCTATCTGGTGTTCTTTGGACAAGGACAGCTATCGGCGGAAAAGGGTTGGAAAGCCGCCGGAGAAGCTGACCGCAAAGCGCTGGGACTGGATCCGGACAACGCTGAAGCTTACGACGTGCTTGGCCAGCTGAACTGGCATGCTGATTTCGACTGGAACGCTGCCGATCGCGCGTTTAGTCACTCTATTGCGCTGTCTCCAAATTACAGCTGCGCGCACGAAGACCGCGCAATGTTTCTTGCTTTCATGGGCCGGTCCGCTGAGGCGCTGGCGGAGGTTGAGAAAAGCAAGCAACTGGATCCCTCTGCCAGCGGTATTGAACCGGAGGTTTACTTTCAGCTGCGCGATTGGCCCCATCTGGTCGAAAGCGCAATGCGAGAAGCCTCCTCAAATCCCGGTGAGTGGACCGCACACGCCAAGCTGGGTGCGGGTTTGGAAGGCATGGGCAAGCTTCCGGAGGCCATCACCGAGTACCAAAAAGCGGTGGAGTTATCGAACGGCAGTTCGGACGCAATCGCGTCTCTAGGACACGCGTATGCCGTGATCGGAAACCGCGTTCAAGCGGAAAAAATCCTTCGCGGCTTGGAACGTACATCGAAGCAGGGCCAGGCTTCGCCCTATCTCGCGGCCACGATTTACGCGGGACTTGGCAACAAAGACAAAGCGATCGAACTGATCGAACAGGCCTATCGCGAGAAGTCATTGGATGTTGCCGGCCTCCTGAAGTCTGATCTGCGAACCGATAACCTGCGCTCGGACCTCCGCTTCCAGAACCTGCTTCACCGGGTAGGACTGCCAATTTAGGTCGCGACCGCGAAACAGGCAAAAGATTTCCATTTCACCGAGGAAGGGAGCATCGATGAAGAACACAAAAGCGTCATTGGGAAAAACGTGCGCCTTGGCAGTAGCTACGCTCCTTCTTATTTCCGTTTCGCCAGCTCAAACAGCCGCAGACCAGAAGCCCGCACCCGCAGCGGAGTGGAAGAGCGTCGAAGATGTCTTCGGATTTCCGGGCGCCAACCTGCCTGGAGGCGTGGTTCGTTACAACATGCCGCGCAAGGACCTTCACGTCATGATCGGCGAGGTCCAAGTAAAGCCTGGTCTCGCCCTGGGCTCCTGGGCGGCTTTCCATCACATTGGCGAAAACGATGCCATGGTCATGGGCGATCTCGTCCTTACCGAGGACGAAGTTGCTCCCGTGATGAAGGCGCTGCAGGATGGAGGCGTCGAGATCAGCGCGCTCCATAATCATCTGAACGGCGAAACACCCAAAGTCATGTACCTTCACCTGGGCGGGCATGGTGATCCAGTAAAGCTGGCTCAGACGATCAAGCAGGCTGTAGGACTGACCAAGACACCACTTCCCCAGGGCGGACCTGCTGCGCCCGAAACCGTTGACCTCGGATTCGACGTCGCTGCGGTCGAGAATATCATGGGGCGCAAGGGCAACGTGGGCGGCGGAGTGCTGCACTTCACCGCGCCACGCGCAGAGAAGCTCACCGAGGAGGGAATGGAAACGCCACCCTCTATGGGCGCAGGAACCGTCATCAATTTCCAGCCCACCGGAAATGGACGCGCAGCCATTGCCGGGGATTTCGCCATGACGGGCCAAGAGGTTGGACTCGTTATGAAGGTCCTCCAAGCCAATGGCGTTCAAGCCGTCGCTCTGCATAGCCATGCGCTGGATGACATGCCCAGGCTCTTTTACATGCACTTCTGGGCGAATGACGATGCGGTGAAGCTAGCGAAGACTCTGCGTCAAGCGCTCGACCTAACGAATACGGCAAAGTGAGCACACCACCCAACCTGTCCGCGCACGAGCCGACGAAAGTTACCCTGCCGCAGTTCGCCGGGTATTTCTTGTGGCTTGGTACGGTGGGATTCGGTGGGCCAATTGCTCTCGCCGGACACATGCAGCAAGACTTGGTGGATGCTCGCGGCTGGGTTCGTAAAGAAGACTACGTGGAGGGTCTGGCTCTGGCGCAACTTGCCCCCGGCCCGCTCGCGGCGCAACTTGCGATCTATCTTGGCTACATTCGCGCAGGCATCCTTGGCGCTACCGCAGTCGGGATCGCGTTCGTACTGCCATCGTTCCTGATGGTTCTAGGGCTGTCCGCTGCCTACGTTCGTTTTGGCGGGCTGCCCTGGATGCAGGGGATGTTTTACGGAATTGGCGCGGCCGTCATTGGGATCATCGCCCGCTCGGCGTTCAAGCTGACTAAACTCACGCTCGGCAAAAACAAGTTGTTATGGAGCATCTTTGCGGTTCTGGCAATTTCGACGGCATGGACTTCTAAGGAAATCGTCTGGCTCTTTTTGTTGGGCGGAATCGTCAACCTGCTGATCACGGCATTCCCACGAGGATGGCCTGCCGGAAGCACCGCAACCATGTTCTTCGCACCGCTGGGCATGCAAGGAACGAGTGGCCCCTTATTGCAAATCTTTCTTTATTTCGCCAAAGCCGGCGTGTTCGTCTTCGGAAGCGGACTGGCCATTGTTCCATTTCTCTACGGTGGAGTCGTGCAAGACCACCATTGGTTGACGGACCATCAGTTCGTTGACGCGATAGCCGTGGCGATGATCACCCCCGGGCCGGTGGTTATCACGGTCGCCTTTATCGGCTACCTGGTAGCTGGTGTCGCCGGAGCGATGGCAGCAGCCTTAGGGATATTTATCCCTGTGTATCTAATCGTTGTATTGCTCGCGCCTTCGTATAAACGCTGGGCGAAGAACCCTCAGCTGAATGCCTTCGTGCGCGGCGTTACGGCCGCGGCGACCGGCGCGATCGCGGGAGCGGTGATCGTTCTTGCCCGACGTTCCGTCTTCGATCTCCCGACCATCCTTATTTGTGCAGTAAGCCTTGCCGTGCTATTTCGCTGGAAGGTCCCCGAGCCAGCGTTGATTGCATGCGCCGCCGTGGCGGGCTTGCTGTTACACCACGCGTAAACTCCGGGCGTACCGCGATTGTCCAAAACTGTGGCCGGGAACGAACCCATCGAAATTGCTTTTTGGGATCGAGACCGTTTGAATCGTCATACCAGCCACCCATGTCCGGTCCCGAAATTCCTTCGAGTGACGAATCTCACTTCCTGAGCCGCTACTCCAGCCCCAAATGCTGCTCACTCGCCAATACTGCCAACTCCAGCCGGCTTGAAACTCCGAGCTTGGCGTAAATGTTGCTCAGGTGGCGCTTCACGGTTTCTTCGCTGATAGCCAGCCGTCCCGCGATCTCGCGGTTGCTGCTGCCTTGCTTGATGGCTGAAATGATTTCGATTTCGCGAGAGGTCAAACCAAACCCGCTGGTCGGCTGCCCCGGCTTGGCCCATGCCGAGACCGGCTCGCTGCCCACCCAGAACTGGCCTTCATGTACCGACCGGATGCTCTTCAGCAACATCTCCGGCGGTGACGCTTTCAGCACGATGCCCCGCGCTCCGAGTTGCAGGGCACTAGTCACCGCAAACGGCTGAATTGCGGCGGTCAGCAGGATCGTCCGCACCGGAGTTTGCTGACGCGAAAGTTCGCGCAACACTTCCATTCCCGGAACCCGCGGCATGGCCAGATCGAGCAACAAAACATCCGGCTTGAGCGATTGCAGCAGAGCCAGCGCTTCTTTCCCGTCGGAGGCTTCCCCGATCACCTGAAAGTCTTCTTGAGTTGCCAGCAATCGGCGTAATCCGTCGCGAAAAATGGCGTGGTCATCGGCAAGAACAATGCGGATGGGGATTGAGGGGTTGTCCATAAGGGTATTTACGCGATACTTGCTCGGGCAAAATCCGGGATGTTGATCTCCAGCCTGGCGCCATGCCCCGCTTTCGAAACGATGGTCAACTCTCCATCCAGCGCGCGAACGCGCTGCTGAATCACCAGCGGCCCGCGGCGGGATTCTTCCAGTTGGGCGTTGCTGAACCGTCCGCTGACCTCGAACCCCCGGCCGTCATCCTCTACAATCAGCATCCAACCGCCGGACTGGCGCGTCAAGCGCACCAAAGCGTG
The DNA here is from genome assembly GCA_043734125.1 of Acidobacteriota bacterium. Classification (GTDB taxonomy): domain Bacteria; phylum Acidobacteriota; class Terriglobia; order Terriglobales; family Acidobacteriaceae; genus Gp1-AA145. The sequence goes on along the minus strand of JAYTFR010000093.1, from coordinate 114,054 downwards.
CTGGGCTCCACTGTGGCGGCGGACGTTGGCCAGCGCTTCGCGCACAATGCCGGCAATTTCGCGACAAGTGGCCGGCGGCAGATTCACCTGTGGGGAATCGCACACGAACTGCGCGCCAATTCCGGTGTCCTGCCGGTAGCGAGTGACCATGCCCGAGAGAAACTCGACCAGATGCCGCGGGTCGAATTCGAGCGGCTCCAACTGATGAATCAGGTCGCGAACGTTTGCGGCTTCGCTCTGAACCAGTTGCTGCACTTCGAGTAACTCCTGGTCGCGTTCCTCGGGCGAAGTCCCCGCCCGCGTCCGCAGGGCATAAAGCCGGAACGCAATCGCGTGCAGCGACTGCACAACGCCATCATGCAACTCGCGCGAGACCCGCGCCCGCTCTACCGCCGCCGCCTTCGATCTTAAACGCCGCAACAGATAAACGTTGTAGACCGAGGGCGCCACCAGGTTCGCCAAGTCCTGCAGAAAGCGCAACTGGGTTTCCGCGCGTCCGCCCAACTTCGGCTCGAACAGCAGCAGGCGCGCGGAAACATCCGGCGCAGCGGAAATCGAGCAAGCCAGCAGCAGATGGAAGGGGTGGCTATCCACAAAGCGCGCGGCCAGGTAACAGTGCGGCCTGCCCGTACGCGTTCCATTCTTATCGAGCGTCACAGCGCTCGTCGTGCTCCGGTTGTGCCAGACGGCGCCAGCTGAGTCTTCTCCCATCACGCACAGGTATTCCTGCTGCTCTGCATCCTCCAGTTGACGCCAGGTAAAAACGCCGTCATTGCCTTCACGTCTTTCCGCTCGCCACAGCATCACCAACTGACCTTGCGTTTCCCTGGTGATCACCAGCAACTCTTTTCCGCCAAACAGATTCAATATTCCCTGCATGACGGTTTGTACGGTACCCTTCAGCCCGGCTTCCACTCGCACTTTTGAGGAAAGAGTGGAAATGCTCAGAGCCTCGGCGGCGCGCCGTTTTTCCGCCTCCGCCATGTAACCAATGAGGAAGGCAAAGATCACGAGATATAACGAACGCATGACAAAGTTGCTAGAGGAAGCCTGGCCGATGACCTCCAAGAGCGGAGCGTTCTCGCGTGCAACCACGTCAAACCCCATGGCAGCGATCAGGCCCACGGTGGTCAGCGCGGTCTCGCGCATTCCCCACCGCAAGGCCGCGCCCAGCAAAGCGAAAATAAAGTAAAGGAAGAAAGGGCCGCTGATTCCCGTGCCAAAAAGGCCGATCAGCGCAGGCCATAGCATGTCGCTCATGTGAACCAGAAGCCGAACCCGGGGAGAGACCTGCGGGCGTACCCAAAACAGGGTGAGTAGTCCCAGAGAGTGCGCAAGATAAATGCCAATCAGCGCCAAGGCCCAGCGGTAGGGAAACGCCTCTTCCGGCCTCAACCGCAAGAGAAGGATGGAGCTCAGTACCAGGACGACGCGAACCAGCGCGAGCACCCGCTCGGTTTCAATCAATCCGTTTGGGCTTCGGGGAAGGGCCAGCCGGCGACTGACAAGGTCCAGCACTGAGTGAACCGGCCGCATGGTCGAGGATTATAGACCAGCGTATTAGCAATTTAGCATTCAGCACCGAGTCACTCACTGCAAAGTCCGAGGGCCGCGAGTTTAGACCTTAAGCGGTTGCGAAATCTCAAAGCTGAAGCGAACGTTGAGCAGGCTAAATGCTGAGTGCTGAGCCCCACTTACATCCAAAGTTGTAGTGGAGCTGCAACTTTAGCGGAATTGACCGCACTCGAGAGTGAATTTAGTGTGAGTCTCGTCGTGCCTTTGGGGGGTGCGAGGCAATTCGCTCCGTAGCGTTGCTTTCTTCGTCAGCATTGTGGGCCAGTTTTTAGTCTCCGAACTGGCCCATTTTTTGGGCGAATCATTTCGCGCAGGCATTGCGCAGGCCGGCTCACTTCTACTCCTCCGGGTCGGCCTTTTTTCTTGACCCGAAAATGTTGCAGTTTGCCATGGCGCCATCAGGAATCTTTCCCCACCTGCTGCACATGGGGTGACTCTCCTCCCAACCATTCCGGATGTTTCGCTGTCGAGTCGAAGTGCTGCGAAGTCTTAAACAACTCGAATTTCCCGTCGGCAGCCGCCGCCTTAGTTTTTTCCAGGAGCGCGTTCACCGCAGAATCGGTCATCACCTGGAATGTCTTGGCGGCTTCAATGGCCTGGTCGAGAATCTCCGGCTTATCGATGCCCGTAATCACCACCGACGTGGGAAGGTTCATCGCATGGTGCAGGCATTCCTTCGGACTGACCACGCCGCTCTTAAGAATCACTCCGCTTCCCATTGACTTCATTCCCAGTACTCCGATCTGCTGTTTGACCAGTTCCGGAAGCACCAGATGAGTGAAGCTGCGGAAATGTGCGTCCATCACGTTCAAAGGCATTTGCACAGTATCAAAGTGAAACCCATGCTCCGCAGCCTTCCGCAGCATGTAAAGGTGAACATGCGGATCCTTTTGACCAGTAAATCCGATGTAGCGCACCTTCCCCGCCTTCTTGGCTTCGAGCACTGCTTCCTGTGCGCCGGCTTCGGCAAAGATGCGGTCAGGATCTTCAAATCGAATGATTTCGTGGTGGCCGGGTGGCTTCCTCTTTGGTGCGGCCGTCCAGCTTCGTCATGAGAAATACTTTTTGGCGATATCCGTCTCGCAGCGCTTTCCCCATGCGCAACTCGCTGGCGCCGTCGTTGTAATCCCAGGAGTTGTCCATAAAATTGATGCCGCGATCAATGCCGCTCCGCATCAATTGGATCGCATCAGCCTCGCTGATACCTTTACCGAGGTGGGCGCCTCCCATTCCGATGGAGGAAACCTTCTCGCCAGTTCTGCCCAGCAAACGGTAGGGGATGCCGCCCTTTCCCGGTTCTGAAGGCAGAGCATGCAATCCTAAAGAATTGAGTATGCCCGCAGCAGTAACACCTTGAATAAATTCCCTGCGCTCCATGGGGACTCCTCGCCGAAGGGACTTGTGCGTCCTTTCTTTTATTGCACTCCTTGGTTTACATCGACCTCCGGTGAACGGTGTAAGCCGGCTTCGGCGTTTCTGTACACACTGCGGGTAGGGCGCCAAACGAAAATAATAGCCGCTTAGAGATATTCAATCGTCTGCTGGAGTTGGGCGGCAATCCGCTGCGGATCTACTTCGTCCGCAAACCGGATTGGCTTCCCAATCTTTACTCTTATCTGGTACGGACGCGCCATTCGCCTTCCTGCCTGCTTGATTTGAAAAAGGCCGTCGATTCGCATCGGCAGCACCGGTATGCCAAGGTTTTTCGCAAGCAGACCGATTCCTGATCGAAACGGATTTATCCTGCCGTCGGTGGTATGGCGTCCTTCGGGGAAAACCAAGATGGAGTAGCCCCGATCCACCGAGTCTCCGGCAAACGCAAAGCTGTCGCGAAACCCTGCCTGCCGGGGAAGCGGGAAAATGTTCAGCAGCATCACTCCGAAAAACCACTCGACGCGATCAAATACCCGCAAAAAGATGTTCCGACCCACGGCGGGAGACCGCAAGGCTTCGAGCGCTTCGCCTCCGGCCGCGGTCGCAAGCCGGTGGCGAAAACGGAATGGCAGGGCAGTTTGCACGAACCCGACGTCAACGTCGTCAATGTGATTGCAGATGACCAGCAACGGGCCTTTCACGCCGCGCAAATTTTCCCGGCCCTCAATTCGTGGCCATCCCAATACGAAGACCGCTGGGCGAAGCAGCAGATAGTGGACGGCAAACCTGATCCAGGTTGATGGCCATCGCTGCGCCCACGCCGGATAGTGGTATTTTGCCTTTTCAGTGCCTCCCCCTTTCAACACCCGGTCGAGATCTGCGACGGTTTTAATCGATGAAAACCGCGTCTCACTAAGATCAAGCTGGTACCGCTCTTCAAGCGCCCCCAAAAGCTCTACGCGTTCCAGTGAACTCAGGTTGAGATCAGCATCAAGATTCGCGGAGGGTTCGGGGTTTGAGTCTGCGCGCCGGGTCACACGGGCCAGCAGCGCGGAAATGGTTTTGTTGCGTGTTCCGCCATCGCTCTCGCCGCCGCTGAGCATACGTTCGACAACCTGCGCGATTTCACCGCGGCGCGGCTTCTGCGTTGACGTTCTTGGAAAGTCTTGTTCCGGCCAGACAATCCAACGTCGAACGCACTGGTATTCGGCTAGCTGCTGGTTCGCGGCGTCGATCGCTTGCGCAGCGTTCGCGTTCTGTTCCAAAATCAGCGCGGCAGCAGGTTCCGCATTGCCTCCAATCGCTAGCGGCACGACCACGCAGTCTTTGATCTCCGGCTGACGTTTCAGCGCAGCTTCGACGTCCTCGGGATAGACATTCATCCCCGCCGGAGTGACGATGACATCTTTCTTGCGACCCTTAAAATAGAGATTGCCTTCGGCGTCAAGTTCGCCGATGTCGCCGGTGTGATACCAGCTTTCTTCCAATGAATCCGCACGCAGTTCGCCGCCAGTCCAGTAGCGTGACGCGACACCGCTACCGCGCACCAGAATCTCGCCGTCCGACGCCAGCTTCACTTCGCGCCCAGCCATGACCTTCCCGATCGAACCCTTTCCCGTCTTGAACGGATGGTTAACGCTGATCAGCGACGTCGTCTCGGTGAGCCCATAGCCTTGAATCACCGCAAAGCCCAAGCGCCGCCAGAAGTTCTCGGTTTCTGGGTCCAACGCCGCGCCGCCGCAGATGAACGCCCAGAACTTCCAGCCAAGCTTTCGATGAATGCTGCGAAATGTCCACCATCGCCGCAGAAAGTGGATGCCTTCAGCCGCGCGAAGCTTTGCATGAAAACCCTTTAACTCCCCGGATTCGCCAAGTTCGCGTTCGATTTTTTCTTTCAGCGATTGCAGCATGCGCGGTACCGCAACCAGCACCGAAATGCCCTCGCGCCTGATGGTGGCGATCACGTCGGCAGGCTTCAGTTCTTGCTGGAAAAAGACGGTACCCCGCAGCAACGGCGGCAGATACATCCCCAGGAATTGCCCGAAGACGTGACTCAGGGGAAGCAGAGTAAGAAAGCGAATGGGATGTACAAATCGCTCGTACTTGAGAAAAGGTCTGATCTGCGTCTCGAGCGGCGCCACGTTCCCGCGCACGTTGCCGTGGGTAATCACCACTCCTTTGGGATCGCCCGTCGTGCCCGACGTGAACACAATCTGAAGTGGGTCTTCCTGTGAGACTTGCTCGGGCTCTGTCCCGCGATCGCTCGCGCCCAGGTGCAGGTCCTCCAAGAGAACGCACGGCAACTCTGGCTGCAAATGGCCGCGCGAGCAGACCAGCAGCTTCGCACGAACTTCTCTGAACACGCGGAGCGCGAAGTCGTTTGCCGCGGTGTCATCCATGGGCGCGGCAATCGCGCCGCGGTGCGCACATGCAAAGAACGCCGCGACCCATGCGGCCGAGTTCGGCCCCCACAAAACCACTCGGTCGCCTTTGCCGATTCCCCTCACCGCAAGTTCTGCGGCGAATCCAAATGCCATCCGCGCCACTTCGCCGTACGTGTAACGCACGGTGCGATAGCCTTGGCGCTCGGCATAAGCGGCTTCGCTATCCATGCCTTCGAAATGCGCGAGGTACTCCGCGATGCTGACTGTCATGGCCTAAGCGATTCAGATTCTATCGCTCAACCCAGAGTTCACGGGAGCCTTCACAGAAGGATTGACTGGTGGCAGAGGGATGGGCGTGCCGAAATCGAGTGAAGCCGGCAGTTCTTATTGTCGCAAGTCTTCAATTTCACACCTATGCCCCACACACTCGTACACTCCCTACCGGTAACCCTTAGTAACCATACGATTCTGACTGTCCAGCCGTACAATCAGCCTTGTCCGAATGGCCCTCCGCAGATTGGCGGACGGTACCTTGTCCGGACGGTTTTCTTCCCAACGGAAGGCGCACGGAGCTGGAGTCCGCAATCTTATGGCGTTTGGTTTCGGGTTCAATAAACAGAAGGTCCTCAGTGCTGCGGAGAAGTGCGTCCAGCAAGGCAAGTTGCCGAACGCCATCTCCGAGTACGAAAAGATTCTCAAAGCCGATCCAAAAGACCTCACCGTGATGAACACGGTCGGGGACTTGCACGCGCGCCTTGGCGCGACTGACAAGGCTGCCGAGTGCTTCAAGAGCGTGGGCGACGCGTACGCCTCACAGGGCTTCACCGTGAAAGCGATCGCGATGTACAAAAAGCTCAGCAAGCTGAAGTCGTCTACCGAATGCATACTGCGGCTCGCCGAGCTTTACACCCAGCAGGGCCTTTTCAACGACGCGCGCGCGCAATACCTGCTCGTGGCAGAAGATTTTCTGAAGACCGGGCAGCTCGATCAGGCAGTCAAGATTTTTGAGAAGACGCTGGAAATGGATCCGGAAAACGTGGCCATGCGTACCAAGCTCGCGGAAGTTTACATCCGCATGGGCAAGAAGCCGGACGCGTGGAAGATTCTGACCGCCGCCGCGGAAACCCTGCGAGCCAAAGGTCAACTCGCGGCCGCTGATGAAATCCTGCAGCGAATGCTGAAGCTTGAGCCGGGCAACAGCTATGCACTGGTGCTTCGCGGGCGGGCCGCCCTCGATGCGGGCGATAACGCGGCCGCCATCGCAGCCCTGACAAAAGTCGCCGATCTCGACACCAACGCCGACGGTCTGAAGACGCTTTTCCAAGCGTACCTGCGCGCCAAAAATCTCACCGAAGCACGTTCAGTTGCGTCCAAACTCGTGCAGGTTCACAACGACGGCTCCGCCATCATCGAATATGTGGACGCGCTCATGGACGCGCAGCAGTACCGCGAAGCCCTGCAGGTGTTCGAGGAACACGCGGACCGCCTGCTGAGAAATGATGCGGAGAAACTGATCGAGTCCCTACGGTCGATTGTCGGATACGTGAAGGATGATCCGCAGGCGCTGGAAACGGTCCTGGCGCTCTACTTGAAAGCCGGCGAGACCACTCACCTCACCGAAATCTATGAGTTGATGGCCCACGCCTATGTGCAGAACGACGAGCCGGAAAAAGCGCGGCAGTACTACCACAAGCTGATGGAGCTTGAACCCGCGAATCCGATGCATGCGCAGAACTACAAGCAGGTGGCGGAGAAGCAGGGCACATCGACTGTGGACCACTGCATTACTTCAGAAGAAGGCGGCGCTTTGGTCGATGAACTGGAAGCCACCGCCCCCTTCATCGAGCAGGAGTACGACGACCCAACCACACTCGCGTTGCGCGCGGCTGTGACCGACGCCGAGCTGTTCATCTCTTACAACATGCCGGCCAAAGCACTGGATCCGTTGATTTCAGTCCTGCCCAAGGCTCCGCGAGATTTGCGGATCAATCAGAAACTTGCAGCCTTGCAGACCCGGGCGGGAAAGTTCACGGAGGCCGCCGCCTGCTGCCGCACGCTCGAGAGCTTGTATCACGATGCCGGGCACTCCGAGGAGGCCTCGCGGTACGGTGACATCGCAGCCAAATATGAACAGCGCGGAGGAGTTGCATCCGGCGGAGCGACGGAAATTCCCTTTGCGACCGCAACCGCCGTTGCCCCGCACGCTACGCAAGCGCAGGAATTCGAGATTTCAGCTCCCGTCGTAGATGATTCTGAGTACGAAGCCCACGCGCCAACGTCAGCCGCGGCCCAGAGCGAGCCCGTTGTCTCGGCAACGCCGAGCGGCGTTTTTTTTCACGTTCCGGGGGCGGCGAGTGCGCCTGCTGAGCAACCTGAAGCAGCGTGGGGAGCCGCCGCTCCAATGGAAATGGGAGCTTCCCCTTCCGGGGCTGGGGCCGAATCTTCCGCAGTCGACCCCGCAAGCGAGTGGGAAGAGCATTTAGAGATTGAACCTCCCGCGACTGCGCACGCACATGAGGCCGAAGCAAGTCCCGAAGTCATGCTCGCCGCGTCCGCCACACATTCGCCGGAACCGCCCGCCGAACCCGAAGCAGAGACCGTCTCCTCCGCACCTTCAGCCTCGGAAGAGGCGATGGAAGAAGTTCGCTTTTACCTCGGCCAGGGCATGGTCGAGCAGGCTGATGCCGCGCTTGCGAAATTGGAAACGCAATCCCCCGATTCACCCGAGCTTGCCGTCTTGCGCCTGGGCGTCGACTCAGCGAAGCAAGGATCAGCGGTACGGGAACCGGAAGCGGAGATTTTTCTTGAGGAGACCGAGCCACCAGAATCGCACGCGGGACCGGAGGCCGAAGCTCCCGCTCTGGAAGTGGCAGAAGCCGAACCTGTGGCAGTTCCCACGGCCCACACACCGCAACCTTGGCCACAGACTCAGCCCGTGGGATCGCAGCCCGTACCCCAGATTGTCGCGGAACCAGACCTTCCGGTGCTGCAAGGGCTTGTTTCCGATCTTGAAGCCTCGTTGGGCGACAACTTTCTCGATCCCGATGCACCCAAGCATGGCGAACACGTGCCTGTCGAGACGGCGCCCGAACTAGTGCACGCCGAACCGGTGCATGCGGAAGCGCAGGAGTTTCGTTCCGGCAGCCTCGACGACTTTGTTTCCGACCTTGAAGCATCGCTCGGCGTCGAACCCGTGGTCTCGCCCGAAGCGGCACCCGTTGCCCAGGTAGCTGTACCGTTAGCACAAGCGGCCGCTGCTTCCGCTGGCGCGGCTGCACACTCATCATTTATGGTCCCGGCGGCAACGCCTGCCTACGCATCGGCTGCACAAGCGCCCGTCGCATACGCACCCGCTGCACATACCGGCCCGATCTCCGACACTGGAGTTGATCTTGCCGACATGTTTGGCGAACTCAAGCAGGAACTGGAAGGCGATAGCGCCAGCACGGATGAAGATCCAGAGACGCATTACAACCTGGGCGTAGCATTCCGCGAAATGGGATTGCTCGACGAGGCGATTGGGGAATTCCAGAAAGTCACACAGTCCGCGGCGCAGGGCCACACTTTCCCGCAGCTGATGCAGACCTATACCTGGCTGGCGCAATGCTTCCTCGACAAAGGCATTCCGCAGGCCGCCATCCGCTGGTACGAAACCGCTCTAAAGCTCCCGAACATCGATCAGGAAACGCGCACTGCCCTTCACTATGAACTGGCTTCCTCGTGGGAGAACGCGGGAAACAAGACGGCGGCGCTGAACAACTTCCTCGAGGTTTATGGCAGCAACATCGACTATCGCGATGTAGGCGAGCGCATTAAAGCCCTGAGGCCGTAAAATACCCCGATGGGATCGAACTTAAGCGGACGCTCTCGCCAGCGGGAAGCCTGGAGATCTGCGTGACCGTCGACCCCAACACAGTTCCTTCGATCCCGGTCACAGAAGAGCGTCGCACTTCAACGGAATCTCAGCCTGTACCCCACGCCCCGGACGCGTCCAAGTCTGCCACCGGTATGTGGCTGTTGCGCATGCGTGCGCTCATATTTGTCACGGTATGCGCCACGTTCGGCATATTGCTGATCATTCTTCCGTGGACTCCCAAGTGGACAGACAACCCACTCTTCCTGACTATGCCAGAACTTCGCCCAATCCTTTCCAACGGCTTCGTGCGCGGGCTCTGCAGTGGGCTGGGCATGCTCGACGTCTGGCTGGGATTCCGAGAGGCTATCTACTATCATGAACACCCAGTGGCCAGTGACCAGTGACCAGACGGCAATTGTCTGGCCCCCAGGCTTCACTCATTAAGAGATGCTCGATATTCATTAAAGATACTAGCCACTGACCACTATCCACTGACGACTCTTATGAGCACTGAACACGACGAAGGCTCTCCGCTCGCATACGAAAACCCTCAATTTCTCAATAGTCCCGACGGTCGCATCCTGCGCATCATGTCGGAATACGTCGAGCCTCTTGCCCGATTTCGCCACGAGCAGATTCAGGACACGGTTGTCTTCTTCGGTTCGGCACGCTTCCCCAACATGGCCGACGCCACCCAGGCTGTCCAGAACTTGCCCAGCGACGCGGAGGCAGAAATACGGAAACTTGCCCATGCCGGAGTAGATACCGCGCGTTACTACGAGGACGCGCGCCGCATGGCATTTCTTTTGAGCGAGTGGTCGGCAAACATTCCCGCGCGACGGCGCCGTTTTGTCGTAACCACCGGCGGCGGTCCCGGAATTATGGAAGCCGCCAATCGTGGGGCGCGCGAGGCCGGAGCCAAGACCATCGGCCTGAACATCCGCCTGCCGTTTGAGCAGCACGCAAACCCCTACATTACCCCGGCCCTTAATTTTGACTTTCACTACTTCTTCATGCGCAAGTTCTGGTTCGCATATCTGGCGAAGGCGCTGGTAATCTTCCCCGGCGGCTTCGGCACGCTCGACGAACTCTTCGAAATACTCACCCTGGCGCAAACCCGGAAGCTGGCGAAGAAAATCCTCGTCGTGATTTATGGCAGCGAATACTGGAATAAACTGATCAATTTTCAAGCCATGGCAGACGCAGGCGCCATTTCGCCGGTTGATCTTGAACTTTTCAAGATGGTCGACACCCCGGAAGAAGGATTCGAATTCCTGAAAGAGGGGCTGACCAGGCATCACCTCGGTCCCGACCGGCAGCGCCGCGTAGGGGAAGTGTCACCCGAGATCGCGAAAACGAACCCATAGAAAGCAGTTGCCGGAAGTCAGTCTTGTCCCGCTCCGAACTGAGAATTGGCAACTGAGAACTGGCAGCTGATTCTTGCTTCTTTATTACATCACCGGCCGCGCACAATTTTCCGGGACCGAACTCCAACGTCTCGAGCAACTGCTGCACCGCGTGGGCGAAGCGGCCCACGCTGGCGTCGATTACATTCAGTTGCGCGAGAAAGATCTTTCATCGCGGCAACTCGAGGGGCTTGCCTTGGCCGTCGTAGAAAGAGTTCGCGGCGCCGGCAGCGCCGCTCGCGTTCTCATCAACTCCCGCACCGACATCGCGCTCGCAATGGGCGCAGATGGCGTACATCTTCGATCGAATGACGTTCCGCCCGCCGATGTGCGAAGCGTCTGGCGGACGGCGGGCCGAGCATCCGATCCAATCATTGCCGTTTCCTGCCACACTGTGCAGGAGGTCCTTGCAGCGAAAGACGGCGGCGCGGATTTTGTAGTATTCGGACCGGTGTTTGGGAAATCCGCAGCGCCCGGCGTGGGGCTGACCGCCCTCCGCGAATCGTGCGCTTGCGGAATTCCGGTGCTGGCGCTGGGAGGCGTCACCGCTGAGAACGCGCGGTCATGCATCGCAGCCGGCGCCGCAGGCATTGCAGGGATTCGATTGTTTCAGGAAGGAGGTCTGGCAGGGATCCGCGACCGGATTCATCGTTAGGCGCGTGTAGAATGCGCATTTCACCAGGGAGCCCAACTTCCTCTGTGGTCTTCCTCTGTGGTTTTTCTCCCGTGAAATTCCGCGCGCGCTATGGTGAAGATTCTGGCTACTCGGAACTCCGCAGGTGTCGCTAAGCCCGCGGCGAGAGCATGGTCAGGATTTCCTCGAGTCCGTGTCGCAGGCGTTTCAGATCGCCGGCTGCCGCCGATGGAAAAGGAAGCGGCGCTTGGTTTTTCCCCTCCACTCGCAGTTGCTGCCGGGCCCCGGCGATGGTGAATCCTTCCTCGTAGAGCAGTTGCTTGATGCGCAACACCGCCTCAACATCTTTGCGCCGGTACATGCGCTGGCCCGTGCTGCCCTTCACCGGCTTCAATTGCGGGAACTCCGTCTCCCAGAAGCGCAGCACGTAAGCCGGCAGTTTGCACAGCGTCGCAACTTCCCCGATGCGGAAGTAAAGCTTCTCGGGAATCACAACTTCATCTCTCCGCGTTGCGCTTGCCTTGGGCTTGGAGCGAGCACTCATGAGCAACTCCGTTCTCGGGCGATCAATCAACCGTCTCTCGCGTTTCTAGCACGATCCGCAACCGCGAACAAGGGCTACAAAGCCGCTGCAACAAAAAACCTCTCGAGATTTTTATCGAGAGGCCTGGTAAAACCGATGCGAGTACGACTCGCTGTTAGTGCTTTTTCTTTTTGGCAGCCTTTTTCTTTGCTGGCATTTATTTTCCCTCCTGGACGATTTTCCCTTAACGATCGTTACTCAGGGCCCGAATACTGCAGATGTACACCGACATTTTGTGGCGGCAACATCTCTGACTCAAGATATTGCGGTACCGTAATGCGAATGTCAACAAGAATTTACGGATTGACCCACAAACCCAACCCATTAAGCCTCCCTGTCGAGGGATGAATCGCAATGCAGACCGTAAAATCTTTCGGAATTCTCTCCGTCGCAAAAACTTTGGGATCATCGGGGCGGTCGTGGGCCTCCTGACGATTCCAATTGGATGGATTGCAGAACGCACATCGCAAGCATCCCCAACCGAAAATATTTCTTGGGCCTCTTATCTCAGCCCGTTGCACCTGCTTATCATCATTGCCAGCGGCGCGGCTATGGGATTTATTTACGGGCTAATCGGCGCGGGCGTTTATAACTTGGTTGCCCGATGGACCGGCGGCATTCAAGTCGAAATATAAAACCGTCTTCCACTTAAGGAGCGATCGCTACACGACTGCACCCGCGCCTGTGCCGGCCATCACGCCCTTCGCGGCGAATCGGCTACAATTTCGAACAATGCTCAAATATTTCACGTCTGGGGAATCTCACGGGGAGGCCCTCGTCGCTTTTCTCTCCGGCTTGCCCGCCGGGCTTGAGGTTCAGCTTGATTTTGTGAATCACGAACTCTGGCGCCGCCAGCAGGGTTTCGGCCGCGGCGGACGCATGAAGATCGAGCGCGATAAAGCCAATATTCTTTCGGGCGTTCGTCACGGGAAGACCATAGCTTCGCCAATCGCCGTGCTGATCAATAACCATGACTGGAAAAACTGGCAAGAACAGCTTCCGGTCGAAGCTGGCGATCCCAAACTGCACAAGCGGGTGGCTTCGCCCCGACCCGGACACGCCGATCTCGCAGGTGCCCTGAAGTACAACTTTCCCGAAGCGCGATATGTACTCGAACGGGCCTCCGCGCGCGAAACCACTTCCCGTGTCGCTATTGGAGCGCTGGCAAAATTGTTTCTGCGCGAGTTGGGAATGGAAGTTCTAAGCCATGTGATTGCGGTTGGTGCAGCTCAGGTCCAGCGCGAAATCTCCTGGAAAGAAATCGAGGCAAGCTGCAGCCGTGACGAAATTCTGCTGAACTGCGCCGACCCGGAAGCCGAGCCACGCATGAAGGAAGAAGTGGACAAAGTTCTGCGCACCGGAGACTCCGTTGGCGGCGTGTTTGAGGTAGTAGCGCACAACGTTCCGGCGGGACTGGGAACCTACATTCAATGGGACGAGCGGCTCGACGCCCAGCTGGCCGCGGCGATCATGTCAATGCAGGCGGTGAAAGCCGTCGAAATCGGCTCCGGCGTCACAGCCGCGTACTCTCCCGGCTCCGGCGTTCACGACGAAATCGGATACGAAGCGAAGGATGCGTACACGCAGTTCTCGCGTCCGCGAAATAATGCTGGCGGAATCGAAGGCGGCGTCTCTAACGGCGAAGAAATTCGCGTTCGCGGATACCTCAAGCCGATTTCCACCTTGCGGCGTCCGTTACAATCAGTGGACTTCGCCACCCGCGAACCGGTGAAGGCTGCCTACGAGCGTTCCGATGTTTGCGTAGTGCCGGCCGCTGGAGTCGTCGGCGAAGCGATGGTCGCGCTCACGTTGGCAAAGTGTGCGCTCGAAAAATTCGGCGGCGATTCCATGACCGAAACCCGCCGCAACTTCGAAGGATATCTGGAGCAGTTGAAAAACTTCTGATCACTTGCCAACTGGCCACTGACCACTACATGATCTATCCCATCGTAAAGTTTGGAAACCCAGTGCTGGAAAAGCCCGCCGCCCCGGTCACCGAATTTGGCGATGCGCTTAAGAAGCTCGTGGAAGACATGTTTGAGTCTATGTACGAAGCTAAGGGCGTTGGCCTGGCCGCGCCACAGATCGGCATCGCGAAACGCCTGGCCGTCATCGACATCTCGTTCAAAGAAGAGCCCAAGGCAAAAATGGTGCTGGCGAATCCGGAGATTATTCACACTGCTGGCAAGCAAAGGCAGAGCGAAGGCTGCCTCAGCGTGCCCGGCTTCCGCGAAGATGTGACCCGGCCGAAAACGGTCACCGTCCGTGCTCAGGACATAAACGGCAAGTGGTACGAGGCCACCGGTGAAGACCTGCTGGCTCGCGCCTTCCTGCACGAAACCGATCACCTGAACGGCAAGCTCTACATCAGCCACATCAGCGCGCTGAAGCGTGATTTGATCAAACGCAAAATTCGCAAGCTGGTGAAAGCCGGCGAGTGGCAGTAAACAGATGATCGGAACAGCTTCTAGGTGTTAGCCTTTAGCTCTTGGCTAAATCATTTCGGCCCAGCTAAAAGCTAAGAGCTGACGGCCAAAGCTTATGGCAATAGCCCGATCACCCGATGAATCTCGTTTTCTGCGGCACCCCGCAATTCGCCGTCCCCACGCTGGAGAAGCTCGCGGAATCGGGCTTCGCGATCAAGCTCGTCCTCACGCAACCCGACCGCCCCAAGGGACGCGGCCTCGAACTGGTTGCCTCCCCCGTCAAACAGAGCGCGTTGAAACACAACTTGCCGATTTATCAGCCGGAAAAAATCAAAACGAATGAAGACCTGCAATCCCGCCTCGTCGATATTGCGCCCGACGCGATCATCGTCGTTGGCTACGGGCGCATCATTCCGAAGTGGATGTTGGACCTGCCGCGCCATGGCAACATCAATCTGCATGCGTCGCTGCTGCCGAAATATCGCGGGGCCGCGCCAATTCAGTGGGCCATCGCCCGCGGTGAAACGGTCACCGGCGTGACTACGATGCGCATCGACGAGGGCCTGGACACTGGCAACATTCTGCTGCAGCAGGAACTGGCGATCGCCGACAACGACACGTCTGAAACTCTCGCACCGCGGCTGGCGGCAATCGGCGCTGACCTGATGATTGAAACGTTGCGCGGCCTGCAGTCCGGAACCATCACTTCACAACCACAGGTGAACGGGGCCGCCACCCTCGCGCCGATTCTAACCAAAGAAGACGGCCGCATCGACTTCCACCGCACCGCACAGGAAATCTACAACCGCCTGCGCGCATTCCAGCCCTGGCCTGGAGCGTTTACAGAATTTCGTGGCAAGATGCTGGGCGTAACCGCGGCTCGGCCGGTTATGGAGCAGCCCGCAGCGCCCTTGGACGAGGGCCAACTGTTCCCAAACGCCTCACAGCTTTTCGTCGGCTGCGGAGACGGGACCGTACTGGAATTGCTTGAAGTCCAGCCCGAAGGCAAGAAGCGAATAGCGGCTAAGGATTTTGTTAACGGCTATCGGCCACAAATACAGGAAAGAGCAGGCGCCTGATTCATGCCTGGACAATCTCAATTTCATTACCATCGGGATCATAGAATTCGAAATATTGCGTGCCTTGACGATCTCGTTCGATCGACTTCACTTCGATCCCACGGGCAACCAGCACATCTTTCATTTTGTCGATCTTCTTCGTGAAGAGAATAAGGCGTTTGTCGCTTGTGAGCGCTTCACGCGGAGCCAGCACAATTGACTTCCCATCCTCCTTGAATCGGAACGCGCCCATCTCAGGTCGGCCTGCCTGCCTTTCGGCTGACCTTAGCAGCCCAAGTTTGGAGATATACCAGGCGGCAGCTGATTCGACGTCTGCGACCCTGATGATCGCGCGGTCGCGCATTGAGAACCTGACGCCTTTCCAAGGCGTGTACCACTTGGCGTCCGGCGGGTTGAGCGTTTCGAACTCGTACCAGCCTAGAGTCCACAAGAGTATCAACCAGGAAATATTAAAGGTGGCCTCGAATACCATATGCGCGGCTCTGTGGCCCGGTAACACGTCGTACACGAGATATGCAGGAAACGAAAAAACAAGCACCAAGATCAGCCATGGCCTTAGCCGTTTCAGGCGCACTCTGCCGTTCCGGGCGGCAACCCAGAGTCCCAGCCAAACCGCATACGGTGCGATCGCAACGAGCCAGAACCACCCCGGATGAGGAGGTAAATGCAAGACCAAAGTCCTTTCCTCAAACCCTAACTTCGAGTAAGTCAGCAAGCCAATTCGAAGCATGGAAGCGTATTTCTACCCCTAGAATAGCTAGCAATGACTGTATCCCCCGCCCGCGCCGCAGCCTTCGACATCCTGCTTCGCGTTGAGACCACCAACGCCTACGCCTCCGAGCTACTGCATTCCTCTCGCCTGAACGCGCTTTCCCCGGCCGACCACGGGCTGGCCACTGAGATCGTTATGGGTGTGCTCCGCTGGCGGAGCGTGCTGGACGAGCAGATCGCAGCCCACATCCCCCAGCCAATCGCCAAGCTCGATGCAGAAGTGATTGCCGCGTTGCGGATCGGAGCGTATCAATTACTCTTCCTCGACCGCATTCCCGCTCACGCTGCCATCAACGACAGTGTGGAACTGGTCAAGAAAGCGCGCAAGCGTTCCGCGGCGGGGATGGTGAATGCGGTACTCCGAAAGATCAATCCCGCATCCGCTAAAGCCGGCGTCGATTCTGGGAGAGCGTTCTCTAAAAATAAAACCCAGGCCTTGTCATCCCGAGCGCAGCCGAGGGACCTGCTTTCGACAGGACCACAGCAGCCCTCCAGCGGTACTGCCGATGCCGCGTTTAGTGAGACCGACAAATCGGACCCTTCCGAAAGCACACCGAGAAGGCAATCGGACAACAGGTCCCCATTCGACTCCCTCCCTCCCGTCGCTCAGGATGACAGTGTTTTGGCGGCGCATCCCAATTGGCTGGTCGCAAAGTGGACTCAACTATACGGAGCAGGCGCCGCCAGGAAAATCTGCACCTACGACCAGCAACCGCCACGCACGGCCATCCGCGCCGATGCCGCCCTGGCCGAAGAACTCGTGCAGGAAGGCATCGAACTCGAACCGGGCCGGCTTCTCTCCAGCGCCCGGGTGGTCGTCCAAGGCGACGTCACCCGCAGCAAAGCGTTCCGCGAACGCCGCCTCGCTATCCAGGACGAAGGCTCACAACTGGTCGCCCTCTTACTGGGCCACGGCCAGCGCATCCTTGACTGTTGCGCTGCGCCGGGTGGTAAGACGCGAATCATTGCTGAGCAAAATCCTCACGCCCGTGTGCTGGCGCTAGATCTGCATCCACATCGCGCGGCGCTGCTGCAACGTCTTGTGTCGCTGCCGAATGTTGATGTCGTCGCGGCCGACGCGCGACGGATCCCATTCGCCGCGCACTTCGACCGCATTCTGCTGGATGCGCCCTGCACCGGCACCGGAACGCTGGCGCGCAATCCTGAAATCAAATGGCGCCTCAATCCGAACGACGTTGCGCGGCTGCAGGCCTATCAGCTCGAAATTCTTAAGTCGTCCATGCAGCACCTTTCGCCCGGAGGCCAGCTTCTCTATTCCACCTGCTCGCTCGAACCGGAAGAAAATGAACTGGTGATCGAGCAGGCGCTGCTTGCCGGTCCCGGATTTCGCGTTTCGAACTTGCGCGACCGGCTGACGGCACTGCGAGACGATGGTGTTCTGGCTTGGGAGGACATGGACTCCCTGATAAGCGGCCCTTACCTGCGTACCATCCCCGGCCTCCACCCCTGCGATGGCTTTTTTGCCGCACTGCTCGAGCGCGAGTGACATACAATATCGCTTCGCACGAAGAAAGCTTTTAGCGGTTGGCCTTGGCAATTGCCCCGTACTGTGGCATTTCTGGCTAAAGCTAATTGCTAAAAGCCGAGAGCCAAGAGCTATCCATGACCGCCCAAGCAGACACAAAAACCGTTCGCGACGCGGAGAAGCAGTCCGCCGCGCGGGCCGCGGTTCAGTTGGTCGAATCAGGCAGCGTGGTTGGCCTGGGTTCGGGCTCGACTGCAACCTGCGCGATCCACTTTCTTGCGGAGCGCGTGCGCGACGGATTGAAGATCGTCGGCATCCCCACATCCCAGAAGACCAAGGAACTAGCCGAGCATCTTGGCATCCCGCTCACTACGCTCGAAGAGCACCCGGTAATCGACATTGACATCGACGGCGCGGACGAAATTGATCCGCAACTGAATTTGATCAAGGGCGGAGGCGGCGCTCAGTTGCGGGAAAAAGTTATCGCGTCGGCTGCGAAACGCTTTATCGTGGTGGCTGAGTCGGCAAAACTCGTGCCGCGGCTGGGAAAGTTTCCCCTTCCGGTGGAAGTCATCCCTTTCGCCGAACCGCTGATCAAGCTCCGCATCGCTGCTCTGGGCGCCGCGGCTTCACTGCGCTCTGGCGCTGCCGGCAAGCCTTACGTCACCGACGAAGGCCACCACATTCTCGACTGCAACTTCGGCGAAATCGCCGATCCCGCTGCGCTTTCACGCGAACTGCACGACATCCCCGGCGTTGTCGAACATGGCCTGTTCATCGGCATGGCTGAGATCGCCTTCGTCGGCAAGGACGGCGGCGTGGTGCAGGTAAGGCGCTAGGTCGCGTTTTCGCAACCGAAAAATTTGCTTTTGGGTGGAGCAGCGCTTCAGCGCTGCATTGCAGCCAACGGGATGAAAAGGGGCTTTAGCCCAGAGGTACTTAGATTGCTGAAAATCTCAAGATTTGCTCGACCCTATTGGATCAACCTTGCACAAGCCGCGCAGCGGCGGAATCTAGATAGCCCGGCACGTAAGTGCCGGGAAAGCCACGCAGCAGAGATCCAGTCCGCTTCAGCGGACGGCACATTCACAGACTCCCAGGAGCGATGCCGATGAAACACCCTTCCAAATGGCTCGGGCCATTGATCCTGTTGGCTAGCGCACTAACGCTGTCTTCCCAACCCGCCTCAAAGACCTCCATCCACGTCCGCGCCGATCACGCCACCGGCCCCTTCAACCCTGTCTGGAATTTCTTCGGCTACGACGAACCCAACTACACCTACGCGCCCAATGGACAAAAGCTGCTCGGCGAAATCTCGCGCATGAGCGCAACGCCCGCCTACATTCGCGTTCACAACATCTTCACGTCTGGCGATGGCTCTTCTTCCTTGAAGTGGGGATCGACCAATGTGTACACCGAAGACGCCGCCGGCAACCCGGTTTACGACTGGAAGATCGTGGACCGCATTTTCGATGCGTTTCATCAAGCTCGAGTCCGGCCGCTGGTCGAACTCGGATTCATGCCCGAGGCCCTTTCCACTCATCCCGAACCATACCGTCACACATTTCCGGACGGGCCAATCTCGACCGGCTGGGCTTATCCGCCGAAAGACTACAAAAAGTGGGCCGATCTCGTGTCCCATTTCGCGAAGCATCTGCGCGAGCGCTACGGCGACGCCGACGTGAACACGTGGCTTTGGGAAGTTTGGAACGAACCCGACATTGATTACTGGAGAGGCACGCCAGAGGAATTTTTCAAACTCTACGACTATTCCGCTGACGCTCTGCTGCGCGCGATCCCCGGGGCAAAGATCGGCGGCCCGGATGCAACTGGTCCCAGCGAGCGTGCCGCGAAGTTCCTCGACGCATTTCTTCAGCACTGCGACTCCGGCAGCAATTTCGCCACCGACAAGCCGGGAGCGCCGCTGGCGTTCATCAGCTTTCATCCCAAGGGATCGCCCACCTGGCGGGGCAATCACGTGCAGATGGGAATCGCCGCGCAGTTAAAAGTGATTGAGCGCGGATTTAAGCTGGTGGCGGCGTCTTCGAAATGGCGCAACACACCCATAATTCTTGGTGAGTGGGACCCCGAGGGTTGCGCCGCCTGCTCGGCTGCGAAGAATCCGCAGAATGGATATCGCAACGGCCCGCTCTACGCCGCCTACACGGCAGAGGCTTTCAGTCACACGCTGGCGTTGGCCGAGCGCGAACACGTGAACGTTGAAGGAATCGTCACCTGGGCGTTTGAGTTTGAAGATCAACCGCTCTTCGCCGGATTTCGCGAGCTGGCTAGCGGCGGACTCGACAAGCCGGTTTTGAACACATTTCGCATGTTCGGAATGCTGGGAAGTGAACGCATTGACGCGTCAAGCTCCGCCGCGCTCGACACGGCGCAAGTTGTGAACGACGGCGTGCGCGCGCAGCCGGACATTCGCGCCATCGCAACCCGCAGCGCCCACGGCATTCAGATCCTGGTATGGAATTACCACGACGATGACCTTGCCGCAGCGCCCGCGTCGATTGACCTCACGATCAGTGGATTGTCGCCGCGCGCGAAGCATGCGTTGCTGGAGCACTTCCGCATAGACGCGAGCCACAGCAATGCATTCTTCGCGTGGAAGGCGATGGGTTCTCCGCAACCACCGACCGTCGATCAGTACAAGCAATTGGAAGCCGCCGGGCAGTTACAGCTTCTAGATTCGCCAAAGCGAATCGGAATCGCGCACGGCACGGCGCACTTGCAATTCGAATTGCCCCGGCAGGGGCTGTCGCTATTGCGAATCGGATGGTGAAATGCTTGCGTGCCCGGACATTCGGCTTCGCTCAGAGCAGGCCCTGTACGACGCTTTTGACTTTGGTGCACTGGTTCTACTACTGCACGTCCAGAACCCGCTCATCCGCCGTGGACGAAAAACTCATTCCATGCCTCCAGAAGCTTTCCCCTGTGGTCTACCACTGTTGATTGTATCGCGCGAAGTTCGTGCCGTTTGCCTTAGGATTGTGTGAAAATAGGCAAGAGGAGACCCCAATGGCCGATCCTAAAGAGCAGGCCCATGAGCTGATTGAACGCTTGGCGCCCCGCCAGGTTTCCGCCGTGGTTAGCCTGCTCGAAACTATGCTTGACCCCGTTTCCCGCGCGATTGGCGTTGCTCCTGCCGAGGATGAACCGGACGACCCGTCCGAGAACCAAGCCGTGGCCCAATCCAAAACCTGGTTCGCGGCGCATGGGTACGATGGCATCCCTCATGAAGAAGTGCTGGCCGAATTTGGCCTCACTGTCGATGACGTGAAGGTGCGGAAGAACCAAACGTGAGAAGGATCGTTTGGTCCGAGCGTGCCCGCGCCGATATTCGCGGCCTGAGTCGAGACATTGCAATGCGCATCTTCGCTGCCCTCCACCGCTTCGCAGAAATCGGCGAAGGCGACATAAAGAAGCTCCGCGGAGATTCCAGCGAGTTACGACTACGCGTCGGCGACTACCGCGTCCGCTTCACTGAAGAATCGGATGAATCCCTTCACATCCATTCCGTTCGCAAACGGAGCGAAGCCTATCGCTGAAGGCGTGCGTCGGGTGGTTTCCAAGACAACATCGGCACCCCATCCTTGCCTAGTTTTGGAAGGGTGGGAACTTCGTGCCGCATGACTCCGTGGAAGAGCGGCTCTTTAGAGCCGCGTACCGAGGAAAGTTTCCCCGGGCTTTAGCCCTAGTGCCTGGAGGCCCTAGAGGGCGTCCCTCAGCGAAGCGGACGCGGCCATGAATGGCTGCCCTTCCGCCATTTGCGCTGTAACGTTCTGTGCGACTCAGCCCCGAGGTACGTCAGCGGCTAAAGACCGTACAATCGGTCATCGGAGGTAATTATTTCTCCCTGGTGCACTCCTCGCCTGCCTCTCATCTTGAGCCCAGCCTGATTGGAGACACCACTTTGAGCGACGAGACATTCTTCTCGGACATGCGCTCTGGGGCCGAAAAATACTTTGCCGAGATCGATTCCGATGTACAGCTGCAGGATGAAATGCTAAAACGACTGAAAGACATTCAGCAGGGCGGAACGATATCCGTCATGAACGTTTCAAAGCCATGAACTCTCTCTCTGCCTACCCCACATCCTCTGCCCAGCCCTCGAGCGTCTTCTTCAAAAACGCCATGAACTGGTCGGCGACGGCGCCGTCGATCAGGCGATGGTCATAGCCGAGGGTCAGGTGCACAACCGAGCGAATGGCAATGGAATCCGCGCCATCGGCGTCGGTAACGACCAGCGGCATCTTGGTGATGCCGCCAACGCCCAAAATCGCCGAGTTCGGCTGATTGATGATCGGCAAGCCAAACACCGCGCCAAACTGGCCAGGGTTAGTGATGGTAAACGTCGAGCCTTCCACTTCCTCCGGCTTCAACTTTTTGCCGCGCGCGCGTTCGCCGAGATCAGTGATGCCGCGCTGCAGGCCCAGGAAGTTCAGCTCGTCCGCGTTCTTGAGCACGGGAACGATCAATCCCCAATCCAGCGCCACCGCGATCCCAACATTCACGTGCCGATGATAGCGAACGCCTTCGGCTTCGAGCGATGCGTTCACGATCGGGTACTGCTGCAATGCGATGATCGCCGCCCGCACGAAGAACGGCATGAACGTGAGGCGCGCGCCATTGCGCTGCTCGAATCCCGATTTCAGCTTGTTGCGCAGGTTGACGATACGAGTGATGTCCACTTCGAACATGCAGTGGACGTGCGCGCTCGTCCGCCGCGACTCGATCATCCGCTGCGCGATGATTTTCCGCATGTTCGTCATGGCGACCAGGTCGCCGGGGATTGTGGCAGGCGCTAGACGCGGAGCCGGAGCAACGGTGGTCGTGGAGGGCCGGGCGCCACCGCCCTGCTGGGCCGAGGCCTTGCCTGGGCTCGCCGAGGCTCCCGCCTCTTGATTTTCCACGAACGCCAGAATGTCTTCCTTGGTGATTCGTCCGCCGAGGCCGCTGCCAGTTACCTCAGCCAGATCGACACTGTGCTCGCGCGCAATCTTGCGCACCAGCGGTGACGAGCGCGCGTGGTCTTCGATGTCACGCTTCGCCGCCGAAGCAGCAGGCGGGGCGGAATCCACCGACTCCGCCGCCGGGGCTTGGGCCTTCGGCGCAGACGCAGCAGCCTTCTTCTCCGCAGACGGCACGGCCTTCGCAGCGGGTGCTTCCCCCTCTGTCGCGATCGTCCCCACCACCGTGTTCACCTGGACTGTGGTGCCCTCGGCTACTTTGATTTCCTGGAGCACGCCTGACGCAGGAGCGGGAATTTCAGCATCTACCTTGTCGGTTGAAATCTCAAACAGCGGCTCGTCGCGCTGAATCTTGTCGCCTGGCTTCTTCAGCCATTTGGTGATGGTGCCTTCAACGATGGACTCGCCCATCTGGGGCATAACGATGTCGGTAGCCATAGATTCCCTTCCGCCCGGCGCAAACCACCCCGCCGAACGCAACCTGTAATTATAACGAAGGTAGGCTAAGGCCTGGTTACGCCTGGCAAAGAGAGAAACTTTCTAACCGCAAAGTTCGCCAAGGCGGCGCAGAGTTCGCACAGCAGAGCTTGCACAGAAGTTCCGTCGAAGATTCTTCGCGGCCTTTGCGAAACTTATCTGGGTGCTTTGCGGTTAAAGTTCTTTGAGTTCTTACTCGTGATGCTCGTGCCCGCCATGCTCTTCGCCCTGGCGGCTTTGCGGAGAGACGCCGTAGGCTTTCTTCCAATAATCCTGGACTGCGGGCGGCAGCTTATCCAGGCGCGCTAGGAAGCCGGTGACCTTCCACATTTGCTGATCCGTCAAAGCTTTGTTCCAAGCCGGCATGCCCGAATATCTCACTCCCGTGCGCACCGCAAAATAAATGTGCCACTCAGGGTCGTCAGGCGGGTCGAGCAAAAGCTGCGGCGGCGGCGGATACATCGAGTGCTCAAGTGCGCTCGGTTTGTAATCCATGCTTCCGTGGCACACCGCGCAGTTCATGGTGTAGATCTTGGCACCCTCGATCAAGTTGTCCTCGGTCGCCGGCACCGGGCTCGCCACGTGCGGCGCGTGTCGCTCCATGGACGCATCGAGCGCGCTCATCGCAATATGCTGTTCCATTGCCGGCGGCGTTGCATCAGCGTTGGTTGGCATAAAGCCCAACTCAGCAATGCCTAGACCCACGGCGACCGCAACAACTAAGGCGACCAGCACTCCTGCGATGAAGAATTTCATCCAGCAACTCCTTCAGATTACTTCCAAAAGTAAGGCTCTCGGATGCCAAAAAAACGAACCTGCAATGGAAACTCGCGCCAGCCATAGCCGAATCCTCTTTCGAAATACTCACGGCCACTAATAAGCTTTCAGCCAGCGCGCCTTCTCGACTATATCCTTCACCTGCGGCAAGAAATGTTCCTCTTGCGGCGGCGAGAACGGAACCGGAGTATCGAGTGCTGCAATCCGCACAATGGGCGCATCCAGAGCGTCGAAAGCTGCTTCGGTGATGATCGCGGTAATTTCTCCGCCAATGCCTCCGGTGAGTGCGTCCTCATGCAGGACGATGGCTTTATTCGTCTTGCGAACGGTCTGCAGCACGGCTTCCCGGTCAAGCGGCGCGAGCGTGCGCAGGTCAATAATCTCCAAGTCGATGCCTTCCTTCGCCAGAATTTCCGCAGCTTCGAGTGCAGTATGCACCATGGCCGCGTAAGTGATCACGCTAATGTCGCTGCCTTCGCGGGCAACGCGCGCCTTGCCCAGCGGAACCAGGTAATCCTCCGCGGGCACGTCCTCTTTGATGCGGCGGTACAGGTATTTATGCTCGAAGAAAATCACCGGGTTGTTGTCGCGGATGGCAGATTTGATCAGCCCCTTCGCGTCGTAGGCAGTCGCCGGACACACAACCTTCAGTCCGGGGTTGTGGACGAACCACATCTCAGGGTTCTGCGAGTGGAACGGCCCGCCATGAACCCCTCCACCGCTCGGTCCCCGCAGGACCAGCGGCGCGGGCGCTCCCCAAAGGTAGTGGGTCTTGGCGACCATATTGCTGATCTGGTTCATCGCGCAAGGGATGAAGTCCATGAACTGAAACTCGGCCACCGGACGCAGGCCGGTGAGTGACGCTCCGAACGCGGCGCCAACAATGGCCGACTCGGCGATCGGCGTGTCAATCACTCGCTCCGCGCCGAAGCGGTCAATAAATCCGTCGGTCACCTTGAACGCGCCACCGTAAATGCCAATATCTTCGCCGATGCAGAACACGGACGGATCGCGCTCCATCTCTTCCCAAATTCCCTGGCGGATGGCTTCGAGGTAGGTCAGTTGCGGCATGACCGAGAAAGTTTACTACGTTCGAGCTCGAATATTGTTGATGCAATGCTTGCGAAGCGCAGGTCAGCCGAGCCTCAGAAGAGCAGACGAGCAGACTATAATTCTCAGTTCCGGAGGATCTGACCCGTGCGGCACTTGATCAACTGGTTCTTGAGCGCGCTGGCAGTGTGGGTGGTGGCGCAGTTCGTGCCCGGCTTTCACGTCCGGGGCGCGGCGGCCGCGCTGATCGCCGCGCTGATCATTGGCCTGGTAAACGCCACTCTGGGCGCGTTCCTGAAAATCGTCACCCTGCCGCTCACCGTGCTGACGCTGGGACTCTTCTGGCTGGTCATTAATGCGCTCATGCTCGAACTGGCCTCGGTGATTCTTTCGCCGTCCTTCCACGTGGATAGTTTCAGGGCGGCATTCTGGGGAGCCATTGTGTTGAGCCTGGTCAACATGGTTTTGCGCTGGCTGGCGGGCACCAATCGCCGCGAGCACAATAGCTGAACGCACATGACGAACCTTGGAATCCTGCTCTCCGGTCGCGGATCGAACTTCGAAGCCATCGCCAAGAATGTGGCTTCCGGCACGATCTCTGGCGCGGGTATTGCAATCGTCATTTCGAACCGCGCCGACGCCGCTGGCCTCGACACCGCCAAACGCCTTGGGCTCGCAACCCTGACGATTCCGTCCAAGGGCAAGTCGCGCGAGGACCACGACCGCGAAGTGGTCGCCGCTCTGCAGCAACACCAAGTCGATCTCGTTTGCCTGGCCGGATACATGCGCCTGCTATCGCCATGGTTCGTGAAGCAGTTCCCGAACCTCATTTTGAATATTCACCCGTCGCTGCTTCCCGCTTTCCCTGGACTCGAAGCCCACCAGCAGGCCTTCGCATACGGGGTAAAAATCGCCGGATGCACCGTGCACTTCGTCGATGAAGAATTGGACCATGGGGCCATCGTCGTCCAGAGAGCGGTTCCGGTCCACGATTCCGACGACGAGCACACGCTCGCGGCGCGAATCCTGGAGCAGGAGCACATCGCCTACAGCGAGGCCATCTCCAAAGTCCTGCAGGGAAATTTCGAGATTGCCGGACGCCGTTTGATCGGGAAATGATCGCGGGCGGATCACGCGTGTCGTAACTCAGCGACGCTATTTTCCTGCCGCAGCGTTCAGTACAACCGTCAGCGGCACAATGCGCTCCGGCCTGACGTAACGATTCACCAGAAAACGCTTGCCGTCTTTGGTGACGTCGTAACTAAAAACATCCGTCGAGGAAATTACGGCGCGCCCATGGAACTGGAATAGCCTTTGCGGAGTGCCAGTGGCAAAAGATCCGATCGTGCTCACCGGCACCGCCGTGAGCATCCCGCCGGGTCCCAGATAAAAAATCTCTCGAGTGTCACCGCGCCAGCGCGGCTCAGTGCCGCCACCACGCGAAACCTGCCATTTCCCGGCAGCGCCGGGGAAAGTCGTCACGTAGATTTCCCAGCTGCCCGATTCGTCTGAGGCGTAAGCGACCCACTTCCCGTCGGGAGAAATCATTCCATTCACCTGGCTGCCGGCGCCCGTCTGGAAAGTAACCTCCTTCCCCCCCGAGCGCTCGATCAGAGCCAGGCGATAACCGGTCCCCGACTGAAGCGTGGCGAGAATCTGCTGGCCATCGGGCGACCACGAGTTCGGAATAACATCGGCGGCCCCCGTAACCCGGAAAACTTCCTGTTCGTGCTCAAGTCCGTCGGCCCGCTTCGTCAGCAGGGCGCCATGCCCCGTGGAACCTCCGGCCGAGCGATAGGCCACGCTGTTGCCGTCGCGCGACCAGACGCCCGCAACTTCCTCACCTGGATCAAAAGTAAACCGCGAATTGCCCGCGCCGGTCGTGCTCTCCAGCCAGAGATCGACATTGTTGGCCTTCTGATCGCTGACATCCACCGCCACCCGGCTGCCGTCCGGCGACAACGTAGGGTTGCATTGAACCGCCGCTGCACCAATCTGGCCTTGTTGCTTCCCGCTGCGGTCCATCCAAGTCAGTACTGACGAGGCGGCGCCTGCAGTTGCGCTGTAAATCAAAGTGCCGTCTTCAGACGCCGTCAATGACGTCCAGTAAGTGGAAGGTTGCACCGCCACCACGTTGGCGATCACACTTGGATTGCCCGTGGTCGTGCCCTTCGTCGGGTCGAACCCAATTGAGAGAAGATGGCCTTCGTCGTCAGCGTAAAACAGATGCCTGGAATCAATGGCAAGACTGGAATGCGCCGGGACGATCATTTTCTTTTCCTTCCCGTCCAGCGAGCCCAGGAAGATGCCGCTTTGCTGGTCAGCTTTGGCGCCGCTGAAGCTCCCCGCCCAGTACAAGAAATGATCTCCATCCGGCAGGAAAACGGGCCAGCGATTCGATTGCTCGGAACTGGCGAACGTGCGGTCGGTGACCGGCGCGGCGCCTGAGCCGTCGGCATTGATTCGCCAGATCGGGCTCCCCGTGTCCGGCTCATAAATAATGACGTTCTTCCGGCTCCAGCTTCCCCCGCGCCCTGACCACACTTTGGCAAGCATTTGCGGCGTGCCCCCGGCGATCGCCATCTTTTGCAGTTTGCCGTTCGCGAAAAACGCCACTTGCGTGCCGTCTGGCGACCAGAACGGATAACTCGCGCCTCCGGTGCCATCCAGAGCGCGCGCATCGGATGAGCCGACAGCCTGAACGTACAGCACGGGGATTCCTGAATTTTCGTCAGGCGAGATAAACGCTAACATGCTCCCATCCGGGGACAAAGCCAGGTGGCTGACCTCCCCCGGCACCGGGATGGCGAACTGCATCGGACGTTCTGGTGCGGCACGGCGCCCGAAAAACCAGGTCACCGCGGCAACAATCAGTAACGCCGCGACCCCTGCCACCCAGAGTAGGGCTGGCGATTTACGAGGACCTTTCGCAATCCGCGCAGCAGCGCTGGAATCGCTGCCCGAAAGCGCGCTCAGCGCAAAAGATAAATCTTTGGCCGACTGAAAGCGCTGCTCGGGATCTTTTTCGATACAGCGGCGCACAATGCGATCGAGAGTTGGCGAGATGGCGGGCCCAGCGTTCGTCAACTCCGTCGGATCTTCTTTAAGGACCGCCGTCATGGTCTCCGCAGTGGTATCGCGCCGAAACGCGCGCTGGCCGGAAAGCATTTCGTAGAGCACAGCGCCGAAAGCAAAAATGTCAGTTCTCGGATCCGCAGGCTCGCCGCGCACCTGCTCCGGCGCCATATAGCTGGCCGTTCCCATCACCACACCCATGGCGGTGTGCGAGCTGGTCAGGGTAACGCCATCGTCAGCCCTCGAGCCCGCCTGCTGCGCCAGCTTGGCGAGACCAAAATCGAGGATCTTAATACGCGCGTCTTTGGTGACGAAGATGTTCTCCGGCTTCAGATCACGATGCACGATTCCCTTTTCGTGCGCGGCGGCCAGGCCTTGCGCGATCTGTACGCCGAAATCGATTGCTTTCCGCGACGACACGGCTCCGCGATCAAGCACCGGCCTCAGCGTCTCACCTTCCAAGAGCTCTGAGACCAGAAACGGCGAGCCCTCGCTCTGGCCGGTGTCGAAGATCGCAAGAATATTGGGATGGTTCAGTGCGGCAACCGCACGCGCTTCCTGTTCGAAACGATGCAGGCGGTCGCCTTCGCGGGCGAAAGACTCAGGCAGGATCTTCAAAGCTACGTCGCGCCCCAAGCGCGTATCGCGCGCGCGATACACTTCCCCCATACCGCCCGCACCGAGCAGGGACTGCACTTCATACGGGCCAAACTTCGTGCCAGAGGCAAGCGCCATCGGTGCTGAATTATATCGTTAGCCCGGAACCGCGTCCGCCCCTCGTTTGACCGCAACTCCCACGAGCAGTTAGGATTTCCCTTTGCCCCAGCAGACCCTATCTAAACTCTGAGCGAGGAAAACATGGCAGCTGTTGACGAAAAAGTGAAGCAAATTATTGTCGAACAACTAGGTGTGGACGAAGGCGAAGTGACTCCAAGCGCTTCCTTCGTGGACGACCTTGGCGCCGACTCGCTCGACACCGTGGAACTGGTGATGGCGTTCGAGGAAGCCTTTGAGATCGAGATCCCCGACGAAGACGCGGAAAAGATCCGCACCGTTCAGGATGCGATCGATTACATCGGCAAGAACGCCAAGGGCGGTAAATAAAGGTGCGTCGAGTTGTCGTCACCGGTATCGGCCTGCTTTGCGCGCTCGGCCACACCACCGAGGAAGTTTGGCGGAACCTGCTGGCGGGCAAGAGTGGCGTTCAAAAGATCACGCACTTCGACACGGCGAGGCATGCCTGCCAGATCGCGGCCGAGGTCAAGAACTTTGACCCTCTGCAGTACATCGAAAAAAAAGAAGTAAAGAAGATGGGCCGCTTCATCCACTTCGCCATCGCGGCGGCGGATGAAGCCGTCCGCATGTCAGGCCTGAAGGTCACGCCCCAGAACGAGGAAATGGTCGGCGTGCACATCGGCTCTGGCATCGGCGGGTTCGATGTAATCGAACGCGAGCACACCAACCTGATGGAAGGCGGCCCGCGCAAAATTTCACCGTTTTTCATTCCTGCGGCCATCGTGAACCTCGCCGCCGGGCATGTTTCCATGCGCTTCGGCGCCAAGGGTCCCAACGAAGCCACAGCCACCGCCTGCACCACCAGCGCCCATTCCATTGGCGATTCTTTCCGCATCATTCAGCACCGCGATGCTGACGTGATGATCGCCGGCGGAAGCGAAGCTGCGATCACGCCAATGGGCGTCGGCGGATTCGCCGCCATGCGCGCATTGTCCTTGCGCAACGACGATCCCGAACATGCCAGCCGCCCCTGGGACCGCGACCGCGATGGATTCGTGATCGGCGAAGGCGCTGGAATTCTAATTCTCGAAGAACTCGAACACGCCCGCGCTCGCGGCGCTAAGCCGATCGCGGAAATCGTTGGCTACGGCATGAGCGGCGACGCCTACCACATGACCCAGCCCGCGCCCGAGCACGAAGGCGGCTTCCGCGTAATGCGCAACGCCGCTCGCGACGCCAAGATCAATGCCGCAGACATCGGCTACGTGAACGCACATGGCACTTCGACGCCGATCGGCGACACGCTCGAAGCCCATGCGATCAGAAACTTCTTCGGTGATCGCAAGATCGCCGTCAGTTCGACTAAATCCATGACCGGGCACCTGCTCGGCGGTGCCGGTGGGCTTGAAGCGGGCGTAACCGTTCTCGCGCTGCGCGACCAAATTCTGCCCCCCACCATCAACCTGGACAATCAAGACGAAAGCACCGGCGACATGGACTTCATCCCTAACCACGCCCGCAAGGCTCCAGTCGAATACGCCATGTCGAACTCGTTCGGCTTCGGTGGAACCAATGGAGCGCTGCTGTTTAAGCGGTGGAACGAGTAGCGCACGTTCTGTAGAACACAAACTTATTTGAGAATTTTGTGTTTGACATAGCAACTTGCTTGCGTAGTTACGCTTCACTGCAAGTAAGTGATCGCTTCACGGCAGTAGGGCGGGGAGACAAGCACGAGGGGGGAGCTTCGGGAATATGCCTCTCTGGCTCTCGTTCTCAGGCGGGCATTACGATTTTCCGGTCCATCTTGCCCCGAAAGCTTCGCAGGGTTTCAACGTGTCGGAAATCATTGCCAGCCAGGTGCCGGACTCCCAAGGGAACGTGATTCCTGCCAGCGTGCACGACGGCAGCATGAAGATTGTGGGCAGCCAGGCTGACAACCAGGCGATCCTGGTCGCCGTGGACGATGGCGTGTACAACGTTCAAAAAGCAACCTGCTCGCCTCCCCAATGCTATGAATGCGATGGGGAGAGGCAATCGACCGTGCAGGCGAGCCCGTTTGGGGTTCCCGTGAGTGGCTCAAATCAGCTGCATTGGACACTGACATGGAACACCGGAGCGCAATACGACTACACCAGCATGAACGGAACCAACTGGATGAGCGATCATACCAGCGTCGCGACCGTGCAAACCGGTTTGGTACACGGTGTCAGCCCAGGCTCCGCCACGATGTCAGCGTATTACAGCGGATTTGTGCCGGGTTACGCCGCGCAGATATGCGTCTATGGCACTAGTCCATGTCCGGCGGGAGGGAGCTCCAGCGGAGGCTCGTCGGGGACAGTGCAGGTGCCAACGAGCCTGTCTATCGTTGCCGGGACCGACTCAACTACAACCGAGGCTAGCTGTGCAGGTGGTACCGGTTGTGGATGCACGCGGTCATTCACGTACCAGGTCAATGATCAAAACGGAAGTCCGATTCTGCAAGCCGGACTGAATGTTTGGGATTCAATTAGTACCTCGTCGCCCAACAACCTGAACCTGCAGAGCTACAACACAACATGCACGCCGGCGAACACTGGGTCATGTGGTGTAGCGACAGATGCCAACGGGCAGTTTCGTGAAGCCTCACTAGGTGCTTGTGCTCCAGTGTGCAAGTCGAACAACATGTGCGTCACTGGCGGACCAACAAATGCAAACCAAACTTGGCACGTTGGGTCAGCGGCAATCGTGAAACAAGTTGGTTATTACTGTAACCACGTAACGGTACAGTGATCTGGGCTTCGGGAGGATAATTCACATGCTGAAAGTGGGACTTCAAATATGTTTAATTTGCCTGTCCACATTTGCTTCGGCGCAGCACGGAGCGCTCGACTCAAAGCTCCATCAGGCAGTGCCTAATTACGAGATCACCGCGGACAACTTCATCGCTGCCCTTGTGCAGGTCTCGGATCAATTTCAAATCCCGGTGGGCATTCAGTGGATTAACGATGCCAACGCAAGAATGCCGATAAGACTTTCGCTGCAGAATTCCACGGTAGAAGGCATTTTCAAAAGACTGGCAGCATCGGAACCCAACTATCAGGTCATGGTCAAGAACGATGTAGTTCATGTGTTCTCAAAGAGCGTTCCAGCCGACCAGAATTTTCTCTTGTTAAAAGTCGGGTTATTCGAGTTGCGCGACGAGGTTGTAGGAATAGGCGAACGGAAGCTCCGCAATACCGTGCGGGCATTGACGGCGCCCTCAAGTTCTAAACCGATAGGAATCGGCGGAAGTCTAGCAACAAGCACCAACGAGCGTGCAGTTTCTCTCAAGCTAGACAACGCCATGGTCGAAGATGTCTTGGATTCGCTCGTGACTGCTTCAGGCAAAGGAATTTGGATAGTTACTTGCCTACCGGACTCGGCGTTAACACCGGCAGGTTATCGTCGAACCCTCTCTCTGTGGAGCTCAGCCCCGGTGCCCGATGAGGAGCAGCCGGTTTGGAACATATTCCGCTGGGATGAGCCACTCCCGCTAGCTGGATTGCAAGTCCGGTGAAGCGGCGGGTGGCCCGGCCTTTGGTCTCGCTGGCACTACCAACAAAGTGGGTGCCCTATTCCTTCGCGCACTTTGCGAAAGGGTGGGCGGCAGACGGGCAATTCCATTCTTAATGGACGGGTTCAACAGGTTTCTTCCAAGCAGGCAACAATAACGTGAATCGCTTTCTGGTCCTGGGTTGCGCTGCTGGTCTGCTGCTTAATCCCTTCGCTCACACTACCCAACAACCGCAAGCCAACCCTGCTCTCCGCTGGGGATATGCCACGCTCGAAGCCGCCCGCGATTCTCACTTGGACGCGCCGATCATTTCGCGCGCCCTGGCCATCGTACACACCTGCATGTACGACGCCTGGGCTGCCTATGACGGGAAAGCGGTCGGCACACAACTTGCAGGGGCACTACGCCGTCCAGTACCCGAACGAACGCTGGCTAACAAAGAGAAAGCCGTCAGCTATGCCGCGTATCGGGCTCTGGTTGACGTGCTTCCCGCAGACACCGAATCCGTTTACAAGCCGCTCATGAAGGAGCTTGGCTACGATCCCAATGACAATTCCACCGACATCGAAACGCCTGCCGGCATAGGACACGTTGCGTGCGCGGCTGTGCTCGAATTCCGGCATCACGACAAATCCAATCAACTCGGCGACCTAGCTCCGGGTCCCTATTCCGACTGGACGCACTTTCGTCCCGTCAACATGCCTGCGCCCTTTCCTACGCGCCTGCCTTCAACGCATCCCGTCGATATGAACCACTGGCAGCCGCTGATCTATGTCAACTCGACCGGCAGCTTTACGACCCAAATGTTCACGGAAGCCCACTGGTGTTACGTGACGCCCTTTGCACTCGCCTCCAGTAAAGAGTTTCGCAGTATCGCAAAAGAGGTTCCGCCGCCTGCCTACGGTCCTGCCGTATATCGAGAACAGCTTGAAGAATTGATACGCCTTAGCGCAGGCCTTACCGACGAGCAAAAGATGCTCGCCGAATATTGGACTGGCATCGATTCGCACTCATCACCCGCCCGGTGGAACGAGATCGCCCAATGGATCTCGGCGCGAGATCACCATACGATGGACGACGACGTGAAGATGTTTTTCGCCTTGAATAATGCGCTTCTGGATGCCAGCATCGCCGCTTGGGACCTCAAGCGTGAATTCAACTCCGTTCGGCCCATCACCGCCATCACCCTGATGTTCAACGGAAGAAAGATTCGCGCCTGGGGAGGCCCGAGCAAAGGAACGGTGGACATGGACGGCTCAAATTGGGTTCCTTATCAGCCAGCGACTTTGCCCAGCCCACCCTCTCCGGACTACGCTTCCGAAGCCAGCGCTTTCGCGGCAGCCGCCGCTTCGATCCTGAGGTCCTGGACAGGAACTGACTCGCTTGGCTATTCGGTCACTTTTTCAGGGGGAAGCTCGACCGCGGAGCCGCGCGTAACACCGGCTCGCGAGCTCTCGTTGAAATTGGAGACGTTCACCGAGGTCGCCGATGCGGCAGGGAGGTCCAGTCGTTACGCCGGAACCAGCTTTCCGCAGTCCGACCTTGCGGGACGAGAATTAGGACAGAAAGTCGCAGAGAAGGTGTTGGCAAAAGCGAATCGCTACTTCGACGGTGTGGCTTCCTTCCAGGCCACCCCTACCGACGCGTCGCCGTTATTCAAAAAGTGAGCGACCTCGCCGGGCCTCAGTGCGACGCCAAGTACGTCCCGGTCACGTAGCCCAGCGTTCCGCCCACCAGAATGTCTGAGGCGAAATGCTTTTTGCCGGTGACCCGCGCCAGGCTAACCCCCGTGGCCAAGCTATAGACTCCCACCTTGATCCAGTAATTGTGCGGGTAGCGATGCGCGATCACGCTCGCAATCGCAAAGCTGGTTGCGGCGTGTCCTGAGGGAAACGACCGGCCACCTTCCCAGAACTCGCCCTCCGGAGTCGTATGGTAAGCATACTGGCGATTGGTGCTCACTTTGATGACCCCGGCCAGCAAGTCCGCCGCGCCGGCCGCCTCAAGCGCCTTGAATCCGGTGTTGGCGGCGTAAGAGTGGTGCTTCGCACAACCGCCCAGGTACATTAAGCCTGCCGCGCCCAGTTCGATGCCCAGCCCAACATTGGAACCTCGCGCGGAGTCGCGAACAAACGAGGGCGAAAGAATGTGATTGTTGATATGAGTATCGGCGCCGGTTCCGATCAGCAGTCCCGTAGCGGCGGCTACCGGCAATTCCCAAGCCAGATTGCGAGGCCGAATTGCATTGCGAGGCACTGTGAGCAAGCCGTGTCCGAACCAAAAGGCCGTGTGCGGCAGTTGGCTGGCAATTCCCCAGCAACCACTTTCCTCCTGCACCGGTTCTTGCGCAGCGTAGCTCAGAGACGCGCAAAGCAGAAAGGCCAAGACGACAGCAACGTTTTTATGAATTAATGCAGAGCAAGAGTTAAACAGCGCGACACCTCGAAGAGCCGGGTCTTTAATGACAAGCTGGTGTGACGCGCTCTCCTCCCCATGGGTTGCCTGCGCGCGTCTTGCCTGTTTTGCCGGGGTTCCCCGGAATACGCGGGCCGCGACCGGCAATCGCCCCTCATTACTACTTTCGATGCGGCCGCACATACCATTAGTTCATGTGCCTGTTCCGCCTCCGACCCGGTTTTTTGGGCATGTCCGGTAATAAGACCTTTGTGCCCTGCATTGTCCTAATGCGCAGTTGCTATACCCGGCTTCCCGCGCCAGAATGGGGTTTCGCAGGCGCCTATAGCCGCCAGCTTCCCGCTTCCAGCGGTTTCCCGGAAGCCTGTAGCCAGTTGCTAGAGGCCGATTCTTACGGAGAACGCCTTTGGGAAACTCATTGATTGCCTTGAACTCCTCGAGAAAATTTTCAGCGCGGGCCGCGCTGGTTGACCTCCACGAAAACTCCCGCAGCCTGCTGTCGGAGTGTTTCCGTCAGTTTGGTATCGACGCGATCACAATGTCTTCAGACCACGCCCCCCGGCTGGCCAATGAGAAGTTTGAAGCCTGCGTCGTGCGCGTTGGCAGCACGGCAGAAACCGTGCTGGAATCGGCGCGCAGTTCGCGCTCGAACAACCGCATGATAATTTACGGCCTGGGTGGCACTATCAAAGAGGCGATGAAGTTCTCGAAGTTCGGCCTTAACGCCGTTTTCCAGGAGCCTTTGGAACGGCCAGCAGCTCTGAAGCTGGTAAAAGCCACGCAAATGCTGGTGCTGCACGAGTTCCGGCGCTACGTCCGTATTCCAGTGATCACCGAGGTTTCGGTTGCGGCCGGGAGAGATCACATCAGTTCCAGCAGCGTCGAATTAAGCAGCGGAGGCATGTCGCTCAAGAGCACTGAACCCGTCTCTCCGGGACAGCCTGTCGAAGTATCTTTCGCCCTGTTAACGCTGCCGCGAATCTGGGTCAAAGGTTCCGTAAGCTGGATCAAGCCCGCTGAAAAAATGTTTGGCGTGCGTTTCGATCCTCGCGATGAGCGTCGCCAGCGAATCAAAGAGTGGGTGGATTCCTACCTGGAAAGCTAGTTGTTCTCCACGTGAACTGACCAGCAGCAAGATACTCCTATAGCTTGGGGATCTCGCTCAAGGGTGTACCTTGCTTTGCTACCTCGGTTTCCACCTGCCGTGGCTCCTCCCGAATGCTGAGCGGCACCGCGGCCCGAATCGTCGTCCCCGCCCCGTCGGAAACTACTTCGAATCGCCCGCCCAACTCGCGGATCCGTTCCCGCATCCCCGCCAGCCCCACCCCAAGCTTGGTACCGCCTTCGCGGAGTTGCTCCAGTACCGGTTCCGGCAGGCCGCGGCCGCGGTCTGAAATCTCAATGCTCACTTCTTCGGCATCAAGGTCCACATGGATTTCCGCAGAGCGCGCTTGCGCGTGACGGTGAACGTTGGTCAGGCTTTCTTGCAGCACGCGGAACAGCGCGATCTCCACCGCGTCAGAGAGCCGGGGCAGGTCGTCGGGCAAGTAGAGCGACACTGGAATTCCGCTGCGCTGCGAGAACCCCGTGACAAACCAGCCCGCCGCGGATGCGAACCCGGCTTCGTCCAGCAGCGGCGGATGCAGCAAATGCGAGAGCGTCCGGGTTTCGGAGATTGACTTGTCAAGGATCTCGTTACACTCCGCGGTGAGCGCTTCCTTCTTTTCCTGAGACGATGCATTCCCGAGCATCTGCAGCGCGATTTTCAATCCGGCCAGATACTGCCCTAAACTGTCGTGTAGCTCTCGCGCGATGCGCCGCCGCTCCTGGTCTTGAATCTTCAGCAGACGCCCGCTGAGTTTCCGCAGCGCGCCCTCGGCGTTGCGGCGTGCGGTTACGTCCACCGCGATCACCCCCAACTGGGTGAACTCACCCAGGCGGTCGGGGATGGGAAAATAATTGACCAGCCAGTGGCGGACGTCTCCCGGCAAAGTCGGCAGCTCCCTTGAAACCTCGCGATCCAGCAAAGGCACTCCGCTTTTGAGGACGCCTCGCAGCACGGCCTCGGTGCGGGTCCCCCGAAGACCGAATATTTCCAGCACGGATTTACCGAGCAGATCTTGCGGCGTCAACCCGGCCATTCGGGGCAGGACGTCGTTCACGCGCGTGTAGCGCAGGTCCGCATCAAGAATGCCGAAACCGACCGTCGATGAAGAGAAAAACGCATTCACAATCTCTCGGCTCTGTCGCGCGGCGTCTTCGGTCCGGCGGGTCTGGTTGTCAGAGTAGTTCAGCAGAAACATCTGGAGCAGGAGCAACAACAGCGCAACACCGAAGGAAATCACGATCCAACGCAGCGTGCGCCGGTAGTCGGAGCGGGTGATTGCCTGCCGCGTATTCAGCAGTTTGTCCTCATCGTCGCGGATTTCCTGAAACTGCTCTTCCACTCGCGCCTGCAAATCGGCAGTCTGGTGCGCCATCCGCGCGTCCCCGTCAACGTTGGAAACGCCATTTTTATGGGCCTTAATCAACTCTGCCAATAATTCAATTTCCCCGGCAATGTCCCTTTGCAGCGAATCCAGTTGCGGCGCACGCGCGCGGTTGTCAGAGGTCAGGCTGCGAAGGGTCTCCAGGTCTTTCGGTACTTGCGTGCCGGCGGATTCGAAACCGGCGAGCAAAGTCTGGTCTCCTGTAAGAACGTATGCCTCGGCAGAATTGCTGGCTTGGGAAACCTCGCCGGCCAAGTTTTCAACAACCGTCTGCACTTCGCGGGTGTGCGCCACCAGCGAGTTGCTGGCAGAAAACTCGCTCGTTGAACGCACAAGGTAGACGCTACAGCCTGCGATCAACAGCACCGCGGCCGCAAACGCCGTCCAAGCGACACCTCGGAGGGAAAAACTCATCGCACTGCCCGCGCGGAGTGCCCGCGTTGAGCTTCTATGATATCCCGCGCTGGGCAAGTTTCGGAGCCCCATAGCCCACGACAACAAGGTCTAAGCCCCGGGCAGCCCTTCATCCAATTCGCATGCGGACGCGATAGAATAAAACTGCATGGGCAGCGCGTCACAATTAATCCAGATTGACGTCCATCCCCCGGCCCGACAGCCGAAGCCATCATGGCTGCGAGCGAAAGCGCCGGGCGGCGAGAATTATCACAATCTCAAGAAGCTCGCCCGCGAACTTGGCCTGCACACCGTGTGCGAGTCGGCACAATGCCCCAACATCGGCGAGTGCTGGAACCATCGCACCGCCACCTTCATGCTCTTGGGCAACATCTGCACGCGCCGCTGTGGTTTCTGCGCGGTGCCTAAGGGACGCCCCCAAGCGATTGACTGGGACGAACCGCGCCGCGTGGCCGAAGCCGTCGCCACCCTCGGCCTGAAGCATGCCGTCATCACCAGCGTAAATCGCGATGACGACAACCTCGGCGGCGCACGCATTTTTGCCCAGACCATCAAAGAAGTTCGCCAGGTTGCGCCCGACTGCCGCATCGAAGTTCTTATCCCGGATTTCCAGGGTCTGGACGAAGCTTTGCGCATCGTTCTCGATGCCAAGCCCAACGTCCTGAACCACAACACGGAATCCGTGCCGCGGCTTTATCGCGCAGTGCGTTCCGGAGCGCGTTACGAGCGGACCGTGCGCCTGCTGGGAAATGCCAAGGAGTTTTCGCCCGGCATGTTCACGAAATCCGGCGTCATGGTTGGGCTGGGCGAAACCATGACGGAACTGGTGGATGTATTCCGCGATCTGGCCGAGCAGAAAGTTGACATCCTTACCGTGGGACAATACCTGCGCCCTTCGCTCGACCACCTTCCGATCGCGCGCTTCTACACGCCGGAAGAATTCGACTATCTGAAAGTTGAGGCGCTCCGTCTCGGCTTCCGCCACGTCGAGTCAGGCCCGCTGGTGCGGTCGAGTTATCACGCGCACGAACAAGCTGACAGCGTAGAAGCTGTCGTAGAGACGTAGCTTGCTACGTCTTTTGAAGAAATCTAGGCCGCATCCCGCGTGTGCTCAATTTCTGAAATGGGGGGCGGGGCCGCAACTGGCTCTTTGATCGAATACTTCACCAGGCACCACAGAGCACGCACGCCGTCTTTCCAGCCAATCTTTTTGCCTTCTTCGTAGGTGCGGCCCCAGTAGCTGATGCCAACTTCGTAAATCCGCAAGCGCCGTTTAGCGACTTTTACCGTAATCTCCGGCTCGAAGCCGAAGCGGTCTTCCTCGATCCGGATCGACTGAATGATCTCGCGGCGAAACACCTTGTAACAGGTCTCCATATCCGAGAGGTTAATGTTGGTGAGGCAATTCGACAGCAGGGTGAGAAGCCAGTTTCCCACCGAATGCCAGAAATAGAGTACGCGGTGCGGCAAGCCGCCCAGAAACCGCGAACCATAAACCACGTCCGCTTTGCCTTCCAGCAGCGGCCCCAGCAGCACCGGGTATTCGCCGGGGTCATACTCCAGGTCGGCATCCTGAATGATCACGAAGTCGCCGGTGGCCTCCTGGATCCCGCGGCGCAATGCTGCCCCTTTCCCCATATTCTGCGGCTGCAGGAACACCCTCATTTGCGGGTACCGCGCCTGCAAGTCGGCCAGGATCTCGCGCGAGCCGTCCTTCGATCCGTCGTCCACGCACAAGAGTTCGATCTCCAGCGGAACCGCGAGCACCCGCTCCACCACCTGGCGCAGCGTAGCGCGCTCGTTATACACCGGCATCACGACCGAGAGTTTCATAGGGTAGCGTCCGAATCGGAAAGCGAATTTATTGTAGGGCACACCTTAAACTGCCAACAATCTTCCTTCGCTGGAGGTACCTTTTGTCAAAATCTTTTTACGTGATTGTCAGCCCATAGGGCTTGGGAATACATCTTTCGGGGAGTAGTCTGAATCTAGTCAAGAACTGCCCTGTCTCACTAAGTCCGCAACTACGTTAATTTCGGAGTCTCTCGATGCGAATGTTCGCCCGCTTAGCCGTTGTCCTCGCGGCCATTTTCAGCCTTGGCGTTTCCAGTCCCAGCGCTTCCGTTTCCCGCGACCGAATTAACGGCGCCGTGGATGCCACTCAGGTCTCAGCCGTAAGGGGCACCGCACACCCCATGGCGCGGGCCCGGTTCGACCTCGGGCGCAAAGACCCGGCGCAACCTATGAGCGGAGCGATCACGTTTCGGTTGTCCGCTGCCCAGCAGGCGGAGCTCGACCAACTGCTTCGCGACCAGCAGGACCGAACTTCCCCAAACTACCATCACTGGATCACCCCGCAGGCCTATGCGGCGCGTTTCGGCATGAGCGCGAATGATCTGGCGAAGGTCAGTTCCTGGCTCCAGTCCCAGGGGCTGCAAGTGGACGGGATCTCGCCCAACCGTACTGAGATTTCCTTCAGCGGATCCGTC
This sequence comes from Acidobacteriota bacterium, assembly GCA_043734125.1. Classification (GTDB taxonomy): domain Bacteria; phylum Acidobacteriota; class Terriglobia; order Terriglobales; family Acidobacteriaceae; genus Gp1-AA145. The sequence continues at coordinate 74,048 of JAYTFR010000093.1, read as the reverse complement.
GGGCAGGTGGAATACGCATTCAAGACCGAATTACATAACTACGCGATTCGCGGCGAGCAACACTTCGCCAACTCCATGGACGTTTCGCTTCCTGCAGCGTTTTCGGCGCAAGTGCTCGGCGTGCGAGGTCTGAGCGATTTCGCGCCAAAACCCAGGGTGATTAGGGCTGCGCCAAGACTCACTTCCAGTGTTACTGGGAACCATTTCCTGACTCCTGACGACTTCGCAACCATCTATGACATTCCGGGCGCGTTCACTGGCACCGGCCAGTCGATAGCCGTCATCGGTCAGACCCTGATCAGCACCAGCGACATCGACGCCTTTCGCACCAACGCCGGCTTGCCGGCGCGAACCTCGGGCAATTTCCAGCAAGTACTCGTGCCTGGTACCGGCACCGCACTGCACTGCGCTGGCGACGAGACTGAGGCTGATCTCGACGTCGAATGGCCACAGGGCGTCGCCCCGAATGTCACGATAATCTATGTGTATGCCGGTTTGGGTACCGGCACCTCCTGCAGTTTTTCCGGAGCAAATAGCAGAACCAAGAGTGTTTTCGATGCCTTAACTTATGCGATTAACGCGAATTTAGCGCCAGTCATCAGCATCAGTTACGGCAACTGCGAAGCAGCCATCGGATCGTCCTTCGCTCAGAGCTTGCAGCAGCTTGCGCAACAGGCGAACGCCCAAGGACAAACCATCAGCGGGCCCGCCGGAGATTTCGGCGCTGGAGATTGCGAAGCGCAAAACGCGACCTCTGCAACGCACGGCCTCGCGGTTGATATCCCGGCAGCACTCCCAGAGGTTACAGGAGTGGGAGGAACGGAGTTTACCGGCGATAGTACCCAATGCCCTGGAAGTCCGCCTTCGTGCCCCGGCGGAGTATCGCCGGCGGATTTGCCCTACTGGAGCGGTTCCTCCACCGCGACCAGCGGCGCCTCTGCGCTCGTCTACATCCCCGAAATGACGTGGAACGATACGGCTGCTTCGGTTGCGGGAGGCCAGGGTTTCTCCGCCACCGGCGGCGGGGCCAGCACAATTTTTGGCAAACCCTCGTGGCAGACCGGAACTGGAGTTCCGTCTGACGGCAAACGCGACGTACCTGATGTCTCCCTGAATGGTTCGAACGGGCACGACCCCTACCTGATCTGCTCCCAGGACGAGATCAATCGCACGGACCCGGGCCCTCCCCCCGCCACCAGTTGTGCCATCGGATTCAGAGACAGCAACTCCAATTTCGGCGCGGTCGGCGGAACCTCTGCCGGAGCTCCAACCTTCGCCGGCATCGTTGCGCTGCTCAATCAGGCCACGTCCTCGAACGGCTTGGGAAACGTGAACCCCATGTTGTACAAGCTGGCGGCCAGCAACTCCACCAACCACGCGTTTCACGACATCACCACCGGCAATAACAAAGTCCCATGCACCGCGGGAACCACGAACTGTCCGACTGGCACCACCAGCATCGGCTTCACCGCCGGAACCGGCTACGACCTGGTGACTGGCCTCGGTTCGCTCGATGTCTCTAACCTGATCAACGCCTGGGTCGCGGCATCACCGGCCGCCGCCGACTTCGCCATCGATGGCCTCACTTCGACTATCGCCGCCCCGGGAGGCTCAGGCTCTTCAACAATCACCGTGACCGCCATGAACGGCTTTACCGGAACCGTAGCCCTGACCTGCGCGCCGAGTTCTTCGACGGCCAAGATCACGTGCTCGCTAAATCCCACCAGCCTCGACATGAGCACCGGCACCACGCACAACACTAAAACCGCTGCTCTGAGCATTGGCACGTCGGCCGAACTTCAGTCGCCGTTCAAATGGCAACGTCGCGGCCCGCTGTTTGCGGCCACCGGTGGCCTCTTTGCAGCGGTGCTGCTTGGCGGCGTGTCGTCGTCACGCAAGCGCTGGCTCGGGGTGCTGGGCTTGTTTGTCGTCGTATGCATCCTGGTGGGTGTGGCTTGCGGAGGCAGCAGCGGTGGTGGCGGAGGCGGCGGGGGAACTGGTACGCCTGTAGGCTCCTACACAATTACCGTCACCGCTGTGAGCGGCTCGACCACGCACACCACGCAGGTCAGTTTGGCAGTTAAGTAACATGGACGCTTGACCGGGGGTACGGTTTTCGGACCGTGCCCTTTGTTTTTCTTGATCGCTAATTCGAGAAATTAAAACTCGAATGGGCCTTGCAACTAGTCTGAGCATGCAAACTCCAGGCACGCTGGATTATAAAGGTTCCGCGCGGTCGTGCCCTCAAGCCTTTGAGAGGCGCTTCTCCTATTACCATTGTGCAAAACTCAGGGACTTCCGACTTGCGCGGCTGCCGTGGGCAGCGGTAACATGAAGTTGTTCTCAGTGGCCAAGCCCCCTGGCTGGCCCTTCGCGCCCAACGGCTCCAGGCGCACAACGGACATAGATCAAATTTAGAGTTCGTCCGCAAGGGTTTTCGCACGATATGTGTATGTGCGGCGCATTTTACCCAGGCGGCTACAAGTGGGCCACAACCGGTTTGCCCTTCGGGCCGACTCAATTAGGGACTTAAAGAAGACAACATGAATGCTGGACCAGGACGCCCCTCCGATGGAGGAGGGAGAAACAGGCGGCGGCGTGGACGTCGTCCGCGCAGCGCAAACCCAGCCGGCAAACCTAGCCGCGATCAGCAGCAGAGCGGCGTTTACTCGGCCCCCATGGACCACAGCTACCGCGCCTCCATGGGTAGCGGCAACGGAGCCCGCCCGGGACGCCAACGACCCGGCTTTAGCGCCGCCTATCCGCGGCCCGACCCTGACCCGCTCCCGGTCCGCGTGGATGCTAATTCCCGTATCTTCGGCTTTGTGGAGGACCTTTTCTTTCAGGCCAAGATTCAGGAAACCGCCCGCAAGCTCAACGTCAAAGTTGAGTTTGTGAAGTCGGAGCAAGACCTTACCGACCGCATCAAGCAGAATGGCGAAGAAAAACCGTCGCTGATTATTTTCGACCTGAACAACAACAGCGTGAAACCCCTCACGCTCATCCCGAAGCTGAAAAGCAAGCATAAGAAGACTTCGGTCATCGGATTCCTCTCCCATGTTCAGGGAGACCTCAAGCAAAAGGCCCACGAAGTTGGTTGCGACATGGTGCTGCCGCGCTCGGCGTTCTCACAGAATCTGCCGCAGTTGCTGCGTCGCCACGGAGCAGCGGATGAAGTTTCGGGATAGGCTGCACTTTCCAGAGAATCGTGCGTCACCGATCATGGGGGACCGAATCGTGCCGAGCACAATTATGCGTGCGGAAGCGCGCGTGACGCGATGGTGGAAGAGCGGCCATTTATGGCCGCGTAAGATCGAAATCGATTTGGGCTTTAGCCCCAGATACCCTAGCTTGGGAAATGAAAGTGCACGTCCTGCCGCGAGCTGATGGCCACGCCATCCACCATCGCCGGACGGAACCGCCAGTTCCGTAGCGTGGCGACGCATTTCTCGTCAATCTCCTGCTTCAATGATTGCAGGACTTTCGTCTGGGAAACAACGCCTTGCTGATCGATCGTTACTTCAACCACTACGTCCCCCTGCACCCCGCTCAACTGCCACGGAAAAATTGCTGGATCAGGAAACACCAGAGGTAACGCCGGCGAGGCCTCCACGCCGATGGCAGGACCCGCAAACATTGAACCGGTGGACGTGCCCGCGCGCGCTGACTCCACGGACTGCGGCGCCGGTACGGGCTTGCTCTCGCGTTTCAACTGCAGTTTTGGATGCGCGTCCGCCTTTGCGAACTCCAGCTTTGGCGGCATATAAACCAGCACGCCCGATGTGCCTTGCCTTCCCCACGCAACGCTCGACGGCTTGATGAAAGCTGGCTCCCGGTGCAGCCACAGGAATGCGACCGCGCAATGCAGCAGGAAAGAACCGAGCAGCGCCAGGCGGCGCTTAGTACTCCGGGGTTTGGGAATCTCGAACACAAACGGCTCCCAGAAAATTCTATTCTACGCCCGTAACCCTACCCCGGCGGCCACTTCAGGTCCCGTCCCCCCAGCAAATGCACGTGCAGGTGAAACACCGACTGGCCCGACTTCGGCCCCACGTTCAGCACCGTTCGGTAGCCTTCCTCGATGCCGCGCTCCCGGGCAATCTTTGCCGCCGTTAAATGGCACAGGCCTACGATCTCGGCCTCTTCCGCCGTGGCTTCCTTAAGCCCTCGCACGTGTTTTTTAGGCACGATGAGCACGTGCGTCGGGGCCTTCGGATCAATGTCGTCGAAGGCATAAGTGTGCTCGTCTTCGTAAACCTTCTTCGAAGGAATTTGCCCGGCAACGATTTTGCAAAATAGACAATCGCTCATCAAGTTCGTCCTTATGCGCCGCCGCGAGTTTCAATTCACTGGCCACTGACCACTAGCCACTGCTTTTCAATCCAGCCTGACAAGAAAAATCGCGCCCTCAGCGGTAGAGGTCTCTTTGATGACCTCTTCTGCCCGCGCGCGCAGGTCGTTTTGCACCCGCACCCGCACCCACCAGTCCCCGACCGGGCTGCCGAATGTCAGCACCTTGGCCGAGGGATATCGCCGCGTCAGGTGTCCCGCCAGGTCACGGGCCGGTTGTTCCTGCGCAAATGCCCCGATCTGCACTGCCCAGCGCCCGCCAACGTCGATCGGCGCGGGCGTCTTCAAAACCTCAACCCGGATCTTGGCCGTCCCTTTCTGCAACATGCCAATCTTCTCGGCGGCGGCCTTCGACAGATCGAGGATTCGCCCTTCAATGAAAGGTCCGCGATCGGTAATGCGCACCACTGCTGACGCCCCCGACTCGACGTTGACAACCCGCACGATCGAACCCAGCGGCAGCGTGCGGTGCGCCGCAGTCATGGCGTGCATGTCATAGATTTCGCCGTTCGATCCGCGCCGATTGTGATACGGAGGCCCATACCAGCTTGCCGTGCCGGTTTCGACCAGCAGGGGTTTCGCGTCCGGCGAGATTTCGATTTCGGAGGGGACCGTGCCCGGACTCTTCTCTTCAGCCGATTCCTCAGCTTGCCCTTGCGCGGCCGGGCGCGAAGACGGCGCTGGCGGAACCACCACCCGGGCCCGCTTACGCGAGCAGCCGGTCGCAAAAACAAGCACGACGATGGCCAGCGAGAGTGCGAGCTTCGATTCCCTCACTTGGTTGAAGACGAGTGGTGTTCCATAAAGTTAGCAAGCTCCTGCAACTTTTCAGCGGCGGCCCGCAACGCTTTAGTCGAATGCTGACGGACGTTAGGCACAACTTCGTCGTTCAAGTACTTTACGAACTCCTGCGCTTCTTTTTCGAGCCGCGCCGTCGTCTCCTCCACCGTCTTACTGAACCTGGCCGAGGCCTGTTCTGTCTTGCTGCTAGTCTCTGACATAGGTAATCCTTTTCCGTTCACTGTGACACTCCGACCATGCCACAAGGCACTCAGTGGACGCAAGGGGCCGGAAAGGCACCAGAGCAGTGAAAGGTGGAGCGGTGAGGCGGCGACTTCTGGTGGAGGTCAGGGCGTCCTCGCCTGCTTAATCGGTTCTCAGCGCAATAAAAATCGGGGTTAGGAATAGCGGCTCTCGCCGCCACTTCCAACCCCGTCTCCCAGGTTCTGTGGTAGGTGATGCGAGTATGGAGCGATTGGCGCGGCGTAACAAGATTACCGAGGACAATGACCTTTAGTAACCAGGTCGCGATTGCCTCTCTGCGGCATTGGGCTTTTCCCTGCCTACCGCCCAGACTGCCTCATCGCCTTCTGATACGCGCGGACCTGCTTCTTTCGCTTCTTCGCCTGCTTCTTGTTGCGCCTCTCGGCGGCGCGGGCTTCACTATTCGTGTGATGGCGGCGGGCATAGGCTGGGGCTCCGGGGGCAAACAGCAGCGACGCCAGCAGGGCTACGGTAGCAAGTCTTCTCATAAGGTGCCTTTTCCGGCGGGAGACTCAATGATTCTATGCCAGAGGACCGCCCTTGCAGCAGCAATACTTGCGACATCCCCAGGTACCAACTGAGGAAGCGCTTCGTTAACGTTCTTCCGCCACCGCTTCGCGCAACGACTTATCCTTTCGCAACCGCTTCTCAAAATTCCGCTCGTACGACTGCAACGGATAGCACACGTTCCGGTTGAATTCGAACTGGTTCATTTCCTGCCGCGCCTCGGCAGCGGTCCAGTTATCAACCGCCATACGGTATGCGGCAATCAGCATGCCCGTACGGTCGTCGCCATAGCGGCAATGGACGAATACTTTCTTGCCCGGATTCTCCCACAAAAGCTTAAGGAATTGAACCATGGTCTTGTCTCGCGGCAACCAGCAGTGCCAGGGGAGGGAAACGAATTGCATGCCCAGGCCATTGACGGTCTTTCTCTCCGCACCCTTGCCGCTCAGGCGCTCATCCACGACAATATCGATCCCCATGTGCGCCAGCGACTCGAACCCCACGCGACTAGGCTGCGCTCCGCGATAAAGCGTGGGTGTGACCTCGCCGAAATTCGGCACTCCGGTTAGCTTGAGCTTCTTCGCGGCACCGGTCTTATGGGGCGCTGATGCCTGCGGTTGGCCCGCGGAAGGCGCCCCGGAACAAAGTGCGAGCGCTATCGCCAGGGAGGCCAGAGCGGCGCGAACGGTTGTGCGAAATGAAGTCATGGCCACGCTGCTTTCGAGTCTACCGCAACCCCGTGGGTTGTTCGTCCGGAAACGAACCAACTGGTTCACTGCGATTGGGGCACGAAAAAGGCGCCCGCCCCGTGGCAGACGCCCAATTCTATGGGGCTGTTTTTCCCCGAACTTATTTGGCGGTAACCAGCGAATGCGTGATGGCATGCACCGACAGAGCGATCCGGTTCTGGACGCCGACTTTGCGCATCAGCTTGGCTACATGCGCCTTCACTGTACGTTCTTCGATTCCCAGGGCCGAGCCAATTTCCTTGTTCGAGCGCCCGGCGACCAGCATTTCCAGAACTTCCTTCTCGCGATCGGTAAAGCTCACCCGGCCCGCGGGGAAAATGCGTCCTGGAGATGAACTGACCCGCTCGATGAACAGGGAGAGCACGCGGCGCGGAGCCCACACCGAACCCTGGTTCACAATGCGAATCGCCTGCACAAACTCAGCCGCCGAAGCAGCCTCGTCCACGTAGCCCTTCGAGCCAGCAGCGATTGCCTTTAGAATAGTTTCCTCGTCCATGCCGGCGCCGGTGACAATGATGCGCAGATCGGGACGTGCCGCCTTCAGGCCGGCCATTACGTCGAACAGGTTCTGGCCACTGCGGTTGCCGAGCAAAACCAGGTCGATGTCCTGCATCACAGAGATGTCGGGCAACGCAGCCGAGACCAATTCAAAATCCGGTTCAGAATCAAACAGCGCTCGGAAACCAACGAAACGTAATGGGTCGCTCTCTACAACGGCAACCCGAATCGCGGGCTTTTTGGCTGGTGCAGTCTTCACAGCGGTTCCAGATTTCATAGGCGTTTCCTGCTCTTAGTGCAAGGATGTGTTTAGGATATCTGTATCGCTGGCCCATGCAAGGTTCCGTAACGCATTGCGAATTACGGGAGTAACATTGACCGCATCCAACTAATACAAGGTGAATCAAGCAGATGATGACGAAAAAGGCAGTTTGGGCAGGGGTTTCATTGGTTCTGGTTGCGGCCATGGCGGCGGCGCAAGCTGCCTACCAGCCAAAGTTCAAGGGCGATCCGGCACGATCGGACTCTGAGGCTGCTGCGTTAGGCTACGTGCGGACCTTCCTCCGCGCCCAGCGCCTTTACAAGCGCAAGAACGCGCACTACGCCACCACGCTCATGGAACTCACCAAAACGGGCTCATTTACCCGGCGTATGGCGTCACCTGATCGCGGCGACTACAGCGTGAAACTCCATGCCCACAAAGAGAAAGACACGTTCGAGATCGTCATGCTCCCCAAGCAGGTGGATACAACTCACCGCTCGTTCTTTTCCGATGAGCAGGGGAAAATTCGCGCCGACGAACAAAAAGAAGGGGATGAAAGCTCCCCCGTGCTGAAGGCCGATAACGACTGACGACGGACGCAAAGGTCAGCCGCCCGTTCCCGGCTTCACCACAATCGCCTTCCCGCTGTGGTAACTCACACTGAGCGGCTTGCCGCCATTCGGATATTCCAGTGTTTTATCGGTCTCGTCGCCGCCCTGCTCCATCAGCCCGATGCCGATCGCGAAGTCTGCCTGCAATTCGTTCATCCCCGGCTTCACCTGGTGCTGATCGATTGCCTGCCAGACGTCAGCCGGCCAGTGCTTGTAGAGCTGGCGCGGGTCCTCGAAAAACAGCATCTCGTTGCAATAGAACTTGAAGCCGCCGCTCTTCTCTCTTCCGACGCCGGCGGCATAGTCTTTCCCGTCTTTCTGAAACACCGCGAGAATCTCGCGTTCACCCGGCTTCCCGGGAGAGGCCTGCAGCACCACGTCTTTGATGTCCAGTTTTTCGAGCGGTAGAAGTTTCCCGGAATCGTGTGTCAGGTCCGCGCGACGCGTCGCAGCATCGAAGGGATAATACGAGTAGTAGTACCCAACCTTCACCCAGGCGGGCTGCCGCGTGAGTTCCTGCTTGGCCGTCTTCAGATCGTATGCGTAAACTTTTTTCGGCGTGACATAGAAATCGGGATTGAGCGGAGGAGCTACTTTTTTCGCAGGCATCGCCGCCTCTTGACGCCGCTCGTAATAGATCCATCCCGCACGAGCCGCTGCGATCACCATCAACACAATCAGAACCAGCTGGATCTTACTTCGCGCGCTTGCTTCCACATGGCCTCCTGCGAGTAGGCTTCACGAAATCAGTGGCTGCCCTGGCTTTGCTTGCGCGCCGCTTCGAACTCGTCGCCCGCCTGCCATTCAACGAGCGATGGCTGCGACGCTGCGACCCAGCCGAGCGCGAATCCAAAGCGCGCCATTACCGCATCCCCGGCAAAATTCATGCTGGGTTCGTACTCATCGCTCGGCTGATGGTAGTGCTTAGTGGTGTATTCCTCCGCCTGTTGCATGCCCCAGTCGCTGTTGTGCCCCTTATATTTCATTCCTTCATTCATCGAAAACGAGGGCACGCCAACCCGCGCCAGCGAAAAATGGTCGGAGCGGTAATAGTGCCCGGCCTCGGGATGCGAATCGGCGCGAATCGCCAGACGGAAGTCGCCGGCCATCCCCACTACCGCCGGATAAAAATTTGTCCGCTCCGCGCCTGAGACTTCGACTTCCTCCGGCTCGCCCAGCGGCGGAATGTCGTCGAAATTCAGATCAAGCGAAATCTTTCCCGCCGGCATCGGCGGATGCTTGCCCAGATATTCTGAGCCCAACAGGCCCTGCTCCTCGCCCGTCACCGAAGCAAACAAAATCGACCTCCGCGGCTTGGACTGCGCTTGCGAAAACACGTGCGCCAGTTCCAGCACAATTGCGCTTCCGGTGGCGTTGTCTCGTGCCCCGTTGTAAATGTTGTCTCCCGGCATATCCGGCCGAATTCCCAAGTGGTCGTAATGCGCCGTGTAAACTACTGCTTCCTTTTTTAGATTCGGGTCCAATCCGGGCAGAATCGCCAGCACATTATTGGACGAGAATGTTCGAATCTTGCTGACCATGTGCGCCTTCAGCTTGACCGGCAGGCTCACGGGATGGAAGCTGCGCGAATTCGCATCGGCCATCATCTTCTCGATGTCTGTGCCCGACGCCTGCGCGAGTTTGCGCGCCACTTCCAGATGGATCCACCCCGCCGTCTTGAGCTGCGGCGCATCGCTCTTTAGAAACGATGCCTCGCCGGAATTCGAATTGCGCACCACTTCCCACGGATAACTCGCCATCTCGGTCTTGTGTACCAGGATCACGCCGACCGCGCCTCTACCCGCCGCCTCTTCATACTTGTAAGTCCAGCGGCCGTAGTAGGTGAGCGCGCGCCCTTTGAAAAAATTGGGGTCGCTTGAGGAAGGCTCATTCACCAACATCATCAGGACCTTGCCCCGCACGTCTACGCCTTTGTAATCGTCCCACTGATATTCCGGCGCTTCAATGCCGTAGCCGACATAAACAATCCCGGCGTCGATGTCATCCGTTGCACGCTGGGTGTGGTCGTAGGCGACGTATTCCTCAAGCGGCGTCAGTTTCATGCTCTCGCCCTTGGTGGAAACCAGCTCGAACGTCGTCTCCGGCGCGGGCGTGATGCCCACCATCGGCACCTTCTGGAAAAATGTCCCGTTCTCGCCTGCGGGAACCAGATGGTCCGAAAGAAACTGGCTCGCAATGTACTCGGCTGCGATGTCTCCTCCGCGCTGCCCCGTTCCGCGTCCCTCCAGCAGATCATGCGAGAGAAAACCCACATGCGCGCGAATGCGTTCGGCGTCGATTTTCTTCATAGCGTCAAAAGCCGCGGGGGGAAGGTGCGTCGAAGCGGTGCTGGCCACCCGGTGAGCCGTTTTCGCAATCGCGAACGAGAAGGTCAGTATCAGACTAAGAGAAAGGCAAGCAACAAGCGCGGACTTTCGCATTCCGAGGAACTCCTAGCTATAGATGTCAAAATGCTTATTCTAAGGGAACGCGGGGAGATGGTCTCACCTACCAGCGTCGATGACTTCGATTAGGAACCCACCACACAATTCCTTGTCATTCCGAGCGAAGCGAGGAACCTGCTTTTGGGTTTTGGCATTGAACGCTCGCACCTAAACTTTTTAGTCCGCAACCTGCGGACTAGCTTTTCGACCCTCAACCGGGGCGGAACTCAGCAATGTTCTCGGCTGGTTGGAACAACGGCTGCGGTGTCGTCTCGTTTTCCTGTGCAGCTTTCTGCGCGATCTCTTCCACATCGGCCTTCGACCAGCCCACACTGGAAATTTCAATCTCGCCGTCACGTCCAATCCAGAACGTGGTTGGAACGTTCGTCAATCCATACGCTTTCGAGACGGCATAGGTGCTCGTATCATCGAGCAGAATTGGAAACGTAACCCCGAAACGTTGCAGAAACTGGGTCGTTTCTTTCGCATCGTTCTGCGAGATCCCGACAATTGTCACCTTCCCGCCAACGTGGGCTTTATACAGACGCTCAAAAAACGGAAACGCGTACTGGCACACGGGGCACGAAATCTTAAAAAACACCGCCACCACGGGGCCGACTGTGAGCGCGTCTTGCAGCGAGAATTTGTTGCCGCCCAATGCAGGCAGTTCAAAATGGGGAGCTTTCGTCCCGGCGGCGAGTGTTGCCACCTTCTGCCCCCCAAATATGCGGTTCAGCAAAGTCATTTCAGCCCTCGTTTCCGGCGTTTCATTCTTGGGTGATACCCGCCCGCCGCAGGATCTTCCTTGTCAACCCGGTCAGCGGCAGGCTTTTCAGTCGCGCAACTCTAACCCGGGTTCCATTCAGACCGCCCTGCGACCGCACCACACGGACAGCGTAGTTCGTCACTGTAATCGAATGCCGCAGCAAAAACAGCTCTTCCTCTGATGCGGTTTGCGTGACCTGCGGCAGTTCCCACATGCCCGGCATCAGCGACTCTTTGACACTTCTCTGGTTAAGAAGCACCCTGTCCATCCTGTAGTCCAGCGCATACGCAATCTCCCGCTTCACCTGCCGCGCTTTCTTGCCGACAGCGCGATGCCAACCCTGCGTCCGACAAAACTTGCGCACCGGGCATCCCGCGCAGTTCGGTTCACCGGGCACGCAAACCGTCGCTCCCAACTCCATCATCGCCTGATTAAAGTCGCCTGGGCGCTCGCGGGAGAGAAGCTCTTCGGCTATGGCCCACGTCCGTTCGCCCGAAGCCCCCGCGCCCCGCAATCGCGAAATCACCCGCTCGACGTTTCCATCCACCACCGCCACAGGTTCGCCAAACGCAATGCTGGCGATTGCCGCCGCAGTGTAGCGGCCGATTCCCGGCAGAGTTCGTAACTCCGCGGCTGTCTGCGGAAACCACGCCCGCCGAGACGACGGCCGCGGAAACTTCCCAGCATGCTCCCGCACTACAACTTTCGCAGCCGCATGCAGATTCCGCGCCCGCCGGTAATATCCCAAGCCACTCCACTGCGCGAGGACGGAAGCTTCGCGCGCGGCTGCCAGTTTCTTCACCGTCGGAAAGCGTTTCAGAAACCGGTTGTAGTGCTCGATCACCGCAGCCACCCGCGTCTGTTGCAGCATGATTTCCGACAGCCATATCCGATACGGATCCCGCGTGTGCCGCCACGGCAAATCGCGGCGATGCTTCCCGTACCACGTCAGCAGGGCAGCCCGAAAATCTTCCAGATCGTGAGGACTGCGGCGGGCTCCAATTGGCATGGCGGTAGATGCGATTCTACGTGCTTATATGTCGCGGAGGAATGCCCGACTCCTCACCGCCTCTGCGAGAAGTGGGAAGGAACTCCGTGTCCCCTTGGTGAAAAGTAAAGGGCGGGTCCGAAGACCCGCCCTAACTTTCGCTTCTCTGCGATTCTGCGTCTCTGGGGTGAACCCCTAATCCCTAACCCCATCCAAAAACGCCCTCAGCTTCCGCGACCTGGACGGGTGGCGTAGTTTCCGCAGCGCTTTGGCCTCGATTTGCCGGATGCGTTCGCGAGTGACTGCGAACGATTGCCCGACTTCTTCGAGCGTGTGTTCGCTGCCGTCTTCCAGACCAAACCTCATCTTGATGACCTTCTCTTCGCGCGGCGTCAGGGTGCGAAGCACATGCGAAGTCTGGTCTTTCAGGTTGACGTTGATCACCGCCTCGGCCGGCGAGACTACACCGCGGTCTTCGATGAAGTCGCCCAGATGCGAATCTTCTTCTTCTCCAATTGGAGTCTCCAAAGAAATCGGTTCCTGAGCAATCTTCAAGACTTTTCGGACTTTCGCGACCGGAATGTCCATACGCCTGGCGATTTCTTCCGACGTCGGCTCGTGCCCCAGTTCCTGCACCAGCTGCCGCGAGGTGCGGATCAGCTTGTTGATGGTTTCGATCATGTGCACCGGGATGCGGATCGTACGCGCCTGGTCGGCAATGGCTCGTGTAATGGCCTGACGAATCCACCACGTGGCATAAGTTGAAAACTTATAGCCGCGGCGGTATTCAAATTTGTCCACCGCCTTCATCAGGCCGATGTTGCCTTCCTGAATCAGGTCGAGGAACTGCAAGCCGCGGTTGGTGTACTTCTTCGCAATGGAAACCACCAAACGAAGGTTGGCTTCGATGAGTTCGCGCTTGGCATACTCCGCGTCCATGTCGCCCTGGATGAGCTCCCGCTGCGTGCGCTTGAGTTCCTGGAACTCGACGCCAGCCTCGGCTTCAAGTTTTTCGAGTTCCCCGTGGACCAAACGCCCCTGTCGCCTGTTTTCCTTGCGCTGTTCGTCAGAACGGGTAGCCTCGGCCTTCTTTTCCAGATTCTGCATCTGGCGGTCGAGCGAGCGCATGGTATCAACCGTCTTGTTCAGGCGGTCAATCAAACGTTTGCGTTCCGCGTTGGTGAAGCCGAGCTTGCGAACGGCCTTCGAAACACCAATCACCGCACGCGCCAGCTGGTGACGCACCCGGCGATGAATCTTCGGATTTTTCTTCTGGGAAAGCTCGCCGAACTTTTCCTGCACCAGCATGGCCTTCTTGTAGGCCTTGGCAAGTTCGTCAATTTTCCCAGTGAATTCGCTCAGGCGCGCCTGCACGATTTCGTCAGTGATCTCTTCTTCGTCGAAGGTGACCACTTCCTTGATCGAACGCACACCCTTCTTCAGGTCTTCGCCCATGGCGAGCAATTCGCGGATCACGATCGGTGATCGCGAAAGTGCCTTGAGCATACGATTCTGTCCACGCTCAATTCGCTTAGCGATCTCCACTTCGCCTTCGCGCGTAAGCAGCGGCACCGTCCCCATCTCGCGCAAGTACATGCGGACGGGATCATTGGTTTTTTCCAGCGCGCCAGGCGTGAGGTCGAGTTCAACGTCCTCGCCAGCTTCTTCATCTTCGCGGTCAAGAGCAGTCGAGGGACTTTTCGGCCCCTCGAGTACATCAATTCCTTGCGTTCCAATCGTCGTCAGCAGATCTTCGAGGTCGTCGGGACTTTGCACATCCTGCGGTATGAGGTCATTGACCTGGTCATACGTGAGATATCCCTTTTCTTTCCCCGTATCGATCAGCTTTTTTATATCGTCGAACTTATCGTCCAATGCCAAGACGGATTATCCTCTTCGTCTCCGCCCGGTTGGATCGGCAATGCATCCGCGGGGCGAAAGTGAGATTTTCGAAACGGTGGGATCTGTGTCGGCGAACCGTGCGCCGCACAAAACCCTAAAATACTAACAGAAACCAGTTGCGAGCTGCCAGGCATGAGCGCGAGATATTGGTCGTCGGGAAACCTAGATGCGGTCGCGCAGCCCTTTTTCGCGTTCTTCGCGAAAGGGCTAAACCAATCGAACCGGAATCCGTATCTTCCCGTCGTTCTATTAATTAGATGGCAAGAGCGAGGGTTTAGTTTCAGGGGAGCCGGTGCCCAGATCTACGTAAAACCCCGTAGCGATAGCCACCCTGGCACTGGCGGAGAGCGGCCGCTCAGGTTGAAGATAGCCCGTGATTCCCACAGCTCCACTGAATATCCACTGTTTCCAAGTTTCGCGGCGTGGCTCACAATCTAGGATGGGTTGATCGACGTCCACCGCTTGACCACAGGCGGGGCGCCCGCAGCTCCACAACAACCTCATGGCCCTGGCTTCCGATTTCGCGCAGACCCTCAAGCAGCAGGCGGACATCGTCCGCGTGGTGGGTGACTACGTCAGCTTACGGAAGTCGGGCGCGCAGAACTACTCCGGACTGTGCCCGTTCCACAAGGAAAAGACGCCTTCGTTCAACGTGAATTCCGTCCGGCAGTTTTATTACTGCTTTGGCTGCCACGCGGCCGGGGACGTCTTCAGCTTCGTGCAAAAGGTGGAGAACATCACCTTTCCTGAGGCTATCCGCGCGGTCGCTCAAAAAATGGGTGTGGCGATGCCCAAGGCCACCTTCAGCACCGAGGCCGAAGCCCGCGATGCAAGAATTCGTACCTCGCTGCTGGAACTTCACGAGCGCGCTGGTTCGTTTTTCCAGGAATGCCTGTGGCGGTCCGAGGGATCGCGGGCGCGCGAGTATCTCATAGGACGAGGGCTCGACGAGGCCACCATCCGCAAGTTCCGCGTCGGCTTCGCGCCCGACTCTGGTTTTATCCTGCGCGATCGTCTGAAGGGCGAGTTCAGCGAAGAAGTGTTGCGCGAGAGCGGGTTGATGTCGTGGAAAGAAAGCTCCCAGCCGGGCACTCAGCACTCAGCAGTCAGCAGTCAGCCAAACCCGTCCTCGGTCGTACGTCGCACGTCGTCTGCGAACCCGGCTTCATCCGATGGCGGACAACCTGGGACGAGCAACGGTTATGCCAACGACCAAGGACCAACGGCCAACGACGACCCGCGCCCGACGCCCGACGCAGGACGCACGACGTCCGCCATGTACTCCAAGTTCCGCAATCGGGTGATGTTCCCCATCGCCAGCGACAGCGGACGCGTGATTGCCTTTACCGGGCGAACGCTTTCGGCCGACGAAAAAGCCGGGCCGAAATATTTGAACTCGCCCGAGACCGCGATCTATTCGAAATCGCGAGTACTGTTCAATCTTGATCTCGCCAAAGAAGCCATCCGCGCGCTGAATTACGCGATCCTGGTCGAAGGCCAAATGGATTGCATCTCGGTCTTCGCCGCCGGGTTTCACAACGTAATAGCCAGCTCCGGCACGGCATTCACCGCAGCGCAGGCCGCGTTGCTCGGCCGCTTCAGCAAGCAGGTGGTGGTCAATTTTGATCCCGACGCCGCCGGCGCCAACGCCACTGACCGCACTTTGGGAATTCTGGTGGAAGAAGAATTTGACATTCGCGTGCTCACGCTGGAGCAGGGATTCGATCCCGATTTGTTTATCCGCCGCAAGGGTAAAGACGCATACACCGCGGCGCTGAAAACTTCGCAGCGTTATTTCGATTATCTGATCGAGCGGGCGCGAGCGCAGTTTCCGGTCCGCAGCGGCGAAGGCAAGCTGAAGGCGGTGAATTATCTGCTGCCGCATATTCAGCGCGTGCCCAGCCGCATTGTCCGCGACGAATTGGCGGAAGAGATCGCGCAAAAGCTGAGCATTGATTCCGCTGTTTTGCGCCAGGAACTGAAGCATGCCGCCACCGCACGCAAGACTGCCGAGGTTAAATCCGCGCCGCAGTCGCAGGTGACTGACGCGGAAAAACTTCTGATCCGCGCGCTGGCATCAGGCAATCAGTTCCAATTAGAGGGATCGGTTTCCGACCGCTCCGGCTCTGATGATGCTTTCGATCCCGCCCGCCAAGCTGGGTATTTCCTTGCCTCAGAGCGCCTGCATGTAGGCTTGGCCACCGAGTCGCTGATGGAAACGCTGTTAAATGCGCCGGAAGGAACTGAGCCCATGGACCTTCAGGTTTCCGACAGCGATCGCAGCCTGCTCGCCGCCATCCTGATGAAGCACGACGAAGAATTGACCGCGGAAAAAGTTGAGGGCGCCGCGCGCGCCTTGCGCCGCATGCAGATTAAACGCCGCCTGGAACAGACTCAAAGCCAGATCGAAAACATGCGCTCAGGCGACGCCGCGCAGATGAAATCCTTGATGGATGAAAAAATGCGGCTAAAGCGGCTGCTAATGTCAGGCGCCGCCGCCGAGAACGACACATCGGCGGCGGACTAGGGCACGCCCTTTGGAAACCATATGGACGGTGCTACGTCCAGAAGATTCGTATCGCGGCATGCCTTCAGGCATGGCGATAATCCGCAGGGATCGAGGGCTTCAGCCCTTGACGGTCTTTCGCGTAGGGGGCGATGAACAAATTCCTTGCCGCTCTCACCGCTCAAGCGCGGCAACAAACTCCCTCGGAATGACAATTTCGGTTGGTGGGCCCACTAGGATTTGAACCTAGAACCAACAGATTATGAGTCTGCTGCTCTAACCGTTGAGCTATGGGCCCGCCTCAGCGACCCGCTCATTCTACCGCCTAATGCACTGCTGGCTTCGCGACCCGTTGCCGCTACTTTTCGTCGCCAGCCTCGGACATCGCTTTCCCCACCGAAGCCGCAATCGATTTCAGGTTGACGAGGTCCTCGGTAGTGAAGTCGGGCCCCGCAGCGGCGGGGGAGTGGGCCTTTCGGGAAACCTGAATCACGCCAATCACCTCTCCGCCCGGAGAGAGCAGGGGCGCGGACATGAGCTTCTGAATTACCTCTGTGTCTTGCCCGGCTTCGCCGACTTTGACGACTTCGAAGACGCTGGAATGCCTCACTCCGGTGAAGGTGTTGAAAAGCTCAGCCCGATTGGTTCGCGCCGTTCGCGCTGCCACCGCGGAACTGGAGAGAGGGATCGCCCCGGCCGTTTTCAACTCTGCCGGATAAAGAAACGTCAGCAGCTTTCGTTTCAGTTCCAGCAATGCGACTTCCGTCCCTCTTACCCGAAACGTTTTGGCCACCGCGGCGCAAATCGACTCAGGCGCGGCGTCCTTGAAATCTCCAAGTGGTTCGATTTTCTCCATTTCTATTGAAGTATGCCGGACGAAAAGGGTGCAGTGCAAGATCACTTAGGAGCCCGACGTTGAGCCGCCATTGTAGTTGGCCGGCGGGGCTTCGCCGATCGCAGACCCTGCGGAGCTCCCGCCCCTGTATCCTCAAGCAAGGTTTTGCAGGCCGGAAAGCCCGCTCCACCCATAGGGAATGCGCCGAGTCTCTGGATGGCTTAAAAACTAAATCCCAAAAAAGCGCGTTCTGGCAAAGCCTGTAAAATAGTCCCCATGGACCTCGCTGCCATTCAGTCTGCGCTGCGCGAACGCAATCTCAGTGCCTGGCTCTTTTACGACCACCACCACCGCGATCCCATCGCTTACCGCGTTCTTGGCCTCCCCGAGAAATTGATGGTCACGCGCCGCTGGTTCTATCTGATTCCGGCCACCGGCGAACCGCAAAAGCTGGTGCACAAGATCGAAGCTGGACATCTCGACAGCCTTCCCGGAACAAAGCGCACTTACTCGGCGTGGCAGGAATTGTTCGAGAACCTCAAGCAGATGCTGTCTGCGCATCGCGACGTAACCATGCAGTATTCTCCGAACAACGCCGTATTCACGATTTCGCTCGTCGACGCCGGCACTGCCGATCTGATTCGCGGCCTCGGCAAGAACATCCTCAGCTCCGGCGATCTGGTCGCGCTGTTTGAGGCAACCTGGAGCGACGCGCAGATTCAATCCCACTTCGCCGCCCGCGACTCCATTGACGCCATTACTGCTGCCGCATTTCAGGAGATCGGCCGCCGGGTTCGCAATGGTGGCACTAACGAATTTGAAATCCAGCAGTGGATCATGGAAGCCTTCAGCCGCGAGAACCTTGTGACGTGCGATCCACCGGTGGTTGCGGTAAATGCGAACAGCGGAAATCCGCATTACGGGCCTGACGCCGCGAACTCTGCGCCAATCCGCGAAGGCGATTTTGTTCTGCTCGACATTTGGGCGAAGAAGAACACGCCGAACGCGGTCTATTACGACATCACTTGGACCGGTTTCGTCGGCCCCACGCCTACCGACCGCATACGCGAGATTTTCAATGTCGTGCGCGCCGGTCGCGACGCCGGCATTAAATTCGTGCAGGACTCAGTCGCCGCGGGCAAACAAATCTGCGGATTTCAGGTGGATGACCCCGTCCGCGGCAGCATAACCAAGGCGGGCTACGGGAACCAATTCGTGCATCGTACCGGGCACTCCATCGGCACCGAGGTGCACGCCAACGGCGCTAACATGGACAATCTCGAAGTGCACGACGAGCGTCGCATCCTGCCGAACAGTTGTTTTTCGATTGAGCCCGGCGTTTACTTTGAGGATTTCGGCGTCCGCAGCGAAGTGAACATGCTGGTGCGCGGCGGCAGCGCCGAAGTAACTGGTAGAATGCAGACGGAACTTGTAATCATCTGAATGGGCCGTGTGGCCGTGCGCCTCCGCCCGCCAGCACCGACTTTTAAATGGCAGACTCCCCGGCAAGAAAACAGGCAGTGGCAGGCGCTCCGGCAGCGCCCGCGTCAACTATGGCAGTGATTGCGCCCGCAATCGGCTGGCTGATCCCCGGCGCCGGGCACTTGATTCAGAAGCGCTGGATTCGCGGCCTGCTGCTGATGGCGGCATCGGTGGCAATGTTCGTATTCGGCCTGCTGATGCAGGGCCGCATCTACAAACCGAACGGCGGCGACATCCTCGACATCCTCGGCTTCGTCGGCGACATTGGCGCCGGCGGCTTTTACATTGTGAGCCGCGCTCTCGATCTTGGCCATGGCGCTGTGGCCCACGCGACCGCCGATTACGGGACCAAGTTCATTATTGTTGCCGGCCTGCTGAATTTCATCAGCGTGGCTGACGCATATCACATTGCCATCGGGAAGAAGGACTAACGCCTGATGCGCAAACAAACTTTCATACTCTCTGCCGGGAAGAGATTCTGATGCTGATGCTCTCGCACTTCAACGCAGCGCTGGTGTTCTCGGTTTGCGCCTCGACCGTGTTCGCGATCACCCAGCGCACCAACCAGCGCGACATGTTCCGCTACGGCCTTTACTGCTTTGGCATGTTCATGGGCGGCCTGATCGCTGCAGGCTGGGTGATGTGGCTGTTGAGGCACTAAGAGTCACCAGTCAGCTAAGAGCTTCTTTTCACCCCTCCCACACGAATGCGTCGAACACCCGTCTCGTTTCGAATCCCAGGCGCTTGTAGAGTTCAACGGCCGGACCGTTGTCCTCAGTGACCGTCAGCGACAGGACCCCAAACTTCCTTTGGCTAAGATTGCGCACGCTGGCCGCAAGCAGAGCCTTGCCCAACCCGAAGCCGCGATATTCCGGCACTACACAGACCTGGGTCACGTGGCCGGTGTCGTAGCGGACCCGCGAACAGAGAATCACGCCCGCCAGCGCGTGGGTCCCACGGTTCACAGCAACAAACGATGACTCCTGATCGAACGTCCCGCACCCGGGAAAACGAATGATGTTATTCAGAAAGCGCAAAGACCCGCTCATCGTCCGATACTGGTCATTAATCTCCGAATCAACGTGATTGCGGTACGCCGCCGTTATGACGGACGCCGCCGGTTGGTAGTCCTGCTCACTCCAACGGCGGATTTCGATCTCCGGGTTCAGCACCTTCTCCGTGATTCGAGCGTCGGCCAGCGCCAGGGTCATAAACAGCCGCCCATGCTGGCTGAATCTCTGGGAGACGAAGGGTTCAGAAGCCGCCCCGGTTTCATGCGCCAGCAGCTGCGCTTCAATGCGGTGAATGCCCGGCGACTGCTGCAGCGTCTCGATCACGTGGGTGAGCAGGCGAGTTTCGACTTCCTTCCGGTTCATGCCATTCTCGCCGTCGCGCACGAACAGGTCCCCAATCACCCCCTTGTTGCTTTCGTAAACGAAGAAGGAATAACCGAAGACTTTGCCGCGCGAAACTGCCGCATAGCCGGGAAGGAACTTGGCGTCCATGTAACGGAGAATCATCTCCGCCGACCCGCTGTAGTCCCAGCAAAGCAGGTCGGCCCACACTTTG
Source organism: Acidobacteriota bacterium (assembly GCA_043734125.1). Classification (GTDB taxonomy): domain Bacteria; phylum Acidobacteriota; class Terriglobia; order Terriglobales; family Acidobacteriaceae; genus Gp1-AA145. The sequence continues at coordinate 53,535 of JAYTFR010000093.1, read as the reverse complement.
ACCTCGTCCTCGAGCAAGGGACGCAGGTCAGCCGACGTGAAATGCCTGAGGTCGAGGACTTCCACTGTACTCCTAGGGAGTATCGCGGTAAGCGGCGCTTGACGTTGAGTTTAGCGGCTGCTTAGTAAGGCAATCAAACGGCAGGAACAAGGAAGGGCAACTTGGGTCTGAGAGTCTGAGCACGGGCCGCCAATTGTGCCTCTGCCCGCCCGCCTGTAGAATGGGCAAGTCTCTCAGAGAGCGAACTGTTCCCCGTATGAGCAGCAACGGAAGCGACGTTTTCCACATTGGCGACCGGGTCGTTTACCCGAATCACGGCGTTGGGATCATCGAGCAAATCGGCAGCCGAACCACGGGCAACCAGTCCGAACGTTACTATTTGCTAAATATCAAATCCAGTAATTTAAAGGTGACGGTGCCCTTCCACAGTGTGGAGGCAGTCGGCCTCCGCCCGGTCGTCCGGAACGGCGAGATCAAGAAGATTCTTGAGTACCTTTCCGACGGCCAGAGCGTGAGCGCCGCCGACTGGAAAGACCGCTTCAAGGAAAATTCGGACCGGATGCGGACCGGGTCGCTGCTCGAGGTGGCCGCCGTACTCAAAGGCCTGCTCGTCCTGAAAGAGACTAAGAGCCTCTCGTTCCGCGAAAAGAAGATGCTGGAGCGGGCTCGTTACCTGCTGGTAAGCGAATTAGCGCTGGCACGCAACTGCGAAGAAGCCCACATCGAAGTTCTGCTGGCTGAAACCCTCTCCAAGACCGACCTGAAGTTCCCTGAAGCCGGCGAGTTCGAAGCCTAAGCCGGTTTCAATCAAGTCAGATCGTCGTCAGTCCCGCGCCCGGAAGCATTCACGCTCTGACTTGCACCTCTTGGGATGAGCAATCTGGTCGTCGGGGCCCGCCGAGCCCATGGTGTCCAGGCACCAATAGACCGCGGTGGTCGAGTCGCCATTCTCCCAGAACGTCGGGCTTCCAATGAAAGTGCCGTACGAAGTCTTGGTGCGCAGGCGTCGGCAGATACCGGATCCCTGCTGAAGAATGTTTAAAGGCGTCATGCGGCAACTCCTTCGGCGGTCACGCCGGCCGCGCGCAGAATGGTCCGCCGGATGATGGCCTCAAATACCGGAATCTTGTAGGCATTCTTCGCCAGGGGCGTGGCGTCGGCCATTGCCGCTTCGGCCGCAGCGCGTGCGTTTGCTTCGGTGATTTCAGCATTGTTGAGTTTGGCTTCGGCCGCCTTGGCGCGATAGGGGTACGGCGACGCGCCTCCCAGGACAATACTGGCTTTGCTGCATCGGGAGCCTTGCATCGTTAGCGCGACCGCAACGTCGGCAATCGGCCAGTCAAAGGATTCCTTCTCACCCTGTTTGTAATAGGCCGTGCGGGCATCAGTCCCGGGAACGACGATTGCCGTGATCAGTTCGCCGGGTTCAAGGATGTTCTCCCGCATCATATCTGCCGCCGGACTGACAAAGAATTCCTCAAGCCGCACCTCGCGCTTGCCCTTCTTGCTGGCGATCTCCACCCGGCCATCGAGCGCAACCAGCGGCACCCCCATGCCGGATGGATGAATGATCGCGCAGACGCGGTTGTCAAAAATCGCGTGGAAGTCGTTCTCGCCGTCCTGCGCAAAGCAATGCGTACCGCCTTTCTTGCGGCAGTGAAAATCTTCCGAGCGGAAATACCAGCAGCGTGGCCGCTGTAGCAGATTTCCGCCAACGGTTGCCATGTTGCGAATCTGCGGAGTCGCTATGTGCGAAGCCGCCTGCGACAGCATCCGATATTTTTTCTGGATCAGCGGATGTTCTTCGATCTGCGTGAGCGTGACCAACGGGCCGACGCGCAGTCCCGTATCGTTTTCACTGATCCCGTTGAGCACGCCGATCTCGCGGATATTCACCAGGCGCGACGGGCTGGCGATTCCATCTTTCATCAGGTCGAGCAGATCGATGCCCCCTGCTTTGAACGAAGACGCGCCGCTCGCTGACGCAAGCGCCTGATCCACCGTGGTTGCATTGACCCATTCAAAGCGGTTCATGCGCTCATCCCTTTCACTTTGCCCAAGGCCGCCAGCACGGTAGCCGGACGCATGGGCAGGCTGCGCACGCGTACGCCAATCGCGTTATAAACGGCATTCGCCACCGCCGCGGCTGCCGGGACTTTCGACGGCTCCCCGATTCCGCCGGCGTCGGTTGACGATAGCCCGAGAATATTCTGGATCACATGAATCTGAATCTCCGGCGTCTCGCGCGAGCCGATAACTTTGTACTGCTCGAGATTTGGGTTCAGCACGTAGCCGTAGTTGCGATCGATCACGCGGTCTTCATAGAGGGCGTACGAAATTCCCTGCAGCACGCCGCCATTGATCTGGCTTTCCAGCAGCAGAGGATTCATCGGCCGCCCGCAATCGTGTATCGCCCACACCTTTTCGACTTTGACGACGCCCGTTTCCGTATCCACCGCGACCTGCGCAAAGTGAACTCCGCCGTATGTAATGAAGCGGCCATGGGCACCCGGCTCTTTATAGTCATCGGGACGTTTGGCGCGCGCAGATACTTCCTCGGTATTCATCCTTCCGCAAGCCTGTTTGAAAGTCAGCGAGTTCGCCGGATTGTCTTTCGCAAAGACCTTGCCCTCTCTCATGGCCAGGTCTTCGGCATGCACATTGAGCGCGGGCGCGATGTCCTCCAGGAAAAGTTGCTTTGCCTGGAATGCCGCATTTCGCGCCGCGGGAGTGATGGAGTTTGTGGTCTGGCTGCCGCCGGAAGAAGGGCCCTGCGGAAAAGTTGTGTCGCCAATCTTCATGGTGATGTCGGCGGGCGCCAGTCCAAGTTCTTCGGCAACCACCTGCGCCAGCACGGTGCGAATTCCGCCCCCGATGTCCTGTACCGATGACATGAATTCCACCGAGCCGTCGCGCCCGATGCGGACTTCCGCGTGCGAATTCGTGTCTCCAATGCGATACCACACCGACTGCGCCATTCCCAGTCCGCGCTTGACCGGGCCGGAATCCGCGCCGGCCTTGTGGCGGCCAGACCAGTTGCAAAGCTGGGCGCCGATGCGGCGTTCTTCGCGCCGGGCCGGGTGCTCATCATTCTTGTCGCGCAGTTCCAGGGGATCGACGCCGAGGTTCTCGGCAAGCTCGTCAATCGCCTGCTCCAATGCAAAGCAGCCCTGCGGATGCCCCGGCGCGCGCATGGCGGCTGCAGGTCCGGCGTTGGTAAACACGTCGTATTCTTCGGTGCGAACATTCGCGCATTTGTACATGTTCTGCGTCGGGCCGGCAGCGCCCGCGCCGGTGCCCACGCCCGCCGTGCCATAGCTCACCAGTTGCATGGCGGTGAGCGTGCCGTCTTTCTTCGCGCCGATCTTCAAGTGCACCCGCGAATCAGGACGATTTCCGGACGACAGCTGTTCCTCTTTGCGCGTAAGCATCAGCTTGACCGGAGCGCCCGTCTGTTTTGAAAGCGCCGTCGCCACGACGCCAAAATTTCCCGCGCCGAATTTTGCGCCAAACCCTCCGCCCATATATTCCGTGATCACCCGTACCCGGCTTTTGGGAATGTGGAAAATTTCCGCTAGTTCGTCGCGCACCGTCGCCGTGCCCTGCGTGGAGGCATACACCGTCAGCATCTCGGGCTTCCAATCGGCGACGACGCCGTGGGTTTCGAGCGAGCAGTGGGTTTGCACCTGCGTTTTGTAATCGCCTTCAACAACGACTTCCGCGTCCGCGAATCCCCTCTCCAAACTTCCCCGTCCCTTGCCGTCGGGACCCACGGCCGGCCCGCGCACGTTGCCCTTCTGGGGAACGTCTTCGTCGCCTCCGCCTCCGCCCGCGGTCGCTCCCATCGCCGCCGGCGCCGGATACACAGCGGGCGCATCTGGCCGCCGCGCGTCTTCCACGCTGGTAACAAATGGGAGCGCTTCGTATTCGATAGCTACTAGTTTCGCGGCCTCATAAGCAGCCGCTTGAGTCGTGGCAGCCACCCCGCCGATCGGCTGTCCAGCGAAACGGACGATGGGATATCTCGACGGCGTTTCTTTCTTCTTGTCGCGCACCTCGGCCCTGTCGCTGATGTGCTGCAGAATGTATACGCCCTTCACTCCGGGATATGCCCGCGCCTTGCTGAGATCAATTGAACGAATGCGCGCGTGCGGCACCGTCGAGGAAACCATCGCGCCGTAAAGCATCCCAGGTAGATAAACGTCTGCGGTATAGCGTGCGCGGCCGGTCGTCTTCATCGGCCCGTCCAGCCTGGCGACGCGCCTGCCGATAACGCTCAGTTCATGGTTCGGCGCCAGTTGCACAGGCTCGCCCGCCGGAACCACGCGACTGACTTCGGCCATGGCGTCTGCTTGCGCGATCGCAGAAACAATTCCGGCTTGCAGCTTCACATTGTCAGTCGGCGGCGCCGCTGCCTTGTGGGCCGGGGCTTTACTCTGTGGCCTCTTCTGATCCTCGTCCGCCATGGCTAGGCCCCCTTTCCCTGGGACGCGGCGAGCACCGCTTCGAACACTTTCGGGTAGGTTCCGCAGCGGCAGATGTTTCCACTGATCGCCGTTTTCACTTCGTCCGCACTGGGCTTCGGGTTGCGCTCCAGCAGCGCGGCACAGCTCATCACCATACCTGAGGTACAGAACCCGCACTGCAGGGCATCGTGCGCGATGAACGCCGCCTGCACCGGATGCAGTTCTTCGCCCCGCGCCAGCCCTTCAATCGTGGTGATGCTGCGGCCGCCGACGTCCACCGCCAGCGTCATGCACGAGCATACCGGCGTTTTGTCGAGCATGACCGTACACGCCGAACACGATCCGCGGTCGCAGACGATTTTTGTCCCGGTCATGTGCAACTCGTCGCGCAGAACTTCGGCAAGAGTCGCCCGGGGCTCGACGTTCACCGCGTGCACTTCGTCATTAATGCGAAGTTTGAGCGGAACCTTGCCGGGACCGAGCGTGCTTGCCTTGGCCTCTGATTTGGCTTCGATTTGCGCGACGCCCAACATTTCGGCTCCGGCAACGGTGGCCGAAACCATGCCCGCGGATTTCAGAAACATTCGCCGGGTGGTGCCGCGTCGGGGTTGTTCTTTTGCGGAATTGCGATCGGAGCCGGGGGTGGGTTTCTCGGACATGAGTGCTCCTGCGAAAAAATTCTAGCACTGCGCAAGTCATCCGTTTTGCACATCCAGGCTTATTCGGCCTGCCGTTTTCCGCAGGACGTTTGATGCTGTGGAAGAGCGGCGCCTTCAGCTCCGCGTTGGAACGGGTAAGCGCTGCAATGCGGCCATGAAATGCCGTTTTCCACATCCGCTGCACGAACCGCCTCACACGAGCCCGCAGACACTCGTGACGACACCCTTCCCCATATAATCCGAACATGGACGCCGCCACCGCCAACGATCCCCAACTTCGGCCGCGCATTCTTGGCCTGGACGTTGGCGCAAGGAAGATTGGCGTCGCAGTTTCTGATCCGCTGTGGATTACAGCGCAAGGCCTGGACACGATTTTTCGCCAGAACAAACGTAAAGATCTCGATCAACTCGCCCAAGTCATCCGCAAGTACGCAGTCGCCGAGATCGTTGTGGGCCTCCCCTTACGCCTGAGCGGCGCCGAGGGAACTCAGTCAGACAAGATGCAGCTTTTCGCCGAAGATCTCCGCAAGCATTTCAAACTGCCGGTGCACCTCTGGGACGAACGCCTCACCTCGAGCCAGGCGCATCGCATCCTGAAAGAATCCGAAATCTCGATTGCAAAGCGCAGCAAGGCCGTGGACCGCATGGCTGCCATGCTCATCCTGCAGAGTTGGATGGAGGCGAGAGGGCGGTAGCAACAAAGAAGTGTGGAGGGACGGGCGCCCTTCCCCGTCCGGGTTTGAACCACGTAGGGACAGCCGCCCCCGGCTGTCCAGTCGAGCGAAGCTCGACAGTTCCCATCCTGGAATCCGGCATAAGAAAAATAAGTAAAAAAGGTCCCCGCCTCAGCCATGGACGAACTACACTTGCGGAGCCCCGCTCCGCCCGACAGCCGAGGGCGGCTGTCGCTACGCATTCTTATGAGGAAAGTACGTCGAGGATTCTACCGACGCCGCATCTGCAACGCGACTACAAGCCTCACTTCGTCACGTTCTGCACTTATCAGCGATGGATTCTGCCAAACTTGGCCCGCGACATCGTCCTTGACTGCTGTTTGCATGACCACGAAGTAACGATGACCTTATATGTTTGCGTCGTCATGCCCGACCATGTCCATTTGATTTTCACACCGAGAGTTGACCACGTGCGCAAAGAAATCACATCCTTGGCCCGCATCATGGATGCGATCAAGGGCGCGTCAGCACACAAAATCAACCACGCCCTAGATCGGGCAGGCCGCGTGTGGCAGACGGAATCATTCGATCACGTACTGCGCTCCTCCGAGAGTCTGGACTCGAAAACTGCATACATAATTGCCAATCCTGTTCGGAGCAGTTTGGTAAAGGTTCCAGAAGAGTACCGCTGGCTCTGGAGGAAACGAGGGCCCACGTAGGAACAGCCGCACAGGCGGTCCGGTTGAGCGAAGCTCGACACAATTCCCGCGGGGCCGCCTTTCTCCCGACAGCCGAGGACGGCTGTCCCCACGTATTCTTACCGTAAACCGCCCTTCACCCTCCCTCCTCTAAACTATCCACAGTGCGCAAGCTCATCGCTATCGTGGTCATGTTGGTTCTCGCGGTTGCGGGATGGCTCGCCGCCAATCTGGTCGCCCCCATGACGCCGCCTGCGCAAACCTTCGTTTTACTCCGCCCCGGGTATTCGACCCGCCGCATCGCGCGCGAACTGAAAAACGCCGGCGTCATCCGCAGCTTCGATGCATTCGTTCTTTGGCACGCCCTCCACCGGAAGCCTTCGCTGAAAGCCGGCGAATATTTGTTCGAACATGGCGCGAACGCGATCGACGTTCACAACCGCCTCTCCCGTGGCGACGTCTACGTTCATACCGTCGTCATCCCTGAAGGCTTCAACATGTTCGACATCGCCAAGAGCATCGAAGATGCAGGCTTGGGCTCGGCGCAGGACTTCGTGAAAGTTGCGACCAGCGATACGAGCCTCATTTCTGACCTGGCTCCGCAAGCGGCGTCGCTAGAAGGCTATCTTTTCCCCAACACCTACGAATTCACTCGCACCCAGACCATGCGCGACATGGCCGCTGAAATGGTGAAGCAGTTCCGGCAAGTCGCCGGACAACTCGGCCTGACCCAAGACGTTCAGCAGACTGTCACTCTGGCATCGATCATCGAAAAGGAAACTGGAAATCCAGATGAGCGCCCCGAGGTTGCCAGCGTTTACGCGAACCGGCTTGAGAAGCACATCGCGCTGCAGGCTGATCCGAGCGTGATTTATGCCGAACTATTAAATGGAACTTACGGCGGCGCGCTGCATCATAATGATATGCAGTTCGAGTCTGCCTACAACACTTACCGGCACGCCGGACTTCCGCCGGGGCCGATCGCCAATCCCGGGAGAAGTTCGCTCGAAGCAGCCATGCATCCTGCACAAACTCGGTATTTTTATTTCGTAGCCGACGGAAACGGCCACCATCGTTTCGCCACTACTCTGGAAGAGCACAACCGTAACGTCGCTGCTTTCCGGCGCGCGGTCGAGCAGCACTAAAAGGCAACTCGCTCTGCAGAAACGTTTTGTCATTCCCAGGGAGAGAAATTTTGGAGTCCTTCCGCAGGTCGCAGGCCTCGTTCTTTTATACTGGTAAGACCTACTTGCGAAGCAGAATGGCACTTAAACAAAGTATTTCAGCAGTTCTTCTGGCTCTCGCCACCTTCCCGGTGAGCGGCTGTCTTTTCCGCACGCGCGCCGTTCCGCAGAGCTACGACTCGCGCGCGTTGAAAACTGCCACCAAGGCAGATTTGGTTGGGTATATCAACCGGCAGGCCGGCCAGATCAAGACCATGCAGGCGACCGTCGATATCGACACTTCAGTCGGCGGCATCAAGAAGGGCAAGATCACCGAGTACACGGAAATCCGCGGCTACGTGCTGGCGCGCAAGCCGGCCATGCTCCGCATGGAAGGGCTGCTGCCGATTGTCCGCACCCGGGCCTTCGACATGGTCAGCGACGGCCAGAACTTCTCGGTCTGGATTCCTCCTAAGAACCGCTTTGTGATCGGGCGCAACGACACCATCACGCCCAACCCGCAGCAACCGCTCGAAAATCTTCGCCCGCAGGTAATTTACGACGCGCTACTGTTGCGCGAAGTCGATCCGCAGACCGAAATCGCAGTCGTCGAAGACGGCAAAGAGACCATCACTGGCGACAAGGGCCACAAGTTCGAGCAGCCGGCGTACGAAATTGACGTAATTCGCGGGCAGGGTGCAGACAGCTGGCTTTCGCGAAAGATTGTTTTCAACCGGCAAACCCTGCTTCCCGTCCGCCAGCTCATTTACGATCAGTCGGGTAAGCTGGTCACCGAAGCTCTGTACTCGGACTACAAAGACTATGACGCCGTCATGTTTCCTTCCAGGATCGAGATCAAGCGGCCCGAAGAAGAATACGACATCACCTTGAACGTAGTGAAGCTCGACATGAACAAGCCGTTGAACGACAGCACGTTTGTTCTGGAGCAGCCGGCGGGTGTGCAAGTGATCCACCTCGACCACACCACGCCGCCCACCGACGGCGGGGGAAGCCGGTAGCAGTGGTTAGTGGTTAGGGGTAAGTGATCAACGCCCAGGTTCTATTTAAAGATTTAATTGAGGGTACCCATGTCTCCCCCGCTTTTGGGAGCGGGAAGTCCGCTCGAAGCCGGCGTTCGCATCTTGTCGCTCGCAGTCCGGAGCTAAGCGCTTCCTATGATGAACAAAATGATCGTCTCCAACTTGGCGCATCGCCCGGTGCGGTCCGCAATCAGCATTGTGGCCATCGCTATCGAAGTCACGCTGATCCTGCTGATCGTCGGGTTTTCGCTCGGCATGCTGAACGACCAGCGCTCGCGCCAGGCTGGCATTGGAGCGGATGCGATCGTACTTCCGCCGGGATCGTCGAATCTGATTTCCATTACCGGCGCGCCGATGCCGATTAAGATAGGCGACCTGATCGCAAAGCTGCCTCACGTGGCAGTCGTTGCCCCGGTAATGATTCAGGTCTCTACCGACGGAGGCCACCTGCAGAGTCTATACGGCATCGACCTGGCTAGCTACGAAGGTCTGCATTCTTTCCGCTACCTTTCCGGCGGACCTTTCCAAAGCTCCGACGATCTTCTTGTTGACGACATCTACGCCAACGGCAACCACGTAAAGGTGGGGGATAAAGTCAACTTGCTGCATCAGGACTTTCGAATCGCGGGAATCGTGGCGCATGGTAGAGGCGCACGTATTTTTCTTGAGCTCGGGAAACTGCAGGAGCTCAACGGCGGCAAAAACCAAGTGTCAGCGTTCTACGTTAAGGCCGATCACCCTGCAAACGCTGATGCCATTGCCCATGAGATCAAAAACATTCCTCACATGGAAACCTATGGCGTGCATTCGATGAGCGAATACCTGTCGATGCTCACGCCCGACAACATCCCCATGCTCTCAACCTTCATTCGCATCGTGATCGGAATTTCGGTGACCATCGGCTTCATCGTCATTTTTCAGGCGATGTACGCGGCGGTCATGGAACGCACGCGAGAGATTGGGATTCTGAAATCGCTGGGCGCGTCGAAGTTCTACATCGTCGCCGCCATCCTGCAGGAGACGACGCTGCTTTCGATCGGCGGGATCCTCGTAGGATTCGCCATCAGCTTCGCCGCTAAGGCTGCCATTCAAACCCGCACTACCTTGCCCATGGACATTACCTCCGGCTGGATCCTGCGGGCCATCGTGATTGCGATTGTCGGTTCACTGCTGGGAGCGATTTATCCCGCATTCAAAGCCGCGCAGAAAGATCCCATCGACGCGCTGGCGTACGAATAGGCTCTTTGCTCTCGGCTCTTGGCTCTTGGGCTTCCCAAGTAGCAACACCCCAAGCTCGCCGCTGTCATTCCGAACTCGCCTGCCGAAGGCGGATGGGTGAGGAACCTGCTGCTCCCCGGCTAACAGCAGGTTCCTCGTAGTCTCGCGTTGCTCGACGCCTCGGAATGACAAGGCTTAAGAGATAGTTCAGCTGCCGCGGTCGATTCTGCGGACGTGGGTCCAGCTAAGAGCTAACACCTAACGGCTTTCCCTCACCGCCACCTCATGTCGTACTCAAGCGCATTCAGAATCTGGTTTTCGAATTCATACTCCAGCAGGAATTCGAAACTAATCTCGGACTGTTCCCACGAGGCCGCGTAGTTGGTGATCGGCCTTCGAAAAAGCGAGTAAGCCGCCGCATAGTGCACGTTGCACGGCTGCGGACATGCGATCAACCCAGTCGGGTCAGGGCGAAGATCGCCGGTGGCAGCATAGAACACAGCCGAGGGTACATCCGGTCGTGATGACACAACCAACTGCCTCGGCGAGACGCCCCATACGCGGGCATCGCCGGGGCGAATGTCGACCGCTGCTCCCGTGAACTCCTGTTGCAGGGGATTAAGATCAATCTGCCGGCTCAAGTTCTGCTGCGCCCTTCTCCACAAGGCCCACAGTTGCCCGTCGCTGTGCCGCGTCTGATTTACGAATCCAATGGGTGCCGGGGTGCGGCCTCCGCAACCGGCCAACAAAACGAACCCAAACAACCAAAGACAAGTTTTTTTCCGCATAGCGCCGCTGGGATTGAGATCGGCCGCCGCCGCCGTCCACTGGACGATCTGAACGTGCTACGACGTTCGATATTAAACTCCGTCCGCGCCAGGCAGTCGCCGGCTTTCTGCTAAAACTGCTGGTGGAGCGGCCTGCTGGAGTAGTTGCAATTTCCGTCTTGTTCTTTGGGGCGTCGGCCTATCTGGCGATTCTTGCACTCGTTTGGCTGGTGAATCCGGACGCGTTTCCGCTGTCCCTGGGCGCGCCACTCCTGCATGGCCTTGAACTCGCCGGACCGTATATGTTCCTGATCGCGGCTACGGTCGCAACGATCGTGGGATTCGGACTATTGCGGCTGAACAATCTGGCCCGGCGCGCTGCCATCCTCATCGCCATGGCCGGCATGGTGATGCTCATTCCCAAAGTCTCCGCCGACGCCAGCGACATTTCGGCAAAATTCTTTATCGCGGGCTCAGCCCTGATGATCAGAGTGATGGTGGTGTGGTACTTGTGGCAGATTTGGACGGCAGAGAAGTTTCGCTGAGTCACCTCACCTGGATGTCCCAAGCAGTTCTGAGGTCCCTGCGTAAGTGTTCAGGGTGCGGAAGCAAAGAAGCCGAGCCCGGGCAAAGCGCCGGCCTGTGGCCTATTACTTAGCGGCTCTTTACCGTCTCCCCCACCCTCTTGCTGACCTGAAACTGCATCCTGCCTTTCGCAGCGTCTACTACCACGTGATCCCCATGCAGAACTTCGCCGTCGAGGATCTTCAGCGCCAGCGGATCCTGGATCAGCTTCTGAATAGCGCGCTTGAGCGGGCGCGCGCCGAATGCCGGATCGAAGCCCTCGGTGAATAGCAACTCGCGCGCACCGACCGTCAGCTCCAGCGAAATCTTGCGGTCAGCCAGCTGGCGCCGTAAGTCTTCCAGGCGCAGCTCGACGATCTTCACCAACTGTTCCTTGCCGAGCGGCCTGAAAATGATAATGTCATCCACCCGGTTCAGGAACTCGGGCTTGAAGTGTCCATGCAGAGTTTGCATCACCTGCTTTGAGGCCTCTGCGAAGCTCTGCTCTGAACTCAAGTCTTCTGCTTGTAAGAACGAAGCTCCCAGGTTCGACGTCATGATGATGATCGTGTTCTTGAAATCGACAACTCGGCCTTTGCCATCGGTCAGGCGGCCGTCCTCCATAATTTGCAGCAGGACGTTAAACACATCGGCATGCGCCTTCTCAATTTCATCAAACAGCACCACCGCGTACGGACGCCGCCGCACCTGCTCGGTCAGCTGGCCGCCCTCTTCGTAGCCAACGTATCCTGGAGGCGCGCCGATCAGCCGCGACACTGCATGCTTCTCCATATACTCAGACATGTCGATGCGCACTATCGCGTGCTCGTCGTCAAACAGAAATTCTGCGAGTGCGCGGGCTAGTTCGGTTTTGCCAACCCCGGTCGGACCGAGGAAGATGAACGATCCAATCGGCCGCCGGGGATCGCTCAACCCGGCGCGAGAACGGCGGATGGCATTGGCCACGCGCTCCAGCGCGGCGTCCTGCCCCAGCACCCGGAGGCGCAAGCGGTCTTCCATGTTGACTAGCTTCTTCACTTCGCCTTCGAGCATCTTCGAGACGGGAATGCCGGTCCACTTGGAAACGATGCGAGCGATATCTTCCTCGTCCACTTCTTCCTTCAGCATGCGCGCGGCGCGGACACCCTTGTCCGCGGATGCCCCTTTGGCGGGCGCGGGCGTCCGCCCTGCGCCATCCATCTCCGCATTCAACTTCGCCAGTTCCTCTTCCGCCTGGCGCAGCAGCCCGTAGCGAATCTCGGCCACACGCTGCAAGTTGCCCTTACGCTCTTCTGTCTGCTCTTCGATCTTGAGTTGCTCGATCTTCTCTTTGAGCTGGCGCGAGTGCGCAATCAAATCCTTTTCCTGTTTCCACTTGGCTTTCAGAGCATTCGATTTCTCGCGCACCTCAGCCAATTCTTTTTGCAGGACGGCAAGCCTTTCCCGCGAATTTGCGTCTTCTTCTTTCTTCAACGCCTGCTTTTCGATTTCCAGCTGGGTGGCGCGACGCTCCAGTTGATCGATGTCGGTAGGCATCGAATCGATCTGGATACGAAGCGAAGCCGCAGCTTCGTCAATCAGGTCGATGGCCTTGTCCGGCAGGAATCGATCGGAAATGTAGCGATGCGAAAGAGTCGCGGCGGCGACAATGGCCGAATCCTTAATGCGCACGCCGTGATGAACTTCGTAGCGCTCTTTTAACCCGCGCAGAATGGCGATGGTGTCTTCGACATTCGGCTCGCCCACAAACACAATCTGGAAGCGCCGTTCGAGCGCAGCATCTTTTTCGATGTACTTGCGATATTCGTTTAACGTGGTCGCTCCGATGGCGCGCAACTCGCCACGTGCCAGCGCTGGCTTCAGCATGTTCGAAGCGTCGATCGCGCCCTCGGCCGCCCCGGCGCCTACCAGCGTATGAAGTTCGTCGATGAAGAGAACGATCTTGCCCTGCGAGTCTTCAATGTCTTTCAATACCGCCTTGAGCCGGTCTTCGAATTCGCCGCGATATTTCGCGCCCGCCAGCATGGCGCCCAAGTCGAGCGAGATCACGCGCTTGTTCTTCAGAATTCCCGGCACGTCGCCGGAGATGATACGCTGCGCCAGACCCTCAACGATCGCCGTCTTGCCCACGCCAGGTTCGCCAATCAGCACGGGGTTATTCTTCGTTCGGCGCGAAAGCACCTGCACCACGCGGCGGATCTCTTCGTCGCGCCCAATCACGGGATCGAGTTTGCCGCGCCGCGCCTGCTCCGTCAGGTCGCGGGCATAGCGCTCCAGCGCCTGGTACTTCGCCTCGGGATTCTGGTCGGTGATGCGCTGCGATCCGCGCACCGCAGTCAAAGCTTTCAGGATCGCGTCGTGGGTTGCGCCGTGTCGCGAAAGAACTTCCTGCGCGGAATCACGCTTCAGGTCAGTTACCGCAAGCAGCAGGTGCTCGGTCGAGACATATTCATCTTTGAAGCCGTCCGCTTCCTTGAAAGCCCGCTCCAAAAGCTGGGTCGCGGCCGGAGATAACGCCGCTTGCGCCGCCGCACCCGAAACTTTCGGCAGGCGGTCCATCGCCTCATAGACATCTTTCAAAATAGCTTGTGGGCCAATGCCGATTTTCTCCAGCACCGGCTGCACGATGCCCTCGCGGTCTTCGATCAGCGCCGCCAGCAGATGCAGCGGCAGCAGCTCGGGATGGCCGTGCTCGGACGCAAGTTCATGCCCGCGCTGAACCGCTTCCTGCGCCTTGACTGTTAGTTTGTCCCAACGGATTGCCATAAAACTGTCCTTAAGTCTTCCCCGCTAAAGATCATCTGTTCTGCGATCTGGTCCATTATTCGATGCCGTTCGCCTTAAGCCACAGGCCGCGATCGCCCTATCGCGATCCCGCAGCTTTTCCAGAATCCTGATCTTGTCGGCGAAACTGAGCGACGCCAGTTCCCTACGCATTTCTTCTTTGCCTTTTCTCATGTACCTTCTCCCAAGTACCTCCACTCAAACTGCTCCCACTTCGCAAGCAGTCCATGTTTTTGAAGAATTGCCCGCAGCATCTGCTCATTCACAGCTTTCTCTTTGATGAACTGAAGCACGCGAATGTGATCCTTTGCTCGTCCGGTAGAAAGGGCGATAGCCACCAAGTGTTCCGGCAGCATGACCCACGTCCTGACCCCCTCTACATCCACCGGAATCGAAGCGGCTACGGCCTCCCGCTCCAGTTCACTGCCGGGGACCAGAAACTGCACCGGCCAATCACCCAAAATAATGTGTTCTCTGTCCTCGATGCCGCCGCGTGCCTTGAGATACTCGTAAATTGGAGTAAGGCTAACCAGCACCGCACCGCGATCCGAGAGCAACACGAATACATCTACATCCAATGTGGCCGCCGGTTCTAAATAGAACGTGGCTCCCACTGCTCCGCCGATTGCGTAGTGCGAGATGACGCCAGCGCCTTGCATCTCATTGATCATCTGCAGAGTTCTCTTCACAAACCCATTGTCAACGAAACTGCCCGGCCGGCAAAGCTCATAAAACAAGAGGCGGGCAAGGCCCGCCTCTTGTCAGCGAAACGTACGTCCTGACACCTGCACCTTACGCAGCCTTGGCCGCGCTCTTCACTTCCTTGCCTTCGAGCGACCTCTCGCCGCTCACATTTACCTTAATCTGCTTGGGCTTGGCTTCAGCCTTCTTAGCAAGCCGGATCTTCAGAATCCCCTTGCTGTAGTTGGCCTGGATGGTCTCAGTTTCAACCGTGTTAGGCAGAGTGAACTGCCGGGTGAAGCTGCCATACTGGCGCTCCAGCCGGCGGAAGTCTTCTTCTCTTTCTTCCTTTTCGAACTTGCGCTCGCCGTGCACGGTCAGGGTATTGTTCTCGACGCGAACGTCGATGTCGTTCTCATCGATTCCCGGCACCTCGATCTTAAGCGTAACGTTGTGCTGGTCCTCGTAAACGTCCACCGGGGGCGCGAAGCTCGAGGTGGTCAGCGCTTCCTCGCGATCGCCATAAGAATCGTGGAACAGCCGGTTCATGCGGTCATGCAAAGTTGAAAACTCACGGAAAGGGTCCCAGCGAGTGAGAACGGTCATGACGAAATCCTCCTGAATCAGAAATTGAGATATTGGGCTTACAAGCGGCCAAAAGGCCACGCTTGCCTTAGTTAGTTACATCGCAAGCATAAAATATGAGTGTAACGTTGTCAAGTATCTATTTTGTCTTATTTTCTTTAGTTTACGAGCGCAATCACGCACTTCAGATATGCAGTCTCCGGCACTCCAAGCACAATTGGGTGGTCTTTCGCGGCTCCTCTGCTTTCCAGGATTCGAACTATCCTGTGGGAATCCTGCGCCGCGGAGCTTAGAACTTCCAGTAAGTCCACGGCGCTAACGTGATACGAACAGGAGCAGGTCACAAGTGTCCCGGCGGGACGCATCATCTTGAGCGCGCGCAAGTTAAGCTCCTTGTAGCCACGCAGCGCGGTGTCGCGATTCTGGCGAGACTTGGCAAAGGCCGGCGGGTCGAGCACGATGGTGTCGAACTTCCGGCCAGCGTCAGAATAGTCGCGCAGCAGGTCAAAGGCATTCGCTTCGATCCATTCAATCTCGCGGCCGTTCAGGCTTGCATTCTGCTCGGCGGCTTCAAGCGCCGGACGCGAGCTGTCCACGCCGGTGACCTTTTCGCAGGCGCGGGCCAGATGCAGCGCGAATCCACCCTGATAGCAAAACGCATCAAGCGCCTCGCCCCGCGCGTATTGCGCCGCTGCCGCATAGTTTTCCCGCTGATCGAGAAATGCTCCGGTTTTCTGTCCCCCCAATGCGTCATAGAGAAAGCGCACGCCGTTCATGTGGAACTCGGCTTGAGTTCGCGGAGTGACGGGCGTCTCGGTCCGCAGTCTGTGGAGCGCCGTGCGTCCTTGGCCGGCCAAATCGCTTTGAGCTCGCGCGGCACCGGAGGTCTCGCCCGTCGAATCTCTCTCCCCCAATGTCATTCCGAACCGTTCTAGCGGTGAGGAACCTGCTTCTCCATCCGGACGACCCGCAAAGCCTGCCCTAATCTCGCTGACGGGCTCTTCAGCGCGGAACGCCTTCGAAACGACACCAGCGTTTTCCCAAATCAACCCACTTTCTTTCTCCGGCAACTGTTCCAGCTTCCTCACCCGCGGATCGACGCGCTCGAAAATCGTCGCCGGCTTCAGCGCGTCCTCAAGCTCAGAAAGCAACGCGTCCCGCATTGGATCTGAATCCATCGCCTGCGTAAGCACCTGCAGGGACAGAATGTCGTTGTAGCGATCCACGATCAGCCCCGGAAGAAAATCGCCTTCACTGAAAATAACGCGATAGGCATTCGTGTCTTTCACAAAGCGTTCGCGGTAGGCAATCGCCGCGCGAATGCGTTCGCGTACCAGTGGTTCGAAGTCGCCAACCGGCTTCGGCGAAATCATCCGAATGGCGATCTCGGAAGACGTGCTGTAGAGAGCCGAACCGAGGGTTCGCGCGGCTTCTTGCCGACTTGCAGGCCGTGTGGCTCGGACATTCCTGTCCGAGCGCCCTTGTGGGCCACCACTAGCCTGCTCGTGTACAAGGACGAGAGCACCAGGGGCGATGCCCTGCGCTTCGACCACATCCGACCGGTACACCCAAACATGCCCGGCGCGAATACGGTCCGCCCCCCTGCGGGAAATTGTGACAGTGGGCTGACCTGCTGACCTTTCACTCATATATGGATATTAGGCGCCGAAACAAGGTTCGAGTCTACTTGTCCTCGGGGGGAAGCCCGAATTGCCTGCGTACGTACTCTCGGACCGAGGGCAGCTTCATGCCAACCGGCATCAAAGCATTGCGTCCGTATTTGAAAGAAGCCGCACACTGCTGGATCCTCCTTTGGACTTCCGCAGAGTGGGCCCTTAAGTACGCGTGTCGGTCGCAAATGCTGATCTTTCGATCTCTCGTACACCCAAGTGAAGTGCTGCTTCGGCACGTTCATGGATAACTACTTTAGGTAAAAGGCCGGGATTATGTGGGAGCCAATCACGCGGGGATTGCCGGATCAGCTGACCCTAGCTGGCCACGCTGCTCCGCGCTGGAGCGTGCTTCTTTTCGTGATGCGCGGCGGCTTCTGCGCGGGCAAGATCCAGGTCTCGCTGCAGCAAATCAAGGACGGCGCTGGGTAGTTCGCCTTCCCACGCATCCTGCTGGGCATCGCTCCAGTTGCCGTTCAGGCGAACGGCGTCGGTGAGATCCTCAGGAAACGCCTGCCGGTATCCGCCTTCGCGGGCGAGCGTGTCGCCCAAACGGCGACCGGTGGCCGCATCGTACACGCTACGCTGGGCCATGCCGCCGGCATTCGCGAAGCTCAGAAATACTTCGCCGTCTTCGCCGAACTCAGGACGGTAATACCAGGCCTGCGGTGCGTCGATCTTCGGGTGAGCCCGCCGTTTTCCGGGCCGCTCTTCTTCCTGCTCGACCGGAGCTTCCTTCGAAGCATCGTAATAAAGAATGCGCTGGCAGGACTCGCACTGCATCATCTTGCCGCTCTTCACTTCGTTGTATTTCTGCGGACGCAACATCACCGAACATCCCAAACACTTCTGGGCCCGGACTTCAGCGAGGCCTGAGCCGCGAAACTTCAGCACCCGGTCGTAATGCCGTATCAAGTCAGGATCAACCGCAGCGCGGGCGGCTTCGCGCTTTGTGTTCCACTCCGCCACTTCTTTCTCGTCCTTCGCCGTCGCCTCGCGAGCTATGTTCTTTTCTTTTTCAATCTCTGCGACTTCCTCTTTCATTTCGGCTTCGGCGGCTTTAACTTCCTTTTCGCGGACCTCGGCGTTTACCATCAGCTCGAGAATCTTGTCTTCGTTCGCGCCGATTTCTATCTCGGCAAACTGAATCTCGTGCAGCAGCGCCTTGTACTGCTCGTTGGTCTTGACGTCTAACGACTGGTCGCGGTATTTCGAAATCTTTGTCCGTAAATCGGCAATGGTGGTCTCGTACTTTCGGCGGTTGGCGTCATCAGCCTTGACGGCGGCCCTCGCTTTTTCCAGGCCGGCCTTTGTTCCCGCGAGTTTCTCTTCGATGGCGGCAACGCGTTTGGGAAGTTCGGCCACTTCCGCCTTCAGGCGGCGAATCTCGGCGTCGGCGTATTGCAGCGCGATTAAGTGCTCGATTTCAGGGGACATCAGTAGGTAGCGGTAATTTTAGCATGCGCCAAAACTACCGAATCGAGTGACCCAGTGATCAGGTCATCGGGCCATTGAACAACCATCCCAGACGACATGGCCGGACCGGACCACGAAACCACCCGCTCTTTAGCTTTTGCAGCTTTTGCAGCTTTGTCTTCTTTCCGCTTTGTCTTCTTTGCGTCCTTTGCGAAACCTTCGCGATCTTTGCGGTTAAGAGCTTTGCTTTGTCTTAAAATCACCCGATGACCCGATCACCCGATCACCCGATTCCTGTACCCGATGGCCCCATCCGCCTCCCCCTCGGCGACTTCGAACTTACGTCTCTGTCCGACGGGATTTACCATCTCGATGGCGGTGCATATTTCGGCGTGGTTCCGAAAACGCTGTGGTCAAAGAAGCTGCCCGCAGACGAAAAGAACCTGGTCCCTTCTGGCCTGAATTCGGTGTTGGTGCGCACGGGCGAGAAGAACATTCTGATCGAAACCGGGATCGGCAACAAACTTCCCGCGAAGATGGCCCAAATCTACGGCCAGCCGGCAGAGTTGCTCAACAGTCTGCACGCGGCCGGCCTCGCCCCTGAAGACGTCGACATCGTCATCAGCTCGCACTTGCACTTCGACCATTGCGGATGGAATACGGTCCGCCGCAACGGCGCAATCGTCCCGACGTTTCCCAAGGCGAAGTACTATGCGCAGGAAGGCGAATGGAAACATGCGCACGAAGGCTTGCGCGACGGCGTGAGTTATTTCACCGAAAACTACGATCCCCTTGTTGAAAGCGGGCAGATGCAGTTGCTGCATGGCAACGAAGAAATCGTGCCCGGGGTTTCCGTCGAAGTCTTCCCCGGCCACACGCGCGATATGCAGGCGATCTTCGTGCGCAGCGGCGGGAAAACCGCCTGCTACATCGGAGACCTCATCCCTACCGGCGCTCATCTCGACCTGAACTGGGTGATGGGATTCGATCTTTACCCGATGGAAAGCATCGCCAGCCGCAAAAGTTTCTATTCGCGAGCCATCCCTGAGCGCTGGCTGGTCATGTTCACCCACGACCCGGAGCTACCCTGGGCGTACCTGGAAAAACACGAGCGGGGAAAGATCGTGGTCGCAAGTTAGGCCGTGCCGCGTTTCGCCGGCCCAGCCAACTACTGCAGCTTGGCGTACTCGGCCCGCGCCTGCTTCAATACTGGAAGATCCGGGTCGGCCTTGTCCCACAGCGCAAAGAAGTCCTGATATGCAGTTCGCTCTTTGGCTTTGTCGCCGCCTGCCGCATAGGCGCGCGCCAGGCCAAGCTGGGCAAGAGGAGCGGTCGGGTCCGTGTAAGCAAAATTGTGCAAGGCGAGCACGGCCTGGAACTCTTTAGCGGCGTCATCCGCCCGTCCGGCCATCAATAAAGCGAGGGCCCGGACATAGCGAGGTGAAAGGCTGGCCCGGTCGTAGGGCTCCGCCTTGGCCATCCAATCCAGCGCTGCCTTGGCGTCGCGGTGGTTCATCGCCATCACCGCCCGAATCGTGGGCACAAAAACAAATTGGACGTTCACATCGTCAGGCCGCTGCGGCGCGGCTCGCTCAATCAACTGGGCCGCCTTAGCGTCTTCTCCGGACAGCGCATAAATGCCGGCGGCGCTCAGCATGGCGGTCGGGGTTTGTGATTTCTTCATCAGGGCCTCGGCCCCTCGAATTGCCTCCGCGCGGTTTTGCGTCAGGGCCTCCAGCAAGCCTTCGTCTGAGATGGCGCCTATCACCGACTCACCTAAATCCATTCTTTGTGCTTTCTCCGCCACCGTCTTGTAAAGCTCGCGGGCACTCTTCAACTGACCGTGCAGCCCGGCCAATCCGGCGGAGCGCTGCAGCAAGTCAAACTCCCCTTGCGGATTTTCCTTCGCAATTGCCTCTTCCTTTGCCTGGGTCGCCTGGTCTCCTTGTTCCAAAGCAATGAGGCTCAATTGTTCGTGGACGAGGAACCCACCCGCTTTATGCTCGACAGCAGAATTCAGAATGGCTTTGGCTTCTTCCAGCCGGTTCATGCCCTGATAGGCAAACGCGGCGACGGCGTAACCGTTGTATTCGTTGGGCATCAACTTGACGGACCCGAGCTCATTGGCCAGGCCCTTCTCGAATTGGCCTCGGAAAACGTATGCCAAGCCCACGTTTACCCAAGGCCGATTGTCGCGCGGGTACTCTTGCTTATAGAGTTCGTAAGCCGGAATCGCTTTATCCACCTGCCCGGAGTAGGAGTAGTAGTCGCTGGTGATGGCCAGCTTCTCCCGTTCGCTGGCCCGGTCCTTCAACTCGAACGCCTTGCGAATGTAGGGCAAAGACGTTTCATACTGGCCCATGTTGCCGTATTCCACCGCCAGCCCACGATAGGCCATGGCGAAATTGGGATCCAGTTCGACCGCGCGCTTGCTGAATGGCACAGCGTCCAGAAAATTACCCTGGTTGTTCCGGCTAGCCGCCTCGGAATTCATCTTCAGCGCTTCGAGCGATGACGTCGTGGCTTCCTGCAGAGGCTTGTCGAATTTCTGGATGGACGCCAGCGACTCTCCCATATGACTGCGCAGTTCAGTTCCCGCTTGACCGAGCGCATCCAGGACTTTCTCTTTGCCCGCCGCCTGCGCTTGCGCCTGCGCGATAGACTCCCCAGTGGCCGCATTCACGGCTTCGAGAGTGACTACGTATTCAGTGCCCAAGCTGGCAATGGAGCCATGCACCATGGCTTTAAAACCATCGCGCTGGCAAATTTCGCGGCCGATCTCGGGCGTGACCCGCGCGTCAGGCTGTTGGCCCATCAGCTTCAATGTCCGCGCCACGTCTGGCTGCGAAGCTAGATTCAAATAAGGAGACTGCGCCAGGCTCACCTGCAACGCCGCCTTAAGAGTGCCGTCGAAGACCGCATCGCCGGTGGTGTTGGTAAAGTCAGTCAGCAGGATGGAGTCTTTCTCGGTCAGCGCGGACGCCTGCCGTGACCGCCAGAATAGTGCGGCACCTGCAATCAGGATCACCGCCAGCGTCGGCAATGCAACCTTTAACCAATTTCTGGATTTCACCGGCGTCATGCCCGGCAGCGTCATGCTTGCTGACGAAATGTTTGCTGGCGAAACGTTCGGAGCAGAAGCCGTGACCGGTGCGGCAACCGCCGCCTGCCCCGACTCAGCCGCCGCCTGCCGTGAACTCGACGGTCCCCGGGCCGGGGGTATCCCGGTCGCGGAAGCCTGCGCTTCCTCGCGCATCACCGACGCGCTCACCGCAGCCCGACCCGATTCCGTTTCACGCTTCAGCCGCTTCAAATCGGCCATCATGTCGGCGGCGTGCTGATACCGCAGATCGCGGTCCTTCTCCAGCGCGTTATTAATAATTCTTTCCAGCTCAACCGGAAGATCGGGATTCAGCCGCACCGGTGCCGGCGGAGCCTTGTGCAGGATCGACTCAAACAGGTTAGCGGTCGTGTCCCCGCGGAAGGGGAGCATCCCCGTCGCCATTTCGTAGAGGACAGCCCCAAAGGAAAACAGGTCTGTGCGCGAATCAAGTTCCTTGCCTCGCGCCTGCTCCGGCGACATGTACGCCACAGTTCCCATCGCTGTTCCGGGGCTGGTCAAATGCTGCTGATCGACAGTCATCGTCGCCGTGGCGTCAGAGCCGGGAGTGGTCGCGGCGCTCACCTTCGCCAGACCGAAGTCCAGAATTTTGGCGTGCCCGCGCTTGGTCACAAAAATATTGGCGGGCTTGATGTCGCGATGCACAATTCCCTGCGCATGGGCCGCATCCAGCGCGTCGGCGATCTCTATAGCCAGCAAAAGCAGCGGATCATTTTCCAGCGGACGTCCGGTGATCATGTGCTTGAGGGTTACGCCATCCAGAAATTCCATGGCGATAAACGACTGCTCGCCCGCTTTGCCGATTTCGTAAATGGTGCAGATATTTGGATGGTTCAGAGCGGACGCCGCCCGCGCTTCCCGGCGGAAGCGCTCCAGCGATTGCGGATCGCGAGCCAGATCGTCAGGAAGGAACTTCAGCGCCACAAAGCGCCCGAGTTCCATGTCCTCGGCCTTGTAGACGACGCCCATTCCGCCGCCGCCCAACTTCTCAACGATCTTGTAGTGCGAGACAGTTTGCCCAATCATTCGGAGCCAACATCCTAGGCGGGGACAATTATCAAGTCAAACCATAAACGCCACGGAACACTTTGCCGTCAGACGGTCACCGGCGCGGGCGCCGCGAGCCTCTTCTCAAAAAATTCTTCAACCCGAGTCAGGATCTCCGGCGCAGCTTTGGATTCGTAAATCTCTTTACGCAGACCCGCGCCGCCCGGGACGCCATGCGTGAACCACGAGGCGAACTGCTTCATCTTTCCCGTCGCGTCAGGTAATTCTTCTTCGATCAGCATCCGAAAGTAGGTGCGGATCATTTCATACCGGTCGCCCTCTGAAGGTGCGTCGTAGAGCACGGTCCGCGTAGGGACAGCCGCCCTCGGCTGTTCGGTCGAGCAAAGCTCGACAGATGTGATGGGCACGACTTCAGTCGTGCCGTTTCCAGCGCCAAGGAGATGGGCTTTAGCCCCTGAGGCCTCAGCGGCTAAAGCCGTCGAGAAGAATGCACCGTTTTCGGCACGGCTAAAGCCATGCCCTTCCCGTTTGGCATCGACACCGGAGCCCACGCCCGGGAAAAGTCCTGCATCAGCGCCCGCTAACCCATCGCAATATTGCTGAATCTGGCGGAAGATCCACGGATTCGCCGGAGCCGTCCGCCCGATCATCACCGCATCGCACCCCGTCGTGGCGACCATCGCGCACGCGTCTTCCGGCGTGCGGATATCGCCATTGCCAATAACGGGAATCTTGACTGCATCCTTTACCGCGGCAATCCATTCCCAGCGCGCGTTTCCGCTATAGCCCTGTTCGCGAGTGCGGGCATGCAGCGCAACCCCACAAAGCCCGCAGGCCTCGGCCATTTTCGCCAGCTCGACGCAGACAATTTCTTCATCGTTCCATCCCGCGCGAAACTTCACGGTGAACGGAATCTTCACCGCTGCACGCACCGCTTCGAAAATCGAACCTATGCGCGGCAGGTCCCGCAAAAGCCCCGACCCGCCATTGCACTTCACAACTTTCTTTGCCGGGCACCCGAGGTTCAGATCGACCAGATCGAAGCCGAGGCCCTCAACGATCCGCGCCGCCTCTGCCATGACTCCGGGATCGCTGCCGAAAAGCTGTGCCGAAATTGGGTGCTCGTCCTCGTAAAAATGGAGATAGCGTTTCGCCTTCTGGTCTTTTGCGCGCAGCACCCCGTCGGCCGATGTGAACTCGGTCATGATCAGCCCGCATCCGCCCAGGTTGCGAATGAACCGGCGAAACACCGTGTCCGTCACCCCCGCCATAGGCGCCAGAACCGTCGCGGGAGAAATGTTGACCGAGCCGAGCTGAAGCGAGGCTGGAACCCGTGCCTGCGTGGGCCGGACATTCTTCTCCGGCGGGCCCTGCGCACTGTCCCAGAACTTCTTCACGCTTCTATTCTACCGGGCGGCTTGGCTTCCGGCTTTGCTGTTAGCTTTCCGATTTGCCCTGGAGTTGCCGATCCAATTCTGCAAGTGCAGCTTCGAGCATCTGGCGATGCCGGGGATTCGTAGCGGCTTCGAGCTGTCGGACAATAAGATTCCGCGAGAGTTCCAAACCTCGCCGGCGGTTTGTGTCCGCGATCTGCTCCGGGGTCAACCGCACGCCGCCGGATTTCTGGCTTGTCGCTTCTTCCTGCTGCTGCTCGACCGATTTGCTTTCCCAACCACGCGCCATAAACACCTAATCCATGTCCCGCCAGTTCTTACCCACGCCGATCTCGACCGCCAGCGGCACGGCGAGCGGAAAAACGCCTTCCATCTCCTTGCGCACCAGCTCCCGGACCGCGTTCACCTCAGTCTCCTCAACCTCAAACACCAGCTCGTCGTGAACTTGCAGCGTCATTCGCGACTTCAGCCCGCGTTCGCGAATCGCGGAATCGATGCGAATCATTGCCAGCTTAATCAGGTCAGCGGCCGTGCCCTGCAAGGGCGTGTTCACGGCCGTTCGCTCCGCGAATCCGCGCAGGTTGAAGTTCCTGCTGTTGATGTCAGGGATCGGGCGGACGCGGCCGAACAGCGTTTTCACCTTCCCGTCGCGGCGAGTCTCATCGAGAGTGCGGTCCCGGAACGCACGCACGCCGCTGTACTTTTCAAAATACGCATCGATGAACCTCTTGGCTTCGCTGGGCTCAATTCCCAGCGTTTGCGACAGCCCGAACGCCGACAGGCCATACACGATTCCGAAGTTCACAACCTTGGCTGCGCGCCGATGATCGGGCGTCACCATCAGCGGCGGGACTCCGAAAACCTGCGAAGCGGTGAGGGTGTGAATGTCGTCGCCGCGGCGAAATGCTTCCACCAGCAACGGGTCTTTCGAGTAGTGCGCCAGCAGCCGCAACTCGATTTGCGAATAATCAGCGGCCAGCAGCACGCACCCCGGCGCCGCCGTGAACGCCGCTCGAATCTCGCGGCCAAGCTCGGTGCGAATGGGAATGTTCTGCAGGTTTGGATTCGCCGACGACAGCCGTCCCGTGGCCGTGCCCGTCTGGTCAAACGTGGTGTGCAGGCGCCCAGTCGCGGGGTTCAGCATCGCGGGAAGCGCGTCAACATAGGTCGATTTCAACTTCGAGAGCTGCCGGTACTCCAGAACAAGCTTCGGTGCCTTGTGCTCTTCGGCAAGGGATTCCATAACGTCCACGGCAGTTGAGACTACTTTGCCTTTGCCATACTTCACCGGCATCGGCAGTTTCAGTTTGTTAAACAGAACATCGCCGAGCTGCTTAGGCGAATTGATGTTGAACTCAGACCCGCAGCAGTCGTAAATCTCCCGGGCTTTGGCTGCGATCTCCTTTTCCAGCCGGCCAGACATTGCGCCTAGCACTTCGCGGTCAATCGCGACGCCCGCCTGCTCCATGCGGGTGAGCACGGGGACCAGCGGAAAATCAATTTCGTCGTACAGCTTCTGCAGCTTTTCGTCTTCCACTTCTTTGCGCAAGACAATGGCCAGCCGACCCGTCATGTCGGCAGCTTCAGCAAGCGATCCACTGAGCTTGAGATTGAATCGCCGAAGCCCAAGCTCGGCGAGCCCGTGCGCCGAATAGGTTGGATCGAGCAGATAGGAATAAAGTTTCGTATCGTGCTGCACGCCTTCCAATGCCACTCCCGAAAGCGCGTGGGTCGCGGCTTTCCAATCATGAACGGATTTTGGCAACTTCGGATTCGCAAGCGCCGCGCCCAATGCACTGGCTGCCTGCGATCCCGGCGCAACGCTCAGCGCGGATCCGGTGCTCGCGGAGATCGCCAACGCGCGGGCTTTGCTTTTCTCCTCTGATTCCCCCGATAAAAGCAGCTCGCCCTGCTGCGCCGCTTCTTCTTCCTCTGACTCCGCGTCCGCGGCCGATGCCTCGTCTTCCCCTTCGACGGCCACGGCCAAAGCCGCTCCAGGCGCCAGCCTTCGCAGGACGGCCTCGACGTCGCCGGCCGATTTGGCCTCGCCGTACTCTCCAGGCCCGGCCTCTGCGACGGGCAACAATTCCTTTAACAGCGAGTTGAATTCCAACTCAGTAAAAAGCTCGCGCAACGCCTCGAGATCGGGATTGCCGGGGTGCATTTTCTGCACGTCAAGTTCAATCTCCACGTCGCACCGGATCGTCACCAGGTCCTTGCTCTGCAGAATCTGTTCGCGATTGTTCTGCAGCGATTCGCGATAAGTCTTGCGCTCGACTTCCGCCGCGCGGTCAAGCGCGGCTTCGAGCGACCCAAAGCGCTGAATCAGTTCCACCGACCCTTTGTCGCCGATTCCCGGTGCGCCCTTGATGTTGTCAATCGAATCTCCGCGCAAAGCCATCACGTCAATTACCCGCGAAGGCGGCACGCCGAGAAGTTCCTCGACCTTCGCCGCGTCGGCGATCAAGTTGTCCTTCGGCGGATTCAGCACCTTCACGTGGTCGTTCACCAACTGCAGCATGTCCTTGTCGCTGGAGACCACATAAACGCTGTGGCCAGCGGCGACGGCTTTGGTGGCGAGTGTTCCGATCACGTCGTCCGCTTCAAAGCCCGCCATCTCAAGAATAGGGATTCGGTAGCCTTCGAGCGCACGCCGGATGTAGGGAATCTGCTGCGCAAGGTCGCCGGGCATTTCCGCGCGGTTCGCTTTGTATTCCTTATA
The DNA here is from genome assembly GCA_043734125.1 of Acidobacteriota bacterium. Classification (GTDB taxonomy): domain Bacteria; phylum Acidobacteriota; class Terriglobia; order Terriglobales; family Acidobacteriaceae; genus Gp1-AA145. The sequence goes on along the minus strand of JAYTFR010000093.1, from coordinate 26,905 downwards.
TTGCTCATCGCGGAACGTCGGGGCCGCCACGTCAAAAACCGCTGCCAGGTAGTGCGGAGAAAAATCGTCGCGCAATTTCCGCAGCATGTTCACGAAAACATAAACCGCCGCCGTTGGCAGCCCCTTGCGTGTGGACATGCTCCGCTGTCGCGCCATGGCGTGATAAGCGCGAAATATGAACGACATCGCATCGATCAGAAAAATCCGAGTGGGATCCGGCTGCGGCAGGGTAGGCGGCTTAGGCGGCGCAACTGGGGCGGACGCATCATTTTCCGTCGAAATCGACTTTTTATTTGCTGGCAAGGGACAAGTCTAACAGGCTGAAACGAGGGCTTTCAGGCCGGGACTGCCGTGCGAAGTCAACCCACGAACATGCAATCGCCGTAGGAATAAAAGCGGTACTTCTGCTCGACCGCGTGCCGGTAAGCAGCCAGCACTTGATCTTTTCCGCCCAAAGCGCAGACCAGCATCAGCAGCGTCGATTGCGGCAAATGGAAATTCGTCAGCATCGCGCCCACCACGCGAAACGCGAATCCGGGATAAATGAAAATGTCTGCTTCGCCGCTGCCCGGCTGCACGCGCCCTGCCTCCCTCGCGGAAAATTCCAGCGTTCGCACCGTCGTCGTTCCGATCGCAACCACTCGGCGTCCCTCATCGAGCGCACGATTGATCTTCGCCGCCGCGTCTTCGGAAATGCAGTACGACTCGCGATGCAGCTTGTGTTCCTCAACCTTTTCAACCCGGATTGGCTGAAACGTTCCCAAGCCCACATGCAGGGTGACCTCGGCCCTTTCAATTCCGCGCTCCTTCATCTGCTCCAGAATCTCGGGAGTGAAGTGAAGGCCCGCAGTCGGAGCCGCAACCGAGCCACGCTCCCGCGCATAGATCGTCTGATAGCGGTCGCGATCGGCCACTCGGTCCTCGCGTGCGATATAAGGAGGCAGCGGCACATGCCCAAGCCGCTCGATGGCACCGAAGAAATCGGGGACAGGATCAAACCGGATACGCCGCTCGCCAAAACCGCCGCGATCCACCACCTCGGCCGCGAGTTCCCTGCCTTCCCCAAAAAAGAGCTTCTCCCCAACGCCAATCTTCCTCCCCGGACGCACTAAGCAGTCCCATTCGTTAGGGTTTTGCGACTCCTGTTTGGTGAGCAGAACTTCGATCCGGCCCTTAGGAAAATCAGGCACCGCGGGATTTTGTTGGCTGACCGGCATGCTTCTGCCACCGCTTCGCCGACCAAACAGTCTTGCTGGGAAAACCCGAGTGTTGTTGAAAACAACCACGTCGCCGGGGCGCAGCAGGGCCGGAAAATCGCGGAATCCCCGGTCCTCCCGCCCCTTTTTCGACACCCGGAGCATCCGCGAAGCCGCCCGGTCCGCCAAAGGCTCCTGGGCAATCAGTTGATCCGGCAGGTGATAGTCGAATTCGGCAACCAGCACGCCTTGAATGTATCAGTTCTGTAATTTCGATATCCCAACCCCAAACTTTGCATTGTTTACAGTGCGCCCCGTGAGGTAACATTCGGGCTGCCAAAAAAATGGCTACAGACCACCAATTCCGGCGCGAGATTATTCGCTGCGGTTCCCTGCTGCACACCTGCGGTTTTATTGCCGCAACCGACGGCAATCTTTCGGTGCGCCTGGATGCGAAGCGCGTACTGGTCACGCCGACCGGCATGTCCAAGGGTCTGATGACCACTTCTGATTTGGTAATTGTGGACATGGAAGGCCGCAAGCTGAAAGGCAAGCGCGAGGTCACGAGCGAAATCGGGATGCACTTGCTCATCTATCGCATGCGGCCCGATGTCCGCGCGGTTGTACACGCACATCCGCGTACGGCCACCGGCTTTGCGGCTTCGGGCATCGCGCTGAATCAACCTTTAGTTTGTGAAGTCGTAATCGGACTTGGGCAGATTCCCCTTGCGCCTTACGGCACTCCCGGAACGCCCGAGCTTGCCGCCACGCTGAAGCCGCTGATTCCCGAATTCGATGCCATCCTGATGGCGAATCACGGCGTCGTCACTTACGGCACCGATCTGCAATCGGCATACATGAAAATGGAAACAGTCGAGCACTTTGCCCAGATCACGCTGGTGACCCACTTGCTCGGCAAGCAGCAGCCGCTTGAATGTTCTGATCTTGAAAAACTTCTCGCCGTGCGCAGCCGCTACATGGGCGTGAACTCGGCAGCACGCATGCCCGCTTACTTTGCGAACCCCCGTGAAGAAGAGTTGGTCGAAGCTCGCGAGGACAAACTTTTTCGCGAGCGCGCTATTCACCACCGACGCGGAAGCGGATTCCGGCGCGATAATTAGCCCCCAGCGCTGGATAGCCCGTCACTTCCTCATAAAAACGATTCGTTAGATTTTCCCCGCTGACGTACGCCGTGATTCGCGGATATACCTGATACCACAAGCTCGAATTCACCAGTACATATCCCGGCGCGTGAGTGATTCCGAACCCAAGAAAGTCGGAGTCGGCGCGGCGCCCCACAAAGCTTCCGCCCACGTCTGCACCCCAGCGCGAGCCAAGGTAGTTGATGAGCGCAGTGGCGGAATGCCTCGGACGACGAAGTAACGGCTGCCCCGCCATCAGCAGCGGATCAAACGCGAACGGCTGCTTCAGGATTTGCGTCGAAGTGTAGGTGTAGGAGAGCGTCGTCCGAATACGTTTCGACGGACGTCCCTGCAGTTCGACTTCCGCGCCGTGCGCAATCGCTTCGTTCACATTGACGTACTGCCCCTGGCAGAAACATGCATTGTCAAAACTGAAATCGATCTTGTTGCGAAACGAGTTGTTGAAGTAGATCGCGGAAAAGGAATAGTTGGCCAGCACTCGCTGCTCGAAGCCTGCCTCAAAGGCGCGCGTTTCTTCCGGCTTCAGGTTTGGATTCGGCAAAGTTGGAAAGCTGGCGCCGTTGCCGAACGACTCCGCAAACGTGGGTTCTTTGATCCCGGTCGCATATCCGAAACGCAGCCGCGTGCCAGAGAAGATGTTCCCGCCCTTCATCGCCAACAGTGACAGCGAAATCCTTGGAACGAATTTGTTCCCGAAGCTTTCGTTATGTACTAAACGCCCACCAACAATTACGCCCACCCGCCCGTAATTGATCACCTGCTGCCCAAACACTCCATGGTTGCGGCGGAGGCCGTGGCTCGTATTCGGGGGCGTTCCCACCACGCCATTTTCGTCTTCAAACTCATATCCGAACGTGGATGTCGCCCAGTTCCGCTCAATGTAATCGCCCTGATAAGAAAACCCAGCGCGGTTCACCTGCGTTTCGCTCAAGAACGGGCAGTCGAGGAATACGAACTTTGTCGGATTGCAGCCTCGGTCGGCCACGTCGTCGCGATTCACGCGCTTAAGGGAATACTCGGTTCCGGCCAGTCGATGGTGGAATCGCGATGAGCCTCCCAGGTCCAACTCCAAGCTTCCCAGGAAATTGTTTTGGCGGGCGCGCTGGTCCGTGTCGGGTGCCAAGAGCGGATCGCCATTGAAGTTCCACTCGTTCCGCACGCCAGCCACGCTGTTGTCGTGCCGCATACGCAGCCGCAGCGATGCCCAATCGTTCAGTCTCGCGCCCAGATTCGCGCCTTCGAGCGAATTGGAATAGTCATCGTTCGGGCCGGAACCGGTTGTGTTGAACTGGTTTCCGAAGACGTTGTAGTCGAAACGCCCATTCGCGCCGGAAAGCGCAGCGTAGCCATTTTCTGTGCCGTAGTTGCCTGCATCGGCCCCGAAACGCAACTCAGGGGTGCCGGTGCTTCCGGTCCGGCTCCAGGTCTGGACAACGCTAGTCATCGCGTCCGACCCGTACAGCGTGCTCTCTGCGCCGCGCAGAAATTCCATGCGGTCGGCTTCAAACAGCGGCACGGTCCCGAAGTCGTAGGTCCCGCCCGGATCGTTCACCGGCACGCCGTCCACAATCACTTTGTTGTAACGCGAGTCGCCGCCTCGCACGAACAGCGACGACAATCCTCCGCGCTGGCCAGCGGTTGAAACTACGGCGCCAGGCAGAAATCGCAACGCATCATTCGCCGCCACCGGACGCATGGTGTCCAGTTCGTCGCCACTCAGGCTTGAAATCGAAGCGCCGGAGGCATCACTCGGAACCAGAGTGCGGGTCGCAGAGACCACAACTGTCTCCGTCGCAACCGCGAGTTGCAGAGCCACGGTCACGTCGGCGGCCTGCTTCCTGCTATCGGACGCGAGCGTCTGCCAGGATTCGGCAAAGCCTACCGCCAGCACGCGGACTCGCAATGCCGCGTCAGGAAGGTGATTGAAATGTGCCGCCCCTTGCGCGGAAGTAACCGCCATCGCAGCGGGACGCGAAGAGTTTTCCGCGAAAATTTCCACCTGTGCGCCAGAAACCGCCGCTGACGACGGATCGATAACTTTGACGGTGAGTTCAGCTGCCAAGGCTGGAGCTGTGAGGGAAACTGCAAACCAAGACAGTACGGCGAGAAGCCGGAAATAGGACCGCATAACTTCCTCCTTTAAACGCGAAAGGGGTTGAGTTGAGCGATCGCGCCGGTCTCCTGGCTCGCGAGTAAGGATCAGAACTGCTGGAGCGCAAGGCGTCCTCGCCCGGCCACCCTTGTCTGATTCCAACTTCTGCCTCGGCCTTCCCGGATTTCTCCAGTGGCCCGAGGCGATGTCCTCGCTTACAGTTGCGCGGCAGCGCGGGATTTGCACCCGCTTCCCTGTTCTCATCACCGCTGGTTATTCAACGCAGTGTCAAGAACGCGCGAACGCATGTGAAAGCTTCACGAATGTAAATGGAGCGGAAGGAAGGTGTCAATGGACGCCGGCTGGGCATGAGGAAACGAAGGACAATAAACCCATTCTCCACGGAGACGCGGAAACGCACACAAAAACGAAGTCTCCGTGGTGAATTGTTTTTTTTGCCCGCCTTCGTTTTCCCTGTGTCTCTGTGGTGAACTGTCTTCTCCGAGCGTGGACGCTACCGGAAGCTGGCGCTCTTGAATGTCTGCCGAAAATCTGCGCCATCCATCTTTATGATTCGGCACATCTCGTGCAGCCGCGATCGCATGCGCTCGCCGATGCGGTCACCCAGGGTCTCGGCGCGCGCCGAACGTTGCGCCCGGGAAAATTCTGAATTCCCTCCCCCTTCCCGCGCAGCATCGTCCGTATAATTCGTCGTAATGATCGTCGTTCGATTGTCGTTGTATCGCGTATTCAGAATCAGGCTGACTGTGTCCCACACCCATTCTGTGGGCTTCACGGCGCCCAGTTCGTCCAGCACCAGCACTTCGGTCTCGAAAACCGGCCGCAGGACGTCGAGTTCGGTCGCTTTTACCGAATCGTTGTAGGAATTCTGGATCTGCTTCAGCAGCTCGCGGTAATCGTAGAACAGGCAGGGAATGCCTTTGCCGTTGATCAGCTCTTTCAAAATGCCAACAGCCAAGTGGGTCTTGCCCACCCCGATGCTCCCGATCAGCAGCAACCCGGTGTTTTCGAGCGGATACTCTTCGGCGAACTTGCAGGCTTCCATGCGGGCCCGCATCAGGTTCGCATGCGGTCCTTCAAACTCGAAGTTTGACAGTTCGCAGTGCTCGTAACGCTTCGGGATTCGGGCCGAAACTAGAAGCGCCTCGCCCTTCTGCTTCAGGCGGCAATCGCAGCGGCTCACTCGCCGGTCGGCACCGGAGGACTTCCAGCCGGTTCCACTACAAAGCGGACAAACTTCAGAAGAAACTTTCATTGCGGACTCTAGTTCAACTTTGCACCCTCAATCCGCTTCGCGCAAGTCTCAACGCTGGAAGCTCTGTGTACATCCTGTGAAGGAATGGGCCACGCTGTGGAGAAGCGAGGAAAAGCCCGGATTCACCGCGGAGACACAGGGGCGCAGAAGAAAACGAACCGCGGGTGGCCTTTGCGTAGGGACAGCCGCCAAATCCCGCCCTGAGCGAAGTCGAAGGTGCGGTTCGGTCGAGTTCGACAAAAGGATTCACCGCGCACCCTTTGGACCGGAACCACAGCAATCAATTTTCAGTTTCTCCCTGCCTCCCTGTCCCAGTGGTGAATTGTTCTTTCCCTGCCTTCGTTTCCCTGCGCCCCTGTGTCTCTGTGGTGAATTGTCTCGACCCGCGTTCGTTCCTCCATGCCTCCGCGTCTCCGTATTGAATTGGTTCTGATTCTTCCGCGCCTCCGTGGTGAAGCGGGTGCCGAATTCCGCCAGCATCAGCCCCTCCCGCTCCTCCGGTACTCAAACTCGGCATCTGGCGCGGATTTCCACAGTTGACTTTCGCAAGACGCGGGCGCTAAATAGCTGGCGTCGGGTTTCCACACTTCAGCGAAAGCATTTCCCCGCGGCGCAGAGTGTGCGCCGGCACGTACCTCGCTGAGCACAAGGAAAACTCCACAGGAGATAGAAATGAATAAAGCAGACCTCATTGACCGCATTGCTTCAGGCTGCGGCATCAGCAAGACCCAGGCCTCTGGCGCGATTGACACCACCGTAGAGAGCATTACCGGCGCACTCAAGAAGGGCGACCGCGTGGCACTCATTGGATTTGGAACGTTTTCAATTTCGCAGCGCAAAGCACGCAACGGACGCAATCCCCAGACCGGCGCGACCATCAAGATCGCTGCCCGCCGGGTGGCGAAGTTTACCCCAGGCGCGGAGCTGAAAAAAGCTGTTAACCGCGGCAAGTAGTACGAAATTTAGAAGCGTGAAACGGCAGGGGGTCGGCCCTGCCGTTTTGTTTTGCCTCTAAATCCCCCCATCCCCGGCGGCGACGGTTCACATACTCAGATTTCCAAAATGAAACTGTCCGATCCGCCAATGTGATGAATATCACAGGGTGACTTCCCGTCCCGCGCGTAGTCTGGGGGCGTGATCTCTGCCAGCATCACCCGATGGACACTCCGCTTCCTCGACCGGATCACACCAGCTTCCAAATCACCGAACCAAACCTCTCGCCAGCAGATCGGACGGCGCGGTGAAGAAGCCGCTTACTTTTATTTGCGCCGCCGCGGCTATGTGATGGTCTCGCGAAATTTCCGCTCGCCTCACCACCACGGGGAAATCGACCTCATCGGGTGGGATCGCGACGTCCTGTGCTTCATCGAAGTGAAGACGCGCACCACTCGCGACGTGAAACCCGCCGAAGCCGCCGTCGATCGCGCCAAGCGACGCGCGCTGCGCAAGGTTGTCAAAGACTACTTGCAGTCGCTTCCCCGCAAGAATTTTCCCAGCCCGCCGCCGTGGCGTTTTGACGTGCTCACGATTTACCACCATCGCCCTTCGAAAGCGACTGCGCGCGCCTCGACGCATGAAATTGATTATGTCCATCCGTTTTTTGAGTTGTTCCGCAATGCGGCACTCTCAGCGTAAAATGGCAATCAGCCCGACGTGGCAGCGGGCCGGAGGCTTGAACTTAAATTGCCGGACCTTAGAAAAGACCCCATTGTCGGGCGCTGGGTAATTATTTCGACCGACCGCGCCAAACGTCCAACGGATTTCGCCCGCGACTCGGTGAAGATGAAGGGCGGCTTCTGCCCCTTTTGTTACGGAAACGAAGGTAAGACTCCGCCGGAAATTCAGGCCTACCGCCCCAACCAGAATGGCGGCCCACCTCCGCAGAAAGACACCCCCGGCTGGACGGTGCGCGTCGTGCCCAATAAGTTTCCTGCGCTCGGCATCGAAGGCGGCCTAAACCGCCAGGCTGAAGGCATGTTCGACCGCATGAATGGCGTCGGCGCGCATGAAGTCATCATTGAAACCAACGATCACAATGCGACGCTCGCTACTCTGCCGCCGAAGAAGATTGAAGACGTGCTCTGGATTTTCCGCGACCGCATTCTCGACCTCAAGAAGGACAAGCGCTTCAAGTACATCCTGATCTTCAAGAATCACGGCGATTCCGCCGGCGCTTCGATGGAGCACGCTCATTCCCAGCTCATTGCGCTTCCCATTGTCCCGATTTACGTGGCCGAGGAGATTGAAGGCGCCAAGCAGTATTACATCTACAAAGAGCGTTGCGTTTTTTGCGACATCGTTCAGCAGGAGACTGAATCTGGCGTAAGGGTCGTCGCCGAGAATGACGACTTTGTGACCATCGCTCCCTACGCGCCGCGGTTCCCATTCGAAACCTGGATTTTGCCCAAACAGCATGAATCGGCGTTCGAAAATTCTTCTTCGAGCATGTTCCAGAATCTGGCGAAAGCGATCCGCGTGCTTCTGAACAAGGCGGACCAGGTGCTCGACAACCCCGCGTACAACTTGGTGATTCACAGTTCACCTTCGCAGGACCCGGGCAATGATCACTACCATTGGCACATCGAGTACGTCCCCAAGCTGACGCGAACGGGCGGGTTTGAGTGGGGCACCGGCTTCTACATTAACCCCACGCCTCCGGAAGAAGCCGCGCGGTTCTTGCGAGCGGCGAACGTAGAAGAGCCGGCGACTGCGTAAAGTATTCTGTGGCCGCTAAGCCTTCTGAGCGCGTCTTCCCCCGCTCCCTAAGTCTTGCGCCACAACCCAGGCGGCGGCAGCGATCACCCATGAAATAGAGAATGCCGTCCAGGGCAAGCGCGTGCTGGTTGCGGGCTGAGGACTACTCACGTTAAACCTCCTGTGCTTTGCGTCTCCATTTTGGCCGCACCAAGTGCCTACATCGCGGCGTACCCGTCTCCAGGCGCAGGCCCGGATGCCCGTGGACTCTATACGCCTGCATTGTGAGGAGTCAACCCAGAAACCTGGATGCCGCGACCGGCGCGGATTCCATCGCGATTTTCACAGAGGCAATTTCGATATTGCCCGCATGAAACGCGCGCCTGAGTTGCGGGGAACCTGCTTAAATTCCCGCGATCCGCATTCAGCGCGGCTCTCGTGCCAAACTGGCAATTCACGGTTGCACAATTATCGTTGCAAGCCCCTGTGAACGGGCTGCACTCGATTGAATTCAAAGCACATACAAATCTGCTTTTTCTGTTGACCCAAAAAATAGAAGGTGTAAAACACAATTGTTCTTTGACAGTTACTGAGTTTTTCCGGTTGGTGCGGCGTCCGGGGGTCGAGCAAGGTCACCTTCCGCAGACTGCCAGAGTGCTAACGCCAGAAGAAATTGGGCAACCAATCAATCGAGCGTACAGAGCTCCGGCAGGATGACGGAAGGAGGGCCAGCAAGGCTCTATAGCAAAGCGCTGGTCGAGGAGAACAGGAAACCCAGTCAGAGGCAAGATAGAGTCCCGAAGCGTTGAACTGATTTTTCCGGTTGGCGGTAAGCCCGGAGCCCGAGTACAGATCGCTTGAACGTGGTCCGCAAGGATAGCGACTAAGCAGGTCGACGAGGGTCTAAAGCGAGCTACTGGCCGAGACGAATGAGATCAACACCACTTCGGGACTCTTAATTTTTGCGCCGTCGTTCCCGCCCCGCCCCCGCCAAGCCCCACCGACCCATCAGTGTTCAAGGTGTCATCCATGAGCACCGCTAAGAGCCTCATCACTAGCTCCGCAGGAGCGGCCCAGCTTAGCCCAGCACGGAAGTCCTGGGTGGCCGTGGAATAACAACGCCAAGTCCCGGAGGTACGGCCGATTTCACAACACCGGCGCAATCGTCTGCTTCGGATCCACCAGCCGAGTCCGGAAAATCATCTTCGACTCCAACTCCTCGCCCACCACGTCAACGTTCACCGCGTAACTGCCCGGCGGAAGTGTTTCGCCGAATGGGAGTTCCATGTCGCGCGTGCTTCTTTTTAACGGGAACCGCTGGTAACCGATTGCCGTCGCGCGTCCGTTCTCATTCACCGCCAGCACGACAAAGGTCAAATCGAAATCGCGCCCCGTGGTATTCGAAACCTTAATCGATCCCTCAATCCGGTTGCCGTTCACCTGTGACTTGCGCGACCAATCGGTCTTGAGCGGGGTTTCAACATTGAGGGTCAGTTTCTTCGGCGCGCTTCTCTCCGAGTTTTGCCCAGTCGCCTGCACCGAAAACTCAAACTGGCCTTGCGTCTCGATCACGCCAGCGATCTCCCCCGAGTCGCGCAGTTCCAGTTTGCCTGGCAACGATCCGCCAACAACTCTCCAGTGGTAGGGCTCCGTTCCACTTCCGGCCTGCAACCGGAACGTGTACGGACTCCACAGCGATGCCGGAGGAAGTTCTTTGGTGGTGATCACCAGCGCACCAGACGCTTGCGATGGTTGAGCGAACAGGGGGATCGCGAACAGCGCGCCGCCGATCCAAACGAACGTGGCCGCAGCCGCAACCCCAACAATCACCGGATTTCGCAAATGGTTCCGCAGCCTGCAGCGTATCTCAGAATACATTTAGAAATTATAGGCGCGGCGGTTGGTCTTCACGTAAACTGTCCTTCGTAAGACTGCCAGCCGACTCAGGCTTGCAGCATTTGACCCATGAGGCCTAAAGCACCAACCTCAGCTACGCCCCAGATCAGGATCGGCTACGGCTGGGACTCGCACGAGTTCAAGAGCGGCGTCCCGCTGAAAATCGGTGGCATCGGCATCGACCACCCCAAAGGTCTCGGTGGACATTCCGATGGCGACGTGTTGTTGCATGCGATCACCGACGCGTTGCTTGGAGCGGTCGCCGCCCCGGACATCGGAACTCTGTTTTCGCCTTCGGACGCGCGCTGGAAGGGCGCCGACTCTGCCGTGTTTTTGCAGGAAGCGTTGCGTCGTGTTAAGGCCGCAGGTTATGCAATCACCAATCTGGATTCAACGCTGATTCTGGCGCAGCCCAAGATTGGCCCGCTTGCAGACCGCATTCGTGAGAATCTTGCCGGCATGTTGGGAGTAGCTCCTGACTGCATTGGAATCAAGGCCAAGACTCCCGAAGGAATGGGCACCGACAATGCCGCCATCGCGCATGCCGCCGTGCTGCTGGAAAAAAGCCGATCGACCCGCGCCCCCCGAGCCGCGAAGAAGAAACCCCGCTGATTCAGCAGCTACGCTAACGTCCCTCCCACAGAATCGTCTAATCGTCACCACTCCGATTCGTGGAACCAGCAAGTAATTCCCCACGTATCGCAGTGAAAGAGATGCGCGGAGGTTCGCGCGGCGCCACCAGAATAGAAAAGGGAAGGAACTGCCTCACGCTCGGTTTGGCGGCCAGATGAGAACAGTTCCCGCAGGAACGAGCGCGCCCGTGTGGGCATTCTCGTCTCTATCCCCGGAAGCATTTTATGCCTCAATTGGCGAAAAGCAAGCCTTGAGGCAGTCGGCCGCCCCAGCAGTTCCCGCCGGCGGGGACAAGGAGGAGTGTGGTGAAAACAGCATTCAATCGCAAGCAGATTCTGCGGGGTCTCGTCCTGGTGGGCGCGGCTCTGTTGGCGACCAGCGCATTCGCGGTAAATAAGGGAACCTTTGAGCTGAAGCATCCCACGCAGGTTGCAGGGCACGAACTCGCAGCCGGAACTTACAAAGTGCAGTGGGATGGTTCCGGAAGCGAAGTTCAGCTCAGCATCATGCAAGGCAACAAGCAGGTGGCTTCAACCAACGCGCGAGTGCTTGAGGTACCGGTCGCGGCGCAAAGCGACAGCGCCTTGATCACGATGAATCCAGACGGCAGCCGCAACCTGGCGCAGCTCCGCTTCCGCGGAAAAACAATGGCGTTGGAACTCAGGACTGATGGCGGCGGTGAAAGCGGAGCATCCAGCGCGGGAAAGTGATGGAACTCCAGGGGATGAAGGTGGAACCGTGGCCCCCAGCCAATCTGCAGAACGGTTCTGGCCTTCGTCCTTTTTTTTGTATAATTTTTTTTCCAAAATAGCCCAGTGCGCGGACCGGAACTTTTCGCGGCGCATTGGCGTATCTAACAGTGAGAGTGGTTCCGCAGTCGCACCGGCTGCGAAACAGTTTCGTTTGGATCAGGCATTGCAGCACGCTCGGTTTGGCGGCCAGGTGAGGCAATACCTTATGGCGAAGACTTGGCCTTCTTGTCGGCAAACTTATTCGCCTGATCCGGAGCAGCGTTGCCAGCGTGATTGGACCGAACGCAAGCTCTTCCCTCACCAAATAAGGCCGCCGCTGACGACATCCCAGTTCTGGGAAGAGGAGGCTTTGTGAAAAATCTGAGTTTGAAGCGCAATTTATCCGGCATTCTGTTCGCGGCATTGCTGCTTCCAGCAAGCGCGTGGGCCGCTGACAATGCGGCGTCGGGCAAGGGTTCCATGGAGTTGCAACAGCCAACCACCGTCGGGGGAACGCAATTACCCAGCGGCAAGTACCGCGTGGAGTGGGCCGCAAACGGCGACAAAGTGGACGTTAAGATCTACAGCGGAGCGAAGGAAGTCGCCACCACGACTGCCCGCCTGGTGAAAGCCGATGGCGCTCTCTATAACCACATTTCCGTTATCACGGACGAAAAAGGCGCCAAGTCGCTGACGCAGATTTCGTTCAGCAAGCAAAAGTCCTCGCTGCGTCTTGGCGATCTCCCTGCCGAGGCGGAGCAGGCAGCAAAGTAGCGCATCCCCTGACCGCATCCGCGCGCACGGAGGGCAGGCCTGCTTGTGCTGTTAGAATAGCAGAGCGATGGTCCTGTCCTTCGTTCGCGATTTTTTTGCGGACGTAGAAAAACTGCCCGGCTTCTTGCGTGTTACCTCCCACCTTAGAGCGAACGCGGGGCGTATCCGTGTTTCTGGGCTGACTCCCCCCGCAAAAGCCCTGCTGGTCGCGCAACTCCAGAAAAGCGCCGGCCGTCCGTTAATCCTGGTTGTCCGCAACAATGCGGAGGCCGACGAACTCCTGCCGGTCGTCCGCGCCTTTTGCGAACTCACCGGCGCGGCAACTCCTGACGGCGTGGTGGCCCTGCCGGCGTACGACGTTCTCCCCTTTCAGAATCTCTCGCCGCATCCGGAAATTCAGGAACAGCGCGCCATCGCATTGTGGCGAATCGCCAGCGGCGCCGCCGAAATCATTGTGATCCCCGCGCTCGCAGCCGCCACCCGCTTGCGGCAGGCAGAATTTTATTCCGGCATTGGACGTGTAATCCGCCGCGGCGAAACCGTGGACACCGCCAGCACGCTCGCCCACCTGAATTCCGTCGGATACAACTCCACCGACGTGGTCGAAATGCCGGGAGAGTACGCGCTTCGCGGTGGCATTCTCGATGTCTATTCCCCGGAGGCGGAGCGCCCTGTCAGGTTGGAACTCTTCGGGGACGAAGTAGAATCTATCCGCAAGTTCGACCCCGCAACTCAGCGTTCTTCGTCGCCCGTGGATGAAGTCGTTCTTATGCCGCTCTCGGAGACGCCCGTCAGTGAAGAGTTGCTGGGCGCCATTCACGCGCGGCTCTCAGGCAAGCGCATCACCGGCGCGGAGGAAATTGTTGAGCACGCCACGCGGGCCGGCGGCGTCACCGTTTTCCCCGGCTGGGAGTTCTACGCCCCCGTCGCTGGACTCACCGGAACTGTCTTCGATCTTTTGCCAAACGCTGTGGTAATCGCAGACGAGCCCGAGCTGTTGAAGACCGAACTCGATGCCGCCTGGGAGAAGATCGGTGAGGCGCACGAGCGCAGTGGCATCGGTAATCTGGTTCGCCCCGCTGACTTGTATGTCGAAGCCGACGAATGGTGGCAGGCGTTAAGGAATACCGCTGGCGCCGATTTCGAGCACCTGGGCATCACGCGCGCTGGGGATGCCGAGACGGTTGAATTCCACGCCCAGCCCAGTCCGCGATTTCATGGTTCGATTCCCGCCATGCTGGAAGAAGTGAAAAAGCACATCGCCGACACTCGGAAAGTTTTGATCGCCGCGCCCAATACCGGGGAACTGGAACGTCTGGCCGACTTCTTTGCCGAGTCCGGAGTTCAATTTCGCCTGGGTAGCCGCACCCGCGGCGGCGACAGCTACGCCGACGAAACCTCGTATTTCACCGGCGATGTGCTCGCCGCAACCATCGTTAAGGCCTATATCCCCGACGGGATGGTCCTTCCCGATGCCTCCCTCGCCGTGTTCGGTACGCGCGATCTTTTCGACGAGTCCGAGTCGGTCGCCTCCCGCCCCCAGCGGCAGAAGTCGAAGACCTCTGCGTTTCTCTCGGATTTTCGCGACCTGCAGGTTGGCGATTACGTCGTCCACGTCGAGCACGGCATCGGCCAATACCACGGGCTCAAGGAGATCAACCAAGGGGACGGAAACGCCGAGTTCATGCTGCTCGAGTATGCCGAAGGCGCCAAGCTTTACGTCCCCCTGACTCGTCTTGACCTCATCCAGAAATACCGCTCGGCGGAAGGCGAAAAGCCCGCCCTGAATCACCTCGGCACCGCGGCTTGGGCGAAAACCAAAGCTCGCGTTCGCAAGGCCATGAAGGACATGACCGAAGAGCTGCTCAAACTCTATGCGCAGCGTAAAGCGGCGCAAGGTCACGCCTTCCCGCCGGACAACGAGTGGATGCGCGAGTTCGAAGACGCCTTCGAATACAACGAGACTGAAGATCAGGCCCAAGCCATCGTCGATTTGAAACGCGATATGGAATCGACGCTGCCTATGGATCGCCTGCTCTGTGGCGACGTCGGCTACGGTAAGACCGAAATCGCCATGCGTGCCGCTTTCAAGGCCATCAATGACAACAAACAAGTGGCGGTGCTCGCCCCAACCACCGTGCTGGCCTTTCAACATTTCGAAACTTTCAAGCAGCGCTTCGCCGCATTTCCCGTGACCATCGATATGGTTAGCCGCTTCCGCTCCCCAAAGCAACAGAAGGAAATTCTGCAGCGCGTCGAAGCAGGAAAAGTTGATGTTCTGATCGGCACTCACCGGCTGCTTTCGAAGGACGTAAAGTTCACCGACCTCGGGCTTCTCATCGTCGACGAAGAGCAGCGTTTCGGCGTCCGTCACAAAGAGCGGCTGAAGCAGATGCGCAAAGAAGTGGACGTGCTGACGATGTCGGCGACGCCGATTCCCCGCACGCTGCATATGTCGATGGTCGGCCTACGCGACATGAGCCTTATCGAGACGCCACCGAAAGACCGCATCGCCATCCAGACTGTGGTCGCCAGCTGGGACGAGAAACTCGTGCGCTCGGCGATCGAACAGGAACTGGATCGCGGAGGTCAGGTGTACTTTGTCCACAATCGCGTGGACACGATCTGGGAGATGGCGGCGCGGCTTCAGGAACTGGCGCCCCGCGCGCGAGTCCTCGTGGGCCATGGGCAAATGTCGGAAGGCGAACTCGAGAAAGTCATGCTGAAGTTCATGCACCACGAAGCTGACATCCTCGTCTCCACCACGATAATCGAAAACGGCCTCGACATCCCGCTGTGCAACACTATCTTGATCAATCGTGCTGAGCGCCTCGGATTATCAGAGCTCTACCAGCTTCGCGGAAGAGTGGGCCGGTCGAATCGCCGGGCATACGCTTATCTTCTTATTCCACCTGAGATCGAACTAACTCCCATCGCACGCCGCCGCCTCGCAGCGCTGAAAGAATTTTCCGACCTCGGAGCAGGTTTCAAAATCGCCGCTCTCGATCTTGAACTGCGCGGCGCCGGCAACCTCCTGGGAGGCGAACAGAGCGGTCACATCGAAGCCATAGGTTTCGATCTTTACACTCAGATGCTGGAGCAGGCCGTGCGTGAAATGAAGGGCGAAACTGAGCCGCAAGCAACTGCTCAGCTCAACCTTGGCCTCAACATCCGCAT
The DNA here is from genome assembly GCA_043734125.1 of Acidobacteriota bacterium. GTDB lineage: Bacteria > Acidobacteriota > Terriglobia > Terriglobales > Acidobacteriaceae > Gp1-AA145. Next base: position 11,273 of record JAYTFR010000093.1, on the reverse strand, counting down.
TTCCGCGGACTACATCGGCGAAGAAAATCAGCGGCTTCGAATGTACAAGCGCATCGCCGGCGTCGAGACCGAACGTCAACTCTCTGACGTTGCCTCCGAGCTGCGTGACCGTTACGGCGATCCTCCGGTTGCGGTGCAACAACTGCTGCGCTATGCCGGGCTTCGAATGAAGGCCATCGATGCAGGGGCGCTCACCGTCGAACGCAAACGCGACCTCGTCAGCATCAAGTTTCGCCCGGACGCTCCCATTGATCCCGTAAAGCTCGCGGCGTTTGTTTCTTCCCATCGTGGATCCCAATTCCTTCCCGACGGTACGCTGAAGTTCTTCGCCAGGAATGTGGCGGCGCAGGAACTGCTCGACCAGCTCGACCACTTGCTGCACACTCTGACAGAACCGAAACCTGCGCCCGCCATCGCCTAAGCGGTCGCGCTTGTGACGTTATTCTTCATGCTGCTATGGCAGGCATAGAATTTTTGAATTGGACACTTGTCCGCTTTCTTGACACCTTATCTACAGGCGTTGCTGCCTTGAAGCAGCCCCGAAATTAGATTTTCGCCCCGTTGTGACGTCTCCGGCCTTGTTGTCCTCGAGAACGCTTTGAGAGGTTTGCTTCCGCCGTGCGCCATTGCACACGCATGTCCCGGTGTGTCTGCAGGGCGGACGTTTCAAAAATCAGATTCTTGCTAGGAGAAACTAACCATGGAGAGCGAAATGAATATGCAACCGCGAGCCACCTTAAAAACCATAGCGGACCACATTGGCCTGACGCCCGGAACCATTTCCGCCGTACTGAACAACACCCGGGCCGCCGCGCGCATACCCCAACACACCCGCGACCGCGTCTTCGCGGCCGCCCGCGAGCTGCATTACACTCCCAACCCTCTAGCGCAAGCGCTGCGGGCCGGCAAGTCCGGAATGCATAAGATGACAGTCGAGATGGCCGGTGCGCGCGGAGCGCTCGTCATCATGGACAGCAATCAGTTCGAGCGAGCGCTGGCCGCCATCCAACAGGCCGGATTGCGTGTGCCCGACGATGTTTCTGTCGTTGACCTGTTCGATCTACCGGCTGCCTGGGATCACCCCAGTTTGGCAACGGCGCCCGACTATCCGGCATACGACGCAGCGTCCTAACTTGCACTAACTATTTCGCAGCGCAAAATGCAAAAGGGGCACCGACAAGTTGTCAGTGCCCCTTTGAGCATTTTAAGTATTAATTAAGCGGCAGCCTTCTTTTCTGCACGGAACTTCGCCCATCGAGCTTTCTGAGCGGCGGCAATTCTGCGCCGGGCATCAACGGAAAGAATCCGCGTTACCCGTGCCGATCTAGCTAATTTCCCGCCCTGACGAACTTTAGCCCAGCGGGCGCGTTGCGCAGCCGCCATACGCCGACGGGCAATGGCCGAAACAACACGTCCGGTCCGCGACGAAGCACGGGACCCGTTCGAGTGATTTCCGCTAAGTCCTTGGAGTACAGAGATTGCAGAGTCCAACTGTTCTAACTGTTGTTGCGCGCGGCCCCGCTCTTCACGAAGCTGCTCTAGTACGTTGTCCAGATTTGCCATAAAAATCCCCCCTGAAGAAAACAACCTCACGATTCTAGACCAAAGCAACAGGGTTTGACACGCAAGAGGACGCAAATTAGTAAAAAATTACGAAATCTGACAGATCGTGGGAATTGGGAATCGCCTTGGTTAAATCGGATTAATGGCTACTTTCCCCGGACAATAACGTTGCGCTGCAGTAAGTGACGAAATGCGGGCATCAATCTGGGTCTTACCTGACCTTGGAGACAATGCCTCTGTACTGCAATATCCTCAATCGAACGCGCTTTACCCTAACTGAAGCGTAAGTTTCGTAACTGATGCCGCCGGAAAGCGAAACATTGCCGAATCGCCTGAGGTGCGCACCGCCGCCGCCTTAGGAATGACAGCCCGGCGCTCCTCGAATGTATTGCGTGCGTGAATGTCGGTGGCGGCAAGAACAGTTGCCTCCGCTGAAGTTACGCGTGCGCCTCTCACTCCGATTTGCGTTTCGAGCGCATCTTTCACATTCGGGTTCACCGCGGTTACGATCAACTGCTTGTCATGCAACGACGCCGACCCGCGCAAACCCCAAAACGAAGCGGGCAGCGCATCGCGATCATAGTGAGCCGCGGGCGCTGAGAATTCTGCCCGCAAACTTTCTCCGCCCTGATGACCAGCGTACATCGCAAACACATGGCCCACCGGGGTTACGCAGAAGCGGTCTTCATGCGCCAGATAAAGGCTGTTCAAGCAGTTGATCAACTGCGCGCAACAGGCCATCGTCACCTTCTCCGGGTTTCGGTTAAAGATGTCGAGTGTCATGCCGCTGAACACGCCGTCTCGCAGCGTGGGCAACTGCTCCAATTGATCTCCGGGAGTAAGTTCCGATCCCGGCTTGTACCACGGTCCCCACTCGTCCACCACCAGCTTCACTTTGTGTTCGGGATCGAACTCTCCCATGATTTGCCAGTGCCCGTTGATGAGGGTTTCCACTTGTTCGCCCTGGCGGAGAATTTCGTACCAATCCGCCGTATCGAAATTCACCGCGTCACCTTTGCCTTTGTCCCAATCGGTGGTTTTTCCCCGGCTCAGGTTCCAGGCGTAGTGATGCAGAGCCCATCCGAAGAGCGAGTCCAACTGGCCCTTGCCCTTGCGGACCATGTCTTCGAAAAAGCCGCGCGTCCACGCCCAGTTGGCACTATCCGGTCCGGAGCCAATGAATTTCAGCGGAACCTTGTAGCCCGGCACCCACGCAGTGAATCGGCGGAACTCGGAAGCGTATTCTTGTGGCGTGAAATTTCCGCCGCAACCCCACGCTTCGTTTCCCACGCCCCAATACGTTACGTTGTGAGGATCCTTGAATCCGGCCGCCGCGCGTTCGTCCGCAAGCGTGGTGCTCCCCGCTGGCGAGTTGCAATACTCAACCCAGCGATAAAACTGCTCCGCTGGTAAGCTGCGAAGGTTCGCGGCAAAGTAAGGTTCGCCGCCGATCTGCCTGCAAAATTGCACGAATTCGTTCGTTCCGAACTGGTTCGGATCGTAACGATGAGCATCGGGAGCCTGCGGCTTTTCGCCGCCAAACCAGAAATTCGTGCGTCGCGGACGCTTACCAGTCGGCCCAACCCCATCGCGCCAGTCGTAGCTGTCGGCAAAGCAGCCACCCGGAAAACGCACCACTCCAGGTTTAATCTTCCGCATCTCGTCGAGAAGTTCCTTGCGGACTCCGCCAACGTTCGGGATCTTCGATCCCTCACCAACCCAAATGCCGTCATAGACCACGCCGCTGAGGTTCTCCACAAAATGGCCATAAATGTTTGGCGAGATCATTCCCAAGTGCTCGTCGAGCAGCACCTCGATTCGAGCATCGGTGGATTGTGAAAAAGCGATTCGGGGCGAATATGCCCAAGCCAAACCTGCTGCAGCCGCTGTGCCGCCTAGGAATTCTCTTCGTCTCATGATTGCCCCCGTCGTGACCAGCAGCACATCATACATGGCCGCAACGGCGACCGCCAACGGACTTTCGCCGCGAGCTTAAACGCTAAAGTTCAAGGAAAAAACGTCGGATTGGGGTCCCGCACATTTGTTACTATGCTTGCGCGGCGCTCCGGCAATGGAACGTTTACCGGAGAATTGCACTGGCATTGGGAGCATCGGAAGCGTCAGAAGGAAAGAGAGTCACGTTGGAATACACAGTCCGTCTTCATAACATTGGCCGATCCGTCGCCGTGATCTTACTCGCGACGGCGTCGCTAATTTCGACTTTCGCGCAGAAACCCGGTAAGCCCGCAGAGGAATCAGCCGCAAAGCCGCATTCTGCCCTTCTCGCCCCTACCCCGCCCATGGGCTGGAATAGTTGGGACGGCTACGGCACCACCATCGACGAAAAAGAATTTCGCGCCAACGCTGACTTCTTCGCCAAGCACCTCAAGCCCTTCGGCTGGCAGTACGTCACTGTGGACATGGAGTGGTTCGTCATCAATCCCGTTGCCGCGGGCAATTCAAAGGGTGCGAAGTATTTCATGGATGAGTTCGGCCGTTATATGCCCCCCGCAAGCCGGTTCCCTTCAGCCGCGGACGGCAGGGGGTTTAAACCGCTCGCCGCTTACACACATTCGTTGGGACTGAAATTCGGCATCCACATTTTGCAAGGCATTCCCAGAGAAGCCGTGGAAAAGAACCTGCCCATTCAGGGCTCTCCGTTTCATGCCGCCGACGCCGCCAATAAGTCCGGCACCTGCCCTTGGAACCCCGACAACTACGATCTCGACGCCTCGAAGCCCGCGGCCCAAGCCTACTACGATTCCATCGCGCGCCTGTATGCCAGCTGGGGCGTCGATTTCATCAAAGTTGACTGCATAGCCAGCCGGCCTTACAAAGGCGATGAGATCCGCATGTTGAGCGCCGCTCTGCGCAAAACCGGCCCCCCGATCGTGCTTAGTCTTTCGCCCGGCGAGGCTCCTATCGATAAAGTCCCCGAAATGCGCAAGTACGCGCAGATGTGGCGCATCTCCGACGATATCTGGGACATCTGGCACAGCGATGTCCCTTACCCTCAAGGTCTCGGCGATCAGTTTGCCCGGGTTGCAAAATGGGCCGGCCTGGCCCAGCCCGGCCACTGGCCTGACGCCGACATGCTGCCGTTCGGGTACCTGGGCCCCGCCGCTGGATGGGGCAATCCGCGCCAGACCCGCCTTACGCACGACGAACAACGTACGTTCATGACGCTGTGGTGTATCTTCCGCTCACCACTCATGGTCGGCGGGCGCATCGCTTCCGCGGACGATTGGGAGCTGTCGCTGCTCACTAATCGCGAGGTCCTTGCCGTGGACCGGCATTCGAGCGACAACCATCCCGTCATCTCGACTGACAAAATCATCATCTGGCGGGCCAAGTCTGATCGCGGATATTACGTTGCCGCTTTTAACATCAGCCGTGAAGCCCAGAAGATCACGTACAAGTGGAGCGATCTCGGAATGAAGGCCGCCAGTTACAAACTTCGCGATCTGTGGGGGCACAAAGACCTGACCGCGGCGGACGCGCTGACAGTAGAGCTGCCTTCGCATGGAACGGTGCTTTATAGCGTTGTTCCATCTGCCAAAGCTGCTCCAACCGCCAAAGCAGATCGTAAGAATTAGGCCATCAGCAAACTGTTTCAAGCCCCGAAGTGGCGGCCCAGCCTAGCCCAGCGCGGCAGCGCTGGGTAGATCGAGAAAAATAGGCAAAGTCCCGTAGGGACGACCGATCTCCGCAAATTCGCGGGCTAGGGAACCAGACAGGAGCCGGCTGCGTGAAAGCCCTCTTTATTCGACAACCCGGCGAAGCCGTCGTAGGCCAAATCAACGAGCCGCAAACTTCTGGCGAGGAACTTCTCCTTAAAGTTCGCATGGTCGGAATGTGTGGAAGCGATTTGAATTCCTTCCGCGGCAAGAACCCGATGGTGACTTTCCCGCGCATCCCCGGCCATGAAGTCGCAGCCACGATTGTCTCGGGCAGCAAATCAGACGCACGCCTCGCCGCTGGCGTAAACGTCACCCTGTCGCCGTACACCAGTTGCGGCAAATGCGCATCGTGCCGTCGCAATCGCCCCAACGCCTGCCAATTCAACCAGACACTCGGGGTTCAGCGCGACGGCGCGATGACTGAATTCATCACCATGCCCGCCGAGAAACTCTACCCCTCGAACCTCAGCCTGAAGGAACTCTGCATTGTCGAGCCGCTGACCGTGGGCTTCCACGCGGTCGCGCGCGGACGGGTCACGAAAGAAGATACCGTCGCCATTTTCGGATGCGGCGGCGTCGGACTGGGCGCGGTTGCGGCTTCGAATTACGCCGGCGCGCGCACCGTCGGCATCGACCTCGACGACGCCAAGCTCGAAGTCGCCCGCAAAGCAGGGGCCACCGACATGATCAACTCGATGACGCAGAACGTCAGCGAGACTTTGCGCGAACTCACCGACGGCCTCGGCCCAGACGTAATTATCGAAGCCATTGGCCAGCCGGACACTTTCCGCATGGCCGTCGAAGAAGTCGCGTTCACCGGCCGCGTAGTTTACATCGGCTACGCCAAAGAGCCGGTAAGTTATGAAACCAAACTCTTCGTGCAGAAGGAACTCGACATCATGGGCTCGCGCAATGCGCTGCCTGAAGATTTTCGCCGGGTGATCAGCATGATTGAAGCAGGCCGCTTCCCCGTCGAAGCAGCAGTAAGTTCGGTGGTTCCGCTCCAAGAAGCGCCCCAAGCGCTCCGCGAATGGAGCGACCATTCCAGCCGCTTCAGCAAAATCATGGTCAGCATGGGATAGGACAGGTTTCATAAGACGGGGTTGCGGGAAGGGCACAACTTTAGTCGTGCCAATCGCTCGCGGACAACGGGGCTTTAGCCCCTGAGGGCTACAAAGATTCGTCGTTACTCGTTCGAGGGAGAAAACCTAGATGCAGGTCTCAGGTTCTGTGAAGGCAGGAACGACCGACGCCCCGAAGCCGGCGCACCATCTTTTCCCTGTAGGTCAACTGCTGCCATTCGTGTTGGTAACGATGATTTTCTTTCTGTGGGGAATGTCGAACAACCTGACCGACATTCTGGTGCAGCAGTTCAAAAAATCATTTGAGCTGAGTCTACTGAAGGCGCAACTCGTGCAAACAGCGGTGTTTCTCGCCTATGGCACCATGGCGATTCCGGCCGCCCTCCTGATGCGGCGCTTTGGCTACAAGTCCGGCATCCTGGTCGGACTGGTGGTGTTCGGCGTGGGGACGCTGCTGTTCTGGCCAGCGGCCATCATTGGGCAATATGCTCCATTTCTGATTGCTCTGTTTGTCGTGGGCAGCGGATCCTCGATTCTGGAAACCGCGGCGAATCCGTTTATCGCCCAGTTTGGCGATTCCACAACCTCCGAACGCAGATTGAATTTTGCCCAGGCCTTCAACCCTCCGGGCACGATTACCGGCGTTCTGGTGGGCACCTGGTTCATCTTTTCTGGCGTCGAAAAAAACGCCTCTCAGATCGCGGCCATGAAGGCCGCCGGAACCTATGCCTCGTATCTGCACTCGGAGATCGTGCGCGTCGTGCCCACGTACGTGGGGTTAGGCGCGGTGGTGCTGGCGCTGGCGGTGGTGATCGGGCGGACGAAATTCCCCGCAACCCTCAATGCAACCGACACCGAGGCGGGCGACCAGGGCAGTTTTGCCCAGGTCGTTCGCTACCCGCATCTGCTCATGGCCGTGGTGGCGCAGTTCTTCTACGTGGGTGCGCAGGTCGCTACCTGGAGCACTTACATTCCCTACATGAAGGTCTATACGACTGTTACCGAGCGCCAGGCGGGCTATTTTCTTACCGCATCGCTAGTGGTTTTTGCGATGGGGCGGATTGCCTCGACCACACTGATGCGCTATTTCGTACCCGCCAAAATGATGGCAGTTTACGCCGTCATCAACGTCGGTTTGCTGGCGGTGAGCATCTCTCATCCGGGCAGCATCGGAGTCTGGGGAATCATGCTCACCAGTTTCTTTATGTCCATCATGTTCCCGACAATCTTTGCGCTGGGTGTGAAGGGACTCGGCCCCAACACAAAACTCGGAGGCAGTCTGATCGTAATGGCAATCATCGGAGGCGCGTTGTTTCCTCCATTAATGGGCGTGATCGCGCGTGCCAGCGGGAGCCTGGCGCTCGGTTACGTCCTGCCCCTGGTTGGATACGTGGTGGTAGCGTTGTATGGGTTCACGGGATCCAGAGTGAGTGCAGACGACGTGAGAATGACCCCGGAAGCACTATAGCTAAAGCCGATCAACGGCGGTGCAGGTGCTTATACCGGCCAGCCGCGTGACGGCATTGCTGCTACTACCACACAAACGGCCATGTAGAGAATGCATATCCAACGTTTCATGACCCGCATGTGTCATGTCGATGTTCTCCATCCAAAGTTCCTAAAGCAACGCGTTCGAGCAGAACTAGAAGCTGGGTGCGCGCGGCCATCCTGCGCGATCGGTGGTCAGGCAAATATGGTGTCTCTCAAGCATTCTTTTGACTCGCGGCGCGGAACTTCTCTAGACTGGAATGGCGCTGGCGCTTGGTGGTCCCCCTTCACCGCGCACTTTCGATGGATGCTCATTCTTTGACGATAAAGAATTCGCCTTTCGCTTCGCGAAAACAGTGCGACAGGAGGCCTGATGTCGAGGTCCAGAGAGTTATTGATCGTGTTTATCGTTGCGGTCCTCGCCGCGTCCCTGCTTAGGCCACAAACTTCGCCCGCGCAGACCACGACGCCACAACCCTCGGACGCCCGCACTGCGTGCGCGTCCGACGTGCAGAAACTCTGTGCCGGAGTACCCGCCGGTGGAGGACGAGTCCTCACCTGCCTCAAACAGCACAAAGACGAAGTTTCGGACGGCTGCAAACAGGCCATCCTTGCCGCTATGGGACGATCGAGCGGCAATGCCGGTTCCGCGGCCAGTCCGGCTCCTGCAGCGACCCCAACTCCTGCAGCAGAAAACCCAACTCCGCCTGCGGCCGAGCATCACAGCGATGCCAGTTCCGTAGCGAAGCCTCCATCAAGTTCGCCGAACAAACCGGGAAGCCACGCCACCCCAACTGCCAAGACCATCTCGGGAGAACATTATTTCGTGATGAAGCAGGTCAAGATCATCGACCAGGGTCTGGGTCAGGGAAAACCCGCCTACGACCTGATGATCCCAAAGGACTGGCAATTCAAGGGCGCAGTGAATACGAATGAGGCCGAGGGAGGGTGTTTCGGCGACTGGTTTTCCGTTCTCGGAGACGCCACCAGCCCTGACAACTCAGTCGAGTTCCAGATTGCTCCCCAGTTCACGTGGCAGTACATGGACGATCCGGCCGGACGGCAGCAGATGCAGACGCAAAACGAGAAGGATACAAAGTTCGGAATGAAAGCCTGTCCGGTGCGAGCGCCCATCCGGGCAGAGGAGTTTCTGCGTAAGGACATGGTCCCGAAATGCACCAAGGCATGCAAAAACACCACCGTCGTATCGGCGGAGGCATTTCCGCAGCTCGAGGAGATGGTTCGCCACCAACTCGGCCTGCCCTTTGCGGCTTCCGGAGGCAACGCGGGCAACACTCGCATTGACGCCGCTCGCGTGCGCATCGCTTTCGACGACGAGAACGGCCAACCGGCCGAGGGATGGATGGCGGCGGCCATTGTCGTCCACACCATGCCGGGCGGCGGTCATGGCGCAGCCTATGACTGGCACGCGGTCAACCTCTTATTTTTCCGCGCTCCCAAAGGCCAGCTCGACGCCAACGACAAGCTGTTCAAGATGATGGCCAGCACCATTCATCCCGAGGCGGAATGGCAGAAATGGAGCAATGGCGTCATTGCCTCTCTATACCAGAGGAAACAAGAGGAACTGGCGAAGCAGGCGGCGATACTCGCCGCGTTCCGGGCGCACGTCGCCGACGTCATCAACGGAGTTACGGCAAATCAGATGGCTGGCGCCAACCAAGCCGCCTTTGGCCAGGACCAGCTCATCCGCGGCGTGCAAACCTTCCGCGACCCGGCGACTGGCGGAACCATGGAACTCAGCAACCAGTACGACCATGCCTGGCTCAATGGCGCCAATGAGTATGTCATGAGCGACAACCCAAACTTCAATCCCAACGGCAACATCACCGGCAACTGGAATCAACTAGAGGTGGTACAACCGCAACCGTAGGGGAGCCGGGCTTAACCTGGCGTCCGACCCGCGCGCCGGAACCCTGAGCGGCAGCGTAGCGGAGTCGAAGGATCTCTTAGCCGCGCACTCACTTCCGGCAGAATCTTGCCAAACACCGCTCGTGCGCTGGTTCTGGAGTTAGTTCTCGAAGTTGCTCAGATAATTGTCGGTGAACCTCCGCCGTCTTTGTTACCACCATCCAGAACTCATCGTGGCTGATGTGCACGAAATAATCCTGACCAGAGGGAAGGAGGTACGCGTCCCAGCCAAAGACGAAGCAGGGAAGCAAGAACGCATTCAACTCAACAAACTCGTCGCTACGAAATGAATGACCTGGTGCAGCGCAAATTGGTCGGTTCTCCCCGAATCCCGACCGCATTCTCTCCACCATGTTCCATCCAATTTTCTCAAGTTGTGGGCTGCCGATGCCCCAGAGAGTTAACCAGAGCACCGCTCCGGGGAATAACCCCTCCCGATCGAGATTCAGAAGAGCAATGACTCGCGTGAAACACGGTAATTGTGATGGCTTCTCGGGAAATTTCAGTTCAATGCAGTTGGATTCAGCCGTTTCGTAATAAACATGTGTTCGACCTTCGGTATCGACGTTGAGGCCGGTAGCCCATTTGTTTTTCTGGATAAAAGCTCTCACTTCTTCATTTGTCATGCCGACCATCATCAACTCCTTGCTGCACTGAAGACTGTAACTTGTAGAAGGGGCGCCAGGTCGCACAAACACAAAAGGCTACCAACATTTCTGTTGGTAGCCTTTGATTTTATGCCGGCGACGACCTAATCTCCCACACACTTTCGCGTGCAGTACCATCGGCCCTGCGGGGCTTAACTTCCGTGTTCGGGATGGGAACGGGTGGAACCCCCGCGGTAAGATCACCGACAAATTGAGGCGCTCGCGCGGCGTCTCAGCCGCGCGCCGAAATCCCGCGCTTTATGCGAGGGACCTCGACGCCATAGCTTTCAAAGATCGTGAGGTCGAAGCCTCACAACTGAATAGATTGGGTGTGGCATACTTTCTTCTTGGTTTGCTTCCGATTTCTACCACGACACTACATCGGCTTTTCGTCGGCGCACAGTCATTAGTCTTGCTTCTCAGTCATCCAGGTTCGAACGACTTACAACAACATTGCTGGTTCCAGTTCAGGTTCGAACTGCGAATTGGCAACTGAGAACTAACAACTGATGCTCCGAGTAAATTTTATGGTCAAGCCGAACGGGCGATTAGTACAGGTAAGCTACAGGCATTACTGCCCTTCCACCTCCTGCCTATCAACCAGGTAGTCTTCCTGGGCCCTTCTTATCCCTTTCGGGTTGGGAGATCTCATCTTGAGGAGTGCTTCCCGCTTATATGCATTCAGCGGTTATCACAACCGAACTTCGCTACTGAGCGGTGCCCTTGGCAGGACAGCTCAATCACAAGAGGTTCGTTCATCCCGGTCCTCTCGTACTAAGGACAAACCCTCTCAAATCTCCTGCGCCCACAACAGATAGGGACCGAACTGTCTCGCGACGTTCTGAACCCAGCTCACGTACCGCTTTAATAGGCGAACAGCCTAA
>JAYTFR010000092.1:0-6985 GCA_043734125.1 Acidobacteriota bacterium | reverse complement strand
ATGATCAGGAGGTGGTATGTACGTAGTTGCCGCCAGTAAGAACAATGATTCGGGCAGGTGGATGTCGGTATGGTCTGGTCTGGCCACCGGACTACTCGTCCTTGCGGCCATGGTATCTCTAACGTCGCCTAGCTCCGCCATCCCAGCTTTTGCCCGTAAATTTGGCATGCCCTGCTCTGCTTGCCACGAGGCTTGGCCCAAGCTCAACAACTTTGGGCAGGTGTTCAAAGACAACGGGTACCAAATGGGTAACGACCGCGATTCTCCCATCTACAAAGACCCTTCCTACTGGCCAGTCAGCTTCCGCATAACTCCGCACTGGCACCGCGAGAATACGGACCGCGTCGGAACCGATCAGGTGCCCACTGGACAGAGCGTTACGACGCACGGTTTCGATCTATCGGGCCTCGACATTCTAACGGGTGGTACTCTGTCCAAAAACATTTCTTTCCTCCTCACGCCTTCCGCCGACAATACGGCGACTTTCCACTTCGAGTCAGCCTGGGTGCGTTTTGACAACCTGCTCAAGAGCTCGTGGCTGAATGTGAAGGTTGGGAAATTCGAACTCGACAACCTCCTTTCGGAAAAGCGAATCTTGACGCTCTCCGCGAACGGCGGCTCTTATCGGGCTTACCATTTTCGTCCCCAAGGCGGGTTGCCGGGATCGATCGGTGCGGACCTACCCAGTCCGCTCGCCACCGGCATAGGCGATAACCAGCTCGGTTTCGAGGTTATGGGCCACTCGAAAAATAGCTATACGCGTTATTCGGTGGCGGTTGTGAGCGCCACGGATGGAAATGTGAGCCTGCCCACCAATCGGGGCTATGACACGTTCCTGACGTTCAGTCAGGCTTTCGAGGCGGGTGGTCTTGGCTTGCAGAGAGTTGGAGCGTTCGCATACGTGGGAATGTATCCCACCTACGGACTGACTTCGGGAGGCAACTTCCTCCCCGGTACAGGTGTGGGAAACAAGATGTACTCTCAGCTCGGCTTTTTCGGGATGTGGTACCTGAAGAAGCTAGATGTGACGACAATGTACACGCGCAGCAAAGAGAGTGCGTACCTGGCGACAGCGACACCTGCGACTGCAGCGCTGCCGATTGGGGCGCATGACCCTTCGTGGAATGGCTTCCTGGTGGAGACGCACTATACCGTGAACCCGCAGTTCATCCTGATCAACCGCTTCGACACCATACGGATGTCCCAGCAGCCTCTGGATAGTTTGACGAAAGATTTCGGCAATTTGAATGCGTTGACGTTCGGCTATCGCTGGTATCCGTTTATGAACAGTCGGGATGGGTTTGCTATCCACAACGAATACTCCCGAGTTTCCAGCAAAGGCATATCGCCGACCGGAAACGACAGCATCAGCAGCAGCGTGTTTCTCGGCTTTGACTTCATTTTCTAGAAAGGGTTGACCATGGCAAGAAAAGCGCAGCGTCTATCATTTGTGGGAGTGCTGATCGTGGCGGTTGCATCGAGCCTAGGCGCGCAGGAAGCCCATGTAGGGAAACTGACGGGTCATGCGGATGCCGGGAAGAAACTGTACAAGCGTTTCTGCATTGGCTGCCACGGCGAGCGGGGAGACGGTGTCGGAGACAACGCGCCATTTCTGGAACCCAAGCCGCGCGATTTCACGGCGGCTACGTTCAAGTGCCGCTCAACTTTGACCGGCAATTTGCCCACAGACGAGGACCTCTACAAATCAGTCGTGCGAGGATTCAACACCTCCGCGATGCCTTCGTGGGCGCCGTTAACCGCTCAAACCAAGATTGACTTGGTCGCCTACATTAAATCTTTTTCTCCGCGCTGGCACGATGAAAAGCCAGCGGATGTGCTCAAGATCCCGGCTGAAACTCCGGTGACGATTGAAAGCATCAGCCACGGTGGAGAGCTCTTTCAGAAATTGGAATGCTGGAAGTGTCATGGGCAAGAGGGACGTGGCGACGGACCGTCCGCTTCGACGCTTACAGATAGCAAGGACCAGCCCATCCGGCCTTATAACTTCACGGGGGGTGGTCGTTTCAAATGCGGAGCGGAGAACGAAGACCTCTACCGCATCTTCATGACTGGTGTCGACGGCACGCCGATGCCGTCTTTCAACGACGTCATCAAGCCAGTGGATGCCTGGGATCTGGTCCACTACTTACGTACTTTGCAGAAGACTCGCAAGAGTAGGGAAAACGAAGTCCTGAAGGCGGCTGGCGGCAAACTGCTGCCACCGAAGCCGGAAGAGAAGAAGCCTGAAGAGCCCGCCAAGGAGCCCGAAAATAAGGGCGCTGGCAACGGCAGGAAGTAGCGCTCCCAAGAGATCGGCTAACAGAACATTAACCCCCGAGGAGGAAGTACCGAATGCGCACCAAATCAATGCTGGTAGGTGTTTCGACGCTGCTCATGAGTTCGTCTCTGATGTTCGCCGGAACGGTGAGCGGCAAGGTGACCTTCACAGGCACGCCCGCCAAACCAAAAACAATCGATATGTCCAAGGAACCCAGTTGCGCCAAGCAGCATGCCACGCCCTTGACGACAGAATCGGTTGTAACCGGACCCAACAATGGCCTGGAAAATGTGGTCGTCTATGTTTCGTCCGGCGCTCCCGACGACGGTCAGGTTCCCGCGCAAGCGGTTACTTACGAACAGAAAGGCTGTCAGTACCTGCCCCACGTTCTGCCGATGCACGTGAATCAGGAACTCAAAATCACAAACGAGGACCAGACGTCGCACAACATCCATCCGCTGGCCAAAGTCAACCACGAATGGAACAAGTCGCAGCCCCCCGGCACTCCAGCAATCTCGGAGAAGTACGAAAAGGCGGAATTCATCTCGGTGAAGTGCAATGTGCATCCCTGGATGCATGGAGTTTTCGCGGTGATGAATACGAATCACTACGACCTCAGCAAGGGTGGCGGCGCGTTCAAGCTGCCGAACCTACCGCCGGGTAAGTACACCATCACTGCATGGCACGAAGACTACGGTACCCAGACCGCCGATATCACCATTACCAGTAACGAAACCAAGGACGTTAACTTCACCTTCAAGGCGAAGGCATACTGACGAAACGACGGCGGCGGAGCCTTCTAAGCTTCGCCGCTTCTCTTGCTTTGGAAGTTGTGTCGGAGTCAGTACCGGAGGTTTCAGCACTATGGCTAGACTTTTTGCGATCACAATTGTGGTAATCGCGATTCTTTCCGCGATCCCGATTCTGCGACACACCTGGGTCGCGCCGGAAGACATATCCACGCATGGCGCTCTGATCGACGAGCAAATGTCGGAGACTATGGCCGAGGCGGGCATTTCCTTCCTCGCCGCGCAGTTTATCCTGGCGTTTTTCGTGTGGAAGTTTTCAAACCGAGCACCGGACGCGAAGCTTAAGAAGTTTCCAGGCGGCGCCAAGGGTTTGGTGATTGGCGCGTTACTGGTCGTGGGCATCGAGGTGATGGCTCTCGGCCTGTTTGGTGTGAAGGCCTGGGCGAACGTCTATCTCGACGCGCCTTCCGCGAATGCCATGCCCGTCCAAGTTCAAGCAGGACAGTTTGCCTTTTACTTTCGCTATCCTGGCGTGGACGGAAAATTCGGCGGGCTCCACCCCGAACTCATCAATGAAGGCTCGCAGAACATCTTCGGCTTAGATCCTGAGCACGATGTGGACGCTCGCGACGACATCGTCGCAGCCGAGATGGCAATTCCCGTAAATAAGGAAATCCATCTCCTCATGCACGCGAAAGATGTAGGACATTCCTTCTTTGTTCGCGAGTTGCGCGTGCAGCAGGATTTTGTTCCCGGGCTCGATGTTTCTTTGCACTTCACTGCAACCAAGATTGGGAAATACGAGATTGTCTGCACGCAACTCTGCGGTCTTGGGCACTACAACATGAAGGCGTATCTCGAAGTGATGTCGCAGCAGGACTTCGATGACTGGCTGAAGAAACAAGCAGGGCAATAGAAATTCGCCCACGCGTGAGCGTGTAGATCGCACAATCTCTTGAGGTGAATATGCACGACATGTCAGCGCCCGTAGCGCACCAGCACGCTCCTCCGACTAGTTTTATCCGGAAGTACGTCTTCAGCCTGGATCACAAGGTCATCGGCAAGCAGTATTACGGGCTGGCCTTGTTGGCGGCGTATGTCGGGATGGGTCTTTCCTGGTTGATGCGCTTTCATCTCGCTTGGAATAGCACGGCCATTCCCGGTTTGCAATTCCTCTCAGCGTCCGGTGCTCCTGGCGGTGTAATGACGCCGGAGTACTATTTGCAGTTGATGACCATGCACGGTACGATCATGGTCTTCTTTGTACTCACAACCGCACCTTTCGCAGCCTTCGGGAATTACTTCCTGCCGATTCAGGTGGGAGCGGAAGATATGCCATTCCCCCGTTTCAACATGATGTCGTTCTGGGTCACTTTCACCGCGTTTCTGGTCCTGATGTCATCCTTCTTTGTGGGCGACGGGCCAACTCTGGGTGGATGGACGCAGTACGCACCGCTGAATGCGATAGGTTCGGTTGGTGGACCGGGACAGGGCACAGGCGTCGTACTTTGGGCGGTTTCTATCGCGCTGTTTTGTGTTGGCCAGTTGTTGGGCGCTCTCAACTTTATTAGTACGACGCTGGATCTGAGAGTCAAGGGCATGAGTATGATGCGCCTGCCTCTGAGCGCTTGGTCATGGTTCATCACGTCTTGCATCGGGTTGACGGCGTTTGCGGTTTTAATGCCCGCGTGTATCCTCGTCATTCTCGATCACGTGGCTGGGACGAGCTTCTTCGTCGCGTCCGGATTGGTGATGAATGACCAAGTGTTACCGCACTCGGGCGGGTCTACTCTTCTGTGGCAGCATCTGTTCTGGTTCTTTGGGCACCCAGAAGTCTATATAGCAATCGTGCCGAGCATGGGCATTGTTTCCCACATTTTGCTGGCTAACCAGCGCAAGCCCATGTTGAGCCAAAGAGTGCTCATTTATTCCATGGGAGCGCTCGCTGTTCTAAGTTATATGGTGTATGGCCACCACATGTTTGTCAGTGGCATGAATCCGTTTTCGTCGCTGGTGTTTTCGTTCCCAACTCTGGTTATCACGATACCGTCTACGATCATCGTACTGATTTGGACGTTCAGCCTGTACGGCTCCAAGCTGCGGATCAACTCGGCATCCCTGTTTTCTCTGGGTTTCATTTCGATGTTCGTAAGCGGAGGTGTCAGCGGATTCTTTCTTGCTCAGCCCTCCATCGACATCATGTTGCACGCTACTTACTTTGTTGTAGGTCATTTCCACTTGGTAATGGGTGTTGCGGCTATGTTCGGTATCTTCGCCGGAACTTACTTCTGGTTCCCGAAAATCACGGGGCGCATGATGAGTGAGCCCTTGGGGAAACTTCATTTCTGGCTGAGCTTCGTGGGCGCTTACTGCATCTTTATGCCGTTCCACTACTTGGGAATGGCTGGGAATGTGCGCCGCTACTCAACCTTTGTAGATGACTTTCTACAACCGCTGATTCCAGTTCACAAATTTATTACAATCGCGGCTTTTGTCACGGGCGCTGCGCAATTGATTTTTCTTTACAACCTGTTCTATAGCCGATTCAAGGGCGCGCCTGCGCCGGACAATCCTTGGGAAGCAACCTCTTTGGAGTGGAGCACAGCCACACCACCGCCCTTCGACAACTTCGGCGGTAAGCATCCGATCGTCTATCACGATCCTTATCAATATGGTGTGAAGAGTTCTGTCGGCGACTATGTCATGCAGACTTCGCCAGAACAGGTCGAGACGGAATTCGAAGAGAAGTAACCCGCAGACCAGGTTCTTTCAACAGGAAGGAAGTTGAATTCGATATGGCTTCTACGCTCCATGAGCCTCCGCAAATTGACCTGAACGATGTACTCGGCGCCGGGAATGGCGGCTCGATCAACATCCCGACGGATGGCGGGCTGCGTTCCGTTCTGCATCATTCGCCAGTTCCCTCGTCGAGTGCTATATGGGTGGCGATGTTTGCCATTAGCATGATGTTTGCGGCGTTCACCAGCGCCCTCATTGTCCGCAAAGGCTCGTCGATGGATTGGGAGTCTTTCGCACTGCCATCCATTCTCTACTTCAATACGTTTTTGCTGCTTGTCAGTAGCATTACTCTGGAAGTTGCCCGCCGTCGTGTGGATGCTTTCATGCGGGGCGCGAGGAGCGCCGCTCAGCGCCCAACAAGCTGGCTCTACGTAACCCTGGCTCTTGGCTTGCTCTTTGTGATTGGGCAGTACGTAGCCTGGCAACAGCTCAGGGCCCAGGGCATGTATTTGGCCACCAATCCCAGCAGCTCATTTTTCTACGTATTGACAGCCGCGCATGCTCTGCATGTGCTGGGCGGTCTCGGCGGCTTGATTTACATCACTTACAAGCTGAGTAAGCTAACTCTGCGGCGCAATACGATGGTTGCCACGGCGCGTTACTGGCATTTCATGGGCGCGCTCTGGGTGTATTTAATGCTATTGCTTTGGTTCAAACTGTAAGACCAATTCGCCAATACAGGAGGCACCGTGAGCCAAGCGGAGTTGACCATGGACGAACACTCGACCAGCCCGATGGTAGGGACGGCGTTCTCGATTCCCTCAAAAAAGCTGGCGATGTGGCTGTTCATCATCGCGGATACTATGACTTTTGCCGCCTGCCTTGTGGTCTATGGATTCCTGCGCAATGGCACAGCGAACTGGCCAAGGCCTTTCCACAGCATCACGAACGTGGCGATCATGACCTTCATTCTGTTGACCAGCAGCCTGACGATGCTGATCGGAGTGCGTTCTGCCCGCCTTGGTGACAAAGCATCTGCTTTCCGCTGGACGATGGTGACAGCCGTTTTGGGCATTGTCTTCGCGCTGTTGCACATTCGCGAGTGGCAGGGCCTGATCGCAGAAGGCATGACCCTGTTCAAGAATCCGTGGGGGACCGGACTGTTCGGGGCCTCATTTTTCAGTATCACCGGATTGCACTTGACCCACGTCGTAAGTGG
>JAYTFR010000091.1:0-6506 GCA_043734125.1 Acidobacteriota bacterium | reverse complement strand
TCAATTCGATGGCTTCGACACCGAAACCTATCGCATTATTCGCGGCGAACCGGGCATCCTTGAGGAGAAGCTCCGTGCGTTAGATCGCCTTGCTTCCATGGGGCTCAGCGTGACGCTGGTTCCTGCGATCGAGCGCGGCGTCAACGAGCATGAAATTGGCAAGATTATCGAGCTCGCCATTCAGCATCCCGCCGTACGGGGAATCAACTTCCAGCCCGCGTTTCACAGGCCGTCATATGCGACACGATCCTTTGCAGCGCATCACGATCCCGGATGTCTTGAAGCTGATCGAGCAGCAAACAGCCGGCAAGTTTCTGGTCAGCGACTTCATTCCCGTCCCTTGCTGTTTCCCAACATGCAATTCAGTGACCTACGCTTTCATCGACGGAGAGCAAGTCACTCCGCTATCAAGAATTGTCAACGTCTACGACTATCAGCCATGACTTTGCCAAGGGAACGAGTTCCTCTGCCGATTTCGTCGTCAATCCATGCATCAGGATTTTAGTCATGGTGTTCTCAGTCTTGGCGTAAGGGTCCCAGTTAATATGTGATAAGGACGAATGCGAAGGCCGGTCCGGCGACACGGCGGAAATGCCGCTGGATCTGACCTGCGCCACTGGCCAATGGTTCCACCACTCGAACATCGAATAGGTTACCTCTCCCGTATACGCGCTCATGGACGAATTGGTCGGTGACACAATCTGAAAGGGCTTCCATGCCGACTTGAGGTTCACAACTTGGATGTTCGGATTTTCGGGTTTTTCCATTTTCTTCGAAGGTGGACCCTTTTCCCATGAATAGCTCGCCGTTATTGGGCAGGAGATAGCTTCGCAGCGTACTGTAGGTATATGACGGCCATTCTCGAATGGGCGAACGTAAGGGGTTGGAAAACA
This sequence comes from Acidobacteriota bacterium, assembly GCA_043734125.1. Taxonomy (GTDB): domain Bacteria; phylum Acidobacteriota; class Terriglobia; order Terriglobales; family Acidobacteriaceae; genus Gp1-AA145. The sequence continues at coordinate 5,613 of JAYTFR010000091.1, read as the reverse complement.
ACGGAACTGGAACCAACGATATTTGACGAAAATTCTTAGATTCCGTCACGAGCCGACACAGCGCCGTCCAACGCGGCCTCCCCAACCCGGCCGAAACACCACGTTGGCAAAACCCGAGTGACAATCAAGCAGACAAATCTACCGGCGCCTAGAATCAGGACGACAAGTTTCTGAAGGACAGTTGGCTGGCCAGCTGCATGATCGCCCGCAAGATTAGTGGAATTTTTCCTGTCTCCCGAATGAATTTATAGCTGCGTTAGTACTCCGCTTTCGTTTCTTTCAGGATGGGGAGTCGGGGTCGTCAACCTTTCCCAAGCAGGTTATTGCGAGAGCCCGACTCTACTCACCAACTCAGCAAATCGGGGGTCAGAACGCAGGGGGTCGAGCAGGAAATCGGTTTTCAAACCGATCAGGTTGAAATCGCGCTCATGATAAGCAGTGTTGAGCCATTTGTAAACCTGATCTTTGTTTCCCAAGTCGGCATAGAGCTGAGCAATTTTGTACGCAGAGTAGTAGGCTTTCTTCCGCTGCGCCAGCCGCACTTGAATGCCTTTATCAAGAGCATTGTTCCAACCCCGTGAACGAAAGCTTTGCTCCAAAGCAGAAGCGAACTCAGATTGCTTTTCGTCGCTAGACAGTTGGCCATATACTTTCCATTCTTTAATCACCTCCGGGTACATGCGCTTTGCCCAATACGCGCTCGCTAAACAAGAGTGTGCCCCGGCGAATGTTGGGTCTTCATTCGCCATCTTCTTACAGACGACAATACTTTCGTCATACCGTCGTGCCCACATGTGAACGTTACCGGTCACAACGCCAATCACCGATGACAGTGGATCGAGCTGATGAGCACGATTGATTTCAGCAAGGGCTTCCTGCTCCCTGCCACCAATCATGCCAAGGTCGAACGCGTAAAACCAATGAGCCGTGGCATCATTGGGGTCAAGTTCCAGAGCCTTCTTGAACTCAGCCTCTCCTCCGGCAAAATCCCACTCGTACTCCATCTCATTGCCACCCAGAACTGCATGGGCAACGGCCAACGATGGGTTTAGCTCCAGCGCTCTGCGGGCAGCGGCATTCGACTTCGGATAGACCTCGCTGGGGGCGTCACCATAGCCCGCCCAATAAGCACTCGCCAAGCCCGAATATGCCTGAGCGTAGCCGGGGTCTTTGGCGATGGCTTGATTGAAATAGGAGATTGCTGTGGCAGAGTCCGAAGAAGTTTGTTTATTCCAGTAGTAACGCCCCTTCAAATACAATTCATAGGCTTCTGGATTCTTCGTGCCCTGTTTGGTGACCTGCTGCTTTTCTGAAGTGCTGATCTTGGAACGCAACTTTTCGGCGATGTCTCCAGTGATCTGCTGCTGCAACAAGATGATGTCTGCGCTCTTGCCGCTGTAGTGCTGCCCCCAAATTACTGTGCTGTCCCGAACATCGGTAAGCTCGGCACTCACTTCGATGCTGTCACCCCGTGGCACTACTCGTCCGCTCACCAGCGCCGACACGCCCAAATCGGTGCCCGCCTTCTGTGCATCTACGTCCTTCCCTTTGTAACGGAAGACAGAGTTGCGGGACTTCACCTTGAGCTGGGCTACATGGGCTAGGCTGTCGATCAAGGACTCTGTTATCCCGTCGCTGAGATAGTCGGTATTGGCATCTCCACCCCCATTGGTGAAGGGGAGCACGGCAATCGAATCAATCTGGGCTGCCCTGCTAGATCGCAGGTACCAAACACCACCTGTCGCCAGCCCAATGACCGCGATAAATGTGGCTAGGACGACCCAGAGCTTGTGACGTTTGAGTGTCTTGTCAGGTGATGCTTGAGTGGCAACCATCTTAGTGGACTCGGTCTGGCGTTTCAGACGCTGGAGTTCCGCTCGCATATCCGAGGCGTGCTGATAGCGCAAGTCGCGGTCTTTATCCAAAGCGCGATTGATGATCCGTTCCAATTCCACTGGGAGGTCGGGGTTCAGCCGCACTGCTGACGTTGGCGTCCCATCCAGAATTGCTTTGAAGATTACACCTGAGGTTTCTCCTCGGAACGGCAATGCCCCTGTCGCCATCTCGTACAACACCGCGCCGAACGAGAACAGGTCTGTGCGCGTGTCCAGTTCCTTTCCCCTGACCTGCTCCGGGGACATATACGCCACGGTGCCCAGCGTCGAACCGGGGCTGGTAAGGTTCTCCTCCGAGCCGATGGTTGCGGCGCTCATGGCAAGGCTCTCCGGCTTGAGTGAGACCTTGGCGAGCCCGAAATCGAGAATCTTCGCCTGACCTCTGTTCGTGACGAAGATGTTCGCGGGCTTGATATCCCGGTGGATGATGCCCTTGGCGTGAGCGGCATCGAGAGCGTCGGCGATCTGGATGCCAAGATCGAGCACCGTCTCAATCTCTAAAGGTTTGCCAGAAATTCGGTGCCGGAGCGTCTGACCCTCCAGCAGTTCCATGGCAATGAAGGCTCGCCCATCGACCTCATCTATTTCGTGGATCGTGCAGATGTTCGGGTGATTCAGAGAAGAAGCAGCCTTGGCCTCGCGCTGGAAACGGCTGAGGGCTTGCGCATCGTTGACAAGTTCGTCGGGGAGGAACTTCAGGGCGACGTGGCGACCGAGCTTCAGGTCTTCGGCTTCATACACCACACCCATGCCCCCGCCTCCGATCTTGCTCAGGTTGCGGTAATGGGAAACCGTCTGCCCCACGGGTTGGGAGGGCGTGGTCACTGGCGGAAATCTTAGGCTGACTCCCGGAGGAGGTCAATCGCAACGCCTGAACGATCAGGTATGCAAGTGTGACTATCTAAACTAACGTTTTGTCTCTATGCCGAGCTTCGTGAGGAGTGACCGCTTCCAGCACTTTTCTCCAGTAGCCCATCTGAGCCATTCACAGGCAGATTTACAACCCTTTAGCTTGCCGTGAGAAGTTTTTTGGAATTTATCGGCCTCGATAGATAACCGACGAGATTGGTGAGCATCTTCGCCCCACGAGCAGGAAAGGCTAATGAGAATAATTCGACGCCGAAAGGCGTTCAGCGGGTAAACTGACTTCGAAGTAGTAGCGGTTGACAGGGCCTCCAGCGCGTTCAGTATTAAACTAAATCTTCTTCAACCACGGTTGGCGGATTCTCATTCGACCGTCGCCGTCCCACTTTACCATCGCGTCATCTTCGTTCGTTTTCTCCACCGTACCCACTTTTCCTGTCGGCATCCCAAAGTTGCCGAGGCCCTCTACGCGATCGCCAGGGTTTAGATCTTGCTTTATCGCGGCGGGTTCACGGCACATCCTTCGCATCCACGGCCGGGCGGGTGACGTTATTCAAAATGCAGCTGAGGCGAATCGAGCCGGAGTGTTGAGCCTCGGTGTCCATGATCGCAGCGGCAGCCTTGAGATACGTCTTGCTCGTAATGAGCGGAGCCGCACCGAGGTAAGCGCTGACACCCACGTCTCAAACTGCCGAGATAGTTTTAGGAAGCTGTAAACGTCCGAATATCCATAGCCAAGAGCATCGAGATTGATCGCCGGTTTCTTCACCGCAGCTGATCCGAGGGCAGCCCGCAAGAACTTCACGTGCTTGATCTCATCGACACGCAAAGGTGAGTTGCGGCAATTGCGCGAGGAGAATGGGCGTTTGAAACGGCTGGTGGCGGATCTGAGTTTGGATCGTCAGATCCTGCAGGAGATCGTGTCAAAAAAGCTTTAAAGCCCGACCTGCGACGGAAGCTGGGCCGCTGGGCTCAGCAAACGTATCAGATCGGGCAGCGGCGAGCCGCACGGTTGATGAAGGTAGGCTGGTCGACCTGGTGGTATCGCAGGAAAGTGCGGCGGTTGGAGGAAGTGTTGCGGCGGCGCTTGTGCGAGATGGCAGCGACTTACGTACGCTACGGGTATCGGCGCTTGACGGTGCTGTTACGACGGGAAGGTTGGAAAGTGAATGCGAAGCGGATCTACCGGTTGTACGCGGAGGAGCAGTTGATCGTCCGCACGAAACAGCGGAAGAAGATTGGCCGCCGACAACGGGTGGGCGCCCCGATGGCGGTGGGAGCGAACGCGTGTTGGAGCATGGACTTCGTCAGTGACAAATTAGCCGATGGGCGTTCGTTTCGCATCCTTACGGCGGTAGACCAATTCACGCGGGAATGTGTGTGGCTGGAAGCCGATCGATCGATGACGGGGATGAAAGTCGGTGCAAGCGCTGGAGAAGGCGAGGCCAGAGCGCGGAAGTTTGCCGAAGAGCATCACTGTGGATAACGGCAGCGAGTTCTGCAGTCGTGCCTTGGAGGCGTGGGTGATCGAGCACGAAGTCCAACTCTGTTTTATCCGTCCCGGCCGGCCAGTGGAGAATGCTTTCATCGAGAGTTTCAATGGCCGCCCGCGGGATGAGTGTTTAAACGTGGAGTGGTTTTCTTCGCTGCAAGACGCAAGACAGAAGCTGGCGAAGTTTCGCGAGCTTTACAATCAGCAACGTCCGCATAGTGCCTTGGCGGATCGGACGCCGGCGGCATTCGCGGAGCTGCACCGGTTAGGGAAAGAAAAAGCTAGTACATTGCTGGGGGCGCGCACACCAGAGCCTCTTTATCGAGTCTCTAGAGTGCGCGAAACCCGCGTCGAATCAGGGTAGCGGACTGTCAGAGGCCAAAATCTCTAGTTCCGATTGGTACAGAAATGTGGGGCGGGTCAATCAACCGAGACCTTACATTGGGTTTGGTACAATGAATGGGGGCACTTCAGGCACTCCAACGCAAATTGATCATTCCTCCACCCTTGAACCTTACTGTGATGATTGTGTTGTGAAATTTAAGGCTGAATACTAGTCTGCAAAATCCGTCGAAGCAATGTCTATAAGTCGCTTGACGGGAAAAAGTTTTGGTCTTGTGACTGCATCCTTGGCGCGCAGTCACATGCGAACCTAGCAGGTGAGCTCGCCTCGCCAAATGTAGACTTATGTCACAGAATCGCATTAATGTTCGCCCATCGGGCTCGAATGAAGGGCGAATCGAAACCGGACTGGTAGCAAAGCTCTAATCTCAAATTGTTGCGAGAATTCTCTGGTAAAATTTGCGATCTGCAACTTACGGACATCCCGAGGCTTAGCGCAGCAAAACTGTATTTAAGGTTCGAATCCCTCCTGCTCCGCCACACAGTCTGAAGTGCAGAGAAAACCGCTTGGATTTCTCTGGAAATTGCAGGATATGGGCGCAATTTCGCTATTCTTGCCCTAAAACCGGACCGGAGAAAGAGCACTGCTGAACGCTGCGGGTGAGCTTTGCAGCGTTTTTCTCTGGAGAGCACCCGAGCAGTCCGGTTTCGACGACTCCATAAGGCTAATGCAATGCGATCAGAAATCGATGGCGTGGCGAAAGCGGCTTGACTTTGTCGGAAAAGAGAGCACCGTGAAGCGGTTTGCAAATCGCGCGACGAGCCGGGTTGCGGATAGTCTGCATCCAAGCCGCTACCCTGCCCTTAGCGGCGTACGGGAGTGAAGGTCAATGAATTTCTGCAGAGCGTTTCAAACCAGGTTGTCTATGCAGCAGGTGATGCGGCGGATACTGGACTACCAAAACTCACTCCTGTGGCAGGTTATGGTGGCGGAATAGTCGCCGCAAATCTATTGAAGGG
>JAYTFR010000090.1:0-4463 GCA_043734125.1 Acidobacteriota bacterium | reverse complement strand
CGTGAGCCAGATAGGGAAGGGACTTTACGCCTACATCTCAGACAATGATGCCAGCGCAAATTCGACTTTTCTCGTTGGACAAGCGGGCATCTTGGTTGTGGATACGGGCCTGAACGAAAGCGAAGCCTCCAAGCTGCTGGCCGCGATTCGGAAAGTCTCGAACTTGCCCGTGAAGTACGTGGTGAATACGCACTATCATCCGGATCATCAGGGCGGAAACGTTGTGGTTGGCCCATCAGCGACCGTCATCAGCACGGACTTCACGCGTAAACGCACGCTCGCCCTCCAAAAAGATTCAAGCATGAAGGCGTTTCACTTTGAGCCTGCGAACCTCACTTTTCAGGAGCAGGTCACCGTGCACCTCGAGCCATACACTGCCAGAGTTTATTTTCCTGGAAAGGCGCACACCTCTGGAGACGCCTTGGTCTACTTCCCGGACCAGCAAGCCATTTCGATGGGAGATTTGTTCTTGAACCGTTCGTCACCGGCTATGGATGATGGCAGTGTCGAAAGTTGGATTCATGCTCTCGACCTTGCGTTGGAATTACCTCTGGAACACGTCGTCCCGGGCCATTTCGAACTCGCTAGTAAAGCGGAGTTAACACGGTTTCGAGATTATCTGAATGATCTTTACCAACAGGTACGGACGTTGAAGCAGAAAAACGAAACACTCGAACAGGTGCGGCACGACATCCATATGGAGAAATACGCTGATTTCAGGCAGTACCCGAAGTACGAAGCTACGTTTGCCGATAACGCAGCCTCCATCTATCAGCAGATACAAGCGCATTAGAAAATGTCCATCTCAAATTTTCCAATCGATTCGATACGACGGCACTTCCCGGCCTTGAATAGCACCGACGGCTTCATTTTTTTTGACAACGGTGCAGGGGCGCAGATTCCTCAGTCGGTGCTCGATGCGGTCTGCCATCACCTCGTGTCCTGTAACGTTCAGCGAGGCGGTCGCTATCGCCACAGTCAGGAAGTCGATGCGTCCATACAGCTAGCGAGGCGGAGTGTAGCGACCTTGCTGAATGCACGCGAACCATCCGAAGTGGCGTTCGGTATGAATGCCACTTCATTTATTCGCATCGTCAGCCTCGCTATCTCCGAAATCATGGGAGCACGAAAAGAAATCATTGTCACGGACTTGGATCACGAAGCCAACATCGCCACATGGCTTGCCCTGGAAAGCAAAGGCGCGGAAATCCGCTGGTGGAAGATGCGGGAGGATGGAACCCTCCACGAAAAAGACCTAGAACCGCTGTTAAACTCTCGAACTCGTTTAGTCGCCTGTGCAGTCGCTTCCAACGCGCTGGGGTCAATCGTCAATGTAAAAGAAGTCTCGCGCATGGCGCATGCTGCAGGAGCGGAAGTTTTTCTGGATGCGGTTCATTTCGCTCCACACGGAGTCATCGATGTGCAGGACTGGGACTGCGACTATTTAGTGTGCTCGGGCTATAAGATCTTTGCTCCTCACATGGGTTTCCTGTGGGGCAAGCGCGAGCTTCTCGAAGCGCTGCCAACCTTCCGCGAAGATTTCATTCCTGACGAGATCCCCGACAAGATCGAGGTCGGCACCTTCGTATACGAAAACGTTGCCGGCATGAACGCCGCCATCGCATATTTGGAAGAACTGGGCCGCACTTTGCTTTCGGATTCGATCTCCGCTTCTTCGCGCGAATTTCTGGTGACTGCGATGGAGGCAATTCGGGTCTATGAGTCGACGTTGTCTTCGGAAATGCTCCGGGCCCTCGCGGCGCTCGGAGATGTAACCGTCTACGGTGTCCGAGAGCTGGATGAACTCAAGCATCGGGTCCCGACAATTTGTTTCAACCTGAATAAAGTGCCGGCCGCCCGTGTAGCCGCTTCCTGTGCGGAACACGGCATTGGTGTGCGTGACGGCAACATGTACTCGCCGCGTCTGCTTCGCCGCATTGGAGTTCCACCAGAAACCGGCGCCGTTCGGGCATCTCTGGTCCACTACAACACCGTGGAGGAGGTAGCCAGGTTCATAGACGTGTTGCAGCGCATCGCACGTCACTAGTCGAAATAGATAATCAGGTCACAAAGGTCAGGTGCTGCTTGAACAATTCTTCAACCGGTCCCGAGTCGCATCCGGATGTAAGCGCGCCCCTTCTGCCAGAGGAACAAGGAGAACTCCAACGTCGCCTTAATTCCCGGCAGCTCACCATGATCGCCATCGGCGGAGCCATTGGTGTCGGCCTGTTCCTGGGAAGCAGTGTCACGATTGAGCTCGCCGGTCCGGGCATCATCATCAGTTACCTGATCGGTGCACTCGTGGCGGTGGTGATGGCGTACGCACTCGCCGAAATGGCGGTCGTTCATCCCGTGGCTGGATCGTTCGGTGTTTACGCCGAGACCTACTTGAGCCCGTGGGCGGGTTTCACTGTGCGAGCTACTTACGGACTGGTGCAGATCATAGCTATCGGCGCTGAAGTAACAGCCGTTGCCATCTATTTCGGATTCTGGTTTCCTCGTGTCCCTGGATGGGAGTGGATACTTCTCGTCTCCAGCGCTCTCGTCATTATTAATGCCCTGCAAGTCGGCAATTTTGGTGAGTTTGAGTATTGGTTTGCGCTCATCAAAGTTCTCGCGATTATCATTTTTATTGTCGTTGGCTTGTTGCTCATTACAGGACTGGGCCCTCGGCCCGCCGTGGGACTGGCCAACCTCACCAACCAAGGAGGCTTTCTGCCCCATGGTTGGCGCGGAGTCTGGCTTGCCATGTCTTTGGTCATCACAAGTTATATGGGAGTGGAGGTGATCGCAGTAACAGCTGGCGAAGCTGAGAATCCGTCGGTCAGCATCCCCCGGGCAATGCGCACCATCGTTTACCGACTCATCATCTTCTACGTGCTGGCTATCACCGTCATGCTTTCCATGACGCCGTGGAATCGCATAGGTTCCGCGAATATTGCCGGAAGCCCGTTTGTACGCGCATTTGCAACCGCAGGTATTCCTTTTGCAGCCGGCATCATGAATCTGGTCGTCATCACAGCGGCCCTGTCCAGCGCGAACACAAACTTGTATCTCTCCACCCGCATGTTGTTCTCGCTCTCGAGGGGAAGCTACGCCCCCCGCTGGTTGGGACGTCTCAGCAGTAGGGGAGTTCCGCACCGAGCCCTGGCTTTGTCGAGTGCAGGAATGGTGGCTGCGATTCTCCTCGCGGTATTCGCTCCGACAAATGCCTTTCTCTTGCTCTATGGCACGGCAGTCGCAGGGATGTTCTATGTCTGGGGTGTCGTCCTGATCACACACTTACGTTTTCGGCGGCAGGTTAGTTCGACGCAACTTTCCGCGCTGCCGCTGAAACTACCTTTTCATCCTTGGCCCACTCTGTTCGCAATTCTGGCGATGTCCGGCATCGCGCTGAGCACGTTCTGGGTAAAGGGGCTCACATACACCATTCCTACATTCTTGCCGATCCTGGCACTGATGTCTCTCGTTTACGTCATGTGCCGCCGCCGCAAAACCCCATGAAACCGAAACGGCAAAACTCGAAACCATCTATCAAGCTCTCTCGCGAACAGAACGCAACCATAAAGAAAATAATCAAACTCGAAAAACTCGTCTGGAAGGTCGCACAGAGAAGGGATGCAGTTGCCTTCCAGGAGCTCGTGCCTGCCGACGCCGTTATGATCTTTCAATCAGGAATTATGCGGCAGCCTGATTATCTGAAAACGATGAAGGAGCGGACGATCGCGCATTACGAGTTCGGACCTATTCGCGGATTTATGCCCACCGATTCGACGGTCATCCTGTTCTACTCAGCAGTTCGCATCGGCCATGAAGGAAGCAGAAGCTTCTCTCAAGGAACCGTGATTGAAAGCACAACTTGGGTGAAGCGCGAAGGCCGATGGGTCGCCGTGCTGAATCAGGAAACTCCAATCTCGAATTCACTTGAACGCGACGACAACTAGAGGTTAGCGACAAAGTTGCCCGCGAAAAGCATCTCTTCCATGTATCTTCGGACGATGGCTTCATGAACTCGGAGAGCGCGGCTAACGTCATGCAGGTACGCTGGTCCAGATAGTAGGCTGAGAGCAGGAAGCGTTCTTCCTGGAACGTCGCGCTCAGAGTCATCTTGATCGCGAGCCGCAAATCCTCTATTTGTTTTAGCTCGAGTTGCTCGGAAACTTGTGCCGCCGGTTCGATCGCGCCTAGCTCAACTTCCCGGCCGATCTTCTTGTACTGGTTAACGCGGCGTTGCGCAAGGATCGCACGCAGCCACCCATTAACCCCTCGGTGCTCTATTGCACTTGACCTGGTTCGGTAGATGTCCTCGAAGCCGACTTCTGGCCCGCCACAACTTCCGTATTGCCCCCCAGAACCGTTCGCCCGGGAATCGGCAATCCCTGCTAAATTTCGTTGTATCAATGTGCTCTGGTATCCGAGATTACTTTGTTCAGGAAGCCGTGCAAGCGCTCGCTATATCCGGT
>JAYTFR010000089.1:0-5225 GCA_043734125.1 Acidobacteriota bacterium | reverse complement strand
AGCGCAAACCACCCACGAGAGCGAAATGGCGCTCTTCTTCGAGTGCGTGCTGCAGTGTGCCCAAAAAGTGCTTGACGCCGCCGACATTGTTAGAGATGGCGATTTTTACCGGGCCTGGAGTATTGACCCAGGCGACTATTTCTCGTGGCTTGCGGTGGGAGACTTCGATGGCGACGGCAAAGTTGATCTGGCGATTGGAATGCTCGACGCGCATGCGGTCTGCATATTTTTCAACGCGGGCCAGGTTCAATTCACCCGGGATGCTGAAGCCCAAAAGCTATACGAGAAATGTGGCGCGACATTGAAAGCGCGCTCCTCTTTGGCAGGAATAGATTGTTCGCGTGACCCGAACTGGCAACACCGCCTCTTTTCGGTTACTCGCACATGATGGGCGGCTACGCTGGCGGCCAGGCACAATACGTGCGTGTGCCGTTCGCGAATATGGGCTCCCTCAAAATAGAAAGCGACTTCCCGACGAGAAGGTTCTTTTTCTGTCTGACATTTTCCCAACCGGCTACATGGCTGCAGAAAACGCACAAATCTACGAAAGCGACACGGTCGCAGTATGGGGTTGCGGACCAGTAGGTTCGTCGCCGACGCTCACCAAGTGGGGTTCGATTGTATTTGCCGCGCGAGCCGAGCTGCGTCACACAAGCGGGCTACAGCAGGTCCAGGGCGGAACGGCCTTCGCGTTCAACCTGAGTCATCGTGCAGGCTTTAGGTGCTTTGTCGGGCCGCCACCGAAGCAACTTCGTACCATGACGAAAGCGGCCTCCGGTGAAATGGTCGAACTGCACTTCGACAACGAATCGCGGTTTCAGCGGCTGCCATTCGGATGATCGTTTCGTGCTCCATCGGCTGGGCCCGCCCGGGGCTTTTCCGGTGAAGCCTGGCGGCTTGATGAACTGCTGCAATTTTGCCGTCAATTCCAGGCGCTCTTTGCTTTGAATGGACGAAGTGAACCCGACATGGTCGAGCAATCCTTCAGAGTCGTAAAGACCAAGCAGCAGCGATCCTACTTCTCGTTGCTTTTCTAAATACCGGAAGCCTCCGACCACGCAATCGGCAGTCCGTTGCCATTTGATTTTCTGCATCCCCGTGCGCTCTCCGCTCTGGTAAGGCAAGTCGCGTCGTTTGGCGATCACGCCGTCGAGAGCAATCCCCATGTGAAACCATTTTCGGGCAACGCCGATTTTCTGCGTAACAGGGGAGAGGCGCAGCGTGCGGTTCGCTTTCAAATATTTCGTGGCGAACTTTTCCAGCTGGGTGCGACGGTCCTGCAATGGAAGCGTGACTAAAGATTTGCCCTTATCGTCCACCAGCAAATCGAATAGGAGAAAGAGGGACGGGGTTTGCAGGCTAAGTTTCGTAATCCGGCTCACAGAAGGATGGATCCGCATTAACAGGTTGTCAAAGGAAAGCGCGTCTCCGAGGGGAATAACAATCTCGCCATCGAGTACGAAGCGTTGTGATCTGAGCGCGGAAAGCGCAGCAATCAGTTCGGGGAAATACCGGCCGAGTGGCTTTCCGGATTTGGACGTCAATTCAACGCTGCGACCGTCACGAAAAGCGAGGCAGCGAAAGCCATCCCATTTAGGTTCATATTGCCACTCCTTACCAGTGGGCAGCTCGGACGCAGGTGCTGCCTCCATAGGCCGGTAACTCTTATTTAGAGGAAGGGTCATTAGACTTCAACTTCACCACCGACGCAGGCTGCAAAGAGTGTTCACTGGCCGGCGTTTTTCGCTTGTCGTCGAGCTTCGCCGCCCGGCCCAAAGATTCCAAATCACGTTCCGCATGCGATTGCCTCAAATATAAACTTACTTCCTGATAACGCTTGGAAACTTCTTCGTTCATCGCCAGCGGATGGGGCCCGTAAGCCGCGGTATGCGCCGAAGAATATCCGAACAGGCCTGCTCAACCAGATGCCGCACCGTCAATGCCAGCTTCTGCCCCTTTGCAGGCGTGTCCGCCACTTCATCAATCTCGTTACCCGCCGCTTCAGATAACAGTGAAGAGCCCATGTGGCGGCAGCCATTGCGCCGAGGTGAGCCATGGTGTGAGGATCGTCGCGATGCTGAAGACGGGCATAACCCACCAGGCCTTCTGCACCACCCGGCCAACAAGCGGCCGGACCGCAAGCTCCGTGCCAAAAGCCAAGACGGTTCAAATACCAACCTTCGGTTCCAATGACTCAGGTTTTGTGATTGGAACATTCTTGAAAGAAACAGTGGCGGTCTGGGTTTCCTTGAAAGCGCCGGCCTTCCAGTCCGTATTGTCGAATTGGGGAGCGCTTTTGCTTTTACGCAAGTCGACATCAATCAGCAGCTGCTTCGGATTTCCGACGGTTACAAGTGCATGGTCGATCAGCCCAGCGCCACTGCAAAACTTCTTTGAACCAGACACCGAGAGAGAATCTTCGCCAGTCACATTCAGACTCCGCCCCGGGTCTCGGATGCCCAGACTCCATACAGTGCGTGTGGTTCAGCCTGGCGTCCCGCCTCGGCGAGAATGGCGACCGCATCCCAATGTGCGGTGAGTTCGATCTGCACTGGAACCCCGGCTTCTCTCAACGCGTCCTGATAGCCGGCGCGCCGCTCCAGGCGTCGGCGTGAGTGGGCTGACCGCTGATGAACCCGATCCGCCGATGCCCAAGGCGAATCAGGAATGTGGTCAGCTCTCGAGCCGCTGACTGATTATGAATTCGCACAGTGTTTGTACTCGGCAATGGACCTGCGGCCGCAATTGCTGTTGCTTTCATTTCGGAAAGCACCGCACTTCCGGCGAGTAGCTCGGCGTAAGGCGGAACGAGCAGCAGACCTTGAACACCACTGCGAGCAGCGTTCAGCACCAGCTTTTCGGTCGATCTCTTGGTTGGACTATTGCTCGAACGGACGAGCAACTGAGCCCCGTAGGCCGTGCTGGCATTGATCGCAGCCAGAAGGACTTGCGCCAGGAAAGGAGTCCGCTGATCTGAACAGAGCAGAGCGATTCGGCTGCAGCCGCCGCCCGCCAGCCTGCGCGCCTCATAGTTTGGAACATATCCGGTGTTGCGAATCGCCTGACGCACCCTAGCACGAGTCTGGTCAATACCTTGCCGGTGCCATTGATGACGTTCGACCGTCATCATGGATACACCTGCCTGCTCAGCAACCGTTTGAATCGTTACGGCTGTGCTGCTACGACGTCGCCCTGTCCTATTGAGCATCACCATCGACGACATTGCAAGACTCGGCCCCCGCATGGGAACCGATGTATCGAAGACCTCCGCCCTACTGATCGGTCAAGCTGCACCCGTAGCGCAGGGAATGAAGATAAGTCTCTGACCATCCAATCATTAGGGTGGACCAAACACCACGGCACAAGTCTCGACTATTCCTCAACAAAAGCGATTAAAGCTGCGACTGGTTAACGCTCCTGTTGTACGGAATAAGCGGAATGAGACGTACTAATTAAGAGGAGCCCCAGCGAGCGTTCAGGGTGTCGAGGGAGATTTCGCGTGAGTGACGCGCGGAGGTGTGTGGCGAGTTGCCTCCGCATCGCGTGGCTATCTTCTGGCCAAACCTGCTAATATCCTCAACATTGTATGCTCGGCACAGGAACTGCCAGAATATAGGCTGGACGGTTCACTTCTGCTCGTCTACAGTCCGGTAGTTGCGACAGTTTATTTGGCTGTCGATCGCGTGGGATCCCCGGCGAAAGGGACTGCAAACTGTTGAACACTATAGACGTTGGAAACATGGCTAAACCGTACTTAGTCCGAGAACTGAATGTGGGCGAATCTCTGGCCTCTGATGATCAGCAGTTCTCTTCGCCGGCCGAAACGCCCTTCCGGTTTAGGCCATCGAACATTCCCTTTGCGAATCACCTGGATTCCCAAGGCCGTGGCTGAAATAGCCATGGGTCGCGATCCGTTGACGGACATTGACGAAGGGATCACCCAACTCGGGCTGGGTAAGAACATGGTCGAGGCGCTAAGATGCTGGGTCGAAGCGTTCCAGGTTGCCCGGCGAATAGAACAAGGGTGGATATTAACCCCCATCGGATCATTGGTTTTCGATCCCACGGATGGCTTGGACCCTCACTTCGAGGATGTGTCCACGTCGTGGCTGCTGCACTGGCTTATAACCACGAACACAAAGGCTCCTTTCTTTGCGTGGGAGTGCCTATTTAATCGCTGGCCCGCAACGGAATTCAGCGCTTGGCAAAGAGGGTCTCAAAGATCCGGAGGAACTAGCTTCGCGCTTGCGGCGCGCTCTCCACGAAATCCGCATCGCGTATCCAACGTTGATACATCGGTTGGAAAAGGCGATTTTCGCAGCGTTCGACATTGATGAACGCGCTGGGGCGCGAAAAGTCATTGCAGCGAGGGCCGCGCAGCTCGCCGCCGTCCTGACAGAGCCGGTGCTCAAGTCTTTTGTAATTAGAGTTGCCGATGCGGCCCTAGACGATGGAATATACGATCCCGCAGCTCGTGAAGCTTATTCGCGTTCAACACGGCAAGCCTGCAGAAGTCACCTCATGATCTACTTCGACAACAATTCGACGACTCGGGTGCTTGACTGTGTCGCGGACGCGATGAGGCCGTTTCTAACGGAACGTTACGCGAATCCCTCGTCCGCGATCGCACGTTTCAGTGGCATTCCCCAAGTCATGGCTTCAGCGAAGGCTCGTCTTTGCCAGATACTTGGGGTAGACACCCCAGCCCAGCTGATTTCGTCGCACAGGGCAACTCCGACGGTCAGGCCCCTTATGTACTTCTCCGAGCCCTCATCTTTAGCTCCGATCACCAGCCACTCGCTGTTGCAGATGCGGAGTTGCCCGCTATCGCGGTTGTAGCTGCAATTTCGTGGGCCCAGAATATTGAACAGGTCGCTGAGAACGTTGTTGTAGATGCTTTGTTTGGAAACTCCCGTGATTATCTTTCGGCCAGCAACGGGGTAGTCGCAGCAATAGATGGCCTTCGGATGAAGACACCAAGTCTTCCCGCTCCGGACCGCCCCTTCGAGGATGTTGATTGGTCGGTCGAACTCAGGCGGGCGCATGGCGAATCGTTCCGCTCTCGGACCAAAGTTGAAGGTGGCCATGACAATCCTCCTGTGTGTGTTCTCCGAAATTGCTCGCCGTGACGTGACCGGCGAAATTTGTACCAGGTGGAATGAGAGAGAATCCACTTGGAGGAAAAGCGGGTCATGCCCATCCAGAGGTATAAGCCAGAGCAAATC
>JAYTFR010000088.1:0-3279 GCA_043734125.1 Acidobacteriota bacterium | reverse complement strand
GACCAGCCACGGGTTCGGAGAAATTTTGCTGCCACCCATCGGTATCATCGACATCGATTCCGTACCACCCGCGACCATTACTTCGGCGGAGCCGCACATGATGCGCTCAGCAGCCATGGCAATCGCCTGCAATCCCGATGAGCAGAAGCGGTTGATGGTCACGGCAGAAACTTCGACGGGCAGGCCGGCACGCAATGAAGCAATGCGAGCGACGTTCATTCCCTGCTCGGCCTCAGGCATTGCGCAACCGAGAATCACATCTTCGATTTCTTTGAGATCAAGCTGTGGGACACGATCAAGCGCGCCTTTAATAGCGACAGCCGCCAATTCATCGGGCCGCGTGGCACGGAGCGTGCCCTTAAATGCGCGGCCAACCGGGGTGCGAACGGAGGAAACTACAACTACTTCTCGCATGGGAACTCCTCGACTATTGTAGCGCGCAGTGCAACCGGGGTTGACGTAGCGGAGCTGACAACCCGTGCTATGAGCTTCCCTTTTTCAACTGCTGCTTCCATCCGAGTACCCGAGCCTTGTTCCCCTCAGCTTCGGCTTCTGGAACCATCCCCTTCTTCTGATAGAGAATTGATAGGCTGGTATGCGCAAGAATGTCGTCGGGGTCGATGGCTGAAATTTGCTTGGAGACCTCGATTGCTTCATCGAATCGGCTGAGATCCTGCAGTGCTCGACTCAGGCCATGAAGCGCATCAGTGAATTGAGGATCAGCGGCTACGGCCTGCTGATATTCGGCGACGGCTTGCTCATGATGGCCTTCGAGCACGAGGTCGAGCGCGGCGTAGTAGTGGTCTTCGGCCAACTGGCGCGCCTGAGGCTGGGCGTCTGGAGAACTGGCCGGATCGTCGGGCATAGTTGATTCTAGCAAGGCAACTAGTCAGGCTGCGGGATCGAGCATTTGGTTAACTGCCGAGGTCGCTTCTTGTACTAATTTCAGATATCGGGCGAATATTTCGTCGACTTTGACTGAAGACCGGTCGGTTTTTCGTTCCCGGATGTCGAGAAGTTCTTGGAAAGAACTGATATCGATGTTCAGCTTCCCTGCGAGTGCGTTCGCCGCTTCGCGTGTTGAACCAGGCGCGAGATCGCCAAGGGCTATCAACGAATGACGAAAGAGCGTGCCAAATGCCGGAACGGAGTGGAGAAGGAGGTCCCACTTGGCGTTATCTCCAGACACAGTCAGCAGGCGTTGGCGGAGCAGGATCGTCTTCTCCCGCAGTTCGTATTCCAGTTGTGCGCGATGCCAGCGCATCGGAATTTCAAGCGTCTTCAAGGCGTCGTTGCCAAAGAGCAACTTATAATTGCGGCGCATATCGAGAAACTCGATGGAGAACACATCAACAGACTGCGTGACTTCTTCCGCACTCAGCAGGAGCGGAGGTCGATGCTTTAGTGCGCCCCACCACTCGATCACTGGAGCAATCGTCTGGATGGCTGCGAATGAAGTCTCGCCGAGGAGGCACAGCAAATTGACGTCCGAGTGTTCGGAGACATAGTCGCCGGCGGCAGCGGAACCGTAGAGAATAACGGACTGTAAGTTCGTGCCGGCCACTTTGCGCATTCTCTCCACAAATTCGTTAAGAAGCTTTTCTTTGTCAGAATCCATCACTCGCCTTCCCGTTGCTCTCTTGTAGTCAACATCGACACGTCGGCTACCAACCACCGCCCGCTCCACCGCCACCAGTGCTGCCTCCACCGAAACCACCGAATCCGCCTCCGCCTCCGCCAAATCCGCCCCCGCCAAAACCTCCGCCTCTGAAACCGCCCCCACCGAAGCCGCCGCGCCCACCTCCGCCGAGAAACATGCCCAGCAGGAAGCTGAGAAGGTTCCCACCACCGCCGCTTCCGCGCGATATGGCTCGCAGAATCGGGAGCACGACAAAGAAAAAAACGAGAAGAAGCACGACAATCGTGCCCCTGCCAAGGGAGGGTGCACTGTCTGGCCGAGCTACTGCTGGTGTCGTCTGCGGCTGGTTATCGAGCGTGACGCCCGCATCTTGGGCGATGACGGTGGCAACGCGCGACGTGATCAGCGTAACCGCGCCGCCGTAATCGCCGGCTTTCAGCAAGGGGACCATCTCCCGGCCGAAACCGCCGACCTTGCCGTCTGGAAGGATGCTTTCCAGCCCATAGCCGACCGAGGTCCAATATTTGTGATCTTGCGTCGCAAAAACGATCAGGACGCCACGATCTTTGCCTTTCGCTCCGATGCCCCACTTTTGATAAAGCGCGACAGCATAGGTCACCGGATCCTGGCCATCGAATGATTTCACGGTGACGACAGCAATCTGAGCATGCGCCTTCTGATCGACCTGAAGACAAAGGTCATTAAGCCTGGTAACGGTGCCACCGCTCAGTACTGCCGCGAAATCGTTGACGTAGTTGCTGGCATTGAGGGAGGCGATGGGCTCAGCTATTGATAAGTGCGAGACTAGGACAGCCCACAGAACTAGTAGTGAAAAACTGAGAAAAAACGAAGATAGCGAGGCACGTCGCCCGTAGCTGGCCATCACTCGGATGCTGGGACTTGCATCGACCTTCTCCCGCTGCCGCATTTGCAAAAATTGTACAGGAGATCAGCACGCCTGCTCCAACCTCTGCCACACGGTCCGGCGCTTATGCTGCGCCGCGTAGTTCTCCCCCAACGCGCGACTTCTTAAATCGCGGGAGGCGCATTACCATCCAAGCGATGGCTTTGCATCTCAAGCGCTGGATGAATGACACGACTGTGCTCTTGTGTTTCGCCGCTGTATTGTTGGCAATCGTCGTGCAATCCGGTGAACTCGGAACCGCCGACACAATGCACCGCTTGCAAACCACTCACTGGCTCTGGACGTCTGATCCGCAGGTTCCCCCCGGTGATTACCCCGAGTTTGGGTTACATGGGCGCGGAGGGAAGCTCTACAGCTGGTACGGCATCGGCCAGTCCTTGATCATGTTGCCGGCCGATCTGCTCGGGACAGGGGTTTCGCATGTGCGTCCCTTCGCGGGCTACACGGACGATCCAGCAATTCGTTCAATTTTCGTTAGCTACATCACCGCCGCCCTGATCAATGTGTTCACCGCGCTGATCGCGCTTCGTTTGCTGAAGCAACTCGGCTTCACCGTAAGCGAAGGCGCAGCCGGAGTAGTGGCGCTCATGCTGTGCACGACCCACCTGCATTACACGCAGAACATGATGGAGAACAACTACATCTTTTTGCTGACGCTCACCGGATTTGCGTATCAGTTGGAATGGGTACGCAGCAACCGCTCGCGCGCCCTTTT
>JAYTFR010000087.1:0-8591 GCA_043734125.1 Acidobacteriota bacterium | reverse complement strand
TCAGAATCAAACAGAGCATGGGCAGGATCACTTTCTTCTAACATGCTTCTGCTGAATCTCATCCCGCTAATTCGACGTGACTTTTTCAACACCCACGCCTGTTTACGTCAACAATCAGTCTCACTGCCCGGCAAGCCGTTTCGGGTGGGTTAAGAGTGGCCTGGCACTCGGGAGCAACCCACGTTCGGCTTCCGCGAGGCCGTCTTGGAATCCGATAGTGTCCTAAATTTGAAATTAGGACACTACCTGGAATCCATTCTTGTTGACAATTCTCTGCCAAGGCGTATTGTGGGACTCGTTTAGCTGACACTTGCCTTCCCCGGGTTGAGTCCAGCCGGCTCAACGCACGGGCAACCCGAATTAAGCGCAGGAGACCAAGATATGAAACGAGCAGGAACAACTTCAATTCTCTGGCTATTCTTCACCGTGCTGGCACTTACTCCGGCTTTTGGCGCGCAGTGGCAGGCGTCGGTAGGTGCGCAGAGCAAGGACAAGGGACATCAGGCGCTGGCGTTTTTGCCCAACGAAATCTGGATTCATGCCGGAGACAGCATTTCGTGGGCCTTCAACGCCGATGACATTCACACTGTGACATTCTTAACCGATGGACAAGTGCGTCCGCCATTTCCTGTCGGCTGCCCGAGATTTTCCGCAAGCGGGTCAACCTTTGATGGATCTACCTGTGTAACTGCTCCACCTTCGGTCACCGGCGGATCATTCACCGTGCTATTTCCAACCGCCGGCAATTACAAACTGGTTTGCCTGGTGCACGAAGACATGACCGGCACAATTCACGTGCTCGATACGTCTGTGCCACTTCCGCACGGGCAGTCCTTCTACGATAAACAGGCTGCCCAGCAAGCCCAGGATCTGTTGTCGGCGCCAGACCTTATGGCCGCCCATACACACAACAGCGCGGCGGGAGCGGTGTCGGTGGGAATCGGCAAAGTAGTCGCCAATGCCGGCGGGCATGAAACGGCTGCGATCATGCGCTTTGTTGAGCCGGAACTGGTGATCCACGCTGGCGCTACTGTGGAGTGGACAAATCATGATCCGATTACGCCGCACACCATTACCTTCGGCACCGAGCCCGCAAACCCCATACCTCCATCACCCAATGTCACTGTGGATGTTGACGGAGCGTTGCACGCCACAATCGCATCGACATCAGACAGCGTGCATTCGGGATTTATCAGCTCAGCCCCGCAGGAGCGCCTCTTTTTGCCACAGGCTCCATTAGGATCGACGCGGTTTCGCATTACCTTCACGACTCCCGGCGTTTATCCCTACATCTGCGCTTTGCACGACAATCTGGGCATGAAAGGACGAATCATCGTCCTTCCCTGAGGGAGGGCTGATGCTTGGCACCGCTGAGCTACCCTTTACGGTCTTCACAGGGTAGGCTTGCGAGTCCGTCCGGAAAGGGCGGGCGTCAGAGCCAATCCTCCAGGTGTACCGATGTGGCCCGTACAACAAAGGTCGACGGGCGTATAGTCTTTCATTGTCGGCGGCCAGGGAAAATTCCACGGCCTGTCCAGGAGGCTACATCAATGTCCCACTTCGCCTTTCCGCGTTCCTGTTTGCGATTCTGGCCCCTCTTACCGCCTGCAACACTGCCTCGCAACCCTCCGCCCGGCCCGCAGCAGCTCCCGATACCCGTGCTGCGGACGAGGCGGCTATTCGCGCGCTTGACGCTGAGTGGATCAAGGCCATCGCCAGCAAGGATCTTGCGAAAGCCACCTCGTACTACGCCGACGCGGCCGAGATGTTCGCTCCCAACGCGCCCGCTGCCAGCGGCAAAGACGCCGTACAGAAACTCTGCGCTGGAATGCTGGGCCTCCCCGGCTTTGCCTTGACCTTCGCGCCCTCCAAAGTGGAAGTCGCTCGCTCCGGGGACCTCGCATACGAAACCGGAGAATACGAGATGACCCTCAACGACAAGAGGGGCAAGCCCCAAACCGTCAAAGCCAAATACGTCGTCGTCTGGGGCAAACAGCCCGACGGCAACTGGAAAGCTTTGGTCGATGCTCCAACTACGACCACAATGTGAGAAACCGAGCTGAGAACTGTTGTTATATCGCATGCGGTCGTGGACTGCGTGAGGTCAGAGCGTTTGAAGCCGTTGTTAGAATCGAGCAGGTCTTTATCCAACCACTGACCTCCTCCCCAAAAACCGCACACCGCTGAGTATGATTTCATATTTGTTTGATCGGTCCCCTTTTTCTGTAACAGTTCGTGAGCTTTTGGGTTGCGGCGCGAAGGTCCCCGTCGCACCACGGACACTCTAACCGTTCGCCATCCACGCGCTTGTATTCCTCCGGCCCGATCAAAGCAGTGCAATGCGGACAGGCGATCACGAGCGACGCGGGGCTCGTTGCGAGATCGGAATTATCTCGGCGGCCCAATTTTTGTGCCCAAGCCGAAAGCTGGAAGTGCATGTCGGCATTGTAAACGCGCGTATGCTTTCTTCATTTTCGCGAGTTTGAGCCGCCCTGTGAGGCACTGCCCCCCAGCGCGGCAAGCCGGGCCTAATGCACTCCCGCACGTTATCTTGGAGGAACCGGATTGGCTGACTGCCACACGCGAAAAGCTAAGGTGACGACAGGAATAGTTGACGATAAATCGCCATAACACCCATTGAGGTCTTCCGTCCTCCCCCATAAATTCCCCTCAACATCCCCATAGAATCAGCCTTCAGCTCAATATTAACTATGTGATTAACAGCAGCGTGTCATTTGAATTGCTCTATCTCCTATCCCGTCAAACAAGTGGAGGGATAGGAGATAGAGCGATCCAAAGTTGCACCCCCCTCCCCCGCCGGGCCAGCCAATTTGTCCCCACAATGCGAGCGAGTGGGAAAAAATTAGGCCATACTTCAGAGACCCGCAGTACAATCTGCTCCACGCGATGCCGTGCATGTTGATCTCGGCCAATCCACTACGTTTTGATCTCCCGACGAGATCGCTCGCTGTATGCATTTTACTGTTCTCGCTTTCTGCTATCGGAGACTCACAGATCGCGCCGAGTCTCTATCGAACTTACGTTCCACCAGAACTGCAGGTTTCAGACTCGAATATCAAAGCCCTCTTGGACGCAGCACAGAAGTCAGCGAAGCTCGGGAACTACAGCGAAAGCCTCACATCTCTCCAGAAGGCATTGCAACTTGCAAAGAAGCAGAAATCTCTTGGCGATAGGGCGATAGTCGAGGACTGGTTCGCACTCTACTACTTCACACAGGGAAGGGTGGAAGATGCGAAAGTGCAATGGCTCAACGCCCTCTCGGATGGGATGGCTGTTTCAAACTTGGTTTTGCAGGCAGATGTGTTGGTGGCTTTGTCAGCTCTTCAACAGGTCAGCGGGCATCTCGATCAGGCAATGAAGGTGGTTCACCAGGCCTTGGATCTCTCCCAAAGAAGCAAAAATCCTTATATCCAGTCACGGGTTCTGGGTGAGTTGGGCCGCCTGCAACTTCTGGCTGGCAAGCAGGCAGACGCGCGAGCTTCTATCGAAGAAGCACTACAGATAGATCATGCTAATCGATATGACTGGGAGCCGGGACATCTTCTTTATTTGGCAGACCTCACCGTATCGGAATCGAACACAGACAAGGCAATCGAAATTGGCGCTTCTGCAAGGGATCTGGCCATAAAGAGCGAAAATTACCTGATATTCATCCAAGCCTCGATGTTTCTGGGACAAGGATATGTGCGAACAGGCAAATTGGACGAAGGCATCCGGATGATGGAGATTTCCCGAAAGGGTGTCTCGGAGGAGAACAAATCGCTGTTCCAGTTTCCTGACGGATACAACAGAACCGCGGCGCTACCCTTTTTTAAGATCGCATTCCTAGAAGCTCTAGCCAGCGCCTATCAAGCGGCCAAGCGGCCGGACGACGCTTTGAAGAATTGGCAAGAAATGTACGAGACAGCTACAGTGGCAGGCTTCGCACAGGCGAGAGCGGAAAGTGCGAATAGAATCGCCGATCTTTATAGAGCAAGAGAAGAGTTACCCAAGTCCATTGACTTTTACGGTTTGGCAGCCCAGGCGGCTGCTATCTCAGGAGATGAACAAACGAGGATCACGGCATTAACCTCAGAAGAGGTTCTCCTGTTCCACCAAGGCTCCAAGGAAAAGGCACTGCAGATTGAAGAAGAACTTTTGTCGGCTGCAAAAGGATCCCACAATTTAGGCTCGCAATTCATTGCCGACCTCGTCATCGCAGAGATCTTGGACGGCTCTCAACGTACCGATCGCGTTCAACGTGCACTGAGCGAGGCCGAATCCCTCGTTGGCTCCGACGTCGAAGCTCCTGGCGTGGATCCAAGTCTGACTTTGGAACTTTACCTTCGACTCGCTGGCCTGTACGAAAAGCGAAATGATATCCAACAGGAACTGATCGCTCTAGAGAAGGCGATAATTCCGGCAATTGCTCTTTCCTCATCTCAGGGGGATACAAAAAATGATAAGTCGCTTGCATTGTTAATGCCACAGCTCGAAGCAACATTCGCACAGAGCCATGTTAGGGATGCGGCTGACAAAGCATATGCAGCAGGCGACTTTGCGAGTGCACTTGTTTGTTTTGAGATCGTACAGCGCTTTCAGGAGACTGAAGCAGCTTGGAATAACAAGTACGAAGAATACACATCGAACCTGAACAATGATGCTACCAACACGAAGCTACTTCAGATTCCTGCCAAGGTCATTTCTCAAGACGATGGTGCGTTCGTCCTCGCCAAGAACATCGACGAGATGGGCCCAATTGCGAACGCAGTCAAACCAACCAGTCTGGGGCTTCTCGTGAGTTATTACATGTCAAAACAGCGACCCGACATGGCTGTTAAGTTTGCTCGACGAGCGCTGTCCTCGCGCTCCCCTAGCGAGAATGGCACTCCTACGCCGTGGAGCGTTGCCATGTCATGCGAGCTGGCAACCGCGCTCATGTTGGAAGAAGACTTCAGATCGGCGGATGATGCTTTGACGCCATGCATGGTTGGCGCAAAGAAGCTTGGCATTCCTCAGCTCTTGCAGGCAGCACATCAAACGAACGTTTGGGTTCTGGACGCTGAAGGCAAACACCAGGAGGCGCAAGATTCAATCCAATTCTTGCTTAAGCAGTCGCCCGATGATCCGTTGGAATACGTGCAACTAGCTCAGATCAAGACACAGCAAGGAGACGGGCCTGCAGCTGCGGAAGCGTGGAGGAAGGCGATTCAGTTGTACGATGCGCATAAGGACCTAAGGGGTGCGGCTGACGCCCATCTTGCACTTGCCAATTCTCCGACCTTCGAAGCTGGTGCAACTCCGGACGAGTGGCGAGCAAACCTTGAGGCCGCGGACGAACTCTACCACCAGCTCGGTTCAAGCGTCGGTCGGGTTAACACGGAAGCCTCGTTGGGCACCTATTACGCAGCTCAAAAGAACAAAACAAAGTCCCGACAATATTTCGGGGACGCTCTAAGAATTGCCCAAGGCATCGGGAGAAGAGATCTTGAGGCCTACGTTTTGTCCCTGATCGGGCAGGCGTTTGAAGCTGCCGACGACTTGCCCCAAGCCATCGACCACTATAGGAAATCGG
This sequence comes from Acidobacteriota bacterium, assembly GCA_043734125.1. GTDB lineage: Bacteria > Acidobacteriota > Terriglobia > Terriglobales > Acidobacteriaceae > Gp1-AA145. Next base: position 3,016 of record JAYTFR010000087.1, on the reverse strand, counting down.
CTGAACTCTATCAAAAGCAGAGCGACGCCGCGAATGAAGCATTCCAATTGAAGAACTTGGCAAACACCTTGAATCGTTCGCACCGGCCGGACGAGGCCCTCCAAGGCATTTTGAAGGCGCAGGTCGTGGCAGACACAAGCAACTCCTGGTCTGCTCGGTACTGGGTACGGAGAACGTTGGCTACCTTGTACGAAAATCAAGGACAGTATCAGAGTGGAGTGAGTGTCCTAAGGGAAGCTAAGCAGATCAGCGACGCAGCCAATCAGCCCCTGAGCTCCGCTTGGGCTGCCCTCGACATGGCCGTCGGCCTGGAAACCATTGGTAGTTGGCAGGAGGCTTCCGAGCAAATCGATGCCGCTATTCCAGTACTGGAGCATTTCAGGGATACCGATGACGAATCCGCGGCGTACATCGAACTCATGGCGATCTATGGCGCAAGAGAATCAGATCTCAAAGATCTACCCAAAGCCCTCCATTTCTATCAAATGGCGTACGATCTTCTTGCCAAGGTCCGTCCCGACGGCGTAGCTGTACTCGACTTGGACCTCACTGAGATTTACTGGAACCAGGGCCAATTTAAGGCCGCAATCGTGAAGGCTAGCGAGAGTCGGCGATCAGAACTACTTAGACCTGAGTGATGAGCGCGGACGTGCGATTGCGTTCGGGAAGAATGGTTGGGAGGTGGTCAACAATCCTCCCGCCAAGTTCCGCCGAGGGCAGGGGATGCTCCCTCTACCTCTTCCGGAAAAAGGCGGCAACATTGAAGACCTCCGTGGTTTCTTGAACCTTCAAACTGATGAGGACTGGGTTCTGTTCTTGGCAGCTCAAGTTGCCGCGCTGTTTTCGCAAGGCCCATTCCCGATCTTAGGACTACATGGCGAGGCCGGAAGCGCAAAAACGACTGCTGCGCGGGTTTTCCGAAAGATGGTCGATCCGAACGTTGCACCTTCACGCGGTCAGGCAAAAGACCCTCGCGACCTGATGATCGCTGCCAACAATGGGTGGCAGCTCTCGTTCGACAACTTGTCATACCTTCCAGCGTGGTTCTCCGATTGCCTCTGCCGTCTCAGTAGTGGGGCGGGCTTCAGCACACGACAGCTTTACACGGATTCGGGCGAAGTTCTTTTTGAAGGGCAAAGACCCATCGTTTTGAATGGAATTGAAGAACTTGCGACTCGTACCGACCTGATTGATCGCAGCATTCTTCTTGAACTGCCAGTGATCAGACAGTACCGGGAAGAACAGAAATTCTGGAAACAGTTCGAGGCTGCACAGCCGAAATTATTGGGAGCGCTACTGGATGTTGCCGTACAAGCCATACAGGAGTTGCCGAACGTAAAACTTACGGAACAACCACGAATGGCGGATTTCGCCAAATTGGGAACCGCCATTGAACCTGCTCTCGGTTTGAAGAGCGGGACATTTCTTCGCGCGTACACCTCAAACCGTAAGAAGGCTAGCCGAGTCGCCTTGGACGCGTCCCCCATCGCAAATCGAATCTGTGAACTGGCGGTCAAAGGTTGGACTGGAACGGCGACGCAACTTCTCAGTGAACTCAACTCTACCGCCGATGAAGAGGTTCGAAGAACTAAGAGCTGGCCCAAAAGTCCAAGAGTGTTATCCGGAATGCTGAAGAGGCTGAACACGGCTTTCAGAACCGTGGGAACTGAGGTTGAATCCAGCCGGGATGATACGAGGATGCGAAACCGGGAGCTCTCTATAAGGAAATTGAAAGCAAAGGGAAAGGGTGCGGTTTAAAGGCATGACGCCGGAACATTACGTCTCTGCCGATCTCGTGGCTGACTATCTGAAGATTGAGCGCCGTCAAGTGCTCGCGCTGACGCGGAAGGGCAAACTGCCAGCACACGCGATTGATGCCACCGCCACACGTAAGGTCTGGCGGTTCAAACTAAGCGAAGTTGACGCCGTTATTGCGGGGAATGGGCCAATCAAAGCCTTGTCCGGAGTTCCAGACGAGATCAATAATGGGTCTGGCAGTCCTCGGAGCCGGAGAGGATGAAAACTTAATGGCGCGAGGATGGTTAAGGCGTAAGAAAGGCACCACATTGTTCTGTTGGCGGAACTCGGAAGGCATGGAGCGGAGCCGAGGCTTGGGTTCCGCTTCCATGGCGGACGAAGAAGCGTGGGCGAAAGTGGGAAAACTGGGACTCGATAAACTTGTCGCCCAATCTGACCCGTTGCAGATCACCTTTGGGGAGCTTGCCGAGAAGTATCTCGCCACGTTTCCCTTCAACAAACAATCCACTAGAGAACTACACGAACAGGTAATCCGAAATGTCCTGCTTCCTGCCTGGTCGGATGTTGCGGCAATCAGCATTAGCACCCAACGGCTCAAATCCTGGTTTCTGGGCCTGAAGATCAGCAATCAAACCAGGGGCAAGTATAGGGGCATGATGTCGCACCTGTTCGAGTGGGCGAAGAGCGAAGAACTCATTCCTGAGTTCATCACCGGCAGAGATGGCGGATTCCAGTCAGCCAATCCGTGCTCTCGAGTTAAGGGGCCGCAGTTCAGCCAAGGGACGGAGTACGAGGCGCTGGCGCTTGAGGTCGATGATACGTTCAAGTTGTTGTCCGAACTTCGGCAGCCTGAGTACGAGATAGCTCTCCTGGTTGACCTGACCGATTTTTTGTACCAAGTGGAATGTTAGTGTAACGCCTCGTTCGACATTTGTCCGTAGTCGCCGTCGGGGGTGTGGAGATGTGGGAAACGCGAAGCGTTTTCCACATCTCCATGCCCCGGTTCTTTCGGGAGAATAGCTTGCGGTGCCGGCGGCCTATAGCCCAGCGCCGAGTGCGGCCGCTCCGTGTTGTATTCCACGCGCCACCTCTCCGTCAGTATCTGCGCCTCCTTCAGCGAATAGAAAATCTCTCCGTTCAGAAACTCATCCCGCAGCTTTCCGTTGAAGCTCTCACAGTACCCGTTCTCCCACGGGCTCCCCGGTTCGATGTACAACGTCTTGGTGCCCACCTGTTCCAGCCACTTCCGCAGCTCCTT
>JAYTFR010000086.1:0-3526 GCA_043734125.1 Acidobacteriota bacterium | reverse complement strand
GGTGACAATCGAGTTTAGTTCCCATCCCTCAAACGCTTGCCCGTGGCCTTTGCTTCCGGGGATGGCATACGTCATAGAGAGAGTGAGTCGATGACGCACATCGAAATCGCTGTTGGCATATTCGGCGCCCGGATTATGCGCGTCTTGCGGAAGTCCCGACCCGTAACCAAAATCCCAGTTCGCGCCCACGTCATCAAGCGAGTGAGAGTAGGTGTAGCCGGCAACCATGCTCAGCCCGTGAAAGTTTCTCGAGTTCAACGTGGCCTGAAGCCCGTTGTAGTTTGAGCGGTAAATGTTCGCCATCTGAAAAATATTGCTCAAGTAAGGGAACTTCGCGTTGAAGGGCTGATTTGCTTCTTCCAGTCCTGTGCTGTCAGGTGCGCAGAAAGTACCGTCGGTGTAACCGGATGCCACGCATGCGGCGACACTGGCGGCGGGCCATCCCGAGCCCACTGTCGGCTGGTTGATGTCACGAATGCCGGTCAGCCTCGACCCGTGATTGCCCACGTAGGCTAGCTCCAACGACAAACGGGGGGAGAATGCGTGTTGCACGCTCAGGCTCCAGTTCCAAACATAAGGAGTCTTGAGGTTTCGGTCGACGGTCATGATCGGGCACGGACTGTCGAAACAATTGATCGGGCTGCTGTCGACATTGCCATAGAGGGGGCCGACGTCCCAAGGCACAGGGTTCAGGAAATTCTTGACCGTTACGTTCCCGGTACTGATGGTTCCGCCAGACGTATTTCCCGCTGCATCAATGATGGCAGCGGTCGGAACGCTACCTAAACCAAATGCATTGTTGAAAGCGATAAACGATTGCCAATTCACCGATTCGTAGGTGAGGCCAGCGCCACCGCGAACAACCGTCTTGCCGTTGCCCGTGGCGTCCCAGGCAAAGCCAAAGCGCGGACCGATATTCTTGTGATCCGGGTTGTACACATTCTTAAGTTGCTTTCCGACTTGTACGAGGCCCACATTCGGATCGAAATTGCCGAGCTTGTTGTCCTTTTCCTGGACGACGGTGCTGTACTCGTAGCGAAGGCCGAAATTTAAGGTCAGTCTCTTGGTGGCTCGCCAATCATCTTGAGCGAATAGCGAGTATGCCCAGTTGTGTAAATGCAAAGTGGGATCTCCGACCTCCACAGAAGACTTGAAGGGGAGTCCAGCAAAGAAATCTTCAAGTTCGGTGGAACTGTCCGCCAGCACTCCACCCAAAAATGTGATGCTGCCGCGGGAGTTGCCACGAGCGGAATTAGTCACATGATTACGATGTAACTCGCCACCGAACTTGATCGAGTGTTTTCCCGACGTGTATGAGATGTGATCTACGAACTGCGTAATTGAATCGGGGCCTTGAAATTTCGGCCACTTGAATCCTCCCAAGCCAGGGAAGAAATAACCGCCAAATCCGATTCGCGGCAGGCCGCCGGTGAACGGGCCAGAAACGCCCGTATTCAGACCATAGCTTGAGGCGGGCGTGTTGAGATCACCCGGCAGCGTCGGTTGATACAAGCGGTTATATCCGACTCGGGCCTCGTTGACCCACCGCGGACTAGGCGTCCAAAGCCAGTTTCCACCTATGACTTGAGCACGGGTGTGAATGTTAGAACGCCATTTCGATTGGTATTCCGGAAAGTCTTCCACCGTGCCCGTGTTATTGCCAAAGAAATACATCACGCTCAGGCGGCTGTTCGGGGTCAGGTTCGCGTCGACTTTTGTCACGAAGTTATAAACCTTGACGTCGTTGAATAAACCGTTCGTGATGTCGATTCCTTGCGAGTTATTTGTCGGGAAGCCGGTGCCGTTGCAGTCGACAGCTCCGCCAGTCACCGAACACCCAGCGATGTTCAAACTTGCGGGGCTGACGGTAACTCCGCCCGCCTGCAGGTCGGCAATCACATCTGGAATGCTGTTTGCGCAATCGCCGGTCGCAAGATACACGCAGTTGCCGCCGGCAGGCAGCGCTACCATGGACGGGCTCGTCACACCGCCAAAGGAATTTCCAACGTCATAAATCTGGCCTTCGTAGGCGCCAAAGACAAATATTTTATCTTTCTTGATCGGGCCCCCGACGCTGCCACCGTATTGCTCGAGCGTTCTGGGCAGTTTCGCATTCGGAGCGGTGTTGAAATAACTTCGCGCGTCCATTACGCCATCGCGCCCGAAGGCAAAGGCGGTTCCGTGAATCTGGTTGGTGCCCCCTTTCAATCCGACGTTGACGACCGCGCCCGGCTTCCATCCGAATTCAGCTGGAGCCAATTCTTCAATGTTGAACTCCTGAATCGAATCGATTGGGAGAATAGTGGCTGAATCGCCAGCGATTCCAGCACCATTGACGATGGCTTGGCCGGAGTAGGGCTCACTATTAAAAAGCCCTTCGATAAAGTAAGAGTTATCTTCTGCGCGCAGGCCATTCGTACTTGTGGTTGAAAATCCGCCGCCCGGATATCGCACGACTCCGGGGCGCAACTGAAGCAGGTTTTCGTAATTGCGTCCATTCAACGGGAGGTCGTTGATTTCGGCGTTGCTCAGGGTTCCGCCGAGGGTGGCGGAGGTGCTGTTCACGAGCGGCACTTCGTCGGTAACAACGACCATCTCGGAAACTTGGCCCGCCGGAAGAGAGACATCGACGCGCAGATCTTGCGCGACCTCAATCGTGATGTTTGGTCGCTGTACTTTCTTAAATCCTTTGGCTTCGGCATCGACGTTATAGACGCCAGGCTCGAGCTCTGTCGCGGCGTAATCGCCGGAAGCATCCGATACTACGCTTCGCGTTATACCGCGTTGCGTATCGGTGACCGAAACAGTAGCCCCCGCTACTCCGGCACCGGATTGGTCCGTTACCGTTCCCAAAATTCGCCCGGTCGTAGTCTGTGAGAAAGACGGCAGGCAGAGAAGTGCGAGCGACAGAACAACAGTAAAAATCCGGATGCCATTCAACGAAGAATGCATTACGACCTCCAAAGCCTCGTGACGAGGGTTGAGCAGATTGGTCGAGAAGTTTGCGATCGCTTCAAAGTTTGAATGCAAACAAAAAAGAATATGAGACGATGTGAATGTATAGCCTTGACGCGGCCTACCCGTCAAGTAGTATCGTGGTTCGACCACAAGACAGCTTCCTTAGGCGCGGCCACTTTGGACTCGCCGCAATTTGTGCAGGAGAAATCGAGCAACATGGCAATCGCAACCATCAATCCGACGACGGGCGAAACCGTGAAGACCTTCGAGCCTCTTACCGACGCGCAACTCGAAGAGAAGTTGGAACTCGCGGTCACTGCATTTCGCAAACACAGAAAGACGACCTTTGCCGATCGCGCGAAGAAGATGATACGCGCCGCCGAGATTCTCGAAGCTGAAAAAGATGAATGTGCGCGATTAATGACGCTGGAGATGGGCAAGCCCTTGAAGGCCGCCGTCGCGGAGGCCCTGAAGTGCGCGACCGGTTGCCGTTTCTACGCCGAGAACGCCGAGAAGTTTCTCGCCGATGAAGTCATCGAGACTGGCGCCAAGCGAAGCTTCATCCGCT
>JAYTFR010000085.1:0-4333 GCA_043734125.1 Acidobacteriota bacterium | reverse complement strand
TTCCCGCCGCGCACGCAGTGCTGTGGAAGGACAGACGCCCAATCGATCTCGGAACTCTGGGCGCGGGATACGAAAGTGTTGGATCCTACGTTAACGACGGAGGACAAGTAGTCGGGTTCTCGACAATCGGTACGGACCCCGATCCCTACTCATTTGTTGGAACGCCACTCCACACGTTCCTCTGGGAGCAAGGAGTTATGCAGGACATCGGGACCTTGGGAGGGCCAGATGCGGGACCGAGCGCAGGCGGCATCAACCAGCGCAATGGGTACATTGTCGGTGCCTCTTACACAAGTTTCATCCCGAATGCTTCCACTGGATCGCCTACTCAAGCTCCTTTCCTGTGGGAGAACGGCAAGATGACGGACCTCGGGACACTCGGCGGCACCATAGGCGGCGCCTCTCTCGCGAACAACAGAGGTCAAGTGATCGGCCAATCCAATCTCTCTGGCGACGTTACATCCCATCCTTTCTTTTGGGAGCACGGAGTAATGACCGACATCGGCACGTTGGGCGGCGACACCGCAACCGCGAACTGGCTGAACGATGCAGGCGCGGTCGTCGGCAGGTCGAAGGTGGACGGGCCCGGAATGTTCGAGGCGTTCCTCTGGAAAGATGGAGTCATAAGAGGCTTGGGCACGGTCGGAACCGATCCGTGTAGTAACGCACGTGCTATCAACTCTCATGGACAGATCGTTGGCAGCTCGTCTAACTGTAGCTACCCGCTACATGCGTTTCTGTGGGAGCACGGCGGACCCATGGTGGACTTGAACGCACTGGTGCCGCCCAATTCAGGTTTCAAAGCGTTGATCGCTTACAACATCAACGAGCGAGGAGAAATTGCTGGAACCGGCGTCCCTGCCGGCTGCGACAACATAGATGCTTGCGGGCACGTTTTCCTGCTTATTCCATGCGACAAAAAACATTTGGGCGAGTGTGAAGACAATTCGTTGATCACAGCGCCCGCAAGGCAGGCAAGCATGTCAATGCAGAAAGCTCCGGCTGTAATAAACCAGGGCAGTGAATCTCAACCAAACAAAGTGGGAACTTTGCGAGACGGATTCGGAGCACGCTATCGCCTTGTGGGACGACCGAGTACTTCGTTGCACTAGAGTCGCTCCGGTTTGCCAGATACACGTCCATTTCCGAAAAAGAAAGAGGAAAACATCGTGAAAAACAAAATAGCGAACCGGGTTATCCCAATCGTCCTAGCTGTCGGAACAATCTGCATCGCTTCGCCCGCACAGCAATCGAGTGAACGACACAATCGAGACAACGGAGACTTCGCCGTAAGCGCTGTCACCATCGTTGACGGCGCATACGCAACCAATCAGATTGCCATAGTCCCGGAACATGGCGGTTCCTACAACTTCCTAACCAGTCTGCCCAACGGAGGCTTCGACCCAGTTTTTACTCCCCGGGCAAACACGATTTTCTTTTGGGGGCCTGTGGCGAATGGACCTGACGGCATTTACTCAGTCGCAACCGAAGGTGGCGCAGTCACACAGCTTCAAACCGACTGCATTACCAATCCTAATTGTCTTGGTGAGGGAAACCCCGCAGTCTCGCCGAACGGTCGCGAACTGCTCGCACCTCGTGCTTTGGGGCCAATCGACGCAAATGGTTGTTTTGCCTACGGTGGCATATACAGGATGCGAATTGACGGCTCCCATCCCGAGCAGTTGAAAAGTGGCCCTGCCTGCACCTCAGACTTTGAGCCCCGCTGGTCACCGGACGGTCGCAAAATTTTATTCCAGCACCAAGACCTCACGGGATTATTTTCACTATGGGTAATGCGCCGCGATGGTTCTTATCGCCACCAGATCAGCCCGGCTGGATTGGACAGTGGAAATCCTGACTGGTCTCCCGATGGTGAACGAATAGTTTTCCAATCGCCCGCGGAGCCAGCGGATGACGTAACCCCCCAGCAGATTTACACAATTCATCCGGATGGCACTCACCTGGTTCAAATCACACATTATGCGCCGGTAAGCGGACTTACCATTGGGACTTTTCATCCACGATGGTCACCCGATGGCCAGCAAATTGTTTTCGCTCATCGCGACGCTCAAACCACGATTGGACCAGACGGTCTGCCTCATGCCGATCTTTTCGTAATGGACCCCGATGGCGGCGATGTTGTTCAGGTCACATTTAGTCCTGAGAAAGATAACGCGCCAGATTGGGGACCACGCCGTCGGTAGGTACAAAAACTGGTCGTACATTTTACGAAATAAAAACTGCTCGTACACGTCAAGGAAAGAACAGGAGAACTTATGAAATGCACAAGTGCATCTTTTATCGTATTAGTACTTCTTGTTGCGTCAGCGATGTGTCTTTCGCTTTCCGCACAGGAATCAACTTCACAGTTGTCAAATAAAGAACTGACTCGCTATCAACTGATCGACTTTGGAACCTTCGGTGGTCCGGCCAGCTATGTCAACATTCCTGACGCCTATGCTCCGGTCCTGAATAATCGGGGGACAGTTGCGGGCTCAGCCGATACTGCCGAGCCCGATCCTTATCCGAACTTCTGCTTCAATCAGGATTGTTTCGTGTCTCACGCGTTCAAAGCCGATGATACTCACGTGACCGACTTAGGCGGGCTGTCCGACGGAGCGAGCAGCGGCGCGAACTGGATTAGTCCAAACGGACTGATTGCTGGTCTCTCGGAAAATGGCCAGATCGATCCTCTCATCCCCGGCTTCCCCGAGTTGCGGGCAGTGCTGTGGAACCAGGGAAAGATCATGAACCTGGGAACGCTGAAAGGCGGGCACGAAAGTGCCGCCAACGCGGTGAACAACCGTGGACAAGTCGTCGGAGTATCGCTCAATGGAGTTACCGACCCATTTTCCATGACCGGCCTTGGTTACCAGACTCGCGCGATCCTTTGGCAGAACGGCAAAATGCGCGACCTCGGCACTTTGGGTGGTACCGACGCAGAGGCGACGCTGTTAAATGAGCGCGGGCAAATTGTCGGAGAATCGTATATAAGCTCTGACCCCAGTCCATATTGCGCGAACAATTTGGGTTTGCCTCTGAGCACCGGTGCTTTCCTGTGGCAGAAGGACAAAATGGAAAATCTCGGCAGCTTTGGAGGGACTTGCACTTTCGCGACCGATCTCAACAATCGAGGACAAGTTGTCGGCCTCTCAACTCTGCCCGGAGATCAGGGACAGCATCCATTTTTGTGGGACCGCGGAAAGCTCACGGACCTGGGCACGTTTGGAGGCGGCAATGGTAGCGTGAGTGAAATTAACGAGGTTGGGGATGCAGCCGGCTGGGCGGCTTATCCCGATGACCAAATGTTCCATGCAGCACTCTGGAAAAATGGCAACATTGTAGATCTCGGTACAATCGGGAATGATCCGTTTAGCTTCGCGTTTTCTATAAATGCGAAGGGCCAGATCGCCGGTTTTTCAAGTAATGCTGACTTCAGCGAGCCTCGCGCTTTTCTGTGGCAGGATGGTGGCCCGATGGTGGACCTCAACACGCTGATTCCCGCAAGTTCCACTCTCTACCTAACCACTCCGGAAACAATCAATGATCGCGGAGAAATTGCTGGCATAGGATTAGATTCGAGTGGCAACGAGCATGCTTTTTTGCTGATTCCATGCGGCTCGAATGGCAGCTGCCAGCAGGCTGCAGCGGGCAGCAATGTAAATCGAACGAGTCCGGTGAAAGTTTCGTCCGCGTCCGCGTTTTCTATCAGACAACTCATGTTCGGGCGACCGGCTCTACGACACTTCCCCAAAATTTCTCCGATTGCCTCTTCCGGTCCCCAGTGGAACACTCCCGCTGCCCTTTCTGGGGCCGAACCGGCTCCAAGTAATCTCAGTTCGCACATCATTCTACGAGGAGATGTGGAAGCCGTCGTGCTAAAGTGGACTGACAATTCTTCGAATGAAGATAGCTTTCGCATTGAGCGCTGCACGGGTTCAACGTGCACGAATTTCGCTCAGATAGCAACTACGGGCGCCAACACGACCAGCTATTTCAACGGCGTATCGTTTAGGTTGCGCCACACGTTCAGGTATCGCGTCCGAGCGCATGGCCCAAGCGGGTACTCCGCCTATTCAAACATCACAACAATAGGAACTTTCTGAATGGTTCTAGGGCCCTTCCGCCACGGTGGGGAAGGGCTTTGGCCCATCCAGAAACTCCGACAGCCGTGCTCATCGTCTTAAAGACGTCCTGTCTCTTGACTCACTTGTGAGACAGGGGGACAGCGCCTTTCTACTCATTGAGGCATCCGGCTGGTATTCGTGATACTACCGGGTTTGACTTTTACCCTTTCCTATTTCGGTTCGCTTGCGCGCAGCACAGCGGATAC
>JAYTFR010000084.1:0-19550 GCA_043734125.1 Acidobacteriota bacterium | reverse complement strand
CAGATGGACAAGCTCGAGTTCGACGAGATCAACGCCAAGTTCGTGGCCGAGGGCAAGAAGCCCGCGACCGCGCACCCGATCCTGCTCGGCATCACCAAGGCGAGCCTGCAGACCCGCTCGTTCATCTCGGCGGCGTCGTTCCAGGAGACCACGCGCGTGCTCACCGAAGCCTCAATCAATGGCAAGGTGGACCACTTGCGCGGCCTGAAAGAGAACGTCATCGTCGGAAGGCTCATCCCTGCCGGCACCGGTATGGAGTATTACCGGAACGTGCGCCTTTCGCCAGAAATGGAAGAGGCCGCGGCGAAGGTGCAGGAAGAAGTCTCACAGGCGTACGAGGAGGCCGAGCGCGCGCTCGAACTCATGCGTACTGAAGGCGAGACTGAGGAACTGGCAGCGGAGTAATTTACGTAACAGGAAGGGCGGAGCAATCCGCCCTTTTTTGTTTGCTTTAACGAAAGCCGGCGTTTTATATCAATGCACGCCAACCCACAACGAGTGCAGTCCGAGGACCCCCTTCCAACTCTCCGCTTGCTGGAATCGCCCGACGACTCTACTCTGTCACCGTTGGTATTCCGCTTTCTCAATCTATTGCGAAAGGCCCTTTGGCGCGCCTTCCAGCACGACGCTTTCGCCATCGCCAAAGCGTCCGCTTATTCCTCGATCCTTACATTTTTTCCGACGCTGCTAGTTTTGGGTTCCGTGCTGGCGTCGCGGAGAAATACCCAGGCGCTCTCGCGCGAAATTTCCGAGGCGCTGACCAAGATCCTTCCTGCCGGCACCTCGACCGCGCAGGCCTATCTGCGGGGAAGCACCGTGCGATCGTTCGGGCTGATCTTCAGCACTTCGGTGCTGGCCCTCTGGTTGGCTTCCGGCGTGATGGTTTCGTGGATGGAAGGTTTCCGCCGCTCTTACGAACTGCCTAAAATCTGGGGCTTGGTGAAGGAACGCCTGGTCGCGCTGTCGCTGGTCGTGCTTGCCGGTATTCCGCTGAGTTGTTCGACCATCCTGGTGGCGTTTGGAAACCGCATTGAAACCCGCATCCTGTTCCACATTGGCCACGAGTTCTCGCCCTACGTGTACCTCATGTGGATGTTCATCCGCTGGCTGATTGCTATTGTCACCAGCGTGGGCGTGATCGCGCTAATCTACCACAATGCAGTGCCGCGCACTCAGCCCTGGCACAGCGTTATTCCCGGCGCAACCCTGGCCACCGGCATGTGGTTCGTCGTCACCATGCTTTTTGGCTGGTACCTGCAGCACTATGCTGACTACAGCGTGATTTACGGATCGCTGGGCGTAGGCATCGCGCTGCTAGTGTGGATGTACCTGATCTCGCTTGTGATTCTTATCGGGACGGAATTCAACGCGATCCTTTTTCCGCGATCTATGCTGGGGAGCGAGTTGAAGGTGGGAAAGACCAAGGCCTGATAACTTCGGGCCATCGAGCGCCACGCCTCTCGGCTGAACCCAGACGGACGTGCGATGAAGAAGCGCGCACCTCCGCCGCCTTCCCTTACAATATTCCCACCGACTTTAACCATGACCGAGAATCCATCCGACTCCCCGTCCTTATGTTCGCCTGAGGCTGCGCCCCTCCGGCGGGCGAAAATCATTTGCACGCTCGGCCCATCCTGCAACACTGAAGACTCCATCCGCGGGCTGATGCAGGTGGGTATGGACGTGGCGCGCCTGAATTTTTCCCATGGCATGCATGAGGACCACGCACTCGTGATTCAGGCGCTGCGCCGCGCAGCGATCGCCGAAGGCCGCACAATTTGTATTCTGCAGGACCTTCAAGGCCCGAAGATTCGCACCGGAAAGCTGAAAGGCGGCGGTCCGATTGCTTTGAATTCTGGTGGGACCGTTACCATCACCATCCGCGATGTCGAAGGCACCGCGGAGTTAATACCGACGTCGTTTAAAAGCCTTCCCAGCGAAGTTCACGAGGGCTCGAGGATTTTGCTTTCCGACGGGAAAATCGAATTGCGCGTGAACCGCGCCGGCACGACTGAAATCGAGTGCCAGATCATTAACGGGGGCACCCTTGGCGAGCGCCAGGGGATCAATCTGCCGGGCACAGCTCTTTCTATTCCCGCGTTGACCGACAAAGACCGCGAGGACCTGGAATTTGGGCTGGAGAACGGCGTCGATATGGTCGCGCTTTCGTTCGTGCGTTCGGCAGCGGACGTGCTTGAGGTCAAGCAAATCATTGCCGAGCGTGGCCAGTCGGTTCCGGTAATCGCAAAACTTGAAAAGCCGCAGGCGCTCGATCAACTGGAAGAGATTCTCGAAGCCTCCGACGGTGTAATGGTGGCGCGCGGCGACCTGGGCGTCGAAATGCCGCCGGAAAAGGTCCCCGTCATTCAGAAGTATGTGATCCGCCGAGCCGCAGAGTGGCGCAAGCCGGTAATCATCGCAACGCAGATGCTGGAGTCGATGATTGACAACCCGCGACCGACGCGCGCAGAAGCCAGTGACGTGGCCAATGCGATTTTCGACGGCACCGATGCCGTCATGCTTTCGGCGGAAACCGCCAGCGGCAAGTATCCGCGCGAGGCGGTTTGCATGATGGGGAAAATCGTGGTGGAAGCCGAGAACAACATGTCGGAATTCACCCAGCCGCGCCGCCGCCGCGGGAACCGTGTCCTGTCGATTTCTGAAACGATTTGCGAATCCATCGCCCATTCCGCGGAAGACCTGGACATGGCCGCCATCGCGGTGTTCACCGAGACCGGGAACACAGCCCGCTTGCTTTCCAAGTACCGCCCCAAGTCCCGCATTTACGCCTTCACCCATATGCCCGGGGTCTGCAATCAGATGAACCTGTTCTGGGGGGTGACGCCGGTGCGCCGTGACCATGCTCTTCACTCCGAGGAGATGCTGGCCACTGCCGAGCGCGAACTGCTGCGCGCTGGCCGGGTGAAACCGGGACATGTGCTGGGGGTGGTCGCCGGTACGCAAATGTCGAGCGGATCGACGAATTTCATGCGCCTGCATGTGGTTCAGGGGCGATAGCCCGCTAAGTCTCTTGGCAGACCTGAATCAGATTTCCCTCGGTGTCGCGCACTTCGAAGAATTGCATATCGCCGCCATCCTGGATGGGCCCGGCCGCCGCGCCACGATTGCAAACGCATTCGTGTGCTTTCTTTAGCTTGTCGCTAAAGACGATGGAAACCACCGGGTTCGTTCTGCCGAAGCCGGCTCGAAGCGCCTCGGCCTTATCGCATAGCCGGACGGTAGGAGAATCGTCGCCTGGAAGCGTCAGCGCCACGTCTGACGGTAAAGGGTTGTCCCAATCGTCAGGCGCCGTCACTACTTTGCAACCGAAGGTATGGATCCACCATTGCTTTGCTGCTTCAACGTTGGAATAGCTGAGGGTCAATGAGTCCGTTCGAAACAGGGCCATGGGGGGAACTGTACAACAATTTGGGGCAAGCAAGATCGTTGGATCGCAGAAGCCTTCGCAGTTGAACCAATGAACTCCCGGATGGCGTCGCCTCGCGCTTGCGGTGGTTACCTCCGTGCTGCTATCTTCCTGAGGCGCGGAGGCTTACACATCCATACAGGTCGGCCGCGCGTACTTCCATTGAGAGAGCAGGGCGTTTGTTCACGGCGGCGCAAAAGTCCGGGCAGAATGACGGAGCTCTGATCTCCTCCGTACGTGCTGGCAATCAAAGCGCGATGGCGGAGCTGTACGACCGATACTCCTCAATTGTTTATGCGGTGGCGATGCGGGTTTTGGGCGATACCGCGGCGGCTGAGGACGTTTTACAGGACATTTTTATGCAGCTATGGCGCAATCCGGGGGCATTCGACGCAAGTCGCGGAAGCTTAGCGCCGTGGTTGGCGGTGATTGCTCGCAACCGCGCAGTAGACACTCTACGCAAGCGGCGCCCGCAGGACGACATCAGCGAGGTGACTTTGAGCGTCTTGCCGGACATGGCCGCCGAAGCTGACCGGTCGCGTGTCAGCGAGAAAGTGCGGTCGGTGCTGAAAGACATGCCGGCGCCGCAACGCAGTGCATTGGAGATGGCGTACTTCGAAGGCTATAGCCACTCCGAAATTGCGCAAAAGACTGGCGAGCCGCTGGGTACGATCAAGACCAGAATTCGCGCAGGATTGATGGTCCTCCGCCGGGCAGTGGAAGCCACATGAGCGTGCACGAACAATTCGCGGAAGACCTGGCGATCTACGCTCTGGGTGCGCTCGAAGGGGACGAGAAGGTCTCACTCGAAAAGCACTTGCAGGAGTGCGCCTCCTGCCGCCGCGAACTGGAGCAGTTGCGCGGAGATGCCGCGTTGCTGGCGCTCAGCGCCGCAGGGCCACGGCCACCAGAACGCGCCCGGGGCCGATTGATGAGTTCGATTGCCAAAGAACCCAGGGCTGAGCGGGCGCGCCCGCGTGTGAACTGGTGGGCGGCTGTCGGTTGGGTTGCTGCAGCGGCGATGTTGGTTTTCGGAATCGGCGTATCACGGCAAAACAAGCAGCTGCACTCCTCGATTGCGCAGCTGACAGGAATGGTCGAGCGGGAGCGGGCTTCAGCCGAGAAGAACTCGGAGATTCTGCAAGCGCCGGATGCGACTTCGTTCGAAGTGCTGCCAGTCTCGCTTAAGACACCCCCGCCGCCAGCGGGCCGGGCAATTTATTCGAAGCAGCGCAATGCACTCGTTTTCATTGCCAGCAATCTGCGAGCGCTCCCGCCAGAGAAAGCTTACGAACTGTGGCTGATCCCAACGCAGGGCGCTCCCATTCCTGCAGGCGTGTTCAAACCCGACGCCCATGGCAGTGCGGTTGTCACCAATCCGCCGTTGCCAGCCGGAGTGGAAGCCAAAGCCTTTGCGATTACCATCGAACCCCAACAGGGATCCTCGACCCCGACCATGCCGATTGTAATGATGGGCGCGGGAAGCTAATCGGGCAACCTGGCGCATCGTCCGTCGATCTGCTTTTCGCACACGCCATTCGCCTCGGTCTCCCAAAATAGCTTGCAAATCACAAGCAATATCTGATAACTTTTCCCGTGGTTCAAGACCGCACGTCGCGCAGGCGCTCGGGATGCCCGGTGAGTATTTCGCTGGAGATTCTGGGCGATCGTTGGTCGTTTCTGATTGTTCGCGACCTGATGGTGCGCGGCTATCAAACGTTCAAGCAGTTTCAGGAATCAGGTGAGGGGATTGCGACCAACATCCTGGCCGACCGGCTGAAGAGGTTGAGACGGGCGGGCATCCTCAGTTTTGAAGCTGACGAGTCTGACGCCCGGCGCGTGAACTACCGGCTTACGGAGAAGGGAATCGATCTCGCCCCAGTGCTGCTCGATCTCCTGATCTGGGCGGCGCGGCACGAGAAGACTGGCGCCCCGTGCGAAGTGATCGATGCCATGGCGAACAATCGCGACGAGGTGCTGGCGGAGACCCGGCGGCGCTGGGCCGAGCGCGACCCGCGGCCGATTCTGCCGGCGTTCCAGCGCCGAATGGCCCGTGTGACAGAGCATTCCAAATAACGGACGTAAGTGAAATTAAGGACACGAGGCAAAGCCCATGGCAGGCGATCTTTCAACGACAACCAGCATTCTTGCTACGAACGCAGCGGTGTTCGACCGGACGGTTCAAGGCATTCCTGACGAAAAGTGGGTAGCTCAGCCCAGTTCCGATTCTAATCATCTGCTGTGGATCGCCGGGCATGTGGTCGTGCATCGTGCGAAGGTTCTAAGACTGCTCGGCCAGTCTTGGTCGGCTCCGTGGGAAAGTCTGTTCGCGCGGGGAGCAGCGCGGGGCGCCGATGAACAGTATCCCAAGCCTGAGGAGGTTTTGCGGGAATGGAAGCAAGTTTGTGAAAATCTTCGCGCCGGGCTCGCGAACGCCGGTGCAGAGGTGCTGACCAAGCCTGCCCCAAATGGAGGCCGCGCTTTTGAGGCCACGGTTGCGGGAGCGATATCTTTTTTGAGCTTTCACGAGTCTTACCATGATATTTGCGAAAGTGGCTGGGATACGGGCAGGTCGTAGGATAGCCGCTTTGCGTTCACCAGAGTTTCCATCAGGAAAGGGATTCTCATGGCAAATGACGCGGCGGTCGCGGCGCCTTCCAAGGCTGCGCTCTGGGTTGGTCGGGTTATTACCATGGGTTTTCGGTAAAGGAGTAATCCACGATGCAGAAGATCATTACCTTTTTGTGGTTCAATGACCAAGCCGAGGAAGCGGCCAACTATTACGTGTCGCTTTTTAAGAACTCAAAGATCAAGAGCGTGCGCCGTTTTGGCGACGCAGGGCCGGGTCCCAAAGGCACGGTCATGACCCTGACGTTTGAGTTGGAGGGCCAGGAATTTTATGCGCTGAACGGGGGGCCGCATTTCCAGCTCACCCCGGCCATCTCGCTTTTTGTAAACTGCGAGACGCAGGAAGAAGTGGATGAACTCTGGAGCAAGCTCTCTGAAGGCGGCCGTAAAGACCGCTGCGGCTGGGTAACGGACAAGTTCGGCCTGACGTGGCAAATTATTCCTACCGTGCTCGGCAGGCTGATGGGCGATCCAGATCCGCAAAAAGCCGGGCGAGTGATGAAAGCCATGCTGCGGATGAATAAGATCGACGTGGCCGCGCTACAGAAAGCCTACGACGGAAATTGAATCACAGTGGTTGAGGAAACCAATACGAGGAGCAGACGATGAGCAGTGTGAGAGTACTGGTGGGCACGCGTAAAGGCGCATTTATTCTTACTTCTGATGGCAAGCGCGAAAAATGGGACGTGAGCGGTCCGCATTTCGCCGGCTGGGAAATTTATCACCTGAAGGGATCCCCGGTTGATCCGAACCGCATTTATGCGTCGCAGACCAGCGGCTGGTTCGGCCAGGTAATACAGCGCTCCGACGACGGCGGCAAAACCTGGCATCAGCCCGGCACGCCGAAGGGAGAGGAGGCCGGGCCGGGCGGCATGCCCAAGGGCGAGAGCAACAAATTCGTGTACGACACTTCCGCCGAAACCGGCGCGCCCATGACCACGCATCAGTTCTATGACGGCAAGCCGCATCCCTGGGAGTTCAAGCGAGTGTGGCACGTCGAGCCTTCCCTCACCGATCCCGACACGGTTTACGCGGGGGTGGAGGACGCCGCCATTTTCAAGTCCACCGATGGTGGAAAGAACTGGAAGGAAATGTCAGGCCTGCGCGGCCACGGCACTGGGCCGCACTGGCAGCCGGGCGCGGGCGGTATGTGCCTGCACACAATTATTCTTGATCCGAAAAATCCGAAGCGGATGTGGATCGCCATCTCCTCAGCGGGCGCCTTCCGCACCGACGATGGTGGCGCAACTTGGAGGCCGATCAACCGCGGATTGAAGTCGGAGTACATTCCTGATCCCAACGCCGAGGTCGGCCACTGTGTTCACCACATTGCCATGAACCCCAAGCGGCCGGGCGTGCTTTTCATGCAGAAGCATTGGGACGTGATGCGCTCCGATGACGCCGGCGACAACTGGACGGAAGTCAGCGGCAACCTGCCGACCGATTTCGGATTTGTGATTGACGTCCATGCGCATGAGCCAGAGACCATTTACGTTGTTCCTATCACCAGCGACGGATTGCACTATGTACCCGAAGGCAAGCTGCGAGTTTTCCGCAGTCGCACCGGCGGGAACGACTGGGAGCCGCTGTCGAAAGGCCTGCCGCAAAGTAACTGCTATGTAAACATTCTGCGCGACGCCATGGCCGTGGATACCCTGGATAAGTGCGGAGTCTATTTCGGCACCAGTGGCGGTCAAGTCTATTGTTCCAACGATTCCGGCGACAGCTGGAATGCGATTGTGCATGACTTGCCGGGAGTACTCAGCGTGGAGGTGCAGACACTAGGATAGCCCGCAAGTCAGTGGTTGCTTCTCTTTGACCTGAAGATACCGGAATCCGTTTCGGTGAAAATTGCCCGAGGAAATCAAATCGACGGTCGGGTGTTAAATTTCCACGCAGATCGAATTCTGGTTTTTTTCGAGGGATACCTAATGCATTTGCTGTACCGGCGTCAGGTGGCCCGCGTGATAACATTTTCCCGTGCCGATAACTGACACAAGTCTCGAAGCGCAAGCCGTCCAGACTAGAATCCAGCGGGCGATGTCTGGTGAGGAACGGCTGCTCATGGCGTTGGAGATGAGCCTGTTTGCCCGGGACTTAGCCAGAGCACGAATCCATCACGACAATCCAGAGTGGACCGACACGCAGATTGCGCGAGAACTCCTCCGGTTGGCCTTCTTGCCTGCACCCCTGCCGCCGCGCATGTGATGGACGCTTCAGCCGTATTTCGCAGGATCACAGCGGCCCTTGATCAGGCAGGTATCGCATAAATGCTTACGGGATCGTTTGCCGCGATACAATGGCGTGCAGTGGTCAAAACTATCGCGATCGCAATGGCAGATTGAGGATGTTGCCGCAATTGTGAGAGGCGCGAAGTCGCTCGACCATGCTTACATGGAAAAGTGGTTGGTCGAGTTGAATCTTGAAAAGGAGTGGAGCGATGCCCTGGCGGCCGCCGGAATATGAGCAACAAAATTATCCGCGTAATCCTTCCTTACCATCTCCGCACTCTGGCTCACGTGGGCAGCGAGGTCGCTCTCGACGTGCCCGCGCCCGTTACCGCCAACTCCGTGCTGGACGCGCTTGAAGCAAAGTATCCCATGCTGCGCGGGACGATTCGCGATCACGTCACCAAAGAGCGCCGGGCCTTTCTGCGATTCTTTGCCTGTGAGCAGGACTTGTCTCATGATTCTCCCGATACGCCGCTGCCTGACGATGTCGTTTCGGGGAAAGAGCCGTTTCTGGTAATTGGAGCGATCGCGGGCGGGTAGGCGCGCTTCCTGTGGGAATCGGGCGCAGGTATCCAGATCGGCTCGTTTGATTCAGGCGTCTTGCACCCTGGGGAGAACGGCGCTAGATTTCGGTTTCCAGAACAGGCTGATCATTTTCTTGTGAATCCCCCTTCCTCCTGATACTATCCCGCCCAATGTGCTGACGGCATCTTCCCCTGCCCGCGCGCACCCATCGCATGGAAGGGGTCTGCCGCAATGAATACCGATCTCCGCCGCAAGTTCACCGTCGCGCCACCGCAGACTTACGATTCGTATCCTCTGACCGCGCCAGAAGCGCAACCCGGCAAAGCAGGGGTTGGCATGCGGGCCCTGATACCGACGAAGTCGCTGGGAGCGAAGTCCCAGACCGCAGTCTGGGTGGTACACGGCATGGGACAGCAAGTGCCTTTTGCCACGCTCGAGCAGGTGGCCGAGGGAATCATTGCCGCCGCCGGAGACGCAAACGTAAAGACCGTACAATTTCGCGAGGTCAAGGTCGGAGCGACCGTCTTGCAGCGCGTTGAACTCGTGCTCAAACGGTCCGACGGCTCCAAGCGCGAAGTGCACGTTTACGAATGTTACTGGGCGCCGAAGACCGAGGGCGTCGTGAAACTTCGTAACGTCATCGACTTTCTCTGGGATGGCGGTAGCCGCGGGCTGATTAACTCTGTCTTCAAGTTTCAGCGCGCTTTGTTCGGTGCCATGGCGCGATTTCGCATCCCCTTCAGAACGCCCCTGTATCTGCTGGTTGCGCTGGCCACGCTGGCCGCTCTGGTGGTGATCAACGCGATCATCCTTGCGATGGGAGCAAGCGCCGCCGGCTTGGGCAATCACCTCGGAGCAGATGTTTCCATCCCCCTAAAGGTGATCGCGTTGCTGGTGTGCGCCGCTGCTATCACGTTCGGCGTGGTGCTTCTGGTTGCGGAGTCCAGTCGGCCGGCGCTTTCGAAATCGTTCTGGGGACACACCATTCGCAACCTAACCTGGTTCGGCGTAGCCTTCACGATTCTATCGATCGTCGCCGGCGCCGCGCTGATGGCGTCCATCTTCTGGTGCAAGTGGCCGACCCTATGGTTGAAGGACGCAGCCGTCCCGCTGCAAACGCTTTCCAACCTGTTGATCCTCGTGAGTCTGCTTCTGGCCCTGGCTTCGCGATTGTGGCGGCGGTTGATGGTCTCAAGGTCGGAGCGTCCCGGAATCTGGCTGGTTTCGCAGGCCATCTTCTATCTCGCGGTTGCTGTCCACTTTGCCGTGCTCGTGGGTGCAGTGTTCATCAGCTTTTCGCTGGGCGGTAGCAGTTTTGCGTCCTCCCAGCTGGGGCACGCCGCCGCATGGTTTCCCACGCATGTTGAAGGCTTTCTGACGTATTTGCTCGGAGCCTGGGGCCAATATATTTATAAGTGCCAAGCCGAGTGGCTCGGGTGGCCAGGCTGGGTATGGCCCTTTCTTGCAATCATCAGTTCTCAGGTTCGGACCCTTCTGGTCCAGTACGTTGGCGACGTTACCGCCTATGTTGCTTCCAACAAAGTGGATTGCTTCGACGAGCTGCGCGCAAAAATCAAGGCACTTGCAAAACAGTCATTGACCGCAGTTTATTCCGCCAAGGCAGGAAACAGCGAGAAGTTTGAGTATGACCGCGTCTGCGTGGTCGGACACTCGCTCGGGTCGGTGATCGCCTACGATACGCTGAATCGTTTGATTGCGGATGACCGGCTTGCTTCTGTTGAATCCGTAAAAGATGATGTCAAGGAGCTTTCGGTGCCGCCCGAGAATCTGAACCTGGAGCCAGTCCGGGAAGGTCCGGCCCGCATAGTGACGCGCACTCAGGGACTGCTGACGTTTGGAAGTCCGCTCGATAAGACGGCCTTCTTCTTCAGCGTGATGGGGAAAAACACTCATCACATCCGCGAGCAGCTGGCCGCAGTCGTCCAGCCATTAATCGAAGACGTCCAGGTTCGCGAAAAGATCGAGTGGGTGAATGTGTTTTCACGCAACGACATCATCAGCGGACCGCTCAAATTCTATGAGTTCCCGACGCCGGTGCCCATCGGCGTGCAGCAGGTCATAAAAGTGGTCAATGTAGAGGATGAGGACGCGCTCGTGCCGCTCATCGCCCACGTTGAATACTGGACGAATCCAACGGTTTGGAAGCAGCTTCTTTTGTGGTTGTGAATGCCCACGCGGCGGTTGCCACTTCTGTATGGTCGGTGTAGAGTACGCACGTCGATCGCACGCACGAACTCCTAGTCTCCTGTGATTAGAGTACGCACGACGATCGCGCGCACGAACTCGTCGCCCCCACGCGGGTCACATTAGCTTCTTCGTTTTTGCTGCGCGAAGATCAAGCTGCCTCCCTGAGAGGGACGAGGCTCTTCGGAATGTCTACGACGACGACAAGTTCTTGTCACGCAAGAAGTATGGGATGAAGGTGGGTCCTCAAAGTGAGCGATTACCGAACGAAGCGCGTTAGGCGAACGGCATTCTGCGCAGTTATCCTTGCCGCAATCACAATCTTTGCCGCCGCTCAGGAGCCGCAGTCTCCGTCCAAGAACGACGATTTCAGCTACGCCACGGCCTCCCCCCCGACCTACCTGAAATTCGCGGCCGAAACTGAAAACATGCTGCACGACGACGTGCTCAACGTCTGGTTCCTGCGCAGTATTGACGACCAGCACGGTGGCTTCTATTCCGTTTTTTCACGCGAGTGGCAACCGGGCAAGAGCCAAGGCAAGTTTTCGGTTTTTCAAGGACGCATGACGTGGATCGCATCGGAGATGATACTGCGGCGCCCAGAGACAAAAGATCAATTTCTGCCCATCGCGGAACACGGCCTGCAATTCCTGAACGACGTCCTCTGGGACAAACAATACGGCGGCTTTTTCTGGGGCGTGGAAGATGACGGCCGCACCTCGGATTTGTTCGGGGCCGGTAAAGAAATGTATGGCGAAAGCTTCGGTCTATACGGGGCCGCCGCCGCATACCAGGCAACGCATAATCCCAAAGCGCTGGCGCTTGTGCAAAACGAATTTCGTTGGATGGAGCAGCACGCGCACGATTCGAAGAATGGCGGCTACTTTGAATTGTTGACCCGCGAAGGCAAACCCGTCGAAACGGATGCAAATGGCATGCCGGGGGGCAACGCTTCGCGCGGCGGTTTTCTCGCCGGATACAAATCGATGAACACCCACATTCACCTGCTCGAAGCGCTGTCTCAGGTGTACGAAGTTTGGAAAGACGACACGGTTAAAGCGCGCCTGCAGGAACTACTTGCGATCGTGCGTGACAAGATTTGTGTTGATCCCGGAGTGATGAACCTTTTCTTCACCAACGACTGGCGACCGATTCCCGACCACGATTCCTACGGCCACGATGTTGAGACGGCATACCTGATGCTCGAAGCTGAGGACGTGCTCGGCGCGCCGCACGATCCGCGGACCGGGCGCATGGCGAAGCTGCTGGTCGATCACGCGCTGGCTTTTGGCTGGGACGAGAAACTGGGCGGCTTCTACGGCGATGGCACAACCTTCGGTCTGCCTGAAGATAAGACGAAAGAATGGTGGGTCGAAATGGAAGGCCTCAACGCATTACTGCTGATGCACGAGAACTATGGCCGCCAGACCGACGTTTACTTCAAGGCATTTCAGAAGCAGTTGGACTTCATCGAAAAGTACCAGCGCGATTCTGAGTTCCACGGTTTCTATCAGCGCATTGGGGAAGATGGGAGACCGGCGTCAATGGACAAGGGACAAATCTGGAAGGCCGCGTATCATGATGGCCGCGCATTGCTGAATGTTAGCGATCGACTGAAAAGTCTCGCTGAGAAGGCCAAGTAACGGCCGAGGTTTAACGTTCCCTACTGCCCGCTGGCTGTGGCCAACTGCCGTTCTTCCGCCGACATTTGCCGCCATAAAATCTGCAGGTCGGCTGAGATGCGCGAATTCTGCGGATCCAAATGCAGCGCCCGCGCAAACCAGCGATAGGCTGTCGGAAGATCCCGGCCCACGCAGTGTCCTGTCGCGTACATGGTTCCAAGAACCGTCTGCGCTTTCGGGTTGCTGTGAGTGGCGGCGCTGCGCAGGCTCGATTCGGCCTTTGCGCAATTTTTGGGCACGCCGTTACCGTACAGCGCGCGCTCGCCCGCGAGTTCCAAATCAGCGTCAGGCGGCGCTTTCACTGCAGCCGAACTCTCCGAAGCGAGCGTCGCCGGGGGCTTGGACGCAGGCTTGGACGAAGGCTTCGGGACCGACGCATGACCCTTCGGCACTTTTGCGTGGGACGCAGGCGCACTCGGCGCAGGAGCGGCTCTAGGTTCTTCGACCGGCTTGGGTGGCGTCGCCGCAGCCTCTACTTCCTTCTGGTCCGTTGAAGCCTTCGTCTGCTGATTAGGGCTGGCGTCGGTCGGTTGGACGTCCGGCGCGCTATTCGTCTTTTCTTTCTCTACCGGCGTCTGCTGATTCGGCGGATTTGCGGGAGCAGTTTCAGAAGGGGGCGATGACTGCGCAGACTGCTGGGCCGCAGCGCCGAACTGATTAAACGGGTATCCGTGGCGGCTCCACTGCCAGTAAGCGGCACCGCCGATTCCTACCGCAATCAGCAGGACAACCAGAAGCCCGACATAGCTTCGTGGAGGCTCATCTTCATAGAGGTAGTGAAACTCAGACTTGGTGGGTTCGTCGGCTAGCCCCAGGAAGGACGGCCCTGAAACGGTTTCCACATGGGGTGCGGGTCTGTCCGCTCCGACACTCGCCTGCGTCGGCCGTTCTGACGATCTTTCGACAGGCCGTTCCAGCGGACTTTCAATGGGAACGACGTCTCTTAGGGGCGGCTTCACCGGAATTGTCTGGTGCGCGAGCGACGCCCCGCACATACCGCAGAAGCGGTACTCCGGGCTGTTGTCGTATCCGCAATGGGTGCAGCGAACGTACATGGTTTCAAGCATATCGCATCTTCTTCGATGGCAGAAGACCGCGCGCGTTTGGCTGAATTTCTTGAGTGAGGGAGGCAAGCGCTAAGCATTGATCCTGCGCGCTTTACAGTGCGCGCCGTCGCATGTTAGCCTTAATTCATACAACTGAACGAGTTGAAAATTAGAAGGAGTGCATCAGGTTAGTGCTAGCCAGAGAGCAAAAGAAATCCCTCATTGACCAGTACGGAACGCACCCTACCGATACGGGCAGTCCAGAAGTGCAGATCGCTCTGTTGAGCGAGCGCATTGGTCAGTTAACGGGTCACTTCAAAACGCACCAGAAAGATCATGGCTCGCGCCGCGGTCTTCTCATGCTTGTCAGCAAGCGCCGTAGCTTGCTCGACTACCTCAAAAAATACGATTCCGAGCGTTACAAAACGGTTGTTCAGAGACTCGGCCTCCGCAAATAGGAGGCCTTTTCTGTTGGACTGTTTGTTCCTATGCTTTCGGGACCTCGCCGTCGTGTGTTTGAGGTAAGTGAAATTCCAACTCTCTGATGCAGCTATCAGCTTTTAGCTCTTAGCCTTTAGTCAAATCCCAAGATTGCTTAGATCTTCGGCTTGGCCTCATAACGATCCAAGCTAAGAGCAAGAGGCTAATAGCTAAAGGCTGAAAAAGCCCCGCTGCCCTCCTCGACATTTAAGGAAAAACCATGAAACAAGAAATTTCTGTTGAACTATCCGGTGGCAAGCGGATCTCATTTGAAACTGGAAAACTGGCGAAGCAGGCCCACGGCTCGGTCGTGGTGCGAATAGGCGATAACGTTGTGTTGGCTACTGCGACCGCCAATCCCGATCCTCGCGAAGGCATCGACTTCTTCCCCCTCACGGTTGACTATCGCGAGTACGCTTATGCCGGCGGTCGCATCCCGGGCGGCTTTATCAAGCGCGAAGGCCGCATGAGCGAGCGCGAAACTCTCACCAGCCGCCAGATTGACCGTCCGGTGCGCCCGCTTTTCGCCGAAGGTTTCAAGTGCGAAACTCAGGTGATTGCCTTTGTCCTTTCGGCTGACACTGAGAACGATCCTGACGTCGCCGGCATCAACGGAGCTTCTGCTGCTCTTACCATTTCTGACATTCCGTTCCTCGGCCCCATCGGCGCAGTGCGCGTCGGCCTGATCAATGGCCAGTTCATCATTAACCCGACGTATGCCGAAATGGGCGAGAGCCTGCTGAACATCATGGTTGTCGGCACCGCCGAAGGCATCGTGATGATCGAGTCCGGAGCCAAGGAAGTGAAAGAAGAAACGGTGGTTGACGCCATCGAATTCGCTCACACCGAGATTAAGAAGATTTGCGCCGCGATCAACGAACTCCGCGCTAAAGCCGGCAAGCCCAAGCGCGCGGTCACGCCGCCCGAGTTCGATCAGGCCTATTTCGACGATCTTAAAAAGAAAATCGGCGCCGATCTGACCGACCGCCTCGACACCCAAAAACATCCCAAGGCCGAAAGCTACGAACTGGTCCGCCAACTCAAGAAAGAACTGCAAGCCGCGATTCCCGAGGACGACGAAAAAGCCAAGGCCAAGCTTAAGACCTACTACGAGACTCTGCGCGAGCGCATCTTCCGCGAGGCAGTGATCAAGAAGAAGCGCCGTCCCGATGGCCGCGCCTTCGATCAGATTCGTGATATCTGGATTGAAGTCGGCCTGCTGCCACGCACTCACGGTTCCGCCGTATTCACCCGCGGCGAAACTCAGGCCCTGGTAACGACCACCCTCGGGACCAGCGACGACATGCAGCGCCTGGAACGCTTCGAAGGCGAGACCAAAAAGCGCTTCATGCTTCACTACAACTTTCCGCCATTTTCGGTTGGTGAAGTTGCTTTTCTGCGTGGCGCTGGACGTCGCGAAATCGGCCACGGCGCACTCGCCGAGCGTGCGATTGTGTCCGTCCTTCCCGACCAGGATAAGTGGCCATACGCCATGCGCGTCGTCTCTGACATCCTGGAATCGAACGGGTCGTCCTCAATGGCAACCGTCTGCGGCGCGGCGCTCTCGCTGATGGACGCCGGCGTTCCACTCAAGGCTCCGGTTGCAGGCGTCGCGATGGGACTGGTGAAAGAAGGCGATGACTACGCCATCCTGACAGACATCGCCGGCGCTGAAGATCATTTCGGCGACATGGACTTCAAAGTCGCCGGAACAAAAGACGGCATCACCGCCCTTCAAATGGATATCAAGGTCGGTGGCATTACTGCGCAAATCATGCGCGAGGCGCTGGCGCAGGCACAACGCGGACGACTATTTATCCTGAGCAAAATGGATGAGGTCATCTCAACCCATCGCGAGAAAGTCTCGGCGTATGCGCCGCGTATTTATACCCTGCAGATTCCGGTGGATAAGATCCGCGACGTGATTGGGCCCGGCGGCAAAATGATCCGTTCGATTATCGAGCAGACCGGCGTGAAAATCGACGTCGAGGATTCCGGCAAGATCAACGTGGCGTCGAATGACGAGACGTCGGCGAACCGAGCCATTCAGATCATTCGCGATTTGACGGCAAGCGCCGAAGTAGGCAAGACCTATCTCGGCAAAGTCACGCGGCTGGCGGATTTCGGCGCTTTCGTCGAAATCATTCCTGGAACCGAAGGTCTGCTGCATATCAGCGAAGTTGCCGAGCATCGTATTCAGGACGTTCGCGACGAATTGAAGGAAGGCGATCAGGTTCTGGTAAAAGTGCTGGCGGTCGAAGGCAACCGCATTCGCCTCTCGCGCAAAGCGATTTTGAAAGAGCAGCGCGCGAAAATGGGTGGGGCTGCTCCCGAAGCGCCGGAAGCCCAGGCGGACGGCGACGGAGCAGAGCCTGGCTCTGCACCACGTTCTGAGCCTGTGGGCGCAGCTGCTCTCACCCTCGAAGGAGGGGCCGATTTCGAAGAGGGCGATGAGCCGAACTTCAATCGGGTTGATTCTGGAACCGCGCCTTCACCCGATCGCGCACCCGCCGATCGCGGACCTGGGGATCGTGGTCCCAGCGGGGATCGTGGCGGTCGCGGCGGACGCTCAGGAGGCGGTGGCAGGCCGGGCGGTGGCGGTGGCGGACGAGGCCGCAGGCCGCGCCGTGACGGCGGCGGCGGTCGCGGGGGATCCGGTGGTGGTGGTCGCGGCGGCGGTGGCGGTGGGCGACACTAAGCATTCCTCCCTGAGATATGAAGGCCGCGGGAAATCGCGGCCTTTTTTACTGAAGCAACCCTCCTTGATCGTCTTGCGGCCCTATATTGGGCTGCACACGTCCTCGCCGCCTGCGCTGAAATTCCTACAGTATTTACCTGGGTTCAGCCTACGTTGCACAATGTATTTTCCAAATACCGAATTTCCCCCTAATATCCAGTAGGAGGCGCTTCGCGCGCGACCCCCGCCTTCGCGTTACTGATTCAGTAAATCGACACAGGAAAACCCCATATGAAGCGAAATGCCGTTGCCGCACCGAGCGGTGCAAACAACGGATCGGATGGTGCCGGCAACGTCGCCGCTGCACAACTCGATCCGGGACGTGCAGAGCTTGCAGTGATCCTTGAGAGCCTGCGAACCATGCGGGACGGAAACTTTTCGGTACGATTGCCCGGGTCATGGACCGGTTTGGCAGGCAAGGTAGCCGACACCTTCAACGAGATCGTAACTGCCAACCAGCAGATGGCGAAGGAACTGAAGCGCGTGGGGCAAGTCGTAGGCAAGGAAGGCAGAACCAGAGAACGCGTACGCTTTCAGGAGTCTCGCGGCTCGTGGGGCGAGATGGAAGTATCGGTGAACACGTTGGTCGAAGATTTGCTTCGGCCCACCGCCGACGTTACGGGCGCGATTGCCGCCGTCGCCAAGGGAAATCTCACCCAGACGGTACGACTCGACGTGGACGGGCGCCCGCTTGAGGGAGAATTCCTGCGTTCGGCGCGAATCGTCAACACCATGATTCAGCAGCTCAGCGTATTCACGGCTGAAGTCACGCGCGTGGCTCGCGAAGTCGGTACCGACGGCAAGCTCGGAGGTCAGGCGCAGGTGCCCGGCGTCGCCGGCACGTGGAAGGATTTGACCGACTCCGTCAACCTGATGGCCAGCAATCTGACGGGCCAGGTGCGTAACATTGCCGAAGTGGCGACGGCTGTTGCCAGCGGCGACTTGTCACGCAAAATTACGGTCGATGTGCGCGGCGAAATTCTGCAGCTCAAAGAAGCCATCAACACCATGGTGGATCAGTTACGGTCGTTCGCCTCAGAAGTGACCCGCGTTGCCCGCGAAGTCGGTACTGACGGCAAACTCGGCGGACAGGCCGTCGTCCCCGGCGTTGCCGGAACCTGGAAGGATTTGACCGACTCGGTCAACGCCATGGCCGGCAATCTAACGGCGCAAGTTCGTAACATTGCCGAGGTGACCACAGCCGTAGCCCGCGGCGACTTATCGCGCAAAATCACAGTGGACGTGAAAGGCGAAATTCTAGAACTGAAGGACACCATGAACACGATGGTGGACCAACTCAACGGGTTCGCCGGCGAAGTGACGCGCGTGGCGCGCGAAGTCGGAACCGAAGGCAAACTAGGCGGTCAGGCACAGGTGCCTGGCGTTGGCGGCACGTGGAAGGATCTTACTGACAACGTGAACTTCATGGCCAGCAACCTCACTGGTCAGGTGCGTAACATTGCCGAAGTCGCAACCGCAATTGCTAAAGGGGATTTATCGAAGAAGATCACCGTCGATGTCCGCGGCGAAATTCTGCAGCTCAAAGAAACCCTCAACACCATGGTCGATCAGCTGAACCGGTTTGCCGGCGAAGTCACTCGCGTGGCCCGCGAAGTCGGAACCGAAGGCCGATTGGGCGGTCAGGCTAACGTACCCGGAGTGGCTGGTACGTGGAAGGATCTCACCGACTCGGTCAATTCCATGGCCGGTAACTTGACCGGTCAAGTTCGTAATATTGCCGAAGTCACAACCGCCGTGGCTCGCGGCGATTTGTCGCGCAAAATCACGGTGGACGTGAAGGGTGAAATTCTCGAACTCAAAAACACCATCAACACCATGGTGGATCAGCTGAACGCGTTCGCCGGCGAAGTCACTCGCGTGGCCCGCGAAGTGGGAACCGAAGGAAAGCTCGGCGGCCAAGCCCAGGTGCCGGGTGTCGCCGGTACCTGGAAAGATCTTACCGACAACGTAAACTTCATGGCCGGCAACCTCACGGCGCAGGTCCGCAACATTGCCGAAGTTGCAACCGCCGTGGCTCGTGGCGACTTGTCGCGAAAAATCACGGTGGACGTCCGAGGCGAAATTCTCGAACTGAAGGACACGCTGAACACGATGGTCGATCAGCTGCGGTCCTTTGCCTCAGAAGTCACCCGCGTGGCGCGTGAAGTGGGAACGGACGGAAAACTTGGCGGCCAGGCTCAGGTGCCCGGCGTCGGCGGAACCTGGAAAGATCTCACCGATTCCGTCAACTCGATGGCCAGCAACCTTACCAACCAGGTCCGAAACATTGCCGAGGTGTCCACGGCAATCGCTAACGGAGATTTATCAAAGAAGATTACGGTCAACGTCAGCGGCGAAATTCTGCTGCTCAAAGAGACCATCAACGGCACGGTCGACCAGCTCAACGCGTTTGCCGGCGAGGTCACGCGCGTCGCGCGCGACGTCGGCACGGACGGCAAGCTCGGCGGACAGGCGCTCGTGCCCGGCGTGGCCGGCACGTGGAAAGACCTCACCGATAACGTCAACTTCATGGCGAGCAATCTCACGGCGCAGGTCCGAAACATCGCCGAGGTGACGACCGCCATTGCG
>JAYTFR010000083.1:0-79992 GCA_043734125.1 Acidobacteriota bacterium | reverse complement strand
GCGGTTATTGTCCACCTGCGTGAGGCGGGTTTCCCAGTTGTGCATCCAGCGCGCGTAAAGCGAAGGCATTGTTCTTAGGATAACAAGGCTTGCGGTGCTCCCGTAGCATTCAGCCGTCAGCATTCCGCCCTGAGAAGCTGCGGTTGGGGGTTGGATGAGAAACACTATCTGGGAAAGTATGCTCACACACGCGAAGTCCGACCCTCGGGTCAAAAGATGTCATCTCGCCCGTTCTATTGCCAATCGCCCTAACAAGATGTCTATCGTCGTGAGAAACGCTGCGGCCATTCCAAAGGCGTTCACATAATCAAAAGCGCGAACAGCCGGCCGAGACATGAACGTTTCCAACGGGCTGCCCAGGGTCACGAGAAACCAAGCTACGACGACTATGCGTTCCTTACCCTGAGCAATACGGAGGAATGCAAAACAAAGCCATAGTAAGTAACCATAGAAGGCGATTTGCACCGACGCAAACGCCCATCGAGGTGTAGAAATAAGCGCTGGGAACAACCATCGCGAATGGTGTGCGGGGAGAACAAACACGCTGCGAAGTGCCAGCCCTGCAACGA
The DNA here is from genome assembly GCA_043734125.1 of Acidobacteriota bacterium. Lineage (GTDB taxonomy): Bacteria > Acidobacteriota > Terriglobia > Terriglobales > Acidobacteriaceae > Gp1-AA145. Next base: position 79,423 of record JAYTFR010000083.1, on the reverse strand, counting down.
GTCCAGTCAGGAAGACAGCAACCACCGCCGCGGGTGTGTTCCGGATGAGTCGCGGTTTCTGAACTTCTTCGCCCACGCGCGTGATTATATCCCGACAAAGCGTGCCCGCAACTCGGCCACGCACTGGAACTCCCGGACCGGCCTCATTCCTGGCGCTGGATTCCTTTGCGACGGGCGGAGGATGGTCAGGGCACGCATCCACGGATTCAGTCGCTGGCTGGTCGGCCGCCCATGGAACCTGGAAGTGGGAGACCACCAGGGTTGTGACTACGCAATATCAGTTTTCACAAGATTCGGCCGGCATTCCAACCGGCCTGGTAATCATTCATAAGCAGGTGCACTTCACCGGACCTGACACGTTGGCAGGCAGTTCGAGCGTGTCGTTCTGCGATTTGAATGGCCAAAACTGCTTCAGCGCACCGGCAAACGCGCTGGTTGTAGCCACCAGGATCAAGGCCTCTGGACCATAGGTGCCGTAACAGGATTGCGGCGGACACTCTTGCGGAAGGTGTCCGCCGACCCATCAGTTGGCCATCAGACTCCACTGTTCAATGAAGCCTGAGTGCTTCAGTAGTACTTCCGCGGCACTCTCTTGGATATCGCGCACAGAATTTCGTAGGGAATGGTATTCTCAAGCTCAGCGTGTTCGAGCGCGTCCACGTTCAGACCATCGGAGGAGCCGAGCAGCACGACTTCATCGCCGACCTCGACGCCGGGAATTCCGGTCACGTCCACCAGCGTCAGGTCCATCGAAATGCGGCCTACGATTGGCGCATAGTTTTCGCGGACGATGACCCGGCCCCCGGCGGAAAGCCCACGGTTCAACCCGTCAGCATAGCCAACCGGCAGCACCGCAATCCGCGAAGGAGCCTTCGTCACATAGGTTCCGCCATAGCCTAACGCTTGTCCTGCCCGCAAGTCGCGCACCGAGAAGATGCGAGTCTTCCAGGTAAGCACCGGCTTCACTGGCAGTTTCCAGTTTTTTCCGCTGACCACGCGCCCGGCCCGCTCGAAGGGCAGGTGATATCCATAGAGCGCCAAGCCAGGCCGCACCATGGATTTCCAGCTCTCGTGATGGGAAATCACCGCGGAGGTATTGGCGGCGTGAACCTGCGTCGGATTGAATCCAAACTCGCGCAGCATGCGGCGTGCGGTTTCGAAATCCTTCAACTGCTCGGTCACTGATGGCGCGTCGAGCACTTCCGAAGACGCCAGATGCGTTGCCACGCCTTCGAGTTTCAAATGCGAAGCTGACCGCAGCGCCTGTAGAACCTGCGGCAATTCTTTGGTGGTCGCACCCAGGCGGCCCATGCCGGTATCGATCTTCAAATGCACGGCGTGCTGAACCACGCCTACGCGGATTGCCGCTTTCTCAATCAGTTCAACGTGTTCGACTTCCCAAACGGTAGGGGTCAGACCCAGCCGGACAACTTCTTCTTCCTCGCCGCGCCAGAAACCGGTCATAAGCAGGATGCGGGTATCGATTCCCTCTTCCCGCAACGGGATGGCCTCATCAAGCGAAGTAACGCCCAGCCAGGTGGCGCCTTCTTCCTGCAAGGCCTTGGAGCACTCGACCGCGCCGTGGCCATAGGCATAGGCCTTCACCACCGCGCAAACCGTGACACCTTGCCCCACATAATCACGCACCACTCGGTAGTTTTCGCGCAGGGTGCGCAGCGAGACTTCCGCCCAGGTAGGCCGGGTCGCCGCGCGTTTCACGATTTCAATCGTCGCCACGCTGCGATTATAGTTCGCGGTCGCCCGGCCAGCAGGTTACTGCGGTGCCACTCCGCTCTGGGGTTCCAGGTTTCGGGTGGACGTGGACGTCCGGCTACACAGTCCGTGTAGCTCCGGGCGTCCACGCCCGGGCATTCAAGGTCTTCCTTCAACGGTTCAAGTAAAAATTCACCGTAATTTCCGTCTCCACCTCGACTGGTTGGTCGTTCAAGAAATAAGGCCGATAGCGCCATTGGGCGATCGCCTCGATCGCGGTCTTCGACAACAGCGGCGAACCGTTGATCACCTGCAAATGCTCGATGGTCCCTTCGCGGCTGATCAGCGCCTTGATCACCACAGCACCCTGCACCCCGGCTATTCTGGCGATCGCCGGATAAGACGGTTCGACGCGATGAAGCAGGTATCCCTGCATCGAACGAGAAACCCGAACTGACGGAACTGGAATGGGCGGCCGAGCCGGAAGCATTTGCTCGCCCACATTTGGACCGGAGTCAGGTGGGCCGGAGTGAGAGCCGGACACAAGGCTTACGTCAGGCGGCCCGTCCGTTCCCGTCTCAACTTGCGGCCCAGGAAAGTGAAACGTTGGGTCTTGCGTCACCAGGATCATGTGAGGGCGCAAGCTCACGCCGGCGTGTCCGCCCGGTGGAACGTGCTCAACCGGAGCAATATCAGGAGTGGGGTTGGTGAGGGGAACGAAAATGCGCCGTCCGAAATCCGGCACGCTGCTGGGATAAAGCAAAGGGGTGGCGACGGCGATAGCCAGAAGTATCGCTTGCAAAGTTAACGAGGCGAACGCGGTCCAGCCGCGCCGGGGATCGCGGTGGACGTTTTCGATTCCTGCGAACATGGCGTCTTCTCCTGCAGCAAAATCTGCTGCCGATAAAGACACCGGAAATATCCCGCTCGCGCGACGTCACGCGAAAAATAAAAAGACCGCAATCGCTCGCGGTCTTGGGAACAAAACTGCCGTCGCGGTGTCGCTTACTTCGGCGGCGGAGTTGTAGATGGTGGCTTGCTTGAGGGCGCAGGAGTTGTGGTTGCTGGCCTGGATGCAGGCGCTGCGGGGCGGCCTGTCGCAGCCGGCCTTGCGGTCCCGGGTGGGGGCGCCGCTACACCAGACACCGTGTTGTAGGCGGCGACAATCGCCGGCGTGATGTCAAGAGGCGCGGAATAGAGCACCGGACCTTGCGGCCACTGTACCGAAGTATCGATCAGCATCCCAATATTATTTTCCTGGGCGTACTTCGTAATCACCGGGATCATCTTCTGGAAAATGCGCTGGCCGACTTCGCTGGTCTGTCCCTGAAAATCTTCGCGTGCGTCCTGCTGCTCGTGCTCCAGGGCTTTCTGCTTCTGGTCAACCTGGCGGGTAAGCTCCTCTTTCTCAGCGGCGGTCGTGGTTGCGCTCTGCTTCTTCTTCAGGGCGTCGAGTTCCTCGCCTTTGGTCTTTAAGTCAGCGGACTTGGGCTCAAACTTCTTTTGCAGCGCGCCCATGTCCCGTTGGCCTTCATTGGTGGCGAAGATCGATTGCTCCACATTGATGGCCGCGACCCGAGCGTTCGGGTTTGGCGCCGGGGCAGCCTGTGCAGCCGGTTCAGTGGTGCCTGGCGCTGCCGGAAGGGCTGATGAAGATGCTTGGGAAAAAGCAGCGACCGAAAGCAGGGTCGCGACTGCGATGGAACTAATCAGCTTGAGTTTCATGGGATTGACTGTAACTCCTTGGGTGTCGCTATTAACTTCAAACCTGGTTTTACTTAGACACATACCAGCCCCTCGCCACTTCTGGTTTCAGGGATGTACTGGGTTCTGGCCGGTCTCATTCCGTTCGCTAAACCGACGGCCCCGTCTCGCCACGACCGGCCGCTCTGGTGTGGATTTCCCATTATAGAAACACCCCGCCGATGCGGTCAAACACTCAGAACGTCGTGCCCACGGTAAACCGGAACGTTTTTCGCGGCTCGCGAAGCAGGTACCGGGGCGAAAAAGTGTTTTTGGTCAGCTGGTACGTATAGTCGCCGGCTGTGCAATTTGGCCCCGGACAGCCCGGAAACATACCGCGTGTAATCTGAATCGGCGCTTGCGAGGTCTGGTCAAGGCGGAAAGGATTGTAGGCCCAATATATGCGGAAAGGCGCATTGACCACTGGCAAAAACACCTGCAACTCGATGCCGGTAGAGGCACGCGGCTGCCAGCTCGATCCGCCCACGATGTTCAACTTTTGCGAGAAGTTGAGCTTTTGGCCGCCGAGGCACTGGCCGCTAACCGGATCCACCGCCGGGCAACCGAAGGGCAATTCGTTTAATGACGCCAACTGGCCAGGATTGATCCGCAGCTGCGAACCCCTGAGGATGGGATCGAACCCAAAATCCACAAAAGGCGCGATCGCCACCGGACCCAAAATCGTAATTCTGTATTCGATGTTCGAAATGAGATTCAAGTCGCCGCCAGGGAACGAAATCTGGTCCACCGGCACGCGCACTGTGTAAGCCGGACCGAACGGGTTGCTCGGATCCCGGGGGACGGTCGATCCGTCGGGATTGCGCAACGTAATCGTAGAAGCGGTGGGGAGGAACGCGACCGGGGAAATCGATCGAATGTCGAATCCGCGAAGGTCGTTTTCTCCGCCTGAATAGAAGCGCTGGAAGGGTGGGGCCACAAGGCCGCCATAGCCAGTCATCAGCGACGCCAGGAAGTGCATTCCGATCGCGTTCCGCCGATTTTGGACCGGGATGTAGTGCTTGAAATCAACGATGGGGCGCAACGAGCGCACGGTCCCACCCAGACCTGAAATTTCCGCGCCCAGAAAAAGTTCGCTCCCCGAATGCGGATACAGGGAGGCGTCGAGCGTGTTCTGCGTGTAATTCAACAGAATCTTGCTAGTCACGATTCCATCCAGCGAGTTCGGACCGCTGATTCCGCTGAACGCCAGAAAACTGAACAGGTTCTTCGAAGCCGTGGTCAGCGCAACCAATGATGAAACGTCGTAGGTGTAGGTCGCGCCCACCCGCTTGCCATACCCGAAACGGCGGGCCGGGAGAGGATAAGAGGTATTCACGCTGAAGCCCTTGCTGGCTTGCGTGTAGTTCTGCAGGCTCTGCAATTGCGCTTGAGAGACGTTGAGGATCTGCCCGGTGATTAGCGCGCTCTGGCGGGCCTGATCGTAGGTAAGCTTGGTCCCATACACGGTGAAGCCGGCGGTAAGCGGACGGTCAAACAGATACGGCTCGGTAAATCCGAACGAAACGCTACGCTGCAGGCTGCCCAGGTTTGCCTGCACGCTGAGGGTCTCGCCCAAACCGAGAAAATTGTTGGTCGCATAGGTGATGCCAACGAACGAACCTGACAATCCGCTCACCCCGCCGGTCAGGCCGATCTGGTTTTTGCCCTTTTCTTTCAGCTTGAGCGTGAGATCAACGGTGCCGTTCTTTTCATCCAGGCGGCGGTCCGTGGTCTCCGGATCGTCAGGCTTGATCTGATCGAAGAATCCCAGTTGGTTCAAGCGTTGGATTCCCAGCTTCCAGTAGCGCTCGTTATAGAGTTGGCCTTCTTCCAGGACGACCTCGCGGCGGATGACTTTATCTCGCGTCGTGGTGTTGCCCTGAAACTCAATCCGGCGGACATAGAACTGTTTGCCCTCGTCGATTTCGATTTCCCAGAAAATTAGTTTTTTCGGCTCGTCGAAACTGGGCGTCGGCACCGGCGTGTAATTGATGAATCCCTGAGACGCGTACGCATTTTTTAGGTTTTCCAGGCCCTTGCCGAAAAGCTTTCTGCTGAAAACGTCTCCGTCCTTCATCGGAAACTGGGCGCGCAGCGCCTTCGCGTTGCTCACCGTTTTGTTGCCTTTGAAAGTGATGCCGCCCAGCCGGTACTGCTCGCCCTCGTCAATCGAGACTGTAATGTCCATGCGCTTGCCGGCGCCCTGCTGAATCAGCGGAATGTAAAAGCCCGTATGTCCGGTGTCTCGGATCTTGGTTACCGGCTCGCCGATGTTCGCCTTCCAGTAGCCTTTGTTCTGCTCGGCCTCGCGCACTAGCTGCATGTCTTCATCCAGCTTGCTGCCGTCGTAGGTCTTAGCGAGAAGGCCTTCCAGAAAAATGGAATGCGGAATGCCGATCGGCTTGAGGAAGTGCATCGACTGGCGCAGCTCGCGGGAGCTAACGTGCCGGTTCCCCTCGAAGCGAATCTTGCCGACCTTCACCTTCGGCCCCTCGCGCACCACAAACGTCACGTCAACACTCGACGGAGGCAAAGGCCGAATTTCGGTACGCACCGTCGCAAACTGGTGGCCGTGCTCGGCTTCGAGCGCCCGGACCACGACTTCCGCGTGCTTGACTTTGGTCGGATCGTACTGCGATTGCGGCGAGAGGCCTACCTTTTCCAGCTTGAAGCGTTCCAGAATGTCGCTTTTGGAGATAGCGTTGATGCCGGAGTAGGAAATCGTCTTAATACGCGGACGTTCCTTCACATAAATATGGATGACCCAGCCCTTAGGTGTGGCCTCGCGCTCGATGCGAATGTCCTCGAAAAAGCCGGTGTTCCACAAGGAATTGAAGTCGCGCTCAATGGCCGCCGAATCGTAGATGTCCCCAGGTTTGCTGAAAACGTGAGCCTTGACTACGTCCGCTGGGACCGACCGGTTGCCATGCACCTGAATTTCGACGATCAAATCCGACTGCTGGGCGGCAGCCGCCACTATAAAAATGACGCAGAACGCCAAAGGCAAAATTGCACGTCGAGCCATCAAGACGCTGAAAAATGAGCGAGTTCCGGCCGCCAAAGCCATAGGGCTCATGCCTTTGGCACAACTTTGCCTTGAGTTTGCAGGCTTATCCTGATGCAAGCGAAGAATCGCTACTACCTCGGTAAGATGGAAGTATGGAAAACCGCAATTATACGGTAGAGCTGTGGAGAGCGTCCAAAACCCCTGCCTTTCCTATCCACTGGGAGGACGGGGCACCCCAATAACTATACGGCTTGGAAAAGCTCCACCTCAACCAAGACGGAATAAAACGTGGCCGAGTTGCCCATGTCGGTGAGTTTTTCCGATGTCAGCACATTAATGTTCTTGCCACCGGGTGTAAGTTTTGCCCAGTCGAGCTTCGCCGCCACCACTCCAGTAGAAACGCTGCCATTCACTCTGGCTTTGAGTTGCAGCTCCCCGCGCCCATTAAAGACGCGAACCGTGTCGCCATCGCGGACCTTGCGGGCTTCCGCATCTCTCGGGTGCATCTCCAGCAGGCCGGTCTCTTCGATTGCTTGCATCACCGGAAGGTTTGTGAAAGTTGAATTCAGGAAATTGTCCGCCTTGCGTGCCAATAGTTCGAGCGGGAAGGTCTTGGCGCTGGCCGTGTGCCGCGACTCATCCGGAGGAACAAACGATGCCACCGGGTCAAGCCCCTGCGCCTTGAGCGCCTCGTTGTAAAGCAGGGCTTTGCCGCCGGAAGTGCGGAAGTTCCCCTCGGCGTAGGGGAGGAACGGCTTTGGCTCGGAAACTCCGTTCCCGTTGAAATTCAACCGAACGTGCCCCTCCTTCTCCAGTCGCTCCCTCGTCAGTCCCTGCAACCACGGATTCGGCGACTCCAGTGCCTGGTCCATCATTTGGTCAGCAGAATCCAAGAAGCACTCATCCTCAAAGCCCATTTTCTGCGCCAGCGCGCGGAAAAAATCCACATTCGACCGGCACTCGCCCAGCGGCGCGATGGCCTGGTCCGACACCTGCAGATAGTAGTGCCCATAGGCGGACTGCAGGTCTTTATGTTCGAAGAACGTCGTCGCCGGCAGCACGATGTCGGCGTAGTCGGTGGTGTCAGTGAAGAACTGCTCATGCACCACGGTGAACAAATCCGTACGCCGCAAGCCCCGAATGACCTCGTTGTGGTCGGGACAAACTGCCGCAGGATTCGAGTTATAGACAAACAACGCCTTCACTGGCGGATCGTTCACCTCGTTCAGCGCCTTGGCCAGCTCGACCATGTTGATGGTACGCGCCGGACGCCCGAGCGATTTTTGCATCAGCTCAGGACGTTCGAGCGCAGCGTTGTTCAACCCGTAGCCACCGCTGGTGGAGAGTTGCAATCCCCCGCCGACTTCTTTCCATGAACCCGTGACGCAAGGCAGCATGGCGATGGTCCGCGTCGCCATCCCACCATTTTGTGAACGCTGAACTCCATAGTTCAGCCTGATGACCGCCGGGCGAACGGTCGCGTACTCGCGAGCCAGTTTCTGAATATCAGCGACCGAAAGCCCGGTCCACTGCGAGACTTTTTCGGGAGGATACTCTTGCACCTTGGCGCGCAGTTCCTCAAAGCCCACGGTGTGCTGCGCGAGGTAGTCTGCGTCGTGAAGATTTTCGTTGAAGATAACGTGCATCATGCCGAGCGCCAGAGCTACGTCGGTGCCAGGATTTATTGGAATGTGCCAGTCAGCGCAGGCAGCGGTCCGCGTTCGGTAAGGATCTATCACCACCAACTTGGCGCCGTTACGGCGGGCCTCTTCAACAAATGGCCAGAGGTGAATGTTGTTTCCGTGGATATTCGCGGCCCAGGCAATGATGTATTTCGATTTCGCGAACTGCTCGGGCTCGGTGCCCATATTTACGCCATAGACGGATTTGATTCCAGCTGCTCCCGCCTCAGCGCAGATGTTGCGTGCCAGTTGCGACGCGCCCAGCCGATGAAAGAAACGGCGATCCATGGATGCGTAGCCAAGTTTGCCGAGCGTTCCACCATAGGAATAAGGAAGAACGGACTCAGGTCCAAATTCGGCGGCCGCGCCGGTCAGTCTGGCCGCAATCGCGTCGAGCGCCTCGTCCCAACTGATGCGCTGGAAGGCAGCAGCGGCCTGTGTGGGGCCCTTCGGCGCAACCCGCTTCATGGGGTACAGCACGCGATCCGGGGAGTAAACGCGGTCCAGATACTTCGCGACTTTAGCGCAGAGGAAGCCCTGCGTCACCGGATGGGCAGGATCGCCCTGAATCTTAGTCGCGCGCCCGTCCTCAACAGTGATCAGGACTCCGCAGGCGTCAGGGCAATCGTGCGGGCAGGCGGCGTGGACGACTTTCTTCACGATGGTTGATTATAACGGGAAGGAAAAAGCGTCGTAGATTGTCCGTCTCACGCCGTAGGTATCTGGCTGGTGCTTGCACGAAAGTGATCTTCCGTACGCACTACGACCTACGACCGACGACGTTCCTGCTAGATCTCCATAACTTCTTTTTCCTTCGCCCCGCACATCTCTTCCATCTTCTTGATTTCGACGTCGGTCAGCTTCTGAATTTCATCCGAGGAACGCTTGGAGTCGTCTTCGGTAATGTTCTTGTCCTTAAGCGCCTTCTTGATGGCCTCGTTTCCGTCCCGGCGGATGTTCCGGACTGCGGTGCGATGGTCTTCGAGCACCTTATGCAAATGCTTAACCATCTCCCTGCGGCGTTCTTCGGTGAGCGGCGGAATGGGCACGCGAATAATTTTGCCGTCGTTCATGGGATTGAGCCCAAGTTCCGCGCCGCGGATAGCTTTTTCGATCGGGCCAAGTTGGGAAGGGTCATATGGCTGCACGGTAATCAGTTGTGGCTCCGGAGAATGCACGGTTGCGACCTGATTCAGGGCCATCTGCGAGCCATAGGCGTCCACTGTCACCCCGTCCAGCATGTGCACGGAGGCCCGGCCAGTGCGCGTACCCACCAGCGCCTTGCGAAAGTCGTCCACAGCTTTGTCCATGCGGGTCTTCAGCTGCACGTAAGTTTCTTTTAATCCGGGAAGAGCAGCCATCGTCGGCTGGGCCATGTCTCAGCTCCTGAGAATAAGTTATCGGAACGCTGAATTATAAACTGTGGGGGTTGGGATGTTCCGCGGAGCCGCAGGCCACAAAGATGCTCAGCCGACCAATTCTCGAAAACTCGCCAGCACCAATGCAGGTAGATCGTCCCGCTTCTTCTTCCCTTTGAAACCCAGATCATGGCCCGCGCCTTCGATCATGAGCATCCGTGTTTTCGCAGGAATCAATTTCCGCGCCGCCTCAATCTCTTCAATCGTCCCAAAGGGATCGCTGGTCCCGTGCACGAACAGCGTGGGAACGTGGAGCCGGGGCAGATGTTGCGTGCGCAGCTGATCCGGACGGCCGGGCGCATGCAAAGGATAAGACAGCAAAAAAAGGCCGTCGGCGATTCGTTCTTCGGCGAGCAGCATGCTGGCCTGGCGTCCGCCATAACTTTGGCCTCCGAGAAAGACGCGCCCTGGGGCGAGTTCCCTCATCGCGGCAACTGCATTCTTCAATCCAGCGCGATCGCGAGCCGCTCCCGCGGGATGCGGCGGGCCAAAACTTCTCGCCTGCCGAAACGGCAGGTCGCATCGCAGCACGCTGAAACCCTTGGCAGCAAAGGCTTCTGCCACTGCCCGAAGCAAGCCCGATTGCGAATTACCGCCGGCTCCATGGGTCAGGACCAAGCCATCAGTCGGCGGAGATGCAGGCTGGTGCAGACAACCGCGCACCGGAGGATCAACCGACGTGTCAGCTAGGCTTTTGAAATTCGCGGGCATGTCTTCGGGTACGCGCGCGTTGCACCTGCATTCCGGCCAGGCCTCAGCACCCGGCCGAAGATTCAGAGCTCACGCCTACTTCGACCGCTTCAACGTCATCTCCATGTCGGGGAAGCCGCCGTTGTCTGACTTGCTCTTGAGGTCGATTTCGTCCGCCCCTTTGACTAAGCCGTCGTGCGTAATTTTCATGCCATTGAAGGAAGCGGTGAACGACAGCTTGTCACCATCGACCTTGCCGTCGGTGATTTCAAGTGGATCTCCTTGCGGACCGGTAACGCTGCCCGTCAGCTTCGTTCCATCCTGCTTGAAGTTGAAAGTCAACTGAAAGTCTCCGCCGCCGCCGCCGGCAGTACCAGTCCAGGCGCCGGTAACATCCGCGGCAAAAGCCGCAACCGCGCTCAAAATGATGAGCACAAAAATGGAAAGACACAAAACCTTTTTCATTCGCAATCCCTCATGAGAAGTTAGCAGCTTCCGAATACTAAAAGAACTGCCCGCCAACGTGCACCGACTTTCCAAAACTTGAAAGTGCGAATGATCACGGCCGCCGGCTGCGGAGCACCCCTCACCAAGCCGGCAAACTCTACACCGCACGTCCGACAGTCAATGCCCTACTACGGCTTTGCCGCTGGTGGCGGCATAGCCGGACGCGCGAATCTGGCGTCGTCCACCGCGACGTTATACTTCGCCTGTTCAATCTGGATGGCAAAACGCGAGTTGGGCCGAGCGATGGTCTGCTGAAATGGCGTGTTCACGCCATCCTGTACGCGATAGTCGGCATAGTCAATCTGCGTGGGATTCGGCCCCAGCGGCGATTTAGCGAACCGCAGGATTCGCAACAGCAATCCTGTTTCGTGGTCGAAATACAATTTCGCCGCAACCTCACCTGAGTTGATTCCGGTAATTACGTCAACCTCGTGATCGCCAATCTTTTCCGGCGGAGAGGTCTTGAGTTCGCTGAACAACTCCTTCAAATCGAGGGGCAGCCGTAGGTCGGCTTCAACGCGCGCCGACGCCACTTCAGTTTCCGGCACATCGTGCACGGGGCGGTTCGGCGCCGAAGTCCATCCTGAGTCGCCGTTATAGGCAGTAACGTTGTCACCATTGGGCAGATGAACGATCGTGAGCTGCTTATTGCCCGTCTTGCCGATAATTTCTAAGGGCAGACTGTGCCCAGCCACAGTCATCAAGCCTTTCAACTCGCGGCTGTTCAACTTCGCCAGGGCCGATGCTCCGCCGACGGCTTCAGCATACTTCGAAACAATCTGATCCGGGGAGGGAAGATTTGCCGCGACGTTGTCCTCGTCGTGCTCCATCGGCGGCATGGGATGCATTCCTGCGTCAGCCACAATGGGAATCGCTATGGGATGCAGCGAGCCGCGGTGACATGAAAAGCAGGTGATCGCCTGTTTGCCATCGAAGTTATTCTGGTTGATGGTCGCCATCATTTGCATCATCTTGCGCGCCATCAGTTTCGGTTTCTTGTCGTCTTTGTCGAGCGCGCCCTCCACGTGGCAAAAACTGCATTCCACGCCGAGCGAGTAGGTGATGAACTGCATAGCGGGAATCAGTTCATCCGCAGAAACTCCCTTCAGCGTTTGGATGTTCTTGAAAACATCTTGGCTCATTTTCTGTTTGCTAGCGGAAGCTTTCGCAGCTTCGCTCTGCCCAACAACGGCTGCCACCGAAAACAAGAGCAGGCTCAAACAGGCAGCCAAACGACTGAGGACTTTTCGACGCATTTTCTGGCTCCCTGAGAAGACGCAATGTAGCAGGGCACAAAACATTCCGCGATTGAGGCGGGGGCCTGATCGATCGCGGCCAAGGACTAATCCAGATGGAAAACTTCTTCCATATTAGCCCACCATTCACCGTCGCCCCGAGTTTCAAGCGGACGTTGCATTGGCCCTACCACCTTCCACCATTCCTGGGTTTTCGGATCGGCCGCCATCTTGGCCATATCGGCGTTGAAGTCTGTTCCGTGGTATTCCATGTAGCCAAATAACAAATCATCTTTCAGGTAGATCGAATAGTTTCGGATGTTGCACTTCTTGATCATGTCTAGAACTTCCGGCCACGCCGCCGCATGATATTTTTTGTACGCTTCGATCGTCTCCGGCTTAATGCCGATCACAGAACCGTAACGCTTCATTCCCCGCTACCTCCGCATTGATAGGTTCTACGCCTGACAATTGAAGATCAACTAAACGGTGGTCGGCAATCACCGCCGATAATTTTCCAGCCCCGGCTTGATGCTCTTCTCGTCCAGAAACTGCTTGAGGCCCTTTTCACGACCATGCTCGGGATCGCGCAGCTGTGACTGGTCGAGTTTTGCGTAAAGATAATCCTCGCTCTGCTCCCAAGTCAGTTCGCGACACCGTTTGAATCCGTGTTTCGCCGCCCGCAACACCACTGGATTCTTCGCCGCCAACTTCTGTGCGAGCGCGACGGTTTCCGCGCGCAACTCAGCGAGCGGCACCGCCCGATTCACCAGTCCCATCTCCGCCGCCTGCCGCCCCGTAAAAGTTTCGCCTGTCATGATGTATTCCAGCGCCTTGCGTTGGCCAACAGTATCGGCAAGCGCTTTGCTCACAAGATTGCCGGGAGGAATACCCCAATTGATTTCCGAAAGCCCGAATACCGCAGTCTCAGCGGCGATTGCCAGGTCACAGGCCACCAGAGGAGAAAATCCCCCACCGAAGCACCATCCATTCACCATCGCGATCGTCGGCTTAGAGTACATCCGCAGCAGTTTCCACTGCCAGGCGGAGGCGTCGCGGCGAATCTTTTCCTGCACAATTTCGGGTGCCTGATCAATCTCCCGAAAATATTCTTTCAGGTCCATGCCCGCCGTCCATGATTCTCCCGCGCCCGTCAGAACCAGAACCTTCACCGATTCATCAAGTTCCAACGCCTCCAGAACCTCGCGCATCTCCCGGTTGAGCGTCGGACTCATGGCGTTCCGCTTCTCGGGACGGTTCAGGATCGCCCAACCGATCCCTTCTTCCACTTCAACGCGTACCGTCGTCCAGCGCCCTTCGTAGGACATGGTTTTGTTTCTCCTCGCCGCGTGCAACAACTTCTCTGATAACAATGCTTCGCGGCCAGACGATTCTATTCCAACCCGTGCCCAGGGAAGGTCCTCGGTCAGAAGCGATTCCAACGAACACATATGAGATTCTCGACTCAACCTAACTCCGCTGAGTCGCCTGCTTCAGTATTCGCCCACAGCGACTCGGGCTCCTGACTGTGGGGAATGCCAGTTTTTCATGGGGTGTTTCGGAGGGGATAGTAAACGATAAAGTTATCGCAGTCAAACTTCTCGGGTGACTAAGGCCGGGGACGGTTAGTTACGTCGCGTTGCCGCGCGTCTCAGACCGCGGGACCTTTCCCCACGCGTGGGCAACGGAGCCAACCGCAATCAAGAAGACAAGCGAACATGGTGTGCGCTCAGTTATTCACTTCAATAACACTGTTAGTTGGGGCGCTTCTGTGTGGAAGCTCGCACCACCAGTTCCGGCCGCAGCACAATCCTCTCAACTGGGAGGGGCTTCTTCGACTTCAGGATGGCGAGCGTCACTCGGGCTGCTTCTTCTCCAATCAAGCGGCTGCGCTGGTTGATACTTGAGAGCGGCACGCGCAGAGTATCGTCGTAGTGGAGATCGCCGCAGCCGATCAAGGCTATGTCCTCCGGAATTCTCAGGCCCTGATCCAGCACGAAATTCATTGAGCCCAGGGCGAGCGGGTCATTAAAGAAAAAGACGCCATCGGGTCTCTGTTCAAGCTGCAACAGCTGTTGCATGGCCGCGACGCCCCGTTGCCGGCTTTCCACGTCGCCCTTAGGCTCGGCGATGATGAACTCCGGCCTTAGCTCGATGCCATTCCGCTCGAGCGCCCGCTTGTAACCCTGCAATCTCTGGATTCCAGGGCTGGTCTCCGGGCCGCGAATGTGAGCGATCCGCTTGCACCCGGTGTCGATCAAATGCTGTGTTGCCAAATCTCCTGCGGCTTCATCGTCAACCCCGACGAAATTTGCCGAAAGCCCCTGAAAGCTGCGATCGATCAGCACATACGGTGTGCCCTGTTTTTCGATTCGGCGGAACAGATCCAGAGTTGTTCGGCACGACGCGATGATTAGAGTGTCTAGCCGTCGCTCCAGAAGGTGTTCGATTTCCTGCTCCTCCAACTCCGGCTCCTCTTCCGAAGAAGAAATGATCAGGTAATACCCGTGCTTCCGGAGCGTCTCAGAAATGGCCTTTGCCACCTCGGCGAAGAAAGGATGAAGCAAACTGGGCACAACCAGACCAACCAGATAGGAACGGCCTGTGACCAGACTTCTTGCGGCCAGATTAGGCCGATAGTCGAGCTCCTTAATTCGCGCCAGAACGCGCTCGCGCGTTTCTTCGGAAATATCCGAGTGGTGGCGCAAGACCTTTGAGACGGTCACCACCGAGACACCCAAGTCCCTTGCAATGTCCTTCATCCGAACAGTCATGGGAACTCAGTATATACACAGCGGCAAGAATGGAATTTGGCTAAGCGCCCAAGCCCATGGCCTCGCCTGTTCTGGGAGGCAGACTGGATATCTCTTCCGTGTCAATTCCCTGCGCGAGTAAGTATGGAGCGAGTGACTAGCGTTTGTCATGCGCTCAAGGGCGACGAAAGGACTGCCCGTCGTACGCACATTATTCGTACTACCTCACTTGAATTCCTGCACGAATACCAAACTCACGGGTTGCACCGGAATGGGTTTGAAGGACTTGCCCGCCAGCAATCGTTGCTGATCGTCCACGCTCTTTTCCCACGACGCGAAGCTGACGCCCAGTGATGCCACTGCGGCGTGAATGGTTCGAGCAATTGAGATTGCGTCCTGCACGCTGGAGATAGCTCCGATCAGCGTAAACCCTCCACTGGCGATATCGAGACTGGAGTTGGCGATGCTGTATCCCATTTTGAATTTTTCGCCGCCGGTCATACCTTCGCTGCCCAGCTTCGAATCCTCCAGCCCCGGATACCGCACAAACAGTCGCGTGTAGTTGTTGGCAAACCTTCGCGCTGGCGGCCCCTCGACGGGCGTGAAGGCCGGCAGGTAGATCGGCGCCAAATAGATGTCCTGTTGAGCGAGCTTCAACTTCAGCATCCCCTGGTTCGTCTCGATCTTCTTGATTTCGGCCGGCGTCAGATCGAGCGAGTCGAACGATGTCTGCCGCCCATCGCCGGGCGCGATAGTCATGTCCCCAAGTCCGTCTTCACCTGCGAGCTTGGACGGAGGTGTGGGAGTCCCTTTCTTGTCGTACGACGAGAGAAAGATGAAACGCAGGCGGTCCCTGGTCAATTCGCATTTCACCGCATGGTCCAGCTTGTGGCCGCGCATCTCCGCATAAAACACCACGGGCAAGCCTTGACTGGCGACTACATCAAAACTCTTGATGGCGGCATGCCCGTCGTTTGCCTGCAAGAACACTAGGCCCATTAGTTCGTTCACCTCCGCGCCAAGCGGGAAGAGCGCAAGGGCGACTTGGAGATGCTCACTCGCCCGCTTCAGTTGTTGCTGCGCATACGCGTAGGGAACCGCAAATCCACCGACCCTGCCCTTGGACTTGTTTTGCTCCTTCTTCTTCACCCGCGCACGCTTGGCCCGCAACGACCTGCGGTTTTCGGGACCGTTGAAGGTCAGATTCATGCCCCGGTTGAAAAGATCGGCGAGCATATCCTCGGCCTCATCGATTTCTTCGTCGTACTTGGTCCGCTTCGCGTCGAGCGTGCTCAGATGGAGTGCGGCCTCATCCCTGGCGCTCTGGTCGGTCGTCAACTGCTGATACTCGGTGAATTTTGTTCGCGCTCCATCCACGTCGCCCATAGCCTCGTAAAACAGCGCAAGTTTCCATTTCGTAAGGGCATAGTCCGGCGCCAAGTCGCTGGCCTTGTGGAATGCTTCGAGCGCGTGGTCATACTCGCGTTCCGACAACGCGCCGTATGCCGAAGCGTAGAGCCGGCGAGTCTCCACTCCGTTAGGGCCAGGCAGCGCGAGCAGCGATCGCAGATCGGCGATACGGGCGTGCGCGTCCGCAGCATCCAGCGCTGTCGGGGCGATCTCCAGGTATTTCTCCAACATCTGCGCCGCCTCGGCAGTCCGCCCATTGGTCTCCGCGCAATTTGCCAGATTGAAGGCCACTGACGGGCTTTTGGCTGACGCCGTCTTGAACTCGCCCATCGCGTTGCACAAGCTCGCCCTCGGGCCCTTATTTGTCTGGCTATTGGTGCCGCCATGTCCGCCCGGCTTCGCTAGGGAATGAGCCGCCAGTTGGGCCGCCTGCGCGGGTTGCGAAGCAGGATCATCGCTTGCAGCCGGCGGATACTCTTCCTCCCCTCCGGCGTCATCCAGGAGTGACGACTCCAATCCGATGCTATCCGCGAGCTGGTTCAGACGGTTAACGCGGTCACGATCGCTGTCGCTCGCTGGAGATCCGTTCTCTCCAGTGGTGACGTAAGCCAGCAGTTGTAGAAGCCTCTGCTTTTGTTTTGGGTCGTGCGTGCCCGCTCTGGCCTTGCGCAGGTATTCAGCGGCTTGGTCCCGGTCGCCCAGCTGGTGGTAACAGAGTGCTAGATCGTACGCGAGAACAGGCTGGTCAACACCCAGCTTCATGGTCTCTTCCAGCGCAGCCGCGGATTCTTTGAACTTGTGCTGATCATAGAGCTTGTGCGCCTGGTTCAAGCTGTCTTTGACGCGATTACGGATTTCTTCGTCCAGATGCTTGATCGCGTCGGTGGCATCGCCGCTTTCAAACAGCGCTTGCGACTCGGTATATTTTTCCCGCGCTTCGGCGAGTTGTCCTGACTTCTCCAGGCTGGCAGCTCCTTTCATCGCGGCCTTGGCTTGAGCTTGCATTTCTTTTTTCTGCGACTTTTCGGCCTCGTCCGCCACGGCCACGCACGCGGACAGCAAGACGAGCAGCAAGATGGATCGTATCCGCATGAGCCCTTTCAGAAAGCTTTTCGATCGCGAGTAAGGACGGCCCGTTCCGTCCAAAGGAAGGACGCGGCCACTGTAATCCTTGCGTCCGGGGAAGGCAAATATTCGTGGCACGCTTGGGCGCCGCAGGCGCGAGACTAGCACCGCGTAGCGAGGAGGTCATGATCTTCGCCGCTGCGCCTTTGCTCAGTTGGCGGAGAGCGGTCCGTCGGATTCCACGATCATGGCAATTGCCGGGCACGTAAGACTTCGAATGCTGGAGCGATTTGTGCGGAAGGAAGCGCGTCTGCAAGCACCAGAACGGCTTTGCGACACGAAGCACAACATAAATCTCGCGTCCGGGAGTATCTTCCCCGTCCGCATGAAGAATATGGTAGGCCCGAATGGACTCGAACCATCGACCTCCTCCGTGTCAGGGAGGCGCTCTAACCAACTGAGCTACGGGCCTACAGAATTGGGGCGTCGCTGAAACTATCCCCAAACGCGCTGCTCGCCGCCGTGACGATAAAGAGGGATAAGGCGAAAGCTGCAACACCATTCTACTGATGTTCTTGGGATTGGCAAACACGCTCACCGGCTGGTCGCGAGTTGCAAAACGCTGCCTCCCACAGTGACAATCGATGTGTGGAGCAGAGTCCTCAAACCATTGGCAGCACGTCGAAAGCTGCCGCCATAAAAGTCTCCCAGATCCTCAGCGCGCCAAATCAGCTCACGCTGGCGCGAATGGTCTTTCTTCCGTTTATCGTCATTAAACTTCTTGACCATCATTACAAGGGAGCGCTCCTCCTCACGCTGATCGCCGGCCTCAGCGACGGACTCGACGGCCTGCTCGCGCGTCGCTTGCATCAGCAGACATTGCTCGGCCAGTATCTCGATCCCATCGCTGACAAAATGCTGCTGAGCACCATTTTTTTGGTTCTTTCAGTTGTCGACCTGATCCCCTGGAAGTTCACGGTCCTGGTCTTCTCCCGTGACGTCTGCATCCTTCTGGTGAGCGGCGTGCTTTACACCATCGCGGGATTGCGCGACTTCCGGCCCAGCATTTTCGGCAAAGCCAACACTTTTGCGCAAGTGGCCGCCGTGCTCTTTGTCATGCTCTTTCAGGTGCACGGGGAGCACTGGGTATGGGTTTCACGGAGGTTTTTCCTCCGCGCGACGTTTTTCTTTACGATTCTCTCCGCGGTGCACTATGTCTATCTAGTGGGACACCGCATACGGGCGATGAGCCAGCATGCAGGCGAGGCAAACGCGGCGCCTTAGTGGACAATTTCCCGGTTTGACCCTTCTTCTGCCCTCCCAATATCATTGAAGTTCTTCCGACGATATGGCTCTGCGCCTGTTCAACACACTTTCCGGCAAAGTTGAGGAATTCCGGCCGCTCGTAGATAACGAGGTCCGCATGTACGCCTGCGGGCCAACTGTCTATGACTACGGACACATCGGCAACTTCCGCACCTTCGTCGCCGTGGACATTCTGCGCCGCTACTTGCGCGCCAGCGGCTACAAGGTCAAGCACGTCATGAACATCACCGACGTGGACGACAAGATCATCCGCAACGCCGCCGCTGCCGCCTTAACCGTGCAGCAGTACACCCAGAAATATCAGCAGGCGTTTCTTGAGGACGCTGCTTCCCTGCACATCGAGCAGCCGCAGATTGTTCGCGCCACGGAAAACATTCCGCAGATGGCAGAGTTCATCGCGAAGCTCGTCGAAAAAGGTTTCGCGTACAGGACAGACGACGGGTCCTATTACTTCCGCATTGCCAAGTTCCCGGCTTATGGCAAGCTTTCGAAAAGAGACTTTGCAGGAATGGAAGACGGCGCGCGCGTTGACGTTGACGAATACGAAAAAGATAACGCCCGCGATTTCGCCCTGTGGAAGGCGCCTAAGCCGGGCGAAGCTTTCTGGGAAAGCGTCATCGGCCCCGGCCGTCCGGGCTGGCACATTGAGTGCTCTGTGATGTCAATGCAGGAACTCGGAGACAGCTTCGATCTGCATGCGGGCGGTGAAGACCTGATTTTTCCGCATCACGAAAACGAAATTGTTCAATCGGAAGCCTTGACTGGGAAGCAGTTTGCCCACTTCTGGTTTCATGCGCGCTTCTTGCTCGTCGAAGGCCAGAAAATGTCGAAGAGCGCCGGGAACTTCTTTACCCTTCGCGATCTGGTGCTCAAAGGCCACAAGCCTTCGACCATCCGCTATCTGCTTGCTTCGGTGCCCTATCGCAACCAGCTGAACTTTACGTTTGACGGATTGCAGCAGGCTGCAACATCGGTCGAGCGCCTGCGCAACTTCACCTCGCGGCTTGCGGGAAAGTTTCCGGAGGGATCAACTGCGGCCATGGCCGCTCTTGCCGCAGAGACTTCGAAACGCCTGTGCGAATCCCTCGACGATGACCTCAACACCGCACAGGCGCAGGCGGCAATCTTCGACATGGTGCGCGCGGCAAACGTCGCGATGGATTCCGGGGAACTTAAGAGTGGTGACGTCGCGGCCCTGGTGGCGGCGGTGAATCAGTTCGACGACATCTTTTCTGTTTTGAAAGATGACGATGCAGCGCAGATGCAGCGTACCCACGACTGGGCGAAGGCCGAAGGCCGTGAGAAAGACATCAGCCCGGAACTGCGCGACATCGTTCACTCGGCGGAGTTGACCGATGCGCAAATCGACGCCAAGATTGCGCAAATGGCAGAAGCCCGCAAGGCGCGCGACTTCGCCACCTCAGACGCCATCCGCGCGGAACTCACGGCCAACGGCATCCTCATCGAGCAAACCAAAGAGGGCATCCGCTGGCGAAGAAAGTAGGCAGTGATGGATCCCACCCAACCAAGACACGAAGTTCTTTTTGAAGGACTTCGGGATGAAGAGATCCTGAATCTGCCCAGCGAGGAAATCGATCAGCTCGTTTTGTTGGGCGAACCGATCGTTTTTCGAATTGGCTCAGCGGTGATTCTTGGCTCTTTCAGGATTAACTCTGACCAGCTCGTGATTGAGCTTGCGCAAATTGAGGGCGGCGGGGAAGGCGTCCTGGTGTCACTCGCATCGCTGGCGAAACGCTTTGCACAGCTGCGCGGAATTTCGCGCGTGGAATGGATTGTGCACGCCGTGTCCTGCGCCAAACCGAATCTCAAGCTTAGACGCGTGCTCGAACATCGAGGCTTCTCTATAAGGAAGATTCCGGGCGTTGGGGAGGCTTATTATCTCGTTGATTCTCTTTAGAGAACTTCGTCAGGCCCAAGTCAAGTTCTTGGCACATCATTGACGTTTCAGCGCTCACTTTTCTTCCACGCCTCCCTACCCATTTTTCTGCGCTGCCTGCGGCTTCCCGGAGCGCCACTCGGCCCGCCTTCGCCCTGGGCTGTAATTTGCCTCCAGCCGCGTTGCGCTTCGAAAATCGATATATATCCGCCCGCTACGAGTTCCAGTTCGCGCGTGACATGTTGCTGGAAGTCCACTCGGTCGGCGCAGGTCCGTTCAAACCATGCCGGCGTGATGAAATCCGATACCAGCACACTGTCAATGCGATATCCCAGACCGTCGGCCTCCACTGGATCGCACACTTCGAGCGCGTACACGCGATTATCGCTGCCCACCGCGCACCAGTTGATCCAGGGGTCGGCCAGCATCTCAAGCAATTCATGACTGAAGGTAACCGTCCAGGAAGAACCGTTCTGGATGTCGAACTGCGCGAAGATTTTCCCTAACGGCGTCCCGGCGCTGGTTAGTTCGTGATAGCCGAGTGCTCCGGCTTGGTCCGGGTTGTCGACGACCACGATCTGCCACCAGCCCTTGGTCGGCCGCTGGTCTTTCCCCAAAAATGTGAGTGTGCAATCGAGATCCCAGTAGGCCCGAAAGTCGTAGCTGACTTGCCTCTGCAGCGCGGGCAGCACGGCCTCCACCTGCTCATCGCTCAAGCAGGTAGAGGCATTCGTAATTGCGATGACAGGAATCGGCATTGCGCGCCTACCGCACCATGCATCGCGAGAAGGGAGGTGCGTCAGACGTCCCCGCCGGCGCGCAGACTTGCAGATTCCATTGCGTCTTCAGTTCCGACGCGCTCGGTAAAGGCGTGACGAGCGTGCGGGCTTTGACTCCCGTCGGCGACGGCATCAGCGCGGCAAAACTGTTCACCGTTGCCAGGATCAGATTCACCGCAGCCGTCACGCGGGCCGTCAGCAAGGGGTTCGACACGTGCGCAGACTCAAGCAACGCCGGCAGATTCTGGTTGATATCGGCAATGGCGCTCTGGATCTTCGCCAGCGTCGCGGCATTAGGATTTGCTTTGTACTCCGCGTAAAGCGACTGCAACAGGTTCAAGTCACGACCCGCCTGCGCTGAGATGTTTTGAATCACTGCGAGATCAGAGGGATTTGCCTGTTTGCCGGAGACCGTGCCGACCAGCCCTGCGATGTTCAGTGCCATCTGCGTTAACACGGGCAAATCTTGCAGAGCAATGTTGATCCACTGCGAGCTGCAACCCGTGGCCGCGATCGAAATCGCGAGCACGAGCGCAAGAAGAACTTTGGATGGTGAATGAGCGTTCATTGGGTTTCTCCGTGAGATTGAAAATCTGAGTTGTTGTCGTGCGTCGCACGGCGTTCGTCGTGCGGTATTGGGTGTCGACCATTGGTCGTACGCTGTACACAACTCGCTATGACTAGAAGAAATCTGGTCCTGGGTCGCGGGCGTTGCAGATGTGCGGCCGAGCGACGCACGACGGCCCCGGCCAAAGACGAATAGTCATTGACCAAAGGCCTACGGCACTGAATTTGTCAGTGAGTGACGCGCGAAGGGGTAATTACAAGCAACAACCAAGAAAGACACGAAGTTTCACGAAGGAATTTCCGGACTTCCTTCGTGTACCTTCGTGTCCTTTGTGGTAATGCCTTAGAGCCTACGCCGCTTTTTCGTACGCGTGCGCGACGCGCAGAATCGTGCCCTCGGCGAAGTGTTTGCCGAAGATCTGCATGCCGATCGGCAGCTTCTCTTTCGAGACGCCTGCCGGAATCGAAACCCCTGGAATGCCCGCCAGGTTTGCAGTCACCGTGTAAATGTCCGCGAGATACATGGCAAGCGGGTCGTCGACTTTTTCTCCCAGCTTGAACGCCGGGGTAGGGCTCGTGGGCCCTACAATCACATCCACTTTCTTGAATGCTTCTTCGAAGTCACGCGTCAGCAGAGTGCGCACGCGCTGGGCTTTCAAGTAATACGCCTCGTAGTATCCGGCGCTGAGCGCATACGTCCCCAGCATAATGCGACGCTTCACCTCGCCGCCAAAACCTTCGTCGCGGCTGCGGCGATACATGTCGCTGAGCGAACGGACATGGCTTGCACGGTACCCATAACGCACACCATCAAATCTTGCCAGGTTCGATGACGCCTCAGCTGTCGCAACTAAGTAGTACGCGGGAATCGCGTATTTTGTATGCGGCAGCGAGACATCCACGATCTCGCATCCCAGGCTTGCCAGCTTCTGGATCCCGGCTTCAATCGCCGCGCGGCTCTCCGGTTCGAGGCCTTCCCCAAAATATTCTTTCGCCACGCCGACTTTCATGCCCTTCACCGGCTTGTCGAGTTCGGCCACGTAATCTGGAACCGGAACGTCGGCCGAAGTCGAATCCATGGGATCGCGGCCCGCTATGGTTCGCAACATGATCGCAGCGTCTTTCGCCGTTTTGGCAAACGGCCCAATGTTGTCGAGCGATGACGCGAACGCGATCAACCCGTAGCGCGACACGCGGCCATAGGTCGGTTTGAGTCCCACCACGCCACAAAAAGACGCCGGCTGACGGATGGATCCGCCGGTGTCCGAACCCAACGTAGCCACAGCCATATCGGCGGCAACGGCGGCAGCGGAACCGCCAGATGATCCGCCAGGGACGCGCGTAAGGTCCCGCGGATTGTGAACTGGCTTGAACGCCGAATTTTCATTGGACGAGCCCATGGCAAATTCGTCGCAATTGAGTTTGCCGAGTACCACCGCGCCCGCAGCTTCGAGCCTCGCGACCGCCGTGCAGTTATACGGCGGAATGTAGTTGCCGAGAATCTTCGATCCCGCGGTTGTGCGAACGCCCTTCGTAACCAGGACATCTTTAATTCCCACTGGAACGCCCGCCAGCGGAGGAAGCTTCTCACCCTTTTTCACTAGCGCATCGATTCGCGCAGCCTTCGCCAGTGCACGTTCTTTCGACAGCAAGAGATACGCGCCAATTTTCGGGTCGTCGCTCTCGATCTTGGCGAAGAACGATTCCGCCAGCGCCGTGGCGCTGGTCTTGCCTTCGGCAACGGCGGACAGGGCGGCGTCGATGGTGAGAGAGGTAAGGTCCATTCAGTCTCGTCGTGGGCCGTTGGTCGTTGGCAAAAACGAATAGTGGTCCGCGTCAGACCGGCTTCGTGCCGGCCACTATCCACTATCTTTCAATCACCTTAGGAACTTTAAAGAAAGTCCCGTCAGAATCCGGCGCGTTCGCCAGTGCGACGTCATTCGGTAGTGACTTGCGCAGGCCCTCGGGAACGTCCTCGCGGCTGGCGTAGGCGAAGCGCTCGCTTCCCTGCTTGGATTCACCCAATCCGTAGCGATCGGAAACCTGCGCCATCGGCGGCACGTTGCTGGTATCCAACTCGCTCAACGAATCTACATGACCAAGAATCGAGTTCAAGTCGCGCACCATGCGCGCGGTTTCCTGCTCCGTCAGTTCCAGGTTCGCCAGGCCGGCGACATAGGCCACGTCTTTTTCGCTGACTTTCATGCCTGCTTTAATCCTCTGCCGATTCCATCTTGCGTTACCTTGTCCCGGACCACAAACTCGACTCGGCTCACGCCGGTGGCGTACTTATTCAAAATAGCGACATACTTGGGCGCAAGATGTTGCAGTTCGGCGCGCCATGCGGAATCTGCGACTTCCACCCTCAGCACGCCGCGCGAAAACTCCAGTGCGCGAGTGCGGGCAGCCACTGCCGAACCACAGGCCATAGGCCACGCCAGCAAAGGAACTTCAGACCGGGGCGCCTTGCGCAGGCTCCCAGCCACCAGCTTTTCCATTGCTGAATTAATTGGTTCCACGGAGCTTCGATTTTATCATCGGAGACAACTTGTTGGAGCGCGAGCGGCACGCTTCGTCAACCGATGAAATCGTCTGAGCGTTTTCTCTACTAATTCCAGAATAGCAATTCGCGCAGGGAGATTGTGCCACGATCTTGAACTTTATTGTCGCTTTGCTTTGTTGGGGTTGATGGAAAGATCGACTTCGCAGGGGCTTGACAGAGATTTCACAGCTACCAAAGTCCGGCGCTCCAAGGTTCGAGAAGGTCAACTCTTACGACTCCTGCCGCGACGCCTGCGGAAACTCGTGTTGCAGGAAGCGCATCGCTTCTTCCTTCGTGCACAACCGGCCCTCCAACTGCGCGTCCTCTACTGCACCCAGAATTTCCTTGAACAACGGACCGGGTACGTACCCAGCGGCGATCAAGTCATCCCCGCTGATCAGTGGCACCGGGCGGATGGCGTCGGGCCTGAGGCTTGCGATCTGGTGGCGAGTGAAGTCGTAGGAGTCGAGATTGCGATAGCTGGACTCGCAATCCAGACGGTGCAGTTCCAGGTGCTCATCAAAACGCGGCTGGCGGATGAACTTCTTAAACGTTGAGGCCTTCATGCGCTGCACGTCGCCAAAGCGCATGTGGTTATGAATCAGCGCGAGAATCTGCTCAGTATCGTCGTTCGAGAACCTCAACCGCGCACAGATCGCCTCAGACATTTTCACGCCCACATCCACATGCCCGTCGAAGCGGATGCGGTCAGGCGCGCGCCGAAAAGTCGGTGGCTTACCCACATCGTGCAACAGTGCCCCCCACGCCAAAGTCGGCGTGCATGGGTTCGGGAGACGCTCGAGCAGCAACAGCGTATGGATGAAGACATCGCCCTCGGGATGGAACTCGGGCGGTTGCTCAACCCCTTTCATCGCCTGGATCTCGGGCAAGACTTGGGGCAGGAGTCCACTTTCTTCGAGCAGTTCAAAGGCGAGCCGGGCGCGCCCTTCGGTCAACATGCGCGTCAGTTCGTCGCGGACTCGCTCCTGCGAAACCTGATGAATTCCTAGCGCCAGTTTCCGAATCGCGTCAAATGTTCCCGCATCAATTTCATAGCCGAATCGGGCCGCAAAGCGCACGGCACGCAGCATTCGCAGCTTATCTTCGGAAAAGCGTCGCTCGGGCTCGCCGATGGCGCGAATAAGACCGGCTTGCAGGTCTTTTTGCCCACCGACAAAATCCAGAACTTCGTTCGTGACCGGGTCGAGCAACAGGCCGTTAATTGTGAAGTCGCGGCGTTCAACATCTTCGCGCGGATCGCGGCTGAAGCGCACTTCGTCAGGATGCCGTCCGTCGGAGTAGCCAACATCGCAACGAAAGGTCGCAACTTCGACGTAGGCCTTGTGCTGATGTCCAAGGACTGGCGAGGAAGCACGTGTCTCCGCCGCGGAACTCCCCTTCGCTTGTGAGTGGCAGTCAGAGGGTTGGGCCGCGGGATGCGGCACCAGCACAACCCCAAACTGCGCCCCCACGGCATAAGTTTCGGGGAAAATCCGCATTACGTCGTGCGGAGGAGCGTCGGTCGCGACATCAAAGTCGTCAGGTTCGCGGCCCAGCAAAAGATCGCGCACGCATCCGCCCACCAGATAGGCTTGGTGCCCGCTCTCGCGCAGCCTGCGCACGATCGCGATGGCAAAGTCTTTCATCGGACGTTCCCAACGGGAAACATATTCCAATGATACAAGCGCAGAAGTCAGAGTTCAGGGGCGGGCGGGAGACCTGCTTGCTTCTACTTGGCAGGCTCGGTGACTCTTAGTATCTGGTCAGCGGAAACATTCTCCAGCTTCTGGACGATGCCGGACGGCCAACGTATCTCGATGGATTCCGCTCGAGCATCCGCACCAAGCCCAAAATGCACCGGGCCATAGCTAGATGACGCATAGCAGACACTCGACGTCATGTGATTGAACTGTGCGCCAACCGTCTTGCTGATCACCTTGATGCTTGCGCCGATGCCGTCGCGATTGCTCTTGGTGCCTCTCAGTGCGATCTCCAGCCAATGTCCCGGGTTGGGGCTCCGGTTCATCCATATCTCCGCGGGCCGGCCGATGGCGGTCACTACGATGTCAATTTTGCCGTTGCCCTCAAGATCACCGAGCGCACACCCGCGGTGCTGTGCCGGCGGGCTGGCATCGAATCCAGCTTCTTCGGTAAGCGCCCGCCATTTGCCTCCAGACCCCAGGTTGCGAAAGACGGTGTTGTTTTCAAAGACCGGACGCCCGCGCGTCTTGAGAGTGTCGACATCACCCCGGCTTACGAATAGATCCTTCCAGCCGTCATTGTCAAAGTCGTAAAGCGCGGCGCCGAACCCGTCCATGGGGTAGCTCAGCTCGCGCATTCCACCGGGAGTGGTCGCTTCCTGAAAGTCGCCGTGCCCGGTGTTCTGAAAGACGGGAAAGGTCTGCTGCGCGAGAGCGACAAAGGCGATGTCGGGAAAGCCATCGTTGTTGTAATCGCGGAAATCGAGCCCCATGCCGGAAATGAAGGCGCCGTCTTCAGGAAGCGCCACGCCCGCCTGAAATGCCACTTCCTCAAACTTCCTGCCGGTGTTATGGAACAGCGAATTGTATTGCGCGTCATTGGTGACAAACAGGTCAGGCTTGCCGTCCTGATCGTAGTCGGCCACTCCCACACCCATGCCTTTCCCGGGATGTTCGCGAAGTCCCCATTCCTTGGAGGCGTCCCGGAACGTGCCGTCACCGTTGTTGAGGAAAAGCTGGTTGGGAGTTCCCTTGTAATACTTGGGATGGCAGTAATCCGCCTGCCCTTGCACGCTGCAAAGCGGCTTGTCAGAGTATTGCCATTGCAGGTAGTTCACCACAAACAAGTCGAGCAGGCCGTCGTCGTTCACGTCCACCCAAGCCGCCGTAATCGACCACAGCGGACCGTACTCTGGATCCGGACGATTCAGCGCGGCATCCAGGCCTGCTTTTACCGTAACGTCGGTGAAAGTCCCGTCGGCGTTGTTGTGATAGAGAGTGCTGTGGTGAAGGCCAGCGATGAAGAGGTCGGGATGGCCGTCATTGTCATAATCCGCGGCCGCAACGCCCATGTCATAACCAGTGCCTGCCAGGCCCGCACCGTCCGTCACGTCGGTGAATAGCCCGTTGCCGTCGTTCCTGAACAGCCGGTTCCGGTACTTGGGGTCATCTTTCTTCAGCGTGGCAATATTAGCGCCGTTGGTAAAGAAGATGTCAGGACGTCCGTCGCCGTTGTAATCGAAGATTGCCACGCCGCCCGGCATGGTTTCCGGAGCGTTGCGCGCCGGCGTGGCATCGTTTTCCAATTGGAATGGGATCGACTTGAGTTCGAAGCGGATAGGACTGGGAGCGTCCGCCGCTTTCCCGGCCAGGGCAAGAAACAAAAATGCCAGCACGCTGGCGATTCGAGAAGGTCCGCGCATGGGGAATAAAAAAAGGGTGGCCGTAAGGCCACCCCTCATTGTAATCAACCGCTTCGCTTCAGAAGTAGTATTTCAAAGCGAAGGTTAGAGTACGTGAACCAGTCTTGAACTTCGGTTTCCCGGTCAAGTTGGTGTTGGTGTTTGTCGGGCTGATTCCGTGGACCACGGCCAAACAATCTGTACTGGTCGCGCCGTTGGTTTGCCCCACATAGTTCAAATAGCCGCACTCCGTGTTCGGGTATATTACCTGATTTGGCTGCCCAGCATTAAGAATGACTCCATTCCAGCCCGACGCCGCATTAGGCATGTTCCCTAGCGGGATCGGGACCGTGCCGCCACTGGCCAAGTTCAGGCTCTCATCGGCGTTTCCAGCCAATCCAAACTGCGGGAGTGGATGGTTCAGGAAGTTGATCGCTGAGATCCTCAGCTGCACCTTCTGCCGCTCCGAGATTTGGAAATTTTTGAACAGCGCTAGATCGCTGTCAAAATATGCCGGACCTCTCACGTACGGCCAGTTATTAACGCCATGGGCTCCCAGCGCGGGGGTTGTGAAGCAGTTCGGGTTGAAGTACAGCCCGGAAGCGTGTTTGCGTGGGTCGCAGACTAGTGCCGGTAGTAGCTGACGGTACCCTCCTGCTCCCCCGTCGGTTCCATACCAGCTTCCCGGGTTCACGTTGTTTGCCTTCAGCCCGTTGGGCAGCGGGATGCTGTAGTCCGGAAGATCCGGAGCCCCGAGGGTAGGTACCGTCAAGCCACCGGCAAAACCAGCGTTAAGGTTTCCATTCAGGTTCGGCTGAAGCGGTGCGCCTTGCGAGTACGTGGAGAACCCGCTCAGCTGCCATCCATTTACCGACCCTTCCATGAGCTTGTTGCCGTGAACAAACTTGGGCATGTTCCACACGTACCCTGCATTGAAGGTCTGTGTGTGATCGTACGCAAGTTGGCCGTAGTTGTTGGCCAGGTTAAACGGATCAACGGACGTGCCGTTTCCTGCACCGTTGTCCGTCTGGCCATCGCGGGTACCGAGGACCTTTGAAAACGTGTAGTTGGTGAGGAAGGTCACCGGTCCGGACGCCTTCTGCCAGCCCACCTGCAGCGAGTTGTAGTTGGCATAGCCGCCGTGGGTAACGATATTGATGTCCTGGTAGTTGACCAGCTTCCGGAAGTCGTTGGCTTGGAATCCAGCGTTATAGTTCTGTGCCCTTGTGCCACCGTTCGGGCCAGGTTGGATGCAATCGAGAGCATTTCCGGCAGCTTTGGGGACGCCATTGCCGTCGTTACCGCTATTGTTGCAAGTAAGAGCACTGGTTGAGGTATAGAGACCACCCTTCGCCGCATCCGGGAAGAAATAGCCGCCCGGCTGAACCGCGTTCTGGTTGGTATCGCCACTGTTTCCGCTATTCAGCAACTGGTTCTGGCTCTTGTTGGCAACGTAGGAAACTTCCAGGACTGAGCGCCAGGGCATCGCCTGTGACACCGTCATGTTCCAGTCGTACACCACCGGGGTCTTGTTGTCGCCCTTTAGGATCGCCTGAAAGCTTCCGCCGTTCTGGACGGAGCCGGAAGGCGGCGTGAACCCGAGGCTGGCTGCGCAATTGATTGTTTCAAACCCAGTGCAAGGCTGGCCGTTGTATTGCGGAGTCCCTGTGTTGCCGGTGAACTGTGGAGTTGTTTTGTTGAATGCTGTGTAGGTGAATATGCCGGCCGGTCCATTGAACGGGCCTCCGACGTCGTTCACCGCAACCTGATATCGGAACGCAGCAAAGCCTCCGCGAAGTACCGACTTACCGTTTCCGAAGATGTCATACGCAAAGCCCACACGCGGCTCGTAGTAGAACGTCGGGGAAACAAAGCCGGAGACCGGAATGCTGCTGTTGATCGCATGCCATGTCAACCCGGTGTTGCAGTTCGTCAGGCAGGCTCCAGTGAGGGGGTCAGACGTCCAGGGGACATTCGAGTACAACGCCGGATCCCAAACCTGGGCTCCATTGGGCGGTCCAAACCATTGGCCAACGTGATCAAGCCGGAGACCGTAGTTCAACGTCAACTGGCGGCTCGCCTTGAAGCTGTCCTGGGCATAGACCGAATACTGGTGGCCTTTAATATAGGTTCCGGTAACCGGTCCACCCGAGCTGACCTCCTGGTAGCTACCGGCATTGCCCAACAGCAGGTCGGCAACATCGTTGCCGCTGTCGTTGCCATTCCAGCCGTTGGCTACGTTGACTGCTCCTTTATTGTTGGGGTTGAAACCATTGGCGGATTGCACGTTGCCGCTGGTATCCCAATAAGCTCCCACCTTCACCGTGTGGGCCCCTAGGACCTTGGTGAAGTTGTCATAGATCGAAGGGTCCTTCTTGAGAGCTCCGAACGCGTTCTTGCCGGCGCCAAAGTTACTGGAGAACGAAACCTGCCGGATATCCGGCAGCGTGCCGCCCCAGGGTGCAATGAAATCAGGGATCTGCTTAACGCTCGCGTTGTTAGCGAAAAGCGGGGTCACGTTAAATCCGATCTTGTAACGGTCTACGGCGGCGGGGTTCGTCAGGATCGCTGGATTGATATAGCGCGCCAGCGTGTAAACGAACTCGTTGGTCGTAGTCGGATTGAATACGTGGGTGAAGTTCGCCATGACCTCTTGCGAAACCGTCTTGGCAATGGCATTCGAGGGATAGGGCAACGACCACGCTGGTCCCTGCCACCACATTTCGAACGGAATAGAGTCGTTTTCAATTTGACGGGTATAGGACCCTGTCAATTTGGTGTTGTCATTAATGGCGTAGTCAACCTTGCCCGTCGCCTCCCAGCGGTTCTGGGGATTGTTGGACGCGAGAATAAGGTTGTTCCACCCATTGTTTGCCGATGGCGCCACGTTGGCCTTGGGGTAGAGGGGCAACAGCGCGGTCGCAAACGGGTCAGGGGTGACCGGGACTGCGTTGCCGGGGCCTGGTGATGTGGTGCCGCTGGCCAGGTTCCAGGGAATGTTGTACGCGTAGCCCCACGTCGTCCCTAACTGCGCCAGCAGTGGTGTATTTACGTACTGGTTGGTGTTCGGATCCAGCACTTTTCCCGGCGCACCGTCAATCGTCGTTTCGCTGAAATCACCGGCCCGCTGCTCGGCGGTCGGGGTGTTGTAGTTGTGGAACGAGCCTGCCGGGTGCTGGCGCATGTACTCGTAGCCGCCCCAGAAGAACAGCTTCTTGTGGCCCGGAATCACTGGGCCGCCCACGTTGCCGCCCATGTAATAGAAGCTCTCATCGCCAGGAATTTGACCCTGGCTATGCGTGTACGCGTCGATCGAGTTCAGGGCCTGGTTGCGGGCGTACAGATACCCCTCACCATGATACTGAGTGCCACCGCTCTTGCTGAAGGCCTGGAAAATCACCGGGCCCTTCGCATATTCGGCGCTGTACGAAGACATGAGCATCTTTACTTCTGAGACCATGTCCTGGTTGATGTTTGCAATCTGGGTTCCGGCATTGCCCGGATCGACCAGGTTGGCGCCGTCAAGCATGAAGGCCATGGAACCGTTGGGCTGCGTGCCATTGACCGAGTACGCGCCGACCGGGCCAGTGTTGGTTCCGACGACTTTGTCGCTGAAGCTATTTCCCTGGTTGATTCCGTTGGTGGAAACCGCGCCGGGCATCAGCTTAATGAGCTCACCAGCATCGCGGCCGAGAATCGGCACATCCTGAATCATTGTCTCGTTGAGGGTGGTGCTGACCTCGGCGTTGTCTGTAGGAACAGACAGCGCGCCAGCCTCAATTTGAACGGTCTCGGTGATCGCACCGACCTGTAGAGCAATTTGCGAAAGAGAACGGCTATCGCCCTGTGAGAACACGATGCCCGACTGCTCCCAGTTTTTAAATCCTGGGGCAGAGACGGTCACCGAGTAAGTACCAGGCTGAACCGCGGTGATTGAGAAATAACCAGATCCGTTAGACACCGTGGTACGCGTATCGCCAGAAAGTTGGTTCTTCATCGAAACTTTGGCGTTCGCGACAACGGCACCAGTCGAATCCATGGTCGTGCCCGATAGCGTTCCGGTCAGCTGCTGACCAAAACTGAGCGAGGCTACCGACACAAAAACGGCCAGACAGGCTACAAGGCCCGCCCTGGTCCAGACCGCAAGATTTGACTTCGAAGTCATTTAACTGCCTCCAGTTGAAGCTGTGACGGGGCAATTTCCCCGCCCGAGTTTGAAACCATATGGGCCGGGCGTTCCGACCCTCCCCTTTTTCAAGCCTGGCAAGCGTCCTTAGTACAAAAACACTAATACAAAAACACTATTTCCTGGCTGGGGAGCATTTTTAACGTGTGTTAATGAGCACTGTCAAGCAAAAAAAACGTTATTGTTGTAAAACTTTCCGTAACACTTCAGAGACTTCCTAAACCACTGCAAACAAGTCTCTTAATAGGCGACTACCCGACACCGAAAGTGCCACTATAACGTAATAAAGTGCGCAGTCCAATCAAGGAGACCGACCGGTCGGGTTCAGCTACTGCGTCTTTCATCAGGAATTTCAAACCCTCCGCTGAGCGTCGCTTTGTCGGGAACCTGCAATTTGCGATGCCATGCCAAGCGGGACTATTCTTGAGTAGGCGCATGCCATTCTGCGCCGCGTCTTCTCTTTGCCCATGTCAACCTCTGTGTCAAAGCGGACTAAGGGTCTGCTGTTGATTGCCACCGCATTGCGATTAACCGCAATCACTTTTGCTGCCTGCACGCCTCCGCCAAGCCTTCAATCCCGTCTGAAGTCCGGCGCATCTGCGGATCTTTACGGCGAGTTAGGCTCGTACTTTGGCGATCACCGTGAATATGCGTGTGCTGCCCAGGCCTACGAGTCGGCCGTAAAACTTGCTCCCAATTCCTCCCGGTTCCAATACTTGCTCGGCCTGAGTTTGCATTTTTCGGGGCAGTCACAAGCCGCTATTGCGCCGCTGCAGCGATCCATTGAACTCGCTCCTGGGGTCTTGAAGCCGCATTTGGTTCTAGCCGAAGCGCTCGAGCAAGTCGGCCGGTTCGAGGACGCGTCCATTCATTGGCACTCTGCACTCAAGCTCGACCGTTCTTCCACCGAAGCCCTCCACGGACTCGCCCGCGGCTTGCTGAAGAATCGCGAGTACACCAAAGTGATTGCCTTGCTGCGCCCCACTCCAGGTGACCCCATCCTCATCTCGGACCTTGCTCAGAGCTACATGGGACTTAAGATTTATGACGAGGCCTTTAAGGTCCTGAACAGCGCCCTGAAAAAGAAGCCTTCTTCCGAAATTCTGGCCAATGCCCTGGTCCGCATCGAGATGCAGCGATACCAATATCAGGCGGCGGAGAAACTGTGCGCGAGCACGGCACGGCAGCATCCCTCAGACATGGAAACGCAGATTCTATATTTGCAAGTCCTGTTGTTGACCGGAAACAAGGCCGTCGGACAACCGCTCGGCAAGAAATTACTGAAGCTGGCGCCCCATGACTTCCGCGTGCTCGTGGTCAACGGAGTGATGGAGTACGACTTGGGCGAATTTAAATCTGCGCGCGAACACTTGCAGCAAGCCATCGCCTTGAACCCGTCCGTGTCTGCACCGCACTTCCGTCTAGGGTTGACGTTGACGCAGCTTGGCGAATTGCAGCCTGCCCGGGAAGAACTGGAGAAGGCCCTCGCTCTCGGAGCTACCGAGCCCGAGGTCCACCTGCAGCTCGGCAAGTTGCTGCGCAGCCTGGGAGAAAATGCCGCCTCAGCCGAACAACTGAAGCAGTACCGCGAATCTTTGCAGCAGCAACACAACGCGGCGTTGGCGGCCAGCAAGACCGCCCAGGCGGATAAAGCTCTCGAGGCTGGAGACGCAGTACATGCCGCGGCTTTTTATCGCGAGGCGCTGACCGCAACCCCCGACGACGCCGAGCTAAATTTCAAATTGGCCGTAGCCCTCGACAAACAGGCCGATATTCCCGGCGAACGGGTTTTGCTGGAAAAAGCAATCCAACTCAACCCGGACATGGCGCCTGCCCAGAATCAATTAGGCTTTCTCGACTCGGAGAGCGGCGATGCCGTCGCCGCTGAAAAACATTTTCGTGAAGCCATCCGCGCGGCACCCGCGTTCACCGAAGCTTGGGTGAATCTGGCCGCCACCCTAGGTCTGCAGTCGCGTTTCCCGGAGGCCGGCGAGGCAGTCGAGAGCGCCCTGCAGTTAGAACCCATGAACCCGCAAGCTTTGCTGCTGCGCGACACGCTTGCCAAAGCCCAGGCGCTGCACTGATCATGAATCAGATCCCGGCGCATCCTAACTTCTTATGAACCTTTCGTATCCGGGAAGATGGACTCGGCGACGGCTGCTTCGGACCGCTCCGGCGGCGCTCGCCCCTTTTTTGATTCCCGAAGTCCTGCAGGCCGCGGTCGCGTCCGATAGACCACCCCCATTTTCGAAATTTGTCGATGTCGCCGCTTCCGCCGGGCTCACGCACACCACGCTGTACGGGAACCCGGATCACAACACCTATATTGTGGAGGTCAATGGCGCCGGGTGCGCTTTCTTCGATTACGACAACGACGGCTGGATGGACGCGTTGATTCTAGGCGGCCGCACGTTGGAAGGCACACCCCCCGGCAGCGGCAACCGGCTGTATCGCAACAACCGCGACGGCACTTTCACCGACGTCACGGAAAAGTCCGGGCTCGCCAGTCCAGGATGGGCATGCGGCGTATGCGTAGGCGATTACAACAATGACGGGTTGGAAGATCTCTTCATCACCTATTACGGCCAGAACAAACTGTTCCGTAATAACGGAGACGGAACGTTCACCGATGTAACTGAGAAAGCCGGGCTTCTGCATCCGGGCACCCGCTTTGGATCAGGCTCCTCGTTCTTCGATTACAACCGCGACGGCTTCCTCGACCTGTTTGTCTCTCACTATGTGGACATCGATCTGGCGACCGCTCCGAAACCTTCGCTGCAGGTTCCGAACTGCAACTTCGAGGGCGTGCCGACTAATTGCGGCCCAGGCGGCCTCGGCGTCCCCACCCACTCCCTGTATCGAAACAATGGCGACGGAACATTTACGGACGTGTCAAAGGAGTCTGGCATTGCGAGCATCAAGACTTCGTACGGTTTCACCGCGGTCGCTGCTGACGTCGACGAAGATGGGTGGACGGACTTGGTCGTGGCCTGCGATGCGACTCCTAGCCTGTTACTGCTCAATAACCATGACGGCACTTTCCGGGAAGAAGCCATGCTGCGCGGGCTGGCGGTCAGCCGAGATGGCAGCCTGCTGGCCGGCATGGGAGTCGGAGTGGGGGACTTTGATCTGGACGGGCACCTCGATGTGGTCAAGACGCATTTTGTGCATCAATCCACTGGCGTTTACCGCAATAATGGCAAGGGCGAATTTGACGACGTGACCTTGCACGCTGGACTCGGCGCCGAGCGGAGATTCGTAAGCTGGGGCATTGGGCTGGAAGACTTCGACAATGACGGCTATCCCGATATTTTCATCGCTTCGGGGACCTTCGCGCCCGAGTTGGAGCGGGTTTACGCAAAATATCCGGCGAGCAATCCGCGCCTGTTGTGGCGCAACCGCGGTGACGGAACCTTTGTGGAACTCGGCGATGAAGCTGGCCCCGGAATTTCCGCGCGGCACCTCAGTCGCGGCGCAGCGTTCGGGGACTTCGACAACGATGGCGACATCGACATCCTGGTCATGAACCGCAATGAACCGCCGTCCCTTCTGCGCAACGACGCGCCTTCGGGGAATCACTGGGTTAAAGTTCGCCTCGAGGGAACAAAAAGCAACCGGAGCGCAATTGGTTCGCGCGTTCTGGCGCGCTACGGCGGAAAGATTCAGGCCAAGTGCGTGACCAGCCAGGCCAGTTTTCTTTCCTCCAACGATCCCCGACTGCACTTCGGACTGGGCCAATCGACTTCGGTGGATATCGAGGTGCACTGGCCGACCGGGATCTCTGAAACCTTTAACAAAATAAGCGCAAACCAACTAGTCACTATTCGCGAAGGCTCTGGAATTGTGAAGGGCCGTCCCTTACAAACGCCCTAGGCCCCGCAGAATAGGGTTGCGGCAATAGCTGCGGCTAAACTATCTTTACGATCGTTTACATCGGGCGCGTGGCCGGTCATTCGTGCTGGAAGTTATGCTCAAAAGTCCATGGTTCAAAAAGTCCGCGTTGGCGATCGCGTCAATTGCAGGACTGCTTTCATACGAAGCCAACGCCCAAGCTTCCACAGCGCAAATCTCTTGCTTGCCTCCGGCCTCTTTTCAAAACCAGCTGCGTTCCCATCCCGATTCCAAGGCTCATGCTGCACTTGGCGCCTGGTTCGCTGAACGCAGTCAATTCCACTGCGCCGCGCAGGAATTCAAGTCCGCAACAAACTTGGATCCCCAGTCAAGCCGCCTCGCATTTCTTTTAGGCAACAGCCTTTTTGCAGGGGGCGACTCCAGCGGCGCTGAGACCGCGCTTCGGCGCGCACTCACGCTTGCTCCAGATTCGGCCGACGCACACGCGAAACTGGCCGAAGTGTTAGACGCCTCCAATCGCGCCGACGCGGCCAAATCCGAGTGGGAAGAAGCACTGCGTCACGATGGCAAATCCGTGGCTGCGCTGCATGGCCTCGCCCAACACCTGATGAGCGAAGGGAACTATTCGGCAGCCATAAACCTGCTACAAGGCGCGCAAGACGCCACTCTGCAGCTGGATCTCGCAGAGGCGTACGGCAAGGCAGGATCGGTGCCTGAGGCCGAGACGGTGCTGCGGAAGGCGGTCGCGGAAAACCCCTCCTCATTTATTTTATTGCGCGCCTTGATTGGAATCCTGGTCGATCAGCGTGCCTATCAGCGCGATTTCCAGGAACCGGTCAACCTGGCAGAGAACTTCGCATCGACGCATCCGGATGACCTCGAGCCGCAGAAACTGCTCCTGCGTTTGTTGGTTGCATGGATACCGCAAGGCGGCCAAGCCGCAGACCTCTCTCGCGCCGCCCCGCTGGCGCGCAAACTGCTCGCTTCCCATCCGCAGGATTCCTACCTTCTATATGCGAACGGAATGCTGGAAGAGCAGTCTGGCGGCTACGCCGCCGCCAGAGCGCATCTTGAGAAGTCGCTCGCGATCGATCCCAATTACGACCAGGCCCACTACACGCTCGGCATGGTCCTGGCGGCGCTCAAGGACGAAGCCGGCGCCGCGCGCGAGTTTCAACAAGCCATCAAACTCGGTGACCAGCGCCCCGAAGTCCGTTTCCAGCTCGCCAAGGCACTGCGTTCGCTGGGCAACACCGAAGCGGCGAACCAGCAGTTCAAGTTGTATAGCGATCAGATGGCCGCTGCATCGAACCTCCGAATCTCGAAGCTCAAAGAAACCCAAGCCGACAACGAACTGGCCCAGGGACACGCTCCGCAGGCCGTGGCCTCGTATCGAGAAGCAGTGACCGCCAACCCCGACGACGCCATGTTGCAGTTCAAACTTGCGACTGCACTGGACAAAGCCGGAGACGCCGCTGCCGAAAAGACGGCCTTGGAGAAAGCACTCCAGCTCGATCCAGCCCTGGCCGTCGCGCAGAATCAGATTGGATATTTAGCTTCGCGCAGCGGAGACACCGCTGCCGCGGAAGAACATTTTCGCCAGGCGGTGCGGGCTGCCCCCGCCTACGCGGAGGCTTGGATCAATTTGGCAGCCACACTGGGAATGGAGTCGAAAATTTCAGAGGCACGTCAGGCAGTCGCGAGTGCATTGAAAGCGGATCCAAACAACGCCCAGGCGCTGCAGTTACAGCAGGAACTCAGCGCCTCTGAGCACTGATAATGCATGACGCATCACGACTGTCAAAATTTGCATTTCGAGGCCCGGGGAGCGGAGCAATGGGGACCCGTTTCACACGGCGTGGGTGGTTGCAGTCACTGGCGCTGGCGTCCACACCACTGTTGCTGCGCAGGTCTGCGCTTGGGGTTTCTGCGGCTCAGATCCTGTTCTCGCCTTTTTCGCACTTTACTGACATTGCAAAGAGCGCCGGCCTGATTGAAACCATGGTTTACGGCGAGCCGGATCGCTCCACCTACATCGTGGAGGTTCTGGGAGCCGGTTGCGCCTTTCTGGACTACGACAATGACGGCTGGATGGACATCTTTGTGCTCGGCGGACGCAAGCTCGAAAATACGCCACCTGACGCAAGCAACCGGCTTTATCGCAACAACCGCGACGGCACTTTCACCGACGTCACTGAAAAGGCCGGGCTCAAGTTCTCTGGCTGGGCTAATGGCGTCTGCGTCGGCGACT
Source organism: Acidobacteriota bacterium (assembly GCA_043734125.1). Taxonomy (GTDB): domain Bacteria; phylum Acidobacteriota; class Terriglobia; order Terriglobales; family Acidobacteriaceae; genus Gp1-AA145. The sequence continues at coordinate 41,418 of JAYTFR010000083.1, read as the reverse complement.
ATAACAACGACGGATTCGAAGATCTGTTCATCACCTATTATGGACAGAACCAGCTTTTTCGGAACAATGGCGACGGCACATTCACTGATGTGACGGCTGCGGCCGGCCTCCTGCATCCCACCACGCGCTTTGGCACCGGCTGCACTTTCGTGGACTACAACCGCGACGGCCACCTTGACCTCTTTGTTTCGAATTATCTCGAGATCGACCTGACATCGGCTCCGAAACCTTCGCTCAACCTGCCCTTCTGCAACTACCAGGGCGTACCCGTGAATTGCGGTCCCAAAGGCCTGCCCACTTCCCCTCAGTTCCTATACAGGAATAACGGCGACGGCACCTTTTCCGACGTGTCCAAGGAAACGGGTGTCGCCAACCTCAAGAATTCGTACGGCCTGACCGCGGTCGCCTTCGACGCCGACGAAGACGGCTGGCAGGATATTTTCGTGGCCTGCGATTCCTCCGCGAGTTTTCTCTTGATGAACAATCACGATGGAACCTTTCGAGAAGAGGGGCTGCAACGCGGCGTCGCCCTCAGCGGCGAAGGTCTTCAGCTTGGTGGCATGGGCGTCGCCATTGGGGACTATGGGCTTAGCGGACATCTTGATCTGATCAAAACTCACTTCCTCAACGAGGCTACTGGAATCTACCGCAACAACGGAAAGGCGGAGTTCGAAGACATGACCAGCTCCGCCGGCTTCCTGTCCGAGCGCACCTTCATCAGTTGGGGAACCGGGCTCGCGGATTTCGACAACGACGGCTATCCCGATATTCTCGTGGTCAACGGCACCGTCTATCCGGAACTGGAGCGGGTTCGCCCGAAGTATCAGGCCCGGAATCCGCGGCTCCTGTATCGCAATCAAGGAAATGGGACGTTCACCCACATGCATCGCCGCGAGGTTGGCCCCGACCTCGATGCGCCCTTCATCAGCCGGGGCTGCGCGTTTGGGGATTTCGATAATGACGGCGACATCGACGTGCTCATCATGAACCGTAACGAGCCGCCGTCGCTGTTGCGCAATGACGCCCCCGCCGGGAACCACTGGATCAAGATTCGCCTCGAAGGCACTAAGAGTAACCGCAGCGCCATCGGTGCGCGCGTTCTGGTCCGCTATGGCGGAAAGGTTCAGGCTCAGTCCGTAACCAGCCAGTCCAGTTATCTCTCGGCGAACGATCCGCGCCTGCATTTCGGCCTTGGCGAGACTACTTCGGCGAACGTCGAAATCCATTGGCCGTCCGGTGCCTTGGAGAGTTTCCAGAAGATTCCCGCTGATCAGTTAGTCACCGTCCGCGAGGGCCACGGCATAGTTAAGGGGAGGGCGTTCCGCTGATCTCCCCGGGCCTTTCCGCAAGAAGTACCCATTTACCATGGGTTTTACCAACCCGGGCCTCATGCAAAAGCCCTTCCTTTGTAAATAAGTGTCATCCCGCGTAAGTGGCCCTTTACAACTGGGCCCGGTCGGCGGAAAATCTACTTGCCCAGATTTCCAGGCGCCCCTGAGGTCTTAATGCTTAGCAGAAAAACGTTTTACGTTCGTGGCCTTGCCCCGCTCTCTTCCGCCCTCGTCCTCATCGGAATCACCTCGTTCTCGCCACTTACTGCGGGACAGACTTCCCCAGCTAAGTCTCCCTCACAGACTATCCAAAGCACCGTCGATGAAGTTTCCCTGGACGTTGTGGTGCGCACAAAAAAGGGCAAGCCATTTACCGACCTCAAGCCGGAGGATCTTGCTGTCACTGATAACGGCACTGCAGTCAAGGTCACGGACTTGCGGCTCATGAACGGCACCGGCGGCAATCATCTGGTCACTTTTGTTTTCGACCGCTTGGATTCCTCTGCAGCCGTCAACGCCCGCAAGATCACAGAAAAGGTTATGCAGGAGTTCCCCGCAAGCGGCTTCTCGTTTTCAGTCTTGGGGATTGCTGGCCGTTTGAGCCTCTACCAGAACTTCACTTCGGATCGCAAACTGATTGTTGAGGGAGTCAAGGCGGCCACCGAGGCATCCCGCGAGGAAGCAACAACTGTAATCGCTTCCGCCGAGAAGAACCTGGTTTTGATTGCGCGCACTGGCACCGACGAAAATGGAGCGCATTTCAATTCTGAACAGAGGGCTATCTCGCAAGCCCTGCTCTTCGCATTGCAGGACTCGCAGCGAACCATACAAGAGCAACACACCGCCGCGGCCCTGGCCGGCATGCTCGGTCTGGCTCGCGCTGAAGGTAAAATCAGCGGGCGAAAAGTGCTCATCTATATTTCGCAGCGCACTCAGGAAAATGTGACCGAAGAAGACACGCTGAACACGATCCTGGGCGCGGCTAACCGGTCCGGCGTGAGTATCTACGCCATCGACGCAAACATTTTCAACGACCCAACTTCATCTGCCCTTCTGTCTTCCATGGCGCTGGGGAACGCGGTGAGCATGACGTCGAGCCGCGTCGCCGCACCGGCGACCGCGAGTGGACCGCCGCCAATTGCGTTCGGCGCCCAAGCCAGCGGCGCTGGCACTGGCAGCGTGATCAGCAGTCAGAACGAGCGTTTCGAAATGGGAGCTTCAGCCGCAGCAGGCAGAGGGCCTCTGGCTGCACTCGCCTACGGGACCGACGGCGGTTTCATCCCCGCCGGCGGCAACCCGAAAAAAATCATGCAGGCACTGGTCAGCGACATGACCACGTATTACCAGATCTCCTACGTGTCCCCCGTCAAAGAATATGACGGCAAGTTTCGCGCCGTGGCCATTAAGCCCAATAGCAAGGACATCAGGGTGCACACCCGCGCTGGCTATTTCGCCGTCCCACCGCAAAACAGTTCGTCCTTCAAGTTGTTCGAGACCCAGTTGCTTAAGGTTTTCACTGAACCGCAGTTGCCCGGAGAAGTGAAGTTCTACGCACGCGTACTGCAATTGGGCGAGGTGGGCAGCGCCGACGGCAACGCCTTGGCGATCGAAGTGCCAGTTTCTGAACTGACCACGCATGACGATCCCAACACCAACTTGTACTCGTTCCACGCATCGATCGTCGCCGAGATCAAGAACAAGGCTGGCGAAGTGATTGAGCACTTCAGCGAAGACGTGCCCCGCCATGGCGCGCTGGATACGAAGAATGCAACCCAGAGTGCTTCCATCGTGATGCAGCGGCACTTCGTCGCCGACCCCGGCGACTATGTTCTGGAAGCCGCCGTCATGGACCGTGATAACCAGAAGATGGGAGCGATTCGCACGCCTTTCGTAATCGCCTCCACCGGAACCGGCCCTTCACTCAGTGACCTCACATTGGTTCAGCGAATGGAACCCCTGCCCGACGAAATCGATGCCAGTGATCCTTTGAAATACGGCAATCGCAGGATTGTTCCCAACCTTGCCGCCCGCATGCAGAGGGGGATAAAGCAGATCGACTTGTTCTCCGTGGTGCACGCCTCACCGAAAGCGGACCAGCAGCCGCGCCTGGAACTCACGGTTCTGCGAAACCGCGAACCGGTGGCTCAGGTCCCTTTGCAGTTGCGGACTCTCACCTCCGCTGCATCGGTGCCCTACATGGCCTCGTTGCAGTCGGGATCGCTGCGCCCTGGCGATTACCAGTTGATTGAAACCCTTACTGAAGGCGAAAAGAGCGTGGAGAAGACGGTGTCCTTCCGGATCGAAGGGCCCGAACTGGCCAGCGCCGCCCCCCCCGCCGCCTCCGAGCAAGTGTCGAACCAGGACCTCAGCATGCTCGCCTCTGCGAAACTTCCAGACAGTGGGCCGCGCCAGCTCGTAATTACTTCCTTGCCGGAAAGCGCCGCCCACGCACCTTCTGCCGAAGAATTCAGCACCCTGATCGAAGCTGCCCGGAAACACGCGCTCGCCTACTCCAAGAGCCTGCCCAACTTTGTCTGCATTGAAACCACCAACCGTTCGGTGGATGACTCCGGCAGCGGGACCTGGAAACGCCGCGACACTTTCGTGGAACTCCTGCGCTTTGTTGAGGGCGCCGAAACCCGGACGATGCTGGAAATGAATGGCGCGCGCAGCAGCCTGCAGCGCGAAGACCTGGAACATACCCGGGCCATATCCAAGGGCGAGTTTGGCTCAATCTTGCGCCTGGTGTTCAACCCGGGGTCCAAGACGGAGTTCCACTGGAAGGAAGCAGCGAGTCTGGGCGGAGCAACGGTGCAGGTGTTGGTTTATAGCGTGTCGCCGAAGAATGAGACTTTTGTGCTAATGGACGGCAACAAGACGATAGGCGCCGGATTTCATGGCCTGGTTTATGTGGACAGCGCAACCGGCGGAGTTCGGAGAGTCACCATGGAGGCTGACGACCTTCCGCACGACTTCTCAATCCATGAGGCTTCCGTCAATGTTGATTACGAATACGAAAAGATCGGGACTCATGAGTACCTTATGCCAATGCGCGCAGTCATGATGACAAGACGCGGACGCCGCCAGATCGACTTGAATGAAATGACCTTCCGCGGCTACAAACGATATGCATCCCAATCAAAGATTGTCGCCGCGCCATAGCAAGTGGCGCGCCTTGTACCAAACGTAGCGCCGGGGGGCCGCTGCGAAACTTAAGCTTCGCGGACGGAGGAATTCACATGGGGGGCGCCCCTGGCAGCATTCGAACTCGGCTTCTGATTGCAGGATTTTGCGCGGTCGCCTGCTCAATCACTCTTCTCGCAGCGGACGACTCTACTCCGCCAAAAATATATCCTGGGTCCTCAGGCGTTCTCGTTCTAAAGAAGACCGTGCGCCGCGTTGTAGTGGATGTCGTAGTCCGCGGCTCCGACGGAAAGCCGGTCCAGGGTCTGGCGGAAAAAGATTTTTCGGTGACCGAAGACGGGCGTCCGCAGCGGGTTCTGTCCTTCGACGTGCATGAGTTTGACTCAGGTTCCATCGCCATCCCCGCGAACGCCCCCGCGCTCCCTCCAAACGTTTACGTGAACGTCCCCAAGCAGCCCGAAAAGGGCCCGCTGTTTATTCTTCTGCTCGACATGGCCAACACCGAGGACTTGACGGATCAGCTCATTGCCCGTCAGCAGGCGCTCAAGTTCATCGGCAGCAAGCCAGAAGGCACCCGCTTTGCAATCTTCCTGCACTATGACGGACTGCGACTCATTCAGGGCTTCACCGAAGACAAGAACGTTCTTTACTCCGTGCTGGACCCGAAAAATCCCAAAAGTGGCCTTCCGAAAGCCTTCCTGATGGCCAGCAATTTTCATCGCGGATCCGACCCCACGGTTGCGATGATCAGCGCTCTCACGCACGTCGCCGACTTCCTGGACGGCATTCCTGGACGCAAGAACCTGATCTGGATGTCGGCTCAGTTTCCGATTTCCGTGTACTCATCGGAAGGAGACCCCCACGATCGCCAACTGGATGTGCGAAAAGAGTTCGACGAACTGATGCGGGCGCAAATTGCCGTCTATCCGCTGAATGTTCGCGGTGTCATCACCAATCCAGAAGGCAGGTTGACGGGAGGAGGACCGCACACCGGCGTAGGCGGCGAATCAGTTGGCTCGAGCGCAGGGGCTGCAGGCGCTGCGGCAGCCGGCGCACCAGCAGGCGCAGTTACGAGTGCGGCAACTCCCACGGGAGCCGGAGTCGCTAACGAGTTGGCGCTGAGTTCCACGTTTTCCTCCGCCTACCGCGATGATATGATGTCGAACGACATTGCGAGCGCTACCGGAGGCCGCGCGATCTACAGTAATAACGATCTGGCCGGTGCGCTGCAGGAAATGGTAGTGGACGGTTCGAATTACTACACGCTCACCTATTCTCCGACCAATCCAAACTATGATGGCAAGCTGCGCAACATCAAAGTGGAGATCGGCGGGCGCAAGTACCATTTGCAGTATCGCCGTTCCTACTATGCCGACGACCCGGATTCCCCGCTTCTGGCTGCGCAACCTTCCAAGAAGGTCAGCGACGGAAGCATTGCTTCTGAAGATCGGGAGCAGGCGCGGCCAATCTTCGCCAACCTGCAGCATGGGGCCCCCCTAGTCCACCAGCTCATTTTCAAGGCGAGAGTGCATCCGGTGGGGGGACCTGCGTTGGCGAGCGAGCAGCAAATGACCGACCTCGCGAACCAGCCCGCCTTCGCCAGCGAGCACAAAAGGAAATCGTCTCACCCGCTCAAGCCGGTGCAGGTGCAAACCTACGACATCTATTACGTCCTGGTAGGCAGCCAGATCAAGGTGGATAAGGGCGGACCGCTTCCGCTGGAGTTTGCTGCGGTGGCTTACGATGGCAACGGCTGGACCCTGAATTCCGTGTTCCAGAAGGTGCAGAACAGCAACGATCCGGCGTTTGCGGCACTGCAGGCGCGGCCGCCCGAATCCTGGGAGCCAAGTCACCAGAGCGTTTACCGGGCCATGCAGGAGTTGGTCGTTCCGGTAAGCGCGACTTCGATGCGAATTGCCATCCGCGATACGGATACCGACCGCGTCGGCGCACTCGAAATTCCGCTGCCGCTTGCACCGGAAACAGCAACTGCTCCGGAAGCCGTCCGTCTACAACCCGAGGCGTCGAAGCCGAACTAGCCGAGACTAGTTCGCCGCCGAGGCAGTCCGTTTTTCCATTTGGGCGATCTGTTGTTTCAGCATGTCGGCGTCCGGTCCGGCAGGAGTGTAGGTCAGTGAATTGCGCAAGTGCTCAAGAGCTCCGGCGAAGTTCGACTGTCTGGCAAGGATCGCCGCCAGCAGTTGTTCCCCGTTGCGAACATTGTGCAGGGGATCCGCCAGTAAAAGTTTTTCCGCACTATACTGCGCCGCCTTCACCCTTCCTAACTGGTAATTGGACATCGCGCTGAAGTACCAAATGCGCGCGGTTCCGGCTGGATCAAGCTGCAACCAGTGAAGCGTGTGTGACGCAGCCGCCTGCCAGTCCTCCTGCTGCACGTCCAACGCCGCCAGGCGGTCGTAGGGCAAAATGAAGGTCGGATCAGCAGCCAGGGATTTCTCATAACACAGACGCGCGTCGCGCGGACTGGAAAGCACCTGCAAATTGCCGAGCTGCATCCACGCATCAGCAAAGCCGGGGTATTCCTTGACCGCCTTTTCCAGTTCCCGGCGCGCCTTGTCCGGCTTCTCTTCCATCATGTATTCCGCGGCGTTGCTCCACAACTTCGTTGCGGCGGGAGTCGCAGTCTGAGTGGTGGCGCTGAGCGCCGTTGACTTGGCCTTCGAGTCTCGGGAGAGCGTGATCGTTCCCACATTCGGATTGTCGCGCAAATGCTTCACCGTAATTACGGTCTTGGACGAGCGAAAACCAGTCAGAAAACTCTGCAGGACGCAGCCTTCGTAATGCATCTGCATTTGGCGCTGCGAGTCCCCCAGTTGGCTGATTTCCCCTTCCACTCGCTTGGGAAACACGCCAAAGTTGCCTTTAGGATCAGTCTGAGTGGTGTACACCGTGGAGCCGTTGCAACTGACAGTGACCAGGATCGGGTCCCACGGCAGCATTTCGCCTTCAATTTCCACTTTGCCCAGCAAGACCGCTCCCGCCCGGCCGGCGTCGGTCATGTTTGTCCACCACCGGAGGGCCATCGGGCCAGCCTCTTGAATGGAATCTGGCCGGGTCGGGCTTACCATCGGGCGAGGACCAGCCACGCCGGGAGGCGGACCACCACCACCCCGCTGAGAAAAAACTGTGCACGGACTTACAACCAATAGGAAGAAGGAAGCTGCGAGTAAGCCAACCTTGAAGCGCATGTCACACCTCACCACAAGAAACACATCCCGCATTGGTCCAGGACGGGTCGATCAACAGAGCCTATCAACAAAAGCAGACAACTCAAATGCGAATTCATTATACAATTCGACCCGCTTGAAAGATGTAGCAGAAAATCGTCATGGGTTTGTCACCCTGCCGGTCGTAGTACGGAGGTAGCGGATGCCGACACGCAGCGCTCTTGCTCTGGTTTTCAGCAGTCTCATCTTTTGCTTCCCGGTAACAGCCCAGAATGCGTCCCCAGCCGAAAAAGACCAGCCTGTCGAGGTAATCCATTCGACTCGCCGCGAGGTGCTGGTCGATCTGGTGGTTCGCGACAAGCATCAGCGACTGATCGGCAATCTACGTCCTGACGAAGTTGAGCTCTACGAAGACGGAGTGCGGCAAAAAGTGAACGCCTTCCGCAGGGTTGGAGGCGCGGAGCAATTACAAAGCGAAAAAGACGCTCCGAAAGAGGCCTCGTCAAACCTGCAGAACCAGGCGCCCACCGATCCCGCGGCGAGTACAACGTCGGTGAAGCAGTTGAACTTCGTCTCCGTGGTAATGGCGGAGATCGCCCCTCTTAACCTTCGGTTCGCCAACGAGGCAGTCCACGACTTCCTAAACAGCGGAGACTTCCCGAACACATACGTTTCCATCTACCGCCTGAATCGTTCGCTGAGCGTCATGCAGTTCTACACCGCGGACAAGAACTTGCTGGGTAAAGCGTTGGACTCCACGTCCCGGAGCCTTGGAACGCACGACAACATCAGTACGGACGCGACCGTGATCGGTTCTGCGTTTGCGACGTTGCAGTCCCTCGCGGAGAATATACTCAGTTCCCCAAACAGTGATGCTACCACCCAACTCGCCGTCCGAAACGCCCTGCTGGATCCATTTCCCACATTGCTTCGCAGCCCTCAATTCGCGCGGAACGCCGCGTCCATGGATGTTTCCGTCACTCTGGGGAACGCCATTCTGGCGCAAGCCCGCATCGAGAATGGTTTGAAGTTTGCGACCAGCTTGTCCAATGGAATGGACGCGCTGGACGCATTGCGCGAAATCGTGCGCAGCCAGGAAAACCTCCCCGGACGCAAGGTGGTTCTATACCTAGCCGACGGCCTCGACTTCCCCATCAATCGTCAGGATGCTGTCGAAAGCCTTATCAGTTATGCCAATCGCGCGGGCGTCGCGTTTTACACCGTGGACACCCGTGGGCTCAAAATGGAAGACCCCATGATGCGATCCATCGCCGAACTGGAGCGCACCGCCGCTGTGAGCTCGACGCAACGAATTAATCCGGTCACCGGTCACAAGCAGGACGACGATATGGCGGTGAGCATCCAATCGAACCGGCAACTCTCGCTGCGGGAACTGGCGGAATCCACCGGCGGATTCGCAATTTCCAACACCAACGAGATCGCCGGACCCATGCAGCGCGTGATGGAAGACATCCGCTCGCACTACGAACTTGCCTACACCCCAACCTCGTCAAGTTACGACGGGCGCTTCCGCAAGATCGAGGTCAAAGTACGGCGCAACCACGTCACCATTCAGTCGCGCAAAGGCTATTTCGCTCTCCCCGATGTCAACGGGAAGCCACTTCTGCCGTTCGAGGCCAATTCACTCAACGCGATCAACAATCGCACTTCGGTCGCGGCGCTTCGATATAACGTCGCGATCTTGAAATTCCGGCCCATGCAGAATCGCGTGGAACATCAGGTAGCGTTCGAAATCCCTCTTTCTTCGCTCTCGGCGAAACCGGATCATACTGGCAAGAGCGCGGTCCGGGCTTCTATGTTCGCGCTGATCCGGAACCAGTCGGGGGAGATCGTTGGGAAGGTGGGACGGGAAGTCACGCGTAATTTGCCGATCGACGACCAGTCCTCAAAAGAACGGGGCAAAGATAACGATAAAGATAAAGAAGAAGACCGCATCGTGTTCGCCGAACCGGTCGAACTTCCCCCCGGCCATTACGTAATGGATACCGCCGTCAGCGACGAGTGGGCGGGGAAAACCGCCGTCAAGCGGGTTGCGTTCTACGTCCCCACCGGCGAGGGCTTCGGCCTGAGTTCCCTGGAACTGGTTCGGGACCGCGACAACTCTCCGGCGCAGAGTTCCATGGCATTGGCAGCGTCCGAGAACCGCACGCTCCCGATTCTTGCGGATTCCGTTTCGTCAGCAAGGCCCGTGTACCTCTACTTCGTTCTTTACCCCTCCAAGCTTCTGTCTCAGCCCAAGGTGCTACTGCAGGTATTGCACGACGGAAGGGAGATCGCCCGCCGAACTTTGAATCTGCCCGAAGCCAAGCCCGACGGGAGCGTGCCCGTGATGCTCAAACTCGCGCCGGAACAGGGCAATTGCGACATCGTTGTCACCGCCCAGCAGGAAGAACTCAGCGCCCAGTCTGCGCTCTCGGTGAACGTGCAATAGCGGCGTGGAATGCCAGCGCGCCGGATTGCTGAGGGCAATCGAGCTTGCGTTATCCTTGGAGCCATGCGCGTGCTCCTGTCCCTCCTTTTAGTTCTCCTCGCAGCGCTGGCGTCGGCTCAGCAGGCGGGCCCCGAAGAACTTCTCAAACTGGCGGTTCACGAGCAGCAAAGCGGAAACCTCGCGGGGGCAATCCGCCACTACCGGCAGATTCTGCAAATGCGCCCCGGAATGATGGTGGCCCAAGTTAATCTTGGCGCAGCGCTTTCCGACACCGGGCAATACGATCAGGCGATTGCCCTGTTCATCGAGGCGCTTCTTTCGGCACCCGACAAGAAGCCTGTCCGAATGAATCTGGCGCTGGCTTATTACAGAAAGGGGGACTTTGCAAACGTTCGCGCGCAACTGGCCGAAGTTCACCGCCTTGAACCAGGCGATATCAAAGCTAGCCGGCTGCTTGCGAACGTGGACTTGCAGGCAGGAAGGCCGCAGGAAGCCCTCGCCTTGCTCGATCCCCTCGCCGCCGCTAACGAAACTGATATGGACTTTCAATATCTTTACGGTACTTCGCTCATTGCCGCTGGGCGGGCGGCGGAGGGCGCGCTTCGGGTCGAAAAAGTGGCGCGGACAACTAATCGAGGGGATGCCTATCTGGTCGCGGGATCAGCGCTCTTTCGTCTAAACCAGTTCGAAGCTGCACGCCAAGACTTGGAATCTGCTCTGCGACTCGATCCCAAGCTTCCCGGGCTCTACACACTCCTGGGTTTGGCACGGGACAAAACCGGAGACGCTCAAGCTGCTGAGCCCGCCTTCCGCAAAGCTCTACAACTCAATCCGGACGACTTCCAGGCGAACCTTACGCTCGGCGCGATTCTCTATAAACGGCGCGCCCTGGGCGAAGCCCGGAGGCTGCTGGATCGCGCCTTACGTCTCAGCCCCAACGATCCCACTGCGCGCTACGAATCAGGAATGCTGAAGATTGCGAGTGGAGAACTTGACGCTGCCGCGGAACAACTGGCCCCACTAACGCGGGAAAATCCCGGCTGGATTGAGCCCCACATCGCGCTGGCCACCTTGTATTACAGGCTGCACCGTCCTGCAGACGGCGCCCGCGAACGCCAGGCCGTGGAGCGTATAACGGCAGAACAACAGGCCAGCGGACCTGCCAAACCCTAGCGCTTCCCCTGCCCGGCTTGCAATAACCCGCAACCCATCGCTCCAATAAGAAACTTCAATAAGGAAATCCGACGGCCCCGCGTTACTCTACTGTCACTTCGTACATTCCCGCGCTTCGCGGAACCTTGCATTTCATAAAGTAGCGCAGCTTCCCTAAGGAAGTCCGCATGCGTGTCGCTCCATAAGGAACCACCGCGCCCATGTCAGATTCGCTGAACCTTCAGGAAGTCGTCGAGCTTACTTACGAGAAGTACGCGACGGTCAATGAAGGCCAGGTCGCGACCTATATTCCGGAACTGGGGAAGGCGAATCCCGACGATTTCGCAGTCTGCGTCGCGACAGTGGATGGTCAAGTCTTCTCCGCCGGCGACTGGTCAAAGGAATTCACCATTCAGTCCATCTGCAAGCCCTTCGCCTACCAGTTGGCGCTGGAAGAATTTGGCCGCGAGGGAACGCTCGCGCACGTGGGTGTCGAGCCCAGCGGAGAAGCCTTCAACTCCATTGAACTCGATCCGAACGGCATGCGGCCATACAACCCTATGGTGAACGCGGGAGCCATCGCAGTCGCCTCTTTGATCAAAAAAGATTCCCCTGCCGCCGGCGTCCGCCACTTTATGGAGAAAATGCAACTCGCCGCGGGACGCAGGTTGACCATGGACGGCGCGGTGCTCGCATCCGAATCGAAGACCGGCAATCGCAATCGCGCCATTGCATATCTCATGCTGAATTTTGGCGTCATCGATGAAGATGTCAACCACACTCTCCATCAGTACTTTTCGCAATGTTCGCTGCTGGTGAATTGCCGCGATCTGGCTTTGATGGCCGCAACGCTGGCCAACATGGGAACCAATCCGGTGACGCGAGAGACGGTTTTCGATTTCCAGTACATTAAAGACGTGCTTTCCGTAATGTTCACTTGCGGCCTGTACGATCACGCGGGCGAATGGGCCTACCATGTGGGGCTTCCCGCGAAGAGCGGCGTTTCCGGCGGAATGCTCGCCGTTGTCAACCGGCAACTCGGGATTTCCGTCTATTCTCCGAAACTCGATGCCAAAGGCAACAGCGTCCGCGGAATCCTCGCTTGCCGCGAACTCGCGAGCCGTCTCGGACTGCATGCCTTCGAGTTCACCAATGTGGGGTCAAGCTTCGTGCAGGCCCTGATCTAACCCTTCCCGCCATTTGCCTCTGGCCCAGCGGACCGCTTCATCGCCGCAACTGCGAAGGTTCCGGGTGGCGCTCGGATTCCTTGGACACGAGTTTCACGCCCGGGTTGCGAAATGGGTTGCCGCCGGAAAACCATCTCTGGCAACGTGTGCGATCACGGAATTCGGCTTCAGACGCAGCAATACGGGATCACGGTACCTGACGCGCGCACACTGCTCCTTCACTGGCGAGCGATACCGGCTTTAGACTGCATTTTTCTTGCGGACGACAGCGATATTTCCCGTTTGCCGGGGTGGGTAAAGGCTCCGGGCCAGGTCACTGACGGGCATCTGATGCAAGTGGCTAAGGCACACGGGATAACCTTGGCAACGCTCGACAAGAGAATCCCAGGTGCATTTCAGATCCCGAATCAGTGACGTGGGGGAACTTTACTTTACGCCCCCAGGTCCAAATCATCCAGTTTCAGAAACTCCTGCACGATCGGCTCATCGCACTTTTCCATCTCAGGATAGGTTCCATAGAACAGCACGCGGCCCTCGTACAGGAACACCACCCGGTCGGCAAGTTTCTTGGCTAGCCTCATGTCGTGAGTGACCACCACGCTGGTAAGGTGCAGCTGGATCTTCAGCCGTTTCATCAGGTCGCCCAAGAGTTGCGCCATGAGCGGATCGACCATGGTGGTAGGCTCGTCGTACAGCACGCATTCCGGCTGCAGAGCCAGGGCCCTCGCAATCGCCACCGAGCGTTTCATCCCGGTTGAAAGCTCTGCCGGAAACTGATCCGCCATTTGCTTGACGCCGACCATTTCGAGGAGTCCCGAAACAATCTGCAGGATCTGATCTTCACTCAGGTCATTGCGTTCGCGCAGCGGAAACGCTACATTTTCGCCCACCGTCAGCGAATCAAACAACGCGCCGCTCTGAAAGACCATAGTGACCTTCTTGCGGATTCTCTCCATCTCGCGCTCGGAATAATCGGTCACGTCCTCATGCGCGACAATGATGCGGCCAGAGTCTGGCCGCAGAAATCCCATGATGTTCTGTAGTGCCACCGATTTTCCCACTCCGCTGCGACCGAGAATACAGACGGTTTCCGCAGGGTTGACCACGAAGCTCACCTCACGCAGAACGTGTTTGTCGCCGAACGCCTTGGAAATGTCCTTGAACTCGATGTAAGGGGTCTGGTCCGTTGATGCATCTACCGCAGCAGCATCGATGGATGCGAAGTCACTCATAGAGGGTCAATCTGGCGCTCATGATACATCGTCGGGGCGAGCAAATTCATGCTGGGCCTGTCTCCATTCCGCAGGCGTGTTCATGTTTCTAAACATGGAAGTAGAGAAGCCGTTGCGTTCGAGTTCCTGATCGCCAATTACGCGCAACGGAATTCCCGCGAAAAGGGCATCGACCTTGTTGCGGTTTGCAGCCAGAGCGGCAGCGGCCAGCGAAGCGAATTGCCGGCGGTAAACCGCGCACAGCGGCTCGTAATACGTCCCTATACGCGCCACCGTAACCAGCGCCTCGCTCCCATTGGCGGCGGCGATCATATAGTGCAAGAATTGTGCGTCCAAGAAAGGTAAATCCACCGCGAGAACCAGGTTCATTTCTGTCTGGGAACTTTCGAGGGCGGCGTGAATTCCCCCCAGAGGGCCGCGGTCTCGGTATACGTCCTCGACCACTGCCCCGAACCCTGAAAATTTCGCGCCTTCGCCCACAATTCTGACTTCCGCGGCCACGCTACCAGCCAGTTCGAGCGCGTTCGCGAGCAGCGAACGTCCCGACGCCGCCAGGAACGCCTTGTCCCTGCCCATCCGCGCGCTCTTACCCCCGGCAAGCACGAACCCGGTAACCGATGCCATAAGGAAATGATACAGTCCGGGCAGTTCTCGCGCGGCCACCACGGCGGCAGACACATCCGCTTCCATACTCACACGAAAGTAACCTACCGCTGTTCAACGTTTCCGTGCATCATGAGTTTGCCGGTGCGCCTGGCCGGCAGTCCGGAACCGCCATGCCACAAAAACTGCTCGACGTTCTCCTGTTAGGCCGGTGCTCCCACGAGTTTTCCTGGCCTCGCCGCGCTGCCGACGGCGAGTTCTACCAGGTTTGCCTGGTCTGCGCGGCTGAGTACAAGTATGACTGGGCGACCATGCGCCGCACCGAGCGCGTCAAGCCCGAAACTGGAGAAGCGTCGGCTACGCCGAAGCGGCGGACGCATGCCCGCAAACCCACGTGGGTTCCCCGGGCGCGCAGAATCAAGATGGATGCTCCCGCCCGTTATCGCGTGAAAAACCTTGGCTCTTGGAGCGAGGGCGTTATCCAGAACCTGAGCCAGTCGGGCGTGCTGCTCAAGGGCCCGCAGAGGTTTCCAGAAAATACTTTGGTGGAAATGGTTTTCGAGATGCCGGAGGAGATTTCCGGCCAGAAGAACAGCCGCGTCCTGTGCCAGGGCCGAATCATCAGGATGAAAAGCGCCCGCGAGGATAGTCCCGAGCACGAATTTGCCGCCTCGATCCTCGATTACAAATTCATTCACTGACATAGAAAGTACAATCGAGCGTCTGATTTTTGTGCAACCCCGGCCATCCTGCATCTAAACTTATACGAAGGTCCCTCGAAATTATCAGGAGTACAAATCATGAAGATGAGATCCTCTCTCTTTTTGCGTATGCTTTCGCTTGCGCTGGCTCTGACGCTGGCGGCCGCCTGCACTAAGGCCGTGAATGACGCTCAGATCGCCTCCGATATTCAGTCCAGGCTTGCCTCGGACTCCGGCCTTCAGAATAAACAGATCGGAGTGCAAAGCGACAAAGGCTCGGTTACGCTTTCCGGCACGGTTGAGAATGACGCCCAACGGGATGCCGCCGCCAGATATGCTGCTGCGGCGCCGGGAGTGAAGCAGGTGGTCAACAATCTTCAAGTCGCACCCATGGCCGCAATGGCTGCGCCGCAGGACCCGGGAAATGCTGGAATGAACGCTGAGCCGTCGTCCCCAGCTTCAAAACCCGCGCCCTCTGCGAATTATGATCGGCCTTTGCCGCGAGCGAAAAATCATCACAAATCGTCTTACGATCAGGAGGGATCCGCGCCAGCGCCTGCGCCAGCCCCGCCCGCTGCTATGAGTTCGCCAGCGCCCGCCGCTGCACCTGCATCGGTTCCGCAGAACGCACCGCCTCCGCCTCCTCCAGCCCCGGCAAAGGTGACCGTTCCCTCCGGAACCCAGTTGCCGGTTCGCTTGGTTGACGCCATTGACAGCGCGACCGCGCAGACCGGTGACACTTTCCACGCCACGCTCGATTCTCCCATCGCCATCGATGGTGAAGTCGTGGTTCCGGCGCACTATGACGTCGAAGGCCACGTTGTGGCTGCGCAGGCTTCAGGAAAATTCGCCGGACGCGCGTTACTCGAATTGCAGCTCGACAGAATCAAAGTCGGTGACCACTGGTACAACGTCGAGACCGATCACTTCAAGCAGGAGACAGGATCGCGCGGCAAGAACACCGCCGAGAAAGTCGGCGGCGGTGCAATAGCCGGAGCCATCCTCGGTGGAATCTTCGGCGGAGGAAAGGGCGCGGCCATTGGATCCGTCGCAGGAGCCGGAGCCGGCGGCGGCGTGCAAGCCGCCAGCAAAAAACCCGACATCAAACTATCCTCCGAACGGATTCTGACGTTTTCGTTGCAACAGCCGGTTACTTTAGTACCCACGACTAAGCCCGCACGATCGGGACAGAAGATGGAAGTCAACGACCAGCCCCCGCAATAGTGAAAAATCTTGCACCGAAGCGCGGCGCGAGCCGCGTTTTTTTTGCCTTCTGGTGTACTGCATGGCCCGGAATTCGTGCTAGAGTTCTCAGATCGCAAGCGCTGGTCCCGCCGCTTCTTCTAAATCACCGTCCGGGTTTCTCTCTGATGATCAAGAGCTACATCTCGCTCTATCGCTTTGAGCCGCGCTGGTCCGATCGTATGGCGTGGTACGGGGCGGCCATTGCGGCAACTGCGCTCTCGTGGTGCATTTGGCGGCTTTCGCCGGTCATGCATCAAGACCCGTTTGCGATCTTCATTCTGGCTGTCGTCTTTATTGCTCGCTTTTACGGCTTTGGTCCCGCGGTGGTCTCCACTTTCACTTCCGCGATCCTTCTGGACTATTCCATGTTCCGCTCAACGCTTTCCGCACCGATAACCCAAATCGAGCTTCAGCGACTGATCGTCTTCATGCTCATCTCGGTACTGGTTGCCGGGCTCGCGCGACAGCGTTCGCGTGCCGAGACCCGCACAGATGAAATCCGGCAGCAGCTCGCCGCAATCGTCACCAACTCGGAAGACGCAATTATCAGCTTCACCGTGGATGGCATCGTCACCAGCTGGAATCGAGGCGCGGAAATGCTCTACGGTTACACCGCGCTCGAAATCGTGGGCAGGCCACTTGCAGTTCTTGTACCTGTGGACCGCATGAGCGAAGAAGAGCGCAATCTTGAACGCCTGAATCGCGAAGAGCGCGCGGGAAGCTACGAAACGGAAAGAGTGCACAAGAACGGTTCGCGCCTGCGCATTCTGCTTTCGGTTTCTCCCATCCGCAATGAAGCCGGTGATTTGGTTGGAGCTTCTGCAATCGCCCGCGACATCAGCCAGCAAAAGCGCACGGAAGAAGCCTTGCGCAGGAATGAACGCCTCGCCACCGCAGGCAGATTAACTGCGGCCATCGCGCACGAGATCAGAAATCCGCTTGAGGCGCTCACCAATCTGGTCTACCTATCGCGCCGCGACGCCAACGGCCGCGACGAGTATCTGCGACTCGCCGAGCAGGAGATCGGTCGCCTCGACTCGATCGCACAGCAGGCTTTGGGCTTCGTGCGCGAGACGACTGCCCCGGAACAGCTCAATCCTGGGCGGCTCATCGACGAAGTCGTCCAGCTCTATTTGCGCAAATTGCAGCAGAACCTGATCACCATCGACAAGCAGACGCAGGAGAAGCTCGAGATTCTCGGATTCCCAGGAGAATTGCGCCAACTCTTCTCGAACCTCCTCCTGAACGCTACCGAAGCGATGCAGGGTGGCGGCCGGCTCCGCATACGCGTCGTACGCACCCATGAGTGGGCTGGCGAGCAAAGACCGGGAGTGCGCATCACTATTGCAGACACGGGGAGCGGAATCGCAGCCGTCGCCCTTCCACACATTTTCGAACCCTTCTTCACCACCAAGAAGGAGAACGGCACCGGCCTTGGTTTGTGGCTCGCTTATGGCATTGCGCAAAAACATTCGGGCTGGATGCGCGTCGCCAGCCGCACCGTCTCGGGATCGAGTGGAACGGTGTTCATGGTGTTTCTGCCCGAGTCTCCTTCAATGGCAGCTACACAGGCGGCCTGATCTTCGATTTCGCAGGTCAGGGCATGATCCGTGTTCCTCGCATTCGCAGATCCTTAGCACGGAGTCACAACTTTTGGCTCCCTATCCTCGTTGGGAAGATTTCGCAAGTCTAGCTCAAAACAAACAGCGCTGTTGCACCTGAGAGGAAATCGCAACCACTCCCTCCATTTGACTAACTGCACCCCGCTCCGTATATAGGAAGCTCGACTTCGCTCCCGAGGAAAAAGACTCATGCTGAAACGCTTCGCCCTTCTGGCCTCGTGCTCCTCCGTCGCTTTGGCAACGATTGCCCTTGCACAAAACGCCCAACTCCCTGAGCTTCGACGGCAAGAGCTGGTGGGAGCATGTAAAGGTTCTGGCCTCTGATGACATGGAAGGACGCGAGACCGGAAGCGCAGGCCTTCGCAAAGCTTCTGCCTACGTCGTGGAGCAACTGAAGAAAAGCGGGCTTGAGCCTGCTGGAACGGACGGCTTTTATCAGCCGGTGCAATTCATCAGCCGGCAGATTGACGAGTCGGCGTCCAGCCTGGAACTGACGGGCGACAGCCCGCGCAGCCCACTCGTACTTGGCAAAGACGCAATGTTCAGCACGCGGGTGGACCTTGCGCCCGCAGTGGAGGCGCCGCTGGTGTTCGTCGGGTACGGCTTGCGGGTTCCAGAGAAAAACTACGACGACTTCGCCGGACTTGATGTCAGGGGTAAGGTTGTTGTGTACATCTCGGGATCGCCCGCAGACCTGTCGGCGGCGCTGGCCGCGCATTTCCAATCGACCGCGGAGCGCACCCGAACGCTGAGGCAGTTGGGAGCAGTGGGAACTGTGGCCATCCCTAACCCGGCATCCATGGACGTTCCCTGGTCCCGCTATGCGCTCGCGCGCAAACGTCCAAGCATGGTGATTGCCGATCCCAGCCTCGACGAGACTCAGGGAATCAAACTGGCAGTTCTATTCAATCCCGCCCGCGCTGAAAAGCTCTTCGCCGGATCAGGTCACGAATTTGCAGAGCTCGCCGCTCTCGCCAAAGACCGCAAGCCGCTGCCGCGTTTCCCGCTCGCGGTCGGCCTTCGGGCAAAGGCTAAATTGATTTCTCAGAAAGTCGAATCGTCGAACATCGTGGCGAAGTTTCCGGGCAGCGACCCAAAGCTAAAGAATCAGTATGTCGTGCTGTCGGCCCACCTCGACCACCTTGGGATAGGTGAGCCCATCAATGGGGACAGTATTTACAACGGCGCTATGGACAATGCCTCGGGCTCTGCCCTGCTGCTCGACCTTGCTGCCGCGCTGCGCAGTTCCAAAGCCAAGCCCCGGCGTTCGCTGTTGTTCTTGTTTGTGACGGCTGAAGAGAAAGGACTGCTGGGTTCAAAATACTTTGCCAATCACCCCACCGTTCCCCGTTCCTCCATTATTGCGGACATCAATACCGACATGTTCTTGCCCATCATTCCTCTGAAGGTCCTCACGGTGCAGGGGCTGGCGGAGTCCGACTTGGGCGATGAAGCCCGCGAAGTGGCGCAGCAGTCGGGCGTGGAAGTTCAGGCCGATCCCGAGCCGCTCCGCAATTTATTTGTGCGCAGTGACCAGTACAGTTTCATCCGGCAAGGCATCCCGTCACTCGCCATGTCGGTGGGCGTTGTCAAAGGCACGCCGGAAGAGGCCATCGCCAAGACGTGGCTGACGGAGCGTTACCATGCGCCTTCGGACGACATCAACCAACCCGTCGATCTCGCTTCCGCTGGTAAGTATGAGGATGTGATGTCCGCCCTTGCCCTGAAAGTGGCGGACAACCCGCCACCACCGCAGTGGAAGAGTGACAGCTTCTTCCGGCGCTTCGTCACAGAACGGCCGGCGGAACACTAGGGGCCTGCCGACCCGAGCGATAGCTAACGCGACAATTCGCACATGGCTCCTGCTACGATTGACCATGTTCAATTTTGGAAAACCGAAAACAGCTAGCGACTGGGTAATCCACATCGCCGGGGCCGCGGTCGCGGTCTTCCTTGTTTGGTGGATGATTCGCTTATTCGTGTTGTAGATGCCCGACCCACACGCTGGAGCCTCGAATAGGACGCCTGACTTTCGGTTTGCTGGCCCCCCCTACACCCCTTCAGCCGACCTGCGACTGCCCTACCGGCCAGTGACTTTGGTACTCCCGTTCTTGTCACCCCAACAACTTATAATCAGCCGGAAGAACTCGCATTTAGCGGGAAGGGTGAGGATCGGTGGATCCTGTCATCGCAGCAGGAATTTTCGGGTTCGGGCTGCTGTTCGGTAGCTTCCTGAACGTTTGCATCTATCGCCTGCCGCGCGGCCTGTCGGTCGTATGGCCCGGGTCGGCGTGTCCTCATTGCGAGAAGCCCATTCGTTTTTACGACAACATTCCCGTTCTCAGCTGGCTGATCTTGCGCGGTCGCTGTCGCAACTGCAAAGCCAGCATCACTCCGAGATATCTCATAGTTGAAATCATCAACGGGCTGTTGTTCGTGGCCTGCTACGCGCAATTCGGGTTGACGCTCGCAACGCTGAAATGCGCCGTCTTCGGATTCCTTCTGCTGGGGCTCATCTTCACCGACGCGGAAACGCATCTGCTGCCCGACAGAATGACATTGCCGGGCCTCTGCTTCGGATTGATCATTTCCTTTTTCGTTCCGGTGAATGATTTGCTCTCCCTGATGCTGCCGGGAGCAGTGGAACTTCCCGTGAGTTCTGATATTTCGTGGCGGTTGTTTTCATTCCTCGACGCGGCGCTCGGATCGTTGATCGGCGCATCGTTCCTCTACGGCATCGGGGCAGCTTACTACCGTTTGCGCCACGTGGAAGGCATGGGCTTCGGGGACGTAAAGCTCATGGCGATGATGGGAGCGTTCCTCGGTTTCCGGCTCACCATCCTTACTATGATGACCGCTTCCCTCGCCGGTTCCGCCTTTGGCCTGTGGACCGTGCTCGTGGTCTGGGTCAAGCGCACCGAGCGCCGGAAACGCGTGTTCCACGAACCAGCTGCCGCCGCGCGAAAACATGCCTGGGGCTCGGCGGTGGTTGCATTGCGCCGCCATCAGATGCCCTTCGGCGTCTTCCTAGGCAGCATGGGCCTGCTGGCGTTTTTCTTTGGCCAGGAGTTCATGCACTGGTACTGGAGGCTGATGTGAGATTGCTGGCCAATCCGATCGTGATGCGCATGGGGCTGGGCCTATTGGTGTCGATGGCGGCATTCGTCGTCGGCATTTTCGGGCTGCGCGCATTACGGCGAAATATTGTGGACGACGATCTCATGCCCGAAAACTTCGGCGCCGCCGACACCACCTTCGCCTATTCTGCCGTGATCCAGCAGCTGAAGCAGCAGAAATTCGAGCTGCAGAACGAGCACGCCCTTCAAAAGCGGCGCGCCAAAACTTCCGACCACGTTACCGCCACGGTGATCGCGAGCGTTCCGTGCGGAGTCCTGTTCATCGGAAGCAATGGGCTGGTGAAGCAAGCCAACGCAGCCGCGCGTCAGTTGCTTGGTTTCGCCTCGCCGCTGGGAATGGGTCTCGACGACCTGTTCCGCGAAACGGGCGCCGTTCCAGAGTCCGGTGAGACCACACGACTGGCCGACGCCGTGAAAAACAGCCTGCGGGAACGCGCCCGCGCAAGTTTCAAGGCTGCTTACGAAACCGCCGCCGGGGAACAGAAAGATCTGGGCCTGACGCTCATTCCACTTTCCGCAACGGCCCTTGACGCGGCTGCCCTCGCCTGCGTCATCGTCGACGAAACATCCGTCGCCCTATCGCAACGCGACAAACTTCTTCGGTCCGAAATGTCGTTAGAGATGGCGCTGCACATGCGTTCCTCGCTCTCCGTGATTCGGGATTGCGCGGAGAAGATCGGCGCTGACTCCAAGAACGCCCCCCATTTCGCGACCGATATCGCCGCCGAGGCGGACCGTCTCGACACCTTCGTAAGAGAATTTCTGGCGGAGCATTCCGCAACCAAGGCAGCCGCCGCCAGTGCGTAAGAATTTCTGTGTCCCTTGGGACAGATGGGAGCAACACCGATGGCAACAATGATGATGCGAATGACCATGATGCGAACAACTATGAATCGCGCTCCAAAGATGTCCCTGGCCACGTCACTTCTACTCGGCGCCTGCATGGCATTCGCGCAGAGTGCGCCGCAACCACTGGGCGACTACGCGCGTACGGTCCGGAAATCAAAGGGCGGGCCCTCAGCTTCGGGCCAGGCGTCCGCGGCTGCAAATCAGAAGACGGTCTATGACAACGACACTATTCCGAGGACCAGTTCGTTAAGCGTAGTGGGAAATTCCGGCGGCTCAAGCTCACAGCCAGTCCAAAACGCGAGCGCTCCCTCGCAGCCTGCATCATCGTCTGGATCATCCGACGAAAAGAAGGGCGAGAAGAAAGACGACCCGCAAATCAAGCCCGGCCAGAGCATGGAAGAGCGCAAACAGGCCTACGACGCATGGAAAAGCAAACTCGACTCGCAGAATGAAAAGATTGCAAAGCTTTCGCATGAGCTCGACCTACTTCAGCGCGAGTACCAGGTGAAAGCGTCTGAGTTCTACTCCGATACCGCCAACCGGGCGCAAAATCCCACCGGCTTCGCCAAACAGGATGCCGACTACAAACAGCAGCTCGCCGAAAAGCATCAATCGGTTGACGCTGCAAAAGCCCAGTTGAATGACATGCAGGAATCGGCGCGAAGAGCTGGTGTGCCCAGTTCCGTCACCGAACACAACTAGCTTGAACGGTTCCAAGGATGGCCAGAGTGAATCTCAGCTCTGGCCATTTCCGTTTCTTGAGGCCGCTTCCTTCAGGTGCGAGTTCTTCGTTACGACGCTCTCCGTCTAGTAGAATGGTGGCGCGTTTTCCTCACAGCCCCGGAAGGAGCCTAATGAAGCGGCTGATGCTGATACTGCTCTCTCTCGCAATCATCTCCGGTTGTACATCGCCGGCACCCGCGCCAGCCCCCAAGGCCGAGGCTGCGGAGTCGCTGACCGGCCGCAGCGCGTTTCAAAAGCTGTATGTGACCGCTCGCGGCTGGGCGCCGGACGCGCGTCCATACCTGCTTCAATCCGGCGTAGTGGGCGACAACAAAGGTCGCGACGGCAAGGCCGTCCTTTGGAGCGGATCGTTCGCCTCCGCCGCCATGCACTCATCCAAGCCGTACTCATGGTCGGGCATTGACGCGCCTGATACGCCTTCCCGCGGCGTAAACCCGGGAACGCAGGATTCCTACACGCCCAGCAACGACTTCGATATCCAATTCTTGAAAGTTGACTCCGACGCAGCCTTCGACGTCGCCAAGAAACACGGCGGCGACAAACTCTTGCAGGAAAAGCCCGAGACACCCGTGACCTACCTGCTCGATTGGGACCACACCGGCGGAAAACTTATTTGGCATGTGATTTACAGCACCAGCCGCAACGATGCCCCGCTCGTGGTTGACGTGGACGCCACCACCGGAACATTTCTGCGCGTCGAAAAATAGGGCGTCGAATCCGCCCATGTACAGATGTCCTCCGTGCAAAGAATGCGGGCTTGGAGCACAATGGTCAGTGGACAGGCGCCCATGGTCAGTTGCCGGTTCTCAGACTTCCGAGACTCGTAATTTGCACGCGCAATAGACACCACGGTCCGACTGGCCGCTGACAACTGTCCACTAGCCACTACTCACTTTTTATACCCGGAGGAAGAATTCAAATGGCGCACGAACTACCCCCTTTGCCTTATGACTACGCGGCCCTTGAGCCGGTAATCGACGCAGCCACGATGAAACTGCATCACGACATGCATCACGCCGCCTACGTCAAGAATCTGAACGCTGCTCTCGAGAAACATCCCCAGCTGCAATCGAAGAGCGCCGAAGATCTGATCCGCGATTTGAGCGCTCTGCCTGAAGACATTCGCGGCGCCGTCCGTAACAACGGCGGCGGCCACGTGAACCACACCATGTTCTGGAAGATCATGAGGCCGCAAGGCGGTGGCGATCCCACCGGCCCAATCGCCGACGCGATCACCAAAACTTTCGGCAGTTTCAACGACTTCAAAACCAAGTTCAACGATGCCGGCGTCAAGCAGTTCGGCAGCGGATGGGCGTGGCTGGCAGGCAAGCCCGGCGGCGAACTTCAGGTCATCAGTACCCCTAATCAGGACAACCCCATGTCGCAAGGCCTTTACCCCATTTTCGGCAATGACGTCTGGGAACACGCCTACTACCTGAAATACAACAACCGTCGTCCGGAATACCTGGCCGCATGGTGGAACGTGGTGAACTGGGACGAAGTGAACCGTCGCTACGAAGCGTTCAAGTCCGGCAAGTAGCGTTTCAGCACAGACGTGCGGGGCGGGCGCCGTTGCCCGCCTCTCAACCTCACTCGCTTTCGCTCTGGCATCTTTCCAACCCGCACCGCATCGGGACCGCAGCCCCCGCAAGAAATGGCGTAAGCACAGCCGCCCTCGGCTCTGCGGCGCAGAATTTACGTGCAGTTAATGCGGCGGTCGGAACCGCAAAAAGAGGTAGACAAGCATTCCCAGAAAGAGAATCCCGACGCTTGAACAAAAGACAGTCGGTGTCCAGAACAACAAAGCGCGAAGCGCGTTGCTCTGGAGTTTGCTGGCGTAGAAGAAGAGCACGAAGAACAGTATTGCCAGGAACCAAAACAAGGGCGACACGAAACTCCCCAGAAACCCCCAGGCAATCACTCCTATTCCGGTCGCTTTCTCCGAATTCGCGTTTCGAAGCATCCACCAGAGCGCGAGAATAAACTCAGTCAGGAAGATCGCGCTCACTGCGGAAAGGGCATTCGTCACGTACTTCATAGTCTGCATCTCGACGACGCCTTTCTAACTCAGGAACGGTTCGGACACAAGGGCAAACTCCATTCGGGCACACCATCGAAGGCTATCTTGGACTGAACGATCCAGCCCTTCATGACGTATATCCAGATAAATGTTCCGCCCTCTACGACTTCTCGCTTGGATAGTCTCGATCTATCTCCTTTTCTGCGCCGCCGTAGGCGTCTTCCTTGCGGATGTAACTGTGCACCCGTACCGCCGCCCTCTGCCCGCCGGAGCGGAAGCCGAGATCCAGAAGATTGCGTCAGGTAGGAATGCTCAACTCGCGGACGTGGAAATTGACGCTCAAGACCACGCCGCGTTGCGGGCCTGGTTCATCCGACCGCCGCGCGGTAACGGCGATGCCGTCATCCTGCTTCACGGGCTCGGCGACAATCGGCTGGGGACTGTCGGCTACGCGCAGATACTACTTGCTCACGGCTACGGTGTGCTCATGCCCGACGCCCGCGCTCACGGCATGAGCGGAGGCGAACTCCCTACCTACGGACTGGTCGAACGCGACGACATTCGCCGCTGGTTTGAGTGGCTCGATCACACAACTCACGCGCGCTGCATTTACGGGGTCGGAGAGTCGATGGGAGCGGCTCAACTCTTGCAATCCCTTTCGGCCGAGCCGAACTTCTGCGCTGTTGTGGCCGAATCTTCATTTTCCACCTTCCGCGAAATCGCTTACGACCGCATGGGGCAAAGAGTTGGCAGCGGACCCTGGGTCGGACGAACACTTCTTCGCCCGGTAGTAGAGGTCGCATTGCTATTCGCACGGATCCGGTATCACCTGGACCTGACGCAGGTTTCCCCGGAGGATGCCGTGGCTCATTCGCGAGTTCCAGTGTTTCTGATTCACGAGATTGTCGACAGCAATATTTCCCTCGGGCATTCCCTCCGTATCCAGTCGCGAAGCCCCAACGTCATCTTGTGGAAGGTTCCCGGAGCGGACCATTGCGGCGCGATCTCAGTGGCTCCGCAGGAATTCGAGCAGCGAATCATAGCTTGGTTCGACATTCACAACAGCCCTGTCGCCCAGTCCTCGGAATAACTCCACCAGAGAGCTAGGTTTCCTGATTGCTGATAGCTTGACGGCTGATTGCGATTGCTCCTGTGCTTGACCTGTGGATAACGGGGCGAATGTTTTTCGCCCACTGAGCGATTCCCTGCTCGGGCAACTCCCCTCCCGGTAAACCCCTTGCCGGTGGCTGGATTTCATGAACAGCCGCCTCGGAAAGATTTCGCCCCCATTCTGCACAGGAAAATTGCTTTCCGACTCCTTTGAGAATTGACCCTTCCCCTCTTGCCCGCGTACATTCACATCACCGCACAAGAAATTCCAGCCAGAAAATTAAGCCGGGAAAATGGCCCGTTGTCCAAAGAGTTGAGTCCCGCCGATAACGCTTTGCGAGCGAGGAACCTACGCCCTTCGTGTAGGGCGTCCAACCGGTCGGGTGACCCGCTAATTTACGCTCTGAAAGAACGAAATTACCAGTATTTCCAGCCATTTGTGGAAAATCAGCCATTAACCAGACGTTCACACAGTAGATTCAAGGCGATACAATATATAGCGATTAGTTGTTGACAGGCCCTATATGCAGCATTATTGTTGTCATCCCAGAGGCATAGTTTTTCAGCCGCCGCTTCAAAAACCGGGAAATCAGGTTCTACTAGCGCACGGCCGTTTTGCTCCGCCACACGGCTATATCGTTGGGAAAGGGATGGCTTCTGGGTCGGAGGTGATTCCGAGCCGTCCCCGCAGATTTTCGGCTTTCTGATGCCGTGCGAGGCATCGCGAGCTTCGTGTCAGGCTACGTCTTTTAAGCGTGCCGAAGTGAGCGTCTTCGTACGATTCAAAGGCCTTGGAAGATTTGGCGAGGCACCACCAACCGGACGCAGATCCGGCAGCAATTAATAGATCAGCTTCAGGAGAGACAGCCATGGCCGAGATCCAGACTCAAACCACTTCCGCAACCACCACTTCCAACCCCGTCGCTTCAACTTCCAAGTCGACCAAGACCTCTGGCCTCTCCTTCCGCCGATTTTTTACCAAGGCGGGCATCTCTCCGTACGACGAAATTGAATGGGAAAAACGCCTGGCGCAAATCACCGACTCGAAGGGCGGAATCATCTTCGAGCAAAAAGACGTCGAGGTCCCCAAAGACTGGTCGATGACGGCGACCAACATCGTGGCGTCGAAGTATCTGCACGGCGAGGTCGGCACTGCCCAGCGCGAAACCGGCGTCCGCCAGCTGGTCACCCGCGTTGCTGAAACCATTCGCGACTGGGGCATGAACCAGGGCTACTTCCGCACTCCTGAAGACGGCGCCACTTTCCACGACGAGCTTGTACATATGCTCATTCGCCAGTACGCAGCGTTCAATTCGCCGGTATGGTTCAATGTAGGCTGCGATCGCATCGAGCCCCACTCTGATGGCCAGAGCTGGCACTGGAACCCGGCGGTCGGCCGCGTCGAATTCGGGGTTACCGGATACACGCGCCCGCAGTGCTCGGCCTGCTTCATCAACTCGGTGCACGATTCGCTCGACTCTATTCTTACTCTGGCCAAGACGGAAGGCATGCTGTTCAAGTGGGGATCAGGCACCGGCACCAACCTTTCTCCGCTGCGTTCGTCGAATGAAACCCTGAGCGGCGGCGGCACTGCCAGCGGTCCCCTCAGCTTCATGAAGGGCTTTGACGCATTCGCCGGCGTGATTAAGTCGGGCGGAAAGACTCGCCGCGCCGCCAAAATGGTCATCCTGAACATCGACCATCCCGATATCGTCGATTTCATCGAGTGCAAATCCAAAGAAGAAGCCAAGGCACACACGCTGGTTGCCGCCGGATACGACGGGTCTTCTCCTGATTCCGAGGCTTACTCCTCAATCTTCTTCCAGAACGCCAACAACTCGGTGCGCGTGACCGACGACTTTATGTACGCCGTGCTGCGCGACACCGACTTCTCCACTCGCGCCGTAAAAGACGGCCGCCCCATCCAGACCTTCAAAGCCAAAGACCTGCTCTACAAGATTTCCGACGCCACCTGGCGCTGCGGCGATC
The DNA here is from genome assembly GCA_043734125.1 of Acidobacteriota bacterium. Classification (GTDB taxonomy): domain Bacteria; phylum Acidobacteriota; class Terriglobia; order Terriglobales; family Acidobacteriaceae; genus Gp1-AA145. The sequence goes on along the minus strand of JAYTFR010000083.1, from coordinate 13,712 downwards.
CTGGCATGCAGTACGACACCACCATCAATCGCTGGCACACATCAAAGAACACGGCGCGCATCAATGCGTCCAACCCTTGCTCGGAATACATGTTCCTTGACGATTCGGCTTGCAACCTTGCCAGCTTGAACCTGCTGAAGTTCGCGCCCAACGGCACGTTTGACGTTGAATCCTATCGCCACGCTGTGGACATTCTGATCACGGCGCAGGAAATCCTGGTGGATAATGCCGGCTATCCGACGGAAATGATCATGAAGAATTCGCATGATTACCGTCCGCTGGGCTTGGGCTACGCCAACCTCGGTGCGCTGCTGATGGCGTGCGGCCTGCCCTACGATTCCGATGGTGGCCGCGATTACGCCGCCTGTGTCACCGCAATCATGTGCGGCGAGGCTTATCTGCAGTCGAGTCGCATCGCGCAAACCTGTCCCGCGCTGGTTCCCGCAACCGAGCCAACCAAGAAGGGCCTTGGCGATACCAACCTCGGCTTCACTTCAGGCCACGTGGGGACGGACGCCCTCGTCCGTCCTGCCGAGCAAAGCTCGGCAACCATGCCCGGCGGCGCTTGCCCTGGCTTCTATATCAATCGCGAGCCGTTCCTCGACGTCATTCGCATGCACCGGGCTTCGGTAAACAACATCAATAAGACCAACGTTCCCACCGCGCTCATCGAGGGATCCAAAGCCTGTTGGGACGAAGCCCTCGCCTCCGGCGAGAAGCACGGCTATCGCAATTCGCAGGTCACCGTGCTCGCGCCCACCGGCACCATCGGCTTCTTTATGGATTGCGACACCACCGGCATCGAGCCTGACCTGGCGCTGGTGAAGTACAAAAAGCTGGTCGGCGGCGGCATGATCAAGATCGTGAACAACACCGTCCCGACCGCGCTGTTCAAGCTCGGCTACACCCACGATCAGACTGACGCCATCGTCAGCTACATTGACGCAACCGGAACCATTGAAGGCGCGCCCATGGTCAAGGACGAGCATCTGCCCGTGTTCGACTGCTCATTCAAGCCCGCCAAGGGCACGCGCTCCATTGCCTACATGGGACATTTGAAGATGATGGCCGCGGCGCAGCCATTCATCTCCGGCGCGATTTCGAAGACGGTCAATCTGCCTGAACTCGCGTCCATCGATGACATCATGGAAGCCTACCTTCAGGCTTGGAAACTGGGACTGAAAGCAGTCGCCGTGTATCGCGATGGATGCAAAAAATCGCAGCCGCTTTCAGCTGCCGGAAGTTCCACTGCGCTTTCGAAGAAGGAGGACGCAGGCCGCGCCGCGCAGGCCGTCATAGAAGAGCAGAACATGCACGCTCCGCCGCGCGCCATCCGCCATCGGCTCGACGACGAGCGCATGTCGATCACGCACAAGTTCAACGTAGGCGGCCACGAAGGCTACATCACCGTCGGCCTCTACCAGGACGGCAGCCCCGGCGAACTCTTCATCACCATGGCGAAGGAAGGCTCGACCGTCAGCGGCCTGATGGACAGCTTTGCTTGCGCGGCTTCGCTGGCTCTGCAGCACGGCGTCCCGCTGAAGCTGCTTTGCGAAAAGTTTGCGCACACCCGCTTCGAGCCCAGCGGCTGGACCAACAACACCGACATCGGCTTTGCCAAGTCGATCATGGACTACATTTTCCGCTGGCTGCAACTGCGCTTCCTGACCGGACAGCAGCAGATGCTGTTCGACAACCTCAGACCAAGGCTGGCAGGCGTCAGCCATCAGCCCTCAGTGGGGGATGTACCCGGCCCTGCGGATTCTGGCGTTGGTTCGGCGCCTTTGGCAACGACCAACGACCAAGGACGAACGACGGGTCCTCTTCATCCCGCCGACGCCCTCGCCGGAATGATCGACCTCGGCGACGCCCCCAGCTGCCACGTCTGCGGCTCGATAATGGTAAGAAACGGCAGCTGCTACAAGTGCATGAGCTGCGGCAGTACCAGCGGGTGCAGCTAGGTTAGGCGGTGTGAGCCGGACATTCCTGTCCGGCAAGAGGTTTGTATCAGGGCACGTGTTTGGACGTGCCGAAACGACAACGACGCCTGAGCGGCTTTAGCCGCTGAGGTTAAGAGGGCAAGACGTACCGCGAAGGGGGCCACGGCACGCCGTGGTTCCCTTTTTTGTTTCCAATTGCGGCTTAAAAGGGTGGCGAAATGAAGCTCGTTGCTTTCTCTGTCCAGAACTATAGGAGCATTACCAAGGCAAATAGAATTGAGGTCGGTCAATCCACAGTCCTTGTGGGCCCGAACAATGAAGGGAAATCGAATGTCCTACGTGCCCTGGTAATAGCAATGAAAACCCTTACCGAAGGTGTGGGACCTACAGGGCACCTCCGGTTCGGATCTCTTTTTAGGCCACGTTTCATTCTGCACCGATCCGGGTACGATTGGGCTAAGGATTTTCCCATTCCTTTGCAGCGTTCGCAGAAAGAAGGCAAGTCCATCTTTGTACTCGAGTTTGAGCTCGACCAGAAGGAGATCGAAGACTTTCGGCAAGATATAAAGAGCAATTTGAATGGAACTCTCCCTATTCAATTTGAGTTTGGCACTAACAGCGTCGAGGTTACGGTTCACAAGAAAGGCCCGGGGGCAAAAAAGTTGTCACAGAAGTCAGCTTTAATAGCGCACTTTGTCGCCAAGAGAATCGAATTTCAGTACATTCCCGCAATCAGGACCGCGAAGTCCGCGCAACGAGTCGTAGACTCGCTTATTGAGAAGGAGCTTGCTTCTGTGGAGTCCGCCCCTGAGTACCAGGAGGCGCTCAAAAAGATCCAGGAAATTCAGCAACCTGTTTTGGACAACCTGTCGAGGAGCATGAGAAGTACCCTCGTCGGTTTTCTTCCTGCAATTAAGAACGTTCAATTTGAGATCAGATCCGAGCGCAGATTTGAGGCACTCAGGCGTTCCGCAAAGATGATCGTCGATGATGGCACGCCCACGGAGTTGGAATATAAGGGGGACGGAGTACAAAGCTTGGCAGCTATTGCATTAATGCGGCACGCATCCGAGAGCAGCGCGTCAGGAAAACACTTCGTGATCGCGATCGAGGAACCTGAATCGCACCTACATCCGAGCGCAATGCATGCCCTGCGCAAGGTGTTTCGAGAGCTCGCAGAAAAGTACCAAATCGTTATTACAACCCACTCGCCACTGTTCGTCGATCGCTCGAATGTCTCTTCTAATGTATTAGTAAACAAGAACAAGGCGGTCCCTGCCAAATCGATTGAGCAAATACGCTCAATGCTCGGCGTTAGGATCACAGATAATCTCAGGCATGCTGAGTTGGTATTGGTCGTCGAGGGCGACGATGATCGAATCGCGATCAATGCCTTCCTCCGAAACTCCGGGGAGACGTTGCTCGCATCACTAAACAGCGGGCGGTTGGCAATAGAGGCGCTGGGGGGAGGCACAAATCTTGCCTACAGTCTCGGGCTTGTGCGTGACGCACTCCTGTGCACCTGCCATTGCTTCTTGGACCACGATGATTGCGGCAGGAAGAGTTTCGAAAAAGCAAGAACGGAGGGCCTCGTGGATGTCGCTGATGTTGGCTTCGCATCTGTATTGGGCATGAACGACTCCGAAATCGAAGACCTATACGATGTATCTTTTTATAAAACCCTGGTTTGGAATTCCTACAAAGTCTCCCTCGATTCTCCGCGATTTCGTGGAAGAAAGAAGTGGTCAGACCGAATGGCTGAGGCTTTCAAGGAAGCAGGGAAGCTGTGGGACGACAGGATTGAGACTGAGCTGAAGTCTAAGGTTGCGAGCCTCGTCGCATCTGACCCCGCCAACGCGGTCAATCAGAGTCGCCGAGGGCCCTTAGATTCCTTGGTACAAAACCTCGTTGAGAAACTCCACGCCCTCGCGGGGGATGCGTAGTACCACCCTGCCGGGTGCCCCGGGTCTAAGCCTTCCTAAGAAGTGGGTGCTTATGTCTCGCGCTTTTCGAGACATGGTACCACGAGCTTAGGATGCTGCATCCGTTACGGGTTTCGAAGCGGACGTGACTCACTTCGCGGGTGCAAGGCCGTTCGGGGCCTCCTGCGCCTGACGGCCTAGCGTAGATCAAATCTCCATCTCGCCCAAGACTAAAGTCTTGGGCTTCACTCGGTCGTCCCTTCGGGGTCGAGTGCCGTCCCCGGGCTGTTCGGTTAACGGACTTAGGGTGGAGCAGGGCTTCCAGCCCTGCATTCACAAATGAAAAATGATCGGCTTTAGCCGCTGGGTACCTCTGGGCTGAAGCCCAAATGTTAGAGCAGGTTTTTATGCAGGCCTGAAGGCCTGCTCCACCCAAAACCGCAAGTCCCAAATGCGGATTGCTCGACTTCGCTCCGAATGACAAAATCAGAGCGATGTTGTGTTGGCGCCCAGGGCAGGCAGTACGCTGCCACCTGTCCCACTTCGGCCGTAATTATTGGCTTCGCCCAGCCCCGAAATTGCGTTAGAGTGTGTGGCGCGAGGGATGCGAATTGTGAAGTGCTTTAACCATCCAGAGAATGAAGCCGTTGGCAGCTGCAAGCATTGTTTTCGCGGCGTGTGTCCGCAGTGCGCCAGAGACAGCGGAGTTGGCCTGGCATGCAGCGAAGCATGCGCGGGTGAGGTCAAAGCCGTCCATGCCCTGGTGGAGAGGAACAAGAAGCTCATCGCTTTCGCTCCGAAACCGCACTTTCGAAGTGCCGTCATGCTCACGCTGATGGCGGCAACATCTCGGGTTCGGACTGTATTCGGAATCACATTTCCTTTCGGTTTACATGATTATCTTTGGTGTGGTGCTTTTGTGCGGAGCTGCGTTCGCGCTAATTAATAGCCGCAAGATCGCCAAAACGGCTTTACCCGACCGCAGCTGAATCCGGCGGGCTGCGCAATGCTCAGTCTGATGGCGTCGCGCAGGTCGTATCTCCCTGCCCCCCAGGGCTAAAGTCCTGGAGTACTCTCGGTCGGCTCTTCGGGCGAAGCTGGCGTCCCGGGCTGTTGGCTTGGCGACTTCGATGGATCGGGGCTTCCAGCCTTGCATTTCACAACGAGAAATGATCGGCCTTGGCCCGCTGAGGTACCTCAGGGGCTGAAGCCCCAATCTTTTTCGGCTCGTGCGGCACGGCTGAAGCCGTGCCCTGATACGAGCCTTTGCGGCGAAGCTCAGAGGGGTTATCACCAATGCCAGAAGCATGGAACGCACACGGCGACGTCCCCGCCCTGCCTCGGCCTGCCAAGCCTCGCACGGCCTTCGAGGCTACGTTTTCGGCCGTCCAGCATCCTAGAGACTTATGCGCCTACTTCGGACGTCGATAATCCCGCTGCTCCTTCTGGCAATGCTGGCAATGGTTATGCGCCTCTCAGCCGAGCCTGTCCCGGTTCGGCATCTGGAAGGCGTAACGTTTGGGTTCCTGGTCCTACGCAACACGCAGGGCGAAATCCTCGCCCATGGAGAGTTGCGGCAGGTGGTCAAGCCAAATGACCCGATCATCATGTCGGACCTCACCTTTCGTTTCCGCGACGGATCCTCCTATCGAGAGATCACGAAGTTCACTCAGAAAGGGGTTTTTCGCCTGGTCAGTGATCAAGTGACTCAAAAAGGTCCAGCATTCAAGCAGGACAGTGAGAGCTGGATCGATGCACGATCCGGCAAAATTACGGTGCGAACTGCGGAGAAGAGCAAAGACAAAGACGACAAAGGCAAGGACAAGGACAAAGACAAAGACAAAGATAAATACAAGTCGATCACAAAACACCTGGACCTGCCGAACGACCTCGCCAATGGGCTGCTGTTCACGATTGCGAAGAACCTGAACCCGTCGATCGAGACAGAATTGTCGTTCGTGGCGGCTTCCGACAAGCCGCGGATCGTCAAATTTCAGATCAGGCCAGGGCCAGAAAAAGATGTGGAGTGGGGAGGGCGCAACTACAAAGCGCAACACTACATCGTGCACGTCAAAGTACCGGGTGCGCCGGGAGTGGTCGCATCGGTGCTAGGCAAGGAGCCTCCGGATGTCCACCTTTGGATTCTGAAAAGCGAGGCGCCCACCTTTATCGAGTTCGAAGGCCAGTTGTCTCAGGACACGCCGGTCTGGCGCATCGAATTGGCGGCCCCCGAACCCGACAGCAGCAAGAAATAGCGCGCGTAGGGGCCGGGGCTCCTTAGCGGCTGCCGGGAGAACCGAGTGAGTGTGGAGCGGAGACCCTTGGGGCGGGTGCTCGCCCTCCCCTGCCCTTCTCATTTGCAACCCCTGACCACCCACGGCCATCGTATCCCCGGTCAAAAAAGACCTAAGGAGAACTACATGAAGAAGTTAATGATGGTCCTGGCTCTGGTTTGTATGGCGTCCCTGTGGGTAGCGGCGGAAGACAAGGATAAATCCGATACGCGGACGATTACCGGCTGCCTGTCGCGGGGCGACAGCGCCAAAGAATTTAACCTGACCGGAGAAGACGGCAGCACTTGGGAAGTGAAGAGTAGCAATCACAAGTTATCCCCACATGTTGGACATATGGTCACCGTGACCGGCGTCGTCTCGCACGCGACCGCGCACAACATGAAGGAAGACGCCAAAGACATGGCCCACGATACGGGCGTGAAGAAAGGCAACAATGAGCACGGACATCTGAAGGTCACCGATCTCCAGATGGTCAGCGAGTCCTGCACGAAGTAACGGGATCCCCGGGGCCGCAAGGCTGATGGAAATCCCCACCCTCCGCAATCGAAGGGTGGGGACGCACTTTCGCACGCAAATGACCTTCTCACCGGCGCGCTGCGTCGGCCAACGTTCTAGCTGCGTCCCTGGGAACTGGGCATTAAGTCTGAAGGTGTGCCCGAAATATAGTGCTCCAAGTGGCGGATGGTCGCTTCCTGCGCAGACATAATCCACTTCACCATATCGCCGATGGAAACGACGCCGACTACTTGCTGCCCTTTCATCACCGGCAGGTGGCGGATGTGATGCGCCGTCATTAGCGCCATGCATTCATCCAGCGTGTTCGCCGGCGTGACGCAGATTACAGGACTGGTCATGATTTCGCTGACCGGAGTGTCTTTCGACGACCGCCCCTGCAGGATGACTTTACGGGCGTAGTCGCGCTCCGAAAGTATGCCTACAAGCGTTCCGTCGGAAATGACCATCAATGCGCCGACTTGTTTGTCCGCCATTTCGCTGATGGCTTCATAGACTGACTGTTCGGGGGAAATCGTCCAAAGATTGCCCGGCTTCTGCTTCAGAATGACCTCGACGGACTCGCTGAATTTCAACATGGAAATCCTCCTTGTGATCGAACTGCGGACGGGTGCCCGCTTGACCCGGCAAGTATAGCCCCGAACGCAAGTCGAGATGCTCGGTTTCGAGCGCCACGGCTACAGGCCTCTTTAGGATTTCCAACAACCCACACCCTACCCGATATGCGTGTAGAATTGCCGCGCTCTCAAAAAGCGGCCCGCGAGGGTCGCCCCGCCCTCGTGCATAAACGCGCGTACGGGGGCGGATCCCAGGAGCACAGGAGGCCGTTATGGTTTCAGGTTTGGTCTGGTGGATCGTGGTCGGTCTGATCGCAGGACTGGTGGCAGGCAAGCTCATGAAAGGCGGCGGTTACGGCGTAGTAATGGACATCGTTCTGGGCATTGCCGGCGCCATAGTTGGCGGCTGGGTGATGGGTCTTCTGGGCGTCCATGCGGGAGGCCTTATCGGAACCATCATTGTGGCGATCATTGGCGCAGTTATCCTGATCTGGATAAGCCGCATGCTCAAGAAGGCTTGAGTTGTATTGTTTGCGTATCGGACCCACCTTTTGCTACCGAAGGGTGGGACTCCCCTCTGATTCTTCCGCACCGTCGGAACAAAAGCCCGTTCACCCGCGTATCCAACACGTATGAAACCCCTATTGAAGCTGTTTTTCGGTTTAGCCCTTAGTCTTTCCGCGTTGGCACTTTCGGCGCAGGAAAAACCGAACTTTAGCGGCACCTGGGAACTGAACGTGGAGAAGTCCAACCTCGACGGAGCGCCCCTAACCAAGCTGGTGGTGCAGGTCGATCACAAGGATCCGGTATTGAGGTACACGGCAACCGGTACCGCCGGGGGAGAAGACTTTTCCGAAACTGAAACTTTCACCACCGACGGCAAGCCGGCCACCGACTCGCATGGCAACGAAATGAAAGTGCATTGGGACGGATCGTCGCTCGTGTTCGAGTCCGCGGGCGCACAGGGCGCTGACAGTGGGCGCTTGACGATCTCGAGTGATGGCAAATCCATGACGCGGGACTACGACCGCAAGAGTTCAGATGGAGCGCAGAAGCGCCATGAAATTTGCGACAAGCGATAGGTGGCCGGGGTGAAACGGTTCGTGTAGCGGCGGGCGTCCACGCCCGCTCTGAGCTACCCTACCGCTCTTGCGTCTCCTCGGTTTCTGACTTCAGTCCCGCCCGCGCCAGCATTCGGCGCAACGCGCGCTCGCCCGCAGCGCCATACTGCTCGGCTGTGATATTGCCGTCGCGATCGATGACGACATAAATGGGATACTCGTTGGCCTGATACATGGCCGCCAGATTGGTATCTTCCGTGAGCACAATCCGGCATTCGCGCGGATGCTGATCCAAGTACTTCTTCACCGTCTTCTTAGATTCAGCAACATCGATTGCCAGCACGATGAGCCCCTTGCCGGACAACTCCCGGTTGATCTGCTCAACCAGCTGTTCTTCCTGATGGCAATACTTGCACCAAGTGGTCCAGAACTCGAGCAGCACCACTTTGCCTTTGACGGAGTCGTTGTTGAACGCCTCGCCTGTGGTCGTCTTGGCGCGGAAGTGAGGGGCAGGCTTGTTCTCGTCGTCGTCTCCGGCGAAAGCGAGGACGGCGGCAAAGATAAAGATAAAGATAAAGACCAGGAGCAGGGTGAGTAAGAGACGCGGGTGGCGGCGCATAACGCCGGAATCATAACATGGATACTGGCTTGCGAGAGATTTGTTTGACTAACCCGGTCTCCGTGCGTTCCCCACGGAAACCATGGCTCTACTTACACTGGAATCGCGGTTTTACGCGCAGGATTGAAGAACGGAAGCTTCGCCACCGTCGCGGCTGCTTTCTCGCGCACCGCCTCGACCGTGATTTCCATTTCTAACTTCGTGCCGAGGTTGGAGTAAGCCGTCTCTACGCTGGCCAACGCAATCATCTTCTTTAACACCGGCGACCACGTAGTTGACGTTGCCTTTCCCGCCAGCCGATTTCCCGAGTAAACCGGAACGTGCACCCGCGATGCCTGGCTGGGCGCTGAGGGAGTGAGCCCCCGCCTTTCGTAAAGCGCTTCGATTTCGTTCCAGTCGAGTTCGAGCCCGACCAGTTGGCGGGCAACACCGTTTTTGTGGTCCTTCTCCAGCGCCAAGCGCCCAATGAAGTTTTCTTTTTCCAGATGCACCATGCGTCCGAAGCCCAGTTCGTAGGGCGAAAACTTCTGCGATGGGATCAGCGCTTTGCGCGAGCTGGCATAGTCCACGTCGGCCAGCAGCAATCCGGCTTCGATGCGCGCCACGTCGAGCGCCAGCATGCCGGTAGGATGCAGATCAAACTGGCGTCCAGCGCCGGCGATCGCATCCCAGACTTTGACCGCGTCTTTCCACTCCACCCAGATTTCGTAGCCGAGGTCGCCGGTATAGCCGGTGCGGGAGATGTCCACGGGAATGCCGGCGATCTTACCTGGCATCATGCGGAAATATTTCAGATTGGTAATATCCGCATCAGCGACCGTCTTCAGCAGTCGCGCTGACGTCGGCCCCTGCAGCGCCAGTGCGGCCGTGCGCTCTGAAATGTCTTCAATCTGCGCCGACATGCCGAAGGCGCTTTGATGAAACCAACGAAGGTTGGGTTCCGCGGCTGTCCAGCGGTAAGTATTTTCGGTCAGCCGCGTGATGGTGCCGTCATCTATGACTTTGCCCTGCTCGTCGCACCAGCAGCAGTAGATCATCTGGCCCTCCGCGACCTTGTTTATGTCCCGGGTGATAACGCGATTCACCAGTTTAGTAGCGTCGCGCCCGGTGATCAGGTACTTGAACAGCGGGGTGATGTCGATGAGCGCGGCGGCGTTGCGGATAGCGTTGTACTCGTGCTCATGATGCACTTCGTAGGCGCTAACGGTGTAGTACCCCGCCCACTCGCGGTAATTAAGGCTCTGGCACAGCGGGAAGGTGCGTTCGTGAAAAGCAGTGGGGATGGGCATGAGAAACGTCCGCGCAGATCGGGCATAGGAATTATAGCGAAAGCCTCGAACTAGCCGGTTGGCCTCGGGTAACAGCTGGCTCTGCGGGTCCCGTCATAGTTCGCGGATGTGCCCGGTCAGTTAATCAAAGTCCACAGGCCGCCAGATTACGATTCAGAGATGAAGCGTATTCCATCGCTCGATGGCCTGCGGGCGATTTCGGTTGCGTTCGTAATTCTCTCGCACCTGTCGAAGAGTGGACATGCGCCGCGATTCTTCTACTATTTTGCGGCTCTCGGCGTGAACGTCTTTTTCGTAATTTCCGGCTATCTGATCACTACCATTCTGCTGTATGAGCACGAACTTACCTCTACCATCAGTCTGCGGGAGTTTTACATTCGCCGCGCCTATCGCATCTTTCCAGCGGCGCTCGTCTTTGTAGCCGCTGTAGCAATTTTCTTTTGGCCTCAATTCCGCTGGTACCACATTGCGGCGGCCGTCTTTTACGTGGCAAATTACGATTTGGCCAGACCGTGGCTATTCGGACATCTTTGGTCGTTGAGTATTGAAGAACAGTTTTACCTGCTCTGGCCGAGCGTACTTAAACGTTGGCACCGGCATCGGGTAGCCATTGTCGCGAGCTTCATTTTCATTGCGCCATTCTGGAACGCCGCCATGATTCATTACAAAATAGGCTGGGGGCGTTGGGCCTTCCCGGCGGTTGCGGATGCTCTCGCCGCGGGATGCATGCTGGCGATGTTGGGAGACCGTCTACCCAGAGTCGGCGCCCGCTGGTTCGTGTTGCTACTCGGCGTCGTCCTGGCCGTGCAAGTCTTTCCCGCACGGACTCCATGGCAAACTCTTCTGGCTCTATTTTTATTCCGTCCGTTGTATTGCTTTGCCATCGCCGGCGTGGTGCTTCACGTTGTGCAAACACCTTACCTCGTCCTCAACTGGAAGCCCGTCGTCTGGTTGGGACAGATCAGCTATAGCCTGTACCTTTGGCAAGAGCCTTTCTGTGCCAATCCCCAAATGCGCTCTGGCTATTGGGTTTTAGCCGCCTTAGCTTGTGCCATCGCCTCCTATTACGTTGTGGAGAGGCCGATGCTCAGATTACGCGAGAAGCGAAATCGCACCTTGCGCCTCAGTCGCGAAGACATCGATAGCCGCCGCCTGATCCCTACCGCGCCTTACACGCTTCCTTGAAATCCGAATACGATCCTGGGTGGAACGTTACCGGAACTATCTCGCCGTTATAAGGATGGTTGGGATCGTGGCCGGGGTACACGCTGCCATCCGGTTGGAAGGCCCGCTGAATGCTGGCGTCGTCATCCATTACCAGATCGGGATTCTGCCAGTGACCTTCCAATTCCAGGCTGGGTCTATGGTCGGCGATGAAACTTCCATTCCATGGCCAGTTGTGCATGTAGAGGTGGATCTTTTCGCCATCAGTGGGAAGATTCAAATGCTTCCTCATGCCTCCACCCATGTGCATTCGAAACTGCTCGCCGCGCGGCGTGCAGATGTAAGCATTGCCGGTCAAATTAGTCTCCAGGTACATCCTGCTGCCGCGCGAGGTTGGATGAATGCGGATGTACATAACGTAGTCGCCGCTTTTGGCATGCAGTTTGCCCCATCCCTGCCAGTACGGCAGGATGTGAAAGTTTCCGCCTAAATAAAAAGCCCACGGCGCAAAAACGCAATTGATGGCAACGACCAAAACGATCCCTAGCGCAAGGATGAGCGGAATCTGCCAGAGGCAGCCGAGGCAGCCACCGCGGCGGCGCACTCGTCCGCTTTGCTGCGGAGTCACAAGCGTGTCGCCGGGTGATCGCATCCTTCCAGTTCCTCGCGGGAAGTTTACTGCAACTCGACAAACCGGTGGTGAACCGAGCTCCGAATTCCTGAAAAACGCCGTAATTGTGGCAACTGTAGGGCCCCTTACCGGCATACCCGCAAGTGCATGTACTACAAGTACTTACAACTCAAAGGCCAATGACTTCGGTAACTTTCGTGGGCCGATTTTCGAGTGTACCCTGCCAATTGATGTCAAAAGATTCGTCCAACTCGACAGGCGCTGCCAAAGCGGTTCAGTCGCGCTATGCAGAAGTGCAGAGCGCAGCGCGCTTCCCGGTAAAGCTTCCCATCCACATCAAGTCACAAACGGGTGAGAGCGATTCGGAGACCGACAACATTTCCGCCAACGGATTGCTGTTTCATCACGACGCGGACATGCCGGTGGGATCGAAGGTGGAATTCACGATCTCGATTCCCGCTGAAGTGGTCAATGCCGATGCCGACGTAAAAGTGCAATGCCACGGCCGTGTAGTGCGCGCAGAAAAAGATGGCGGGCGCTGCGGCGTTGGCGTGGTGATCGACGAGTACCGTTTTGAACGCCGTTAAGGACGGCTGTTAGCACATGGCGAGTCCAGCAATGAGTACGGGAGAACCGGGTTTGGCCCCTCCATCCATGGAGAACCGCGAACAATTTATTCGTGTGATTGTGGCCGACTCGCAGGCCATTTTCCGCGCCGGGCTGCGAAAGATTTTTGCCGTCGAAGACGACATTCGCGTCGTCGGCCAGGCCGAAACGCTGGATCAGGCGGTTGCGGCGGCCAAAAAATTCAGCGCCGAAATTTTAATTTTCGAAGCCGCTCTCGCCGAGCGCCCGGCAGATGCAGTTCAGGACATTGCCAAACAGGCCGCCGGCCTGCGCGTGGTTGCCGTCACCGAAATGCCCGACCAGGAACTGACCCTGGAACTGGTGCGGCGTGGCGCTCACGCTGTCGTCTCGCGCGAAATCGACTCCGAGCTGTTCGTGGACTGCCTGCGCAGAGTGGCAGAGGGCCAGGCCTGGCTTGAACCCCACGCCATGCGGTGGGTGCTCGATGCGTATCGCACCCAGGGCACGCGGCCCCAGACTACTCGCACCAAAGTTCAGCTCACTCCCAAAGAGGCGCTGATCGTTTCCTGCGTCACCCAGGGAATGAAGAACAAAGAAATCGCGATCCGCGTTGGGACGACCGAACAGGTGGTCAAGAATTACCTGCGTAAGGTTTACGACAAGCTGGGTGTGGCCGATCGCCTGGAGCTCGCCTTGTATTGTCTGAACAATCGGATTCTGCAGGACGTCAAGCAAGCAGAACCGGCCGCCGCCAAGGCCGCTTCACCTGAAGCAAAAAACACCGCGTCCTCGGAAGCCGTCGCCCATCCCGTTGCGGCCGCCCTCACAGACCCACAGAAGATCTCCTAGCAGAAGTGCATCTGCCAGTTGCCAGTTTCAACCCGTCGGATTTTCACCGTGCTTTTGCTCCCCCTTCGCGTGAGTTCGCGCCCTTCATGGTTAACGCGCGGTGTTGGTTGCAGTCAGGAGCACAGCACCATAGAATCAATGAGGCAGGCGCGCAGCCTGCCCTTCCGCAATAGCTTCCTGAAAGCGCCGGAGAGATGGCCGAGTGGCTGAAGGCGCACGCTTGGAAAGCGTGTTTAGGGGAAACTCTAACGTGGGTTCGAATCCCACTCTCTCCGCCATATTTTC
>JAYTFR010000082.1:0-3288 GCA_043734125.1 Acidobacteriota bacterium | reverse complement strand
CCGGCGGATCCGTAATTGGAGGCGGAGTCGCCCTTGCTGTCGAAATATGGCGGCTGCAAAATGGCGGCCGAGAAAAATTCAGCGTTGGGGCTAAACATGATGACCGCGCCGGGGATTTGCGGATTGATCGGCCACTCGATCGGATCGACCGGTTCTTTTAACTTGGCTAAGTTGCGCAAACGAAGGTAGGCTTCCGCTCGGCGCAGGTTTCCGTAGGCGTCGCCGCGCATGACATCAAGCGTCGGATAATCGATCCATTTGTCGGGGTAGCCGATGAGTATCTCGAGGGCGGCCAGCTTGGCCAGCGCCTTTTTTTTTGTTTGAAGTGACATCCACGTGAGATTTGAAATGCAGGTGCGATAGGCGGTGATCAGGTCCGCGGCCATGGCTTGCGCTTTCGCCTTAGCCTCAGGCGGGAAATAACGCTGCGTATAAAGTTGGCCGACGGCCATGCCCAGGGCTCCGTTTGTGGCGGCGACGGCTGCCTCGTTGCGGGCCGGCGCCTGCTGCGTACCCGAAAGGATGGTGCCGTAAAAGCGAAAATGTTCGGCAGCCACAGCCTTGGGCAGGACGCTCGCATAATGTTCGATCAGGTGAAGCCTGAGATAGTCCTTCCACACGTCGAGGCTTTCACTCTCGACTAAGGCGGAGACGCCGATCACGGCCGACGGCTGCCACACGGTGAAATCGGCCTGCTGGTCAAGTCCAGCCGATTTAAAATACTCGCTCCAATCCATGCCCGGCGCCTTGACGCTGAAGTCCGGGCGTTTCCACGGGTTGTTCTGCTTGAAGGTGTCGGCGGCATCGGCGTTTGGTGAGAAGGCTCGCGCAATTCGGGTTTCAAGTGACAAGATACGCGCCGCTCTGGTCTCCGAGTCAGCAATGCCCGCCAGTTTCAGGACCGCCGCGATGTGTGCCTGGTACTGAGCGCGTAGATCGGCCATTTTGGGCGACGGATCAATGTAATTGTCGCGATCAGGCATCCCCAGACCGCCTTGCCATAGGTGGACAACATTGTGGTCCGCGTCTTCAAAGCCCTGGTTGATCCACAAGCCGAAAATATGGTCGGCGTTCGCGGTGAGTCCCTCGACCTCGCTATTCAAAGTGGTACCGAGATAGGCGGAGAGCGACGCCTTATTTGTGATCGCAGAAATCAGAGCCATTTCGTCGGCCAATGGCGTCAGCTTCCTGGCCTCAATGCCGTCTTCATCCATAAAGCTGGCGTAGTAGTCGCCAACTTTCTGGGTAATGCTGCCCTTAGGCGCGTGGGCCGCGGCTGCCTCTTGCATGAGATCACGCACCTGCTGGCTTGTTCTCTCTCTCAAGACTGTGCGCGTATCAAGGCTCGTCTGGCCAGTGGGCATCGTTGCCTTTACCCGTTTTAGCCAGCCCCCGTTGGCGTATTGGTAGAAGTCGTCGCCTGGCTTGATGGAACGGTCCATATCATCTTCATTCGCGGCTTGAGCAACAGGTGGCGCGGCTGCGGCAAACAAGAGCGCCGAAGCGAAGATAGCGACTAGCAGCGCAATGCGAAGGAGAGGCACGGAGAACTTTACAAGCGGGCTGCGCGAAAACCAGCGATTGGCAAGTGCGGACGCATCCCCGATTGTTCTAGCATCCTTGAGTTGCATGCTACCTCCATGTTCGATGTCTGGATTGATAGCTGTTTATCAGCGTTGCCTGCGCATTTGAATCACCAGCTGTGCAAAGCCTGCTCTACAAAAGCCAACAACGCAGCGCAGTCGTGACTATAGCGAAATGGACTCATCCACATTGGACGCTTGCGGACCTCGTGCCCTGGCCTCGGCGAGCAACTCGGGATCGGAGTCCGAAAACGTCGATCCGGAGCGGGAGCGTCGTACTATCCTCGTACTATCGCCGTACTATGATGGGAACGCGATCGCGCAGCAGCAGTCGCGATTCATCCGTAGGTTTGCAATGGTCATGACGCTGGACTGGCAGGTATGTTCACGAGCGAGGCTGTCGCGCGATCCGCGCTTCGACGGCAAGTTCTTCATTGGTGTGCTCAGCACCAGAATCTATTGCCGCTCCATTTGCCCTGTACCGACTGTGAAAGAAAAAAACGTCCGTTACTTTCCGACGGCTGCTGCGGCGGCGGAAGCTGGGTTCCGTCCTTGTCTGCGTTGCCGGCCGGAATGTTCGCCTGGAACTCCGGCCTGGTTGGGAACTTCGAGCACAGTTTCGAGAGCTTTGCGCCTGATCGGGGAGAGTGGCTTAGAAGACGGCGGAATGGAAGGCCTTGCGGAGCGCCTGGGAGTGGGTTCGCGACATCTTCGGCGACTGTTTATCCGGCACTTGGGTGCGCCGCCAAGCGCGGTTGCGCAGACTCGCCGTCTGCACTTCGCCAAAAAACTGATCAATGAAACCAGGCTGCCCATGAGTAACGTTGCCCTCGCATCGGGTTTCGGATGCGTGCGCAGATTCAATGCCACCATCCGCAAGACGTACAACAGAACGCCTACGCAACTCAGGCGCTTGATACAGCAGAAGACGATTCAGCCCCAGAATCAGTATCTTTTCCATCTACGTTTCCGCCCGCCGTATCACTGGAAGGGCATGTTGGCATTTCTCGCAGCGCGCGCCACTCCCGGCGTCGAAGCGGTGGATCTTAAAGGCTATCGCCGCTCCATTTCGTTGAACGGGTGCGGCGGCCATTTTGCGGTTTCGCTCGACGAGGGGCAGGATGCCCTTGCGGTGCGTGTGCAGATTGCCGACCCGCACTCGCTGTACCTGATCATCGAGCGAATCCGCGGCATGTTCGATCTGAATGCGGATTGGGCGGCCATAGAGCAGAGCCTTGGATTGGACCCCGAGTTGGCTACGCGGATTGAGGCAGAACCCGGGCTCCGGCTCCCCGGTTGCTGGAATGGCTTCGAACTCACAGTGCGAGCGATTCTCGGCCAGCAAAGCACTGTGAAAGGCGCAACCGTGCTTGCGGGGCGCATCGCAAAGTCTTTCGGCCAACCTATCTTTGTTGCGGAGAAAGTTGCGGAGAACGATGCTGGGAACGATGCGGAGAACCTCACACATCTGTTTCCCACGCCGGAGATTCTTGCTGATGCCAAACTGGCAGGTCTTGGTCTGACCGAGAAGCGGGCGGGGACGATTCGCGCTCTGGCTCGTGCGGTTTGCGATGGACAGATTAGCTTTGAACGGATCGCCGACTCCGATGCCTTCCTGGCGCAACTCCGTGAGATTCCCGGCATTGGTCATTGGACCACGCAATACGTGGCCATGCGAGTGTTGGGAGAACCGGACGCGTTGCCG
>JAYTFR010000081.1:0-4812 GCA_043734125.1 Acidobacteriota bacterium | reverse complement strand
TATGATCCACAAACTCGCGCGACCCGAGAGCCATCCCATCGGAAAAATATCTCACGCGACAATGCAACATTTGTCCCCATCCCAGACGACCGCCTGCCTCTAACGTTGCATCAATTTGTTCGCGACTGAACCCACGTCGCAGAGCCTGACGGGTTTCTGCGTCCAGGCCCTCCTCCTCGCCCGCCACAAACAGAAGCGTGCGGTACAAGCTCAACACTTCTCGCGACTGTGGCACGGGCTTCTCCGCCCGCGCTTCCGCCACCACGCGCAGACCGGCTTGGGCGGATTTTCGACCCGCCAGCGCGTCAGCATATCCGCACCAGCGGTAATCCTTGGGATCGGCCACCATTCCCGCGCGCACAGGGTTCAGGTCGATGTAGGCCGACATCGCCGACATCGCCTCGCCGGCTTCTTCCACCAAGACACTCTTGAAGCGCTCTTCCCATAGCGTGCCCTTTCGCCGATGGACACGATTGAACCACTGGCTGAAGCGTTGTTTTACCAGCTTCATGAACGCGCTGACGTCCCACATGCGGGCGAGGTAGGTCAACTTGTAGGCCTCCGCCGCCTCGTCCAAACCGTTTGCGCGGTAGAGGTGCAACTGACTGCGGACCTCGGCCAGCTGGGTCGCGTTGTAGATGGCCTTCAACTGCTGGAGCAACTCCTCGTCGGTGAGTTGGGCGTTCGGGGGACGCTGCGGCACCTCCAGCAGGACGTGAAAATGGTTGCTCATCACGCAGTAGGTAATGATGCGCACTTGGCAGAACGCTTCGTAGAGCCGCAGCAGCTCGACAAACTTCTCCCGCTCGAGGTCCCCGAGCACAAAATCACGGTTCACCACCCTAGAAAGACAGTGGTAGTAGGCCACCGGCAATTCCGCCGGAGCCAACAGGCGAGGTAACCGCATGGCCCAATCAGACGAAATCCAAGCACCTCCTTCAAGCATTTTCTCTACAAAAGACCTGTCCCTTTGTATTTCGAGCTTGCATCTAATGCAATCGGCAGTTGAGCTTTGGCCGTACTTTCCATTTTTTCGTTATGCAACAAAGCTTCTGCCCGCCTAGAACTTCGGATAAGCAACTTGCTCTGGAATGCATATCTCGAGTTTTGAAATAAGGAATTATAAGAGCTTTAATAACAGTGGGGTCGTAAGCCTCACACCGGGATTCAACTTAATTGTAGGAAAGAACGACGCAGGGAAAACTGCAATTCTTGAAGCCTTGTCCCTTTTGGGCGGATCGAAGCCGCACCGAAGTCCGATCTCTGTCCCGGTTCCGACAACGCCGGTAAATCAACAGTCGGTGACACGTCTCAGTTTTTTGCTCACTGGTGTGGAGATCGGCGAAACGCTGAGGGAGGTACCCAACTTTCTGGTCCCGACGCTACAGTCGGATCCAGACACGAGCATACGAACGTTTGAGAGCGCGCTCTCCGACGGAGGCACGTTCGTGGGTGAATGGACCAATGGCTCCCTTCAAACAGCGAGACTTTTGGGCGATCCCGACCCAATCCCCGCTAGCTATTTCCACAGCTATCAAAATCAATCTTATCCTACAGGTTTCAACCCAGTGAGAATTGGGTTCAGTAGCGGGGGTTCGCCCTCATTTGGAACCTGTGTTTGCGCAAATCTCCAGAGTCGCATTTACGGCTTCCGCGCTGAAAGAATGAATGTTGGCAGCTCGCCAGCTGCAGGGGTCCCGCATTTGCGGCCTGACGCGTCAAATCTACCTGAAGTGTTAAATCGACTAATTGCGAGCAACACACAGAGATATGACCGGTTGATGGGACACATCCGGACAATTTTTCCCCATATCACACAAGTTACGGCACCAATGGTTGGCGGCTCAACTGCCCGCATTGACGTGTGGACCATTCCCATTTCAACGGAACGTGACGACCTCGCGGTACCATTGTCCGAAAGCGGGACTGGAATCGGTCAGGTTCTCGCACTGCTCTACGTTGTCGTGACGTCAACGTCACCGCGCTTTGTCCTCATAGATGAGCCACAAAGTTTCCTGCATCCCGGAGCGGTCCGAAAGCTATTCGAGATCCTTCGTCATTATTCCCAGCATCAGTACGTGATTACAACTCACGCTCCGGTTCTCATAACGGCGGGTGGGGCTGATACACTCCTACTTGCAAAACGAACGGGCTACGAAACAACCATAGACCGTATAGATCCGAAGCTTGAACAGGACCTGAGGCTCTCTTTGGTCGAGGTAGGTGCGCGTTTGAGCGACGTTTTTGGTGCGGACAGAATACTATGGGTTGAAGGCAAAACTGAGGAAGTCTGTTTTCCACCGTTACTAAAGGGGCTTGCTGGTGTGTCGCTGGGAGGGATCCAAATATTGGGGGTAATTGCGACGGGTGACTTGGAAAGTAGGTTGGCGTCACGCGTGCTCGACATCTACTCCCGACTCACCCATTCGGCGTCGCTGCTGCCTCCCGCTGTTGCATTCGTATTCGACAAAGACGGTAGGGATGACATTGAGCGGGAGCGAATAGAGCGCGCGGGCAACAATCTTGTAAGGTGGCTGCCGCGTCGCATGTTTGAAAACTACTTGTTGGATGCATCTGCTATTGCTGCTGTCATCAATGAAATTGATCTCGGTAGGGAGTCGGCACTCACCCGCGAGATAGTGGAAGGTAAACTTAGCGAGTGTGCCCAGCGTCGCACTGACTTTACTGGTGAATATGAGGAAACGGGATTTCAAAGCGAATCCTGGTACGACTGCGTGAATGGCAGTGCACTACTGGACGAAGTTTTTGGAGAATTGACCGGGCAGCGCGTTTTATATCGAAAGGTGGAACACGGGCTTCGGTTGACCGAATTCCTCATCGCTGAACGCAGCGATGCCCTGAGGAGCCTCGCAGCCCTCCTTTCAGGACTGATTCACGCCGAAATCATCGAGCCTTAACTTAACGCCCTGCATGGGGCCGCCCTTCATTGTCAATATCTCCCCCTCACACCCCATTATGCGACTGGCCGTCACTGCATATCTATAGGCCGAGCGCCTTGATGTATTGGTCTGCTTTATCGAGGACGTATTTTTTGATGTGGGCTTCAGTCAAAGTGTTCTGAGCCGCTTTGGAGCCATCAACAGGGGTGCCGGTAGTGCGCCACGTTGGTTCCACGCAAATGAAGTCGTTGGCACCGATCTCAATCTGAATGTCCGGCTGAAGCTCAATTCTGGGAAGCGAGCGCTTCTCGCTCACCATTTTTGCCGTGGATGCATCGTCCAGTAGGCAAGCTTCAATCAGTTTTCCCAACGCCTTGTTGAGAAGAGTATCGCTTTTTGCCGCCGCCGTTTGGATTCGACGATACTCCTCGGACGTTTCTTCACCTAGTTCACGGCTCCCTGCATACGGCTCTGTAGGAACAGCCAGTTCCCGCAGGATAGTCTTGTAAAGCCGACTCGACTTCATCGCCTTCTTTGCCTGTTCCAGATTGGTTGACCCTTGCTTCAGCATACTTTTGAGCTGGGCCTCCCCAAACGCTCTCACCGCATGAAGTGCAACGTTAGGCGCAAGTGGAAGAAGCCTCACGTCAATTGTTCGAAGAAGTTGCGCAACCGCACTACGCCGCTTCCGCCATTCAGTAATGTAAATGGCATTGTTATCCTTCTGATCGAGAAATTCGCCGATGAGATCTAAATCAATACGATTTTGAGTTCCAGCCGTCAGAGCCTTTACAGTTCCTTCGACGGCGGTTACAACATCTCCCGGCAATACGATCCAAAGCCGAGCGCGAACGCGTTCTTTGAGAATGGACCACGTGTTTGCGCGCGCCTTGTCAGCGTAGGAATCGAGTTTCGCAAAGAAGTCAGAGATTGTCTCGCATTGGGACAACAGATCCATGCCCACTTCAGTCGTAATTCCAAACGCATCAAGCGGATCTCCCGCAAGGCTTCGGGACGTTGAATTCGCAATTTCTAAAAAGCGATCCTTTGGCAGACCATTGAACCGGAATATTCCGCGTGTTTCGTGATCGGTAACGGAATCTCGGCCGGTTTCCCATGCTTTCTTCGCAATCTCCTTGGCGGCGACTTCTCTCGTAATTGGCCAAAGGACAAGCGAAATTCCTTTTGGGATGCGAAATGTCTCGAGAAGATTTGCGAACATCGACTCTGATTGTTCCAGATCTGATGCACTCGGGTTGTCACGACGTTCTATGAGGATAACTCGCGAATTTCCTCCCGTAGCCTGGTAGGCGCCTTCGATGAATTTTGGCAACTCTAGGAGCGGCAGCTCTGCTGGAAATGTGGTGACGTTCAGACCTTGGAAAAACTTGGGGAGGGTCTTGAGGAAAGTTGTCTTTCCAGATCCGGATAGGCCGTAAAATACCTCAAACAATCCGCCACCTCCCGTCCTTACTCGCTGAAGCAATCGGTCGACACGATTCGCAGCTTCATCAACACGTTCAACTACCTCAACCGGGTCGATACTCGCGGCCTCAGCTCTCTGTTTTAGCAACTCCCAGCGCCTAGGAAGTTCGAGCTTGGGAAGCGAATTGATATCACTCATCTAAATCTAAAGCCTTAGCATTGGAATCTGAGAGAACATTTGGGAGATCGTACCCGAAACCTGAGTTACGTCTTCGAGTAGACCTCTGCGCCTTGCTCGACGAACTCTTTCGACTTCTCGTCCATCCCCTTTTTCAGAGCTTCCTCTTCGGCGATGCCTTGCTCGGCGGCGTATTTGCGGACGTCTTCGGTAATGTTGACGATGCTGCGTCCCCGCGACATCGCCCTGCGGGCAACACTTCGCGTTGTCTGTCTCGGCCGCCCCGCGCGGCCTCGGCTCATCGTACGC
>JAYTFR010000080.1:0-123049 GCA_043734125.1 Acidobacteriota bacterium | reverse complement strand
GTCTTGCCGTGCTTGTCCCAGAAATCGGCGGGCAGCGGCAGCACGCCGGTGTAGAGCAGGTCGCCGTCTTCCAGCGTCATGTCGTTCAGGTAATCCTCGGCCGGCAGCCCGAGCGCCCGTGCCTTGATTCGCATGTTGATGTCTTTGGACACCAGCACCACGTCGCGCCCCGGCTGTTGCTCGCGCAGCGCCTGCACGACGCCCAGGATCTGATTGTCGGCCTTGCCCTGCGGCAGGCCGGCCGGCAAGGTGACGTTGATCAGATTGGTCTGGAAGTAGAGCTTGCCGCCGGCCTCGCGATGGCCGGTGCGCGCGAGCGAAAGCCCTTCGGACATGCCCGACGAATCGCGGGTCGGCATGCTGGCCGCGAGTGCATCGAGGTCGCGGCTCACCTGGCGGGCGTTGCGCGCGACCTCGGTCATTCCGCGCTTGTGGCCGTCGAGTTCTTCGAGCGTGATCATCGGCAGATAGATGTCGTGCTCCTCGAAGCGGAACAGCGAGCTCGGGTCGTGCATCAGCACGTTGGTGTCAAGCACGAACAGCGTGGCCGGGCCATTGCCGCGCGGCTTGCGGGCGCGCGTTTCTGGCTGCGGCTTGCGCGGCACCGCCGGCGGCCGGTCCAGGATCACCGGCACGGCTTTCGCGATCGCCGCGCCCGCGGTGGCCGCGGCGTCGTAGAGCTCGACGACGGCGGGGGAGCTGGGTTCGAGCGCCGAGCGGGTCTTCTGGGGGCGGTTGCCGGGTTGGGGTGCGGCCTGGGAATCGAAGTCGGCGGCGCTGAGGAGAGAGGCTCGTTTGGCAGGCGGCTTGGGCAGTGGCATCGGTGGGTGTGGGCGGTCAGGAAACAAAAAAGCCGCACAGTCGGCTGGGCGGCTTGGTCGGAATGCGCAGTTCGGAACGTCCGGGCATGCCCGCCATTATGCACAAGTTCGATGCCAGTCGGCGCACGGCGAAGGCCGGGCGTCGGAAAGCAAAAAGGCCGGCACCCGGCCGGCCTTCGAGACGCGCCAAGCGGCTTCAGCCGGCCTTCTTCAGCGCCTTGACTTCCTTCAGCACTTCCTCGACGTGGCCGGCGACCTTGAGGCCGCGCCACTCGCCCTTGAGGACACCGTGGGCATCGATCAGGAAGGTGCTGCGCTCGATGCCCTTGACCTTCTTGCCGTACATGATCTTGTTCTTGACCACGCCGAACATGTGGCACAGCTTCTCTTCGGTGTCGGCGATCAGCTCGAAGGGCAGCTCCAGGCTCTGCTTGAACTTGTCGTGCGAGGCCATGTTGTCGCGCGAGACGCCGAACACCACCGCGCCGGCCTTGACGAACTCTTTGTGGTGGTCGCGAAACTGCATCGCCTCGGTGGTGCAGCCGGGGGTGTTGTCCTTCGGGTAGAAATACAGAACGACGATCTTGCCGGCGAAGGCTTGTGGCGTGAACTTCACGCCACCAGTCGCGAGCGCTTCAAATTCCGGGAGGGGTTTGTTGAGGGCTGGCGTCATGGAGTATTCTGATTGGT
Organism: Acidobacteriota bacterium; assembly: GCA_043734125.1. Classification (GTDB taxonomy): domain Bacteria; phylum Acidobacteriota; class Terriglobia; order Terriglobales; family Acidobacteriaceae; genus Gp1-AA145. The sequence continues at coordinate 121,538 of JAYTFR010000080.1, read as the reverse complement.
TGCGCCGGTGCGGGCGTAGCCGCAGATTATAAACGTTGCCGGAGCACCCCAGACTCCCCGGTCAACCCGGGCCGGCGGCGGGCCCCGACTCGAACAGCAGCGCCGCCACCACCGATCGGCCTTCGGCCAGCAGCACGTTGTAGGTGCGACAGGCCGCTGCGGTGTCCATCGTCTCGACGCCGATGCGGCGTTCGATCAGCGGCTTCAGCAACGCCGGCGGCACGAAACGGATCCTCGGGCCGCTGCCGAAGATCACGAGTTCCGGCGCCAGCGCCAGCAGTTCGGCGAAATGCGTCTGCGCGAGCGCTTCGAAGCGGTCGACCGGCCACGGCGCCACGGCGCCGCGCCAGGGCACGATCACGCTGCGACGGTGCTCGACACCGTTGACCAGGACACCGTCGCTGCCGTGGCGGGCAATCGCGTTTTGTCCTTCGATGCGGTCGGCTTGGAGTTTCATGGCGGTGGCAGGGCAGTCGCAGGTGTTGCCAGGGTGCGCATGGCGGGCGAAGCGCATGAAACCCTGTGGTTAAATTCTATGTTTTACGGCGCGGCAATTCCTCAGGAGGCCTTTTGAAACCCATCCTCAAGTCGAGCAAGCTCGCCAACGTGGCCTACGACATCCGCGGGCCCGTGCTCGACAAGGCCCGGCAGATGGAGGAAGAGGGCCACAAGATCATCAAGCTGAACATCGGCAACGTCGCCGCGTTCGGCCTGGAGCCGCCCGACGAGATCGTGCAGGACATGATCCGCAACCTGCCGCACAGCGCCGGCTACACCGACAGCAAGGGCCTGTTCGCACCGCGCAAGGCGGTGGTGCACTACACGCAGCAGAAGAACGTGGCCGGCGTGACGATCGACGACGTCTACCTCGGCAACGGCGCTTCCGAGCTGATCGCGATGGGCATGAACGCGTTGCTGAACGACGGCGACGAGGTGCTGATCCCGTCGCCCGATTACCCGCTCTACACCGCGGTCGTCGGCCTCTCCGGCGGCACGCCGGTGCACTACCTCTGCGACGAGGCTACCGGCTGGATGCCCGACATCGAGCACATGAAATCGATGATCACGCCAGCTACCCGCGCGCTGGTCGTGATCAACCCGAACAACCCGACCGGCGCGCTCTACCCCGAGAGCGTGCTGCGCGAGATCGTCGAGGTGGCGCGCACGCACCAGCTGATCGTGTTCGCCGACGAGATCTACGACAAGACCTTGTACGACGGCAACACCCACACCAGCATCGCCGCGCTCGCCGACGACGTGCTGTTCGTCACCGTCAACGGGCTGTCGAAGAACTACCGCTCCTGCGGCTACCGTTCGGGCTGGATGGTGGTCTCGGGCGAGAAGCGCCACGCGCGCGACTACATCGAGGGCCTGGACATGCTGGCCTCGCTGCGCCTGTGCGCGAACACGCCGGGCCAGCTCGCGATCCAGACCGCGCTCGGCGGCTACCAAAGCATCAACGACCTGGTCGCGCCCGGCGGGCGACTGTGCCGCCAGCGCGATCTGGCGTACCAGCTGCTGAGCGAGATTCCGGGCGTCAGCGTCGTCAAGCCGAAGGCCGCGCTCTACATGTTCCCGAAGCTCGACCCCAAGGTCTACCCGATCGCCGACGACCAGCAATTCGCCTATGACCTGCTCGCGGAGCAGAAGGTGCTGATCGTGCAGGGCACCGGCTTCAACTGGGCCACGCCGGATCACTTCCGCATCGTGTTCCTGCCGAACTCCGACGACCTGACTGAAGCGATCGGCCGCATTGCGCGCTTCCTCGAACACTACCGCAAGCGCCATTCGCACTGACCTCACCGAAGCTTCGAACCTGCACCATGAAACCGATTCAAGTTGGCCTGCTCGGCATCGGCACCGTCGGCGGCGGCACCTTCAACGTCCTGCAGCGCAACCAGGAAGAGATTCAGCGCCGCGCCGGCTGCGGCATTCGCATCGCGATGGTGGCCGATCTCGATACCGCACGCGCCCGCCGCATCGTCGGCGATTCGGCGCAGATCGTCAGCGACGCGCGCGAGATCATCGCCAATCCCGAGATCGACATCGTCATCGAGCTGATCGGTGGCTACGGCATTGCCAAGGCCCTGGTGATGGAGGCGATCGCGGCCGGCAAGCACGTGGTCACCGCGAACAAGGCGCTGCTGGCGGTGCACGGCACCGAGATCTTCGCCGCGGCACGCGCGAAAGGCGTGGTCGTCGCGTTCGAGGCCGCCGTGGCCGGGGGCATCCCGATCATCAAGGCGTTGCGCGAGGGCCTGACCGCGAACCGCATCGAGTGGATCGCCGGCATCATCAACGGCACGACCAACTTCATCCTCTCGGAGATGCGAGCCAAGGGCCTCGATTTCGACGTCGCGCTGAAAGAGGCGCAGCGCCTGGGCTACGCCGAGGCCGACCCGACCTTCGATATCGAGGGCATCGACGCCGCGCACAAGGCGACGATCATGAGTGCGATCGCGTTCGGCATCCCGGTGCAGTTCGACAAGGCCTACGTCGAAGGCATCACCCGGCTCAACGCTGCCGACATCCGCTACGCCGAGCAGCTCGGCTACCGCATCAAGCTGCTGGGCATCACGAAGCGCCGCAGCGGCGCGGTCGAGGGCATCGAGCTGCGGGTGCACCCGACGCTGGTGCCGGCGAAACAGCTGATCGCGAACGTCGAAGGCGCGATGAACGCGGTGATGGTGCAGGGCGACGCGGTCGGCAGCACGCTGTATTACGGCAAGGGCGCGGGCGCCGAGCCGACCGCGTCGGCGGTGATCGCCGACCTGGTCGACATCACCCGGCTGCACACCGCCGACCCCGACCACCGCGTGCCGCACCTCGCGTTCCAGCACGGCGCGCTGCAGGACACGCGCATCCTCTCGATCGACGAGGTCGTGACCGCCTTCTACCTGCGCCTGCAGGTGGCCGACCAGGCCGGCGTGCTCGCGCGCATCACCGCGATCCTGGCCGAGAGCGACATCTCGATCGACGCGCTGCTGCAGCGTGAATCGGCCGAAGGCGAGGCGCAGACCGACGTCATCATCCTGACCCACGACACCGTCGAAGGCCGCATGAACAAGGCGATCGCCCAGATGCAGGCGCTGCCGACGGTGCTCGCGCCGATCGTGCGCATCCGCAAGGAAGAGTTGGCGTGAAGTACCTCAGCACGCGGGGCGATGCCACCCAGCGCGGCTTCTGCGAGATCCTGCTAGAAGGTCTCGCGCCGGACGGCGGGCTGTACCTGCCGGCGCACTATCCCGTGGTCGATGCCGCGATGCTGGCACGCTGGCGCGGCCTGACGTATCACGAGCTCGCGTACGAGATCCTGTCGCTGTACATAGCCGACATCCCGGCCGACGACCTGCGCGCGCTGACCGCGAAGACCTACACCGCCGAGGTGTTCGGCACCGAGCAGATCGTGCCGCTGCGCGCGCTCGAGCCCGGCCTGTACCTGCAGGCGCTGTCGAACGGCCCGACGCTGGCGTTCAAGGACATGGCGATGCAGCTGCTCGGCAACCTGTTCGAGTACGAACTGGCGCGCCGCGGCCAGGTGCTGAACATCCTCGGTGCCACGTCCGGCGACACCGGCAGCGCCGCCGAGTACGCGATGCGCGGCAAGGCCGGCGTGAACGTCTTCATGCTGTCGCCGAAGGGCCGGATGAGCCGGTTCCAGCAGGCCCAGATGTTCAGCCTCCAGGACGCGAACATCCACAACATCGCGATCGAGGGCGTGTTCGACGATTGCCAGGACATCGTCAAGGCGGTCTCGAACGACCTCGCGTTCAAGCGCCGCCACCACATCGGCACCGTCAACTCGATCAACTGGGCGCGACTGCTGGCGCAGGTGGTCTACTATTTCGCGGGCTTCTTCCAGGCGACGAAGCGCGATGATGAGTCAGTGACCTTCGCGGTGCCCTCGGGCAACTTCGGCAACATCTGCGCCGGCCATGTCGCGCGCATGATGGGCCTGCCGATCCGGCAACTGGTGCTGGCGACCAACGAGAACAACGTGCTCGACGAATTCTTCCGCACCGGCAGCTACCGGGTGCGCAGCAGTGCCGAGACGCACGAGACCTCGAGCCCGTCGATGGACATCTCGAAGGCATCGAACGTCGAACGCTTCGTGTTCGATCTGGTCGGGCGGGACGCGGCACGCACGCAAGAACTCTTCAAGACCGAGCTCGATCGTCGTGGAGCCTTCACGATCACCGCGGCAGAGTTCGCGCGCATCGCCGGCTACGGCTTCGTGTCGGGCAGCAGCACGCACGCCGACCGGCTCGCGACGATCCGCGACACGCACGAGCGCTTCGGCACGGTCGTCGATACCCACACCGCCGATGGTCTGAAGGTCGCGCGCGATCATCGGTCGCCGGGCGTGCCGACCATCGTGCTCGAGACTGCGCTGCCGGCCAAGTTTGCCGAAACGATCGTCGAGGCGATCGGCCGCGAGCCGGACCGGCCCGCCGCGCTGCGGGGCATCGAGCGGCTGCCCAAGCGCTTCGAGGTGATGCTGGCCGACGCGGCGCGGGTCAAGGCCTTCATCGCCGCTCACAGCTGACATCATGAATCCCGAACGCGCCCCGATGCTGACGCTGGACGAGGCGCTCGCGCGCCTGCTCGACGCCGTGTCGCCGCTGCCGGCGAGCGAACTCGAGACGCTGTCGACCTTCGATGCGCTCGGCCGGGTGTTGCGTGCCGAGGTGCGTTCCACGCTCGACGTGCCGCCGCAGGACAACAGCTCGATGGACGGCTACGCGCTGCGCTGCGCCGATGTGCCGGCGATCGGTGCGCTGCTGCCGGTGAGCCAGCGCATTCCCGCCGGTGCGGTGGGCGAGCCGCTGCAACCGGGCAGCGCCGCGCGCATCTTCACCGGTGCCCAGCTGCCGGCCGGCGCCGATGCGGTCGTGATGCAGGAGCAGTGCGAGGCCGTGGGCGACGCGGTGCGCGTGAACGTGCTGCCGACCGACGGTCAATGGATTCGCCGGCGCGGCGAGGACGTGCGTTCGGGCGACGTGGTGCTGCCGGCCGGCACGCGGCTGACGCCGCAGGCGCTCGGGCTGGCGGCGACGGTCGGCGCCGCCACGCTGCAGGTCGCGCGGTGCCCGAGAGTCGCGCTGTTCGCGACCGGCGACGAACTCGCGATGCCGGGCGAGCCGCTGAAGCCCGGCGCGATCTACAACTCGAACCGCTTCACCTTGCGCGCCGCGATCCAGGCGCTGGGCTGCGACTGCAGAGACCTCGGCATCGTCCCCGACCGGCTCGACGCCACGCGCGCGGCGCTGCGCCGCGCGGCGCAGGGCAACGACCTGATCGTCACCTCGGGCGGTGTCTCGGTCGGCGAGGAAGACCACCTGCGCCCTGCGGTCCAGGCCGAGGGCCGCATCGAGCTCTGGCAGATCGCGATCAAGCCCGGCAAGCCGCTCGCGTTCGGCGCGGTGAACCGGCCCGACGGCTCGTCGGCTTACATCGTCGGGCTGCCGGGCAACCCGGTGTCGAGCTTCCTGACCTTCCTGCTGATGGTGCGGCCGCTGCTGCTGCGGCTGCAGGGCGCGACCGAGCTGACGCCGACACGCACCACCCTGCGTGCCGACTTCGACTGGCCACGGCCCGACAAGCGCCGCGAGTTCCTGCGCGTGCGCCGCAACGACCGCGGCGGGCTCGATCTGTTTGCGAACCAGAGCTCGGGCGTGCTGACCTCGGTGGTGTGGGGCGACGGTGTGGTCGACAATCCCGAAGGTCAGGCGATTCGTGCCGGCGACGCGGTCGAGTTCATCGCGTTCGCGGAATGGCTGGCATGAGGCTCACCGTGCGCTATTTCGCCTCGATCCGCGAGGCGCTGGGCGCGGCCGAATCGGTCGAGATTGCCGAAGGCAGCACCGTCGGCGCGGTGCGCGACGCGCTGATCGCGCGCGGCAGCGCGCATGCGGGCGCCCTGGCCCGCGGCCGCGCGCTGCGCAGCGCGCTGAACCAGGTGCTGTGCGACGAGGCGGCGACCGTCGCCGACGGCGCCGAGCTCGCGTTCTTCCCGCCGGTGACCGGAGGCTGAGTTGTCGAGCGCGCGCGTCACGATCCAGACCGCCGACTTCGACCTCGGCGCCGAGGTCGCGGCGCTGCGCGCGGGCGATCCGGCGGTCGGGGCCGTGGCGTCGTTCATCGGCACGGTGCGCGACCGCAACGACGGTCTCGGTGTCAGCGCGATGGAGCTCGAGCACTACCCCGGCATGACCGAGCGCGCGATCGAAGCGATGATCGACGCGGCGATGCAGCGTTTCGAGATCCGCGCCGCGCGGGTGATCCACCGTGTCGGTGCGCTGCAGCCGCTGGACCAGATCATGATGGTCGCGGTCACCTCCGCGCACCGCGGCCAGGCCTTTCAGGCCTGCGAGTTCCTGATGGACTACCTGAAGACCCAGGCGCCGTTCTGGAAGAAGGAACAGACACCCGACGGGGCGCGCTGGGTCGATGCGCGCAGCAGCGACGACGCGGCAATCTCGCGCTGGGGCATTACCGCAGGCAACGCGCCGCCCGAACCGCCCGCCGCATGATCACCGCATGGCCCTGGGTGCAGGTGCTCGCGGTCGCGATCGGCGCGGCCATCGGCGGCCTCGCGCGCTGGCTCGCCGGGCTCTGGTTGAACGCGCAATGGGCCGGCTTTCCGCTCGGCACGCTGCTCGTGAATTGCGTCGGCGGCCTGTTGATCGGGCTCGCGCTGGCCTGGCTGGAGCGCACGCCGAACGAGTTGCTGCGGCTGCTGCTGGTGACCGGCTTCCTCGGTGGGCTGACGACCTTCTCGTCGTTTTCGGGCGAGTCCCTGTTGCTGCTGCACCGCGGCCAGTTCGCGCTGGCGCTGGCGCACACCGGAGCGCACCTGTTCGGGTCGCTGGCCTGCGCGGCACTCGGCTATGCGGCGCTGAACGCATTGCTTGATTGAGCGCAAGCCGGGCCGTGCCGGCGGCTTGAAAATCGGGTTGTTGCGCCTCATGTCCGACGCTATCGGAGGATCTTCCCCATGCGAATCGACAAACTCACCAGCAAGTTCCAGGAAGCGCTCGCCGACGCGCAGAGCCTGGCCGTCACGAATGACAACCCCTACATCGAGCCGGCCCATCTGCTGGCCGCGATGCTCACGCAGGCCGACGGCCCGAAGGCGCTGATTGAGCGCGCCGGCGCCAACAGCGCGGCCCTCAAGACCGCGCTCGATACCGCCATCAAGGGCCTGCCGCAGGTGCAGGGCAGCGCTCAGGTCGTGCAGCCGGGCCGTGATCTCGGCGCGCTGTTGCAGGCGGCCGAGAAAGACGCCGGCAAGCGCGGCGACCAGTTCATCGCCAGCGAGATGTTCCTGCTCGCGCTGGCCGACGCCAAGACCGACCTCGGCGGCATCGTGCGCGGCCACGGGCTGAACCGAAAGGGCCTGGAGGCGGCGATCGAAGCGGTGCGTGGTGGGCAGAAGGTCGACAGCGCCGAGGCCGAGGGCCAGCGCGAGGCGCTGAAGAAATACACGCTCGACCTGACCGAGCGCGCGCGTCTGGGCAAGCTCGACCCGGTGATCGGCCGCGACGACGAGATTCGCCGAGTCATCCAGGTGTTGCAACGCCGCACCAAGAACAACCCGGTGCTGATCGGCGAATCGGGCGTTGGTAAGACGGCGATTGTCGAAGGCCTTGCCCAGCGCATCGCTGACGGCGAAGTTCCTTCTTTCCTGGCAGACAAGCGCATTCTCGCTTTGGATCTTTCGCTGATCGTAGCCGGCACCAAGTATCGCGGCCAGTTTGAAGAGCGGCTCAAGACCATCATGAAAGAGCTGATGGAGTCGCAAAACTGCATCGTTTTCATCGACGAGTTGCACACGCTGGTTGGCGCAGGCTCAGCCGAAGGGTCGCTCGACGCTGCCAACATTCTGAAGCCGGCGCTTTCACGCGGCGAGATTCAATGCATTGGTGCGACCACGCCCGGCGAGTATCGCAAATCAATTGAAAAAGACAGGTCGCTTGAGCGCCGCTTCCAGGCCGTAAAAGTTCCGCCTCCGAACGAGGCCGACGCCACCAAGATTTTATTTGGGATCAAAGACCGCTACGAAAAATTCCACGCCGTCACCTACACCGACGACGCTATCAACTTCGCGGTCTCGCATTCCAACCGCTACATCCCGGACCGCTTTCTTCCAGACAAAGCGATCGACCTGGTAGATGAAGCCGGCGCGCGGGTAAAGTTGCGCCAAACTTCCCTGCCCGAGGAAATCACCGAGGTGCAGAAGCGGCTGAAGTTTATTGTGCACCGCATGGAAAACGCGGTCGCCAACCACGAGTTCGAAAAGGCCCGTTTCTATTCAGACGAGGAGCGTAAAGAGCGCGAGAACCTGCGCGTGCTGCGCGAAAAATATCACCTCGACGAATCGGCCACCGGCGTAGTCAATCGCGAAGACATTGAAGACGTAGTGTCGCGCTGGACCGGTGTGCCCATCACTTCGATTAAGGAAGAAGAAACCCAGAAGCTGCTGCGCATTGAAGAAGAACTGCACCGGCGCATCATTTCGCAGGACAAGTCAATCAGCGCCCTGGCCCGTGCCATCCGCCGCAGCCGCGCCGGCCTGAAGAACCCGAACCGGCCCATCGGCTCGTTCCTGTTCCTCGGCCCTACCGGCGTCGGCAAGACTGAAGTCGCGCGCACCCTGGCGCAATTCATGTTCGGCAGCGAGAAATCGCTGATCCGCTTCGATATGTCCGAGTTCATGGAGAAGCATTCAGTCTCAAAGCTGATCGGCTCGCCTCCGGGATACGTCGGCTACGAAGAGGGCGGTCAGCTGACCGAGCGGGTGAAGCGCGCTCCGTACTCCGTCGTCCTGCTCGATGAAATCGAAAAGGCACACCCAGACGTGTTCAACATTCTGCTGCAGGTTTTCGAAGACGGCCAGCTCACCGACGGTCTCGGTAATACGGTCGACTTCAAGAACACGATCATCATCATGACGTCAAACATTGGAGCGCGGCACCTGCAGAAACGCGAGGGCCTCGGCTTCCAATCGACCAACGAAGATGCGATTTCGGACAAGGTTGAGGAACTGGTCAAGGGCGAGGTCAAGCGCACATTCAATCCCGAGTTCCTGAACCGCTTGGATGAAATCATTCTGTTCAGCGCGCTGAGTGAAGCCGACCTCATCCAGATTCTGGAACTGATGGTCACGCAGCTCAACCAGAACTTGGCACAGAAGGCAATTACAGTGACGGTCGCCGACGAGGCCAAGAAATGGATTCTGAGCCAGACGATCGTCGACCGCAGCTACGGCGCACGCCCGCTGCGCCGGGCTCTGCAGAAGTACATCGAGGACCCGCTGTCAGAGGCGTTGATCCAGGGGACAATCACCACGCGGCCGGCCTTCATCGAGGTCTTCCTCGAGGGCAACAAGCTGTTCTACCGTCCCGTGGACGCAGAGAAGACCACCGAAGGCGTGCTGCTGTACGGGAATTAGCACCGGTTGCCCCACCTTTGTCGCGCTCTTTGCGACAGGGTGGGAAGAAGAAGTCAGAGCCTTCAGCGAAAGCTGGCGGCTTTTTGTTGTTAGGCCATCAAATGACATGTGGGGACGGGTGCCCTCGCCCGTCCAGTCGAGCAAAGCTCGAAAAGCCCCCTGGGCGGCCGGTGGCTCCTGCCAACTGTTATTTGACTCGAACGATGCTGTGCTGTCTCTCGTCCCACCGCCACTTCACATTATCCAGAAGGTGAACTCCCCCGATCCAGCGGTTAGTGCCATTCAGCGAAACGTGATCTTCCTTGCCCTCAAGCACGCGGTGCCCAATTCCACTCAATCTAAGTCCCGCGCCATTGAATTCGTGGCTTGCAACTCTCGCTGTAAAGGGCTCCGCGAAGCTGAGCAGCGGGTTTGGTGCAGTGACAAATCGGCGCAGCATGTCAAACAACAGACCATCTCCAACCCAGCTCCGCTGACTTACAGAGCAGACCGCAAAGGACGCAGTTGCCGAATCCCATGCTGCCGATTTCAAGCAGGAGTTTGCGCTCGAGGTCTGAGAGACCATCGCAGCGGCTCGGGTATTCCTGAAGGAGTTCAATGATCGTGTCCCGGAATCGCGGGAACAGACGCAAGTTCAGCTTGAGGAGATTTTGCAAGGCCAAGGGCGATGACGATGTAAAAGCATTCCAGAACCGGTTTGCGAGTCGAAGCTGCGCAGTCGTTATTGGCGTGCGCGCTTTGAAAGGGCTGAGGAGCCTTTCTGGCGGGAGCATTCCGCCCCACGTGGACACAAGTGAAATGCGTCTGCCGTCAAGATGCTGCTGGCCGAACCACGTCAGGATCTGAGCGAGGCTGAGCTGACAGAGCGATGTCGACCCAAACCAGAGAACGATTTCGTCATAGTTTCTCCAGGCCAGCAGTTGGGCATCCCGTTTCGAGAACGCATCGGCTCGCTTCCCTTCAGTCCAAAACCGCGACCGCAACTGGCTCAACTTTTTCAGGCTCAAGCCTGCCGGAACGGGCCCTTGGTAGAGCGCGTCTTTCCAAACCAAGGTGTCCTTGCCTTTTGCGAGGCCCGAGACTCTGAGCGTTCCACCTGTGGACTCGCCGTCGACGATATGGAGTACTTTGGGAGACATGCGTTCAGAACAGGTCACGAGGTTGCGGCATAGCGTCGCCGCGATCCGAGAGGAAATCATCAGGCACACTGGTGCTGTCCAGGTCAAAGAACTCCTGCCAGCACGGCCGCGTCGGCGTTGGGGCGACCTTATGCGCCTTCAAATCTTGCGACTCTTTCATTTCCCCGTTCATCTACCAGCATTATGGACAAGATCGCCCTCGCCGACAAATTCTCCCAAATCCACGAATACTGGCAACCGCACATTGGCGGAGAGCTTAAGGACAGCTGGCATCACCACGACCACGAAGACGAAATGTTTCTGGTGGTGAAGGGACGGTTCCGGATGGAGTTCTTGGCGGGCGAGGGCGCTCATTCGACTCCTTCGTTACACTCAGTCGCTCAGGGCAGGCCCCGCGCCACACAAAAGACGGTCGTCATCGACGAAGGCGAATTCATCGTCGTGCCCCGCGGCGTCGAGCACAAGCCCGTCGCCGACGAAGAGTGCTGGATTCTTCTCTTCGAACCCGCATCAACGCTCAACACCGGCAACGTGGTGAGCGAGCGGACCGTCCGGGATCTGGAGCGTGTATGAACGCCTAACGGAAAAGCGGCAACCGGAGGCCGACCACAGCGGGCTCGGCGAATTTACTTCGTCGAATTAAGTCATGAGCCTACGTCCTCGGCTTCACGTCCTGGGCTTCAATTCGTCGGATCATTCGAAGGCGCTTGCTGGTCCGTGTCGTTCGGCGGGGGCGGAGCCGCTGGCGTCGTATCGTAAGGCTTCGCCACAACTACGCCGCCGGCCATCTTCGGAATACCGAAGTGTCCGCCGAGACGCAGCAGGTCAATGGGGCTGATCGATCCTGACACCGAAATAAAATTGACCTGATTTGCGCCGGTAAAAAGCACGGCAATATTCCTGATGGTGTTGTGCTCCAAGTGAATCCAAAGATCGGCGCCGCTGGGATATCCATACTTATCGTGGGCGTTTCCGACGTGCTGCCAGCCCGCCTCGTTGTACTCATGCCGCACGGCGCTGAGAATCGCGGGATCGTACATCGCCTCTCCCGGATAGCGGAAGCGGTGCACAGAGATGCCGTCGATTCCCGCGATCACGCGCTGCAGGCTATCATCGTTCTCGTCAGATTTCGAAGCCAGCACCAGCATGGAGCGGTCGAGGCTGAACTCTGTCCGTGAAGTCGCGCCTTGGCCCAGATTTTCGATTGCCTGCGGATACCAGTTCTGGCGGGGAGGCGGGCCTTGGGCAAGCGCAACAGCAGCAACGAGCAGTATCGGCGCAAACAAGCGAAATAGTTTCATGACAAACCTCCAGGAATCGGCAGCGCCCGAACGCAGCGCCGCGTGTGAACTTGAACCCAGTCCTGCGAGATTAGTTGCGGGACCTGACCGAGCTTTCTCAGGCGCTGACGACAATTTTTCGCCGATCTTCGCCGGTCCGCTTCAGCGCGATCTCCACATCCCGCTCGCGCTCGAAGCGGGGGAACTTCTCGCCCCACTCGATCAGCAGAATGCTGTTCTCGCCCATTAGGTCGTCCAGGCCCAGCGTTTCTAGTTCGCGTTGCGTGTCCACGCGATACAAATCAATGTGATAAAGCGTGGCGGCCGAACCGCGGTATTCGTGAATCAGCGTGAACGTAGGGCTGGTGACGTCGTCTTCGGATGCTGCGCCAAACGCCTCGGCAATTCCTTTTACCAGCGTCGTCTTGCCGGAGCCCAAGTTGCCGCGCAGAAGTACGAGCTTGGGAGGAGCCAGCATTTTTGCCAGCTCCCGTCCCAGCGCAATCGTTTCTTCGGCAGATTCGGTGGTGAATTCGCGTGCCATAAGGCGGTCGCCACATGGCAGTATAGCCGGAGACCGTGTTGGGCGGACGTGGGCGTTCGCCTCCACACAGCGGTGAAGTCCGTGTGCAGCCGCGGGCGCTAGAACTTCGTCGCCCAGTGGTCCGAGAATCCCAGAAAACTGCGGTGATTGGAAGACTCGATCATATCCCGCAACGCTTGATGGTCGTTGTCATCCAGCGCTACAAAGCGGAACGGTTGCGAAATCAGGTCGGCGCCGCGACGAACAGGCTTCAGTATTTCCGCCATGCCGTTCACGGTACCGGCTTGAGTTTGGAAAGCGACTTCAATGAAATCGCCCTCGGCCAGGGCTTTTGAAACCTGCAGCAACCCCCCCGTTACAGAGATTTTCTGCAGTTTGGCTTTGGCGCTTTTGCCGTCACTCAGCTTGAGAACGGCGTGCGTGGTTGAGAGTTCAAGTCGAGTAGCACGATGGAGTGAGTTGATTTGGGGATAGTGTGTCATGCCGCAACCACTATCGCACCGCACCGCCCCCAGCACGAGATTACTGAAGCCCCTTGGCCGGATTCGTAATCCTTACGACGAAAAGGCAGTCCGAAAGTCGGCCTCTCGCCCGATTCTTACCGTGGGTTCGGCGGCGAGCAATCGCGCCCGGAAGAAAGCGGCGGGTATGGCCTTTATCAAGTCGGTTGCAACCAGGCTCTGCTCGCCTGTCCCAGGGCCGGTAGGTCCCGAAGAGCACGCCACATCCCCGGCCAGCCCGTGCAGGTACACCGCCGTGATGACCGCTTCGAACACGCGATCCGGATGTTGCGCCAGGAGGCCTGCGATCATGCCGGTAAGCACGTCCCCGGTGCCGCCGGTGGCCATGCCTGGATTTCCCGTGGGATTCACCCAGGCTTCTCCATCCGAATTTGCGACAATCGTACGATCGCCCTTGAGCACCAGAATTACGCCGAGTTCTTTTGCGAACTGGCGCGCGGTGTTGACCCGGTCACGCTGAATCGCCGCCGCGGTCAGGCCCGTCAGCCGCGCCATCTCGCCGGGATGAGGCGTGAGCACCAGCGCCGGCCGCGCGCTTTCCCCTACATCCTTTGAAGTCTCTTCGCGGTCTTTGGGATGGTTGCGGTCTTTGCGGTTCAGATCCTTTGCTCTGCCCTCGAACGCGTTCAAACCGTCTGCGTCAAGCACTACCGGCATCTTTGCGTCGCGCACAATCGCTCGCACGAAATCTGCCGTCTCGGGGTCACGCGAAATCCCCGGCCCAATCGCCAGCACGGTTTTATTCCTCGCCAGGATTGCTAAAGTCGAAGCTGCATTCCGCGCAATCGTTCCCGCACTCGTCTCTTCAAGCGGCTCGGTCATCAACTCGGGATGAAACCCGGCGACCGTCGCCAACACCGATTTCGCCGTCGCCACCGTCACGAGCCCGGCCCCGGCCCGCAGCGCTGAGAAGCCCGCCATGGCCACGGCGCCAGCTTTTCCCAGCGATCCGCCGATGACGAGCACATGCCCGTACATTCCTTTGTTCGAATTCCGCGGACGCGGACCGATCAGCGGCGCGACTTCTTTGGCGGTTAACAAGTTCAGGTTGAGCGATGACTGAATCGTCTCAACCGGCGATCCGATGGGCGCAACGACGACGGGCCCAGAGGTCAAATCGCCGAACACATGCGCAGGCCGCGGCGCCGTGAATGTGACGACCGCGTCTGCCCGGGCAACAGCGCCAGTCTGGTTCCCCATGACGTCGGCATCCGCGCCCGAAGGAATGTCCACGGCAATCACGGGAACGGACGACGCATTAATCTTCTCGATCGCTTGCGCGTAAAGTCCGCTGACCGGAGGGCGAAACCCGGTGCCGAGAATTGCGTCGATCAGAACATCCGATTGAAGAACAGCCTCGGCGTTTGCATCTTCCCACCCTTTGAAAATCGCAAAGGGTTTAACCGCGAGTGAGGGTTCCCTTGACCGTGAGGTTGCACCATCCTTCGCGGTTTTCGAAGCGTGCGGTGCTTGAAGTTTTTGGAAGTTGAGTGCCGCGTCGCCGCGAAGCTCCGACGGATCACAGAGAAGCAACACGCACGCGGCCTTCCCCGCTTCGCGCAACTTCCGCGCGACAACAAATCCATCGCCGCCGTTGTTGCCCTTGCCGCAGATCACGCCGAAGGTCTTTGCGTCCGGATATGCCGATAGTGCAAACTCCGCCACCGCGGAGCCCGCGTTCTCCATCAGCGTGAGCGACGACACACCGAAGTTGTCGCTGGTCACGCGATCAATCTCGCGCATTTCGGATGCGGTAACGATTTTCATCGCTCGTGTAGGGGCAGGTGCACACGCTCGCCCAAATTCGCTCAGCCTGCCCAGGTATCGAAAGCCGCCCCAGCCTGGCCTGAGCGAAGGCGAAGGCGCTGTCCAGCGAGATGTGGGGACACGGAGCCCTCGCCGGTGCAAACGCGCTAATTCTTCGGAGCGGCGTTCAGGGCCTGCACCTTGCTGTGCTTCACGCTGTACGTGAAGTACACGACCAGACCGATTGCAAGCCACAAGACAAGCCGAATCCAATTCCATTTTCCCAGCCTGATCATCATGTAGCCGTTGAAAAGGATGCCGAGAACCGGAACCACCGGCACCCACGGCGTACGGAAAGGTCGCGCCTGGCCGGGATTAGTTTTGCGGAGGACCATTATGGCAATGCACACAATCACGAAAGCCAGCAGAGTGCCGATGTTCACCATCTTTCCAATATCGTCAATCGGCGTGACGCTACCCACAACGGCTGCAAGCAGTCCGACCATGAAGGTGTTCTTCCACGGAGTGCGCCACTTGGGATGAATCTCGGCAAAAACCTTTTTCGGAAGCAAGCCATCGCAGGCCATGGAATAAAGCACCCGCGTCTGACCCAGGAGCATTACCAGCATCACGCTGGTAAGTCCGGCCAGCGCGCCCAGCGTAATGATGTGGGAAGCCAGACTGAGCCCGCGATCCTGAAACGCCCGTGCAATCGGGGCCTCGATATTCACATCGCGCCACGGCACCATTCCGGTGAGCACTCCGGCCACAAGAATGTAAAGTGCGGTGCATATCAGCAGCGAAAGAATGATGCCGATGGGCAGATCGCGCTGCGGGTTTTTCGCTTCCTGCGCCGTGGTCGAAACCGCGTCGAATCCAATGTAGGCAAAAAATATGTAAGCTGCAGCCGCGCCAATTCCGGAGAATCCATAAGGCGCGAAACTCGGCCAGTCGTGTCCCCAGTTGGAAAAGTTCACGTACTTGAATCCGAGGGCAATAACAAACAGCACGACCGCAACCTTGATAACCACAATCGTGGAATTAAAGCGTGCACTCTCTTTGATCCCGATCGCAAGAATTGTCGTGATCACCATCGCAATCAGGAAAGCGGGAACGTTCAGGCCGATCTCCATGCCGAAAAGATGAGGAGCATTCAGCAGGTCATGGCCGCGTTGCACAAGCTCGGAAGACTGCGCAGTCATGATTTCAGCGACCTTGGTGAGGAAAGCCTGCGTGCCCGGCACCAGCGAGGAATCGGACGTCTGCGCCATTTGCCGCGCCACCGTGCCTTCGGCGATGCGCAGACCGGTCCAATGGTCGTAAGCCAACCACAGCGGCATTTTGATGTGAAAAATATTGAGCAGTTCGATGAAATGGTTCGACCATCCGGAAGAGACGGTGCTTGCGCCCATAGCGTATTCAAGGGTGAGATCCCAGCCAATGATCCACGCGAACAACTCTCCAAGCGTGGCATACGCATAGGTGTAGGCGCTGCCGGCGAGTGGTATCATCGCGGCAAACTCGGCGTAGCACAGCGCCGCAAACGCGCAGCCCAATCCTGACAGCACGAATGACAGCATCAGCCCGGGGCCGGCCATGCTGGCCCCTAATCCTGACATGACAAAAATTCCGGCGCCGATCACCGCGCCAACCCCGAGAGCTGTCAGCTGGAAAACGCCCAGCGTGCGCTTCAAACTATGCTCGCCAGTTTCCTTGGATTCCGCCAGAAGCGACGTCAGCGTCTTGGTAGCGAACAGATTTGCCATCCGATTGATTCTCCCTCGTAGTTATGCAGGCGTGCTGTGTGCTGCGACCGATCGTCGCGACCACGCAAAATATACCGGAATTCCCAGCAATACGATAATCAGTCCCGGCCAGGTGAACTGCGGTTTGTAACGCAACAGAACAATATCAATGAAAATCGCCATCGCAATGTAAATCGCCGGCAGCACCGGATAGCCGAAAGCTTTGTACGGCCGCGCGACATCCGGACGCGTCCGCCGCAGAACAAATATTCCGGCAATCGTCAGGATGTAAAACACCAGCACCGCGAAAACCACGTAGTCCAGCAATTGCCCGTACGTTCCGGAAAGGCATAGGACACAGATCCATACCATCTGCACCATCAGCGAAACCGCCGGGGTCCTATGGGTGGGATGCAGCTTTCCAGCCCCGCGAAAGAACAATCCATCTTTCGCCATGGCGTAATAGACGCGCGCGCCGGAGAGAATCAGCCCGTTGTTGCAGCCGAATGTGGAAACCAGAATTGCAGCCGCCATCAGATACGCGCCTACGCTGCCGAACATCTGCGACAGCGCGGCCGTGGCCACGCGATCTTCGGTAGCGTGCTGAATTCCGCGCTGCATGATCGTCACGCCGTCCGCCGAGCCTGCCAGTGGCAGAACATTCAGATATACGAAGTTGCAAGCGATGTACAGCGCGATCACCACGCCGGTCCCGAGCGCCAGCGACAACGGCAGGTTCCGCCTGGGGTTGATGACCTCACCCGCAGTAAACGTCACGTTGTTCCAGGCATCCGCGGAAAACAATGACCCAACTTGCGCAACGGCTATGATCGTGAGCGCCCCGACCAGCACCGTCGGACCGTTGATCCCAACTTCCACCGCATGCAGCCCATGCATGTTTGTCCAAAAGTTTGCCCCGAAGTTCGCGGCCAGCGCCAGCGCATTCCGGCCCTCGACCAGTCCGACAAAAATCAGCCCCAGCAACGCAGCGACCTTCGCAAACGTAAACACGTTCTGGATCCGCGCGCCCGTCTTCACGCCAAAAATGTTTATGACGGACAATGACACGACCATCAGGATTGCCATCAGGTTTTGCGTGTTCAGCCCGACGTCCATGCCGCCTAGCATCATCGGACCGACCTGCCAGCGTGGCGCAACCCAGTGCAGTCCGGCAATCCAGATGTGGGAAGAGATGGAAGGAAAGAAGACGCCGAGGAACTTGCCGAAAGCCACGCCCACGGCCGCGATCGTGCCGGTCTGGATCACCAGGAACAGCGTCCAGCCGTAGAGGAATCCCCATAGCGGCCCCAGCGCCTCGCGGAGATAAACGTACTGGCCGCCAGCCCGCGGCATCATCGCTGCGAGTTCGCCATAGCTGAGCGCCGCGACGATGGTCATGAAACCAGTCACCAGCCACGCGGCAATGAGCAGTGCCGGGGACTCCACTTCGCGCGCAATTTCGGCGGAGACCAGGAAAATTCCTGAGCCGATCATCGAGCCCATCACCAGCATGGTGGAACTGGTAAGGCCCAGGCCTTTTACGAATTCGCGATCTTCCGTCTCGGCGGCGGCGATTCCCTGCTTTTTCTCAGTTTCCAGATACGCTCCTGAGCCGATGTTCCGGCGTTGCGCAAATTTACCTTGAGCCCTGCCGAACTTCCACGCGATTCATTGCTGCGAACGGTTTGCGGTATTAGCTACTCTCACCCCTGCTTGCTCATCAACATTTTTGCAATCGTGGCCAGTTGCATATTTGATGTGCCTTCGTAAATCTTTCCGATCTTCGAATCGCGCCAGTACTTCTCAACCGGATAATCTTTGGTAAAACCATATCCGCCATAAATCTCAATGGCCAGCGACGTGACCCGTTCCGCCACTTGCGATGCGAAAAGCTTTGCCATCGCCGCTTCTTTCACGAAGGACATGCCGGCGTCTTTCAGGCGGGCGGCGTTGTAAATCATCAGGCGCGCGGCTTCGATGTCAGTCGCCATCTGCGCGATTTGAAATTGAATGCCCTGAAATTCAGAGAGAAGCTTGCCGAACTGCTTGCGTTCTTGCGCATACTTCGCCGCATATTCCCAAGCTCCGCGCGAAATCCCCAGCATTTGCGCGGCAATCCCGATGCGGCCTTCGTTCAAGGTTTCGATCGCGATCTTGTATCCCTTGCCGACTTCGCCCAGCACGTTTTCGCGCGGCACGCGACAGTCTTCCAGAATTAACTCGCAGGTTGACGACGCGCGAATGCCAAGTTTGTCTTCTTTCTTGCCGACCGTGAACCCGGCGAAGTCTTTTTCTACGATGAACGCTGTAATCCCCTTATACCCAGCGGCCGCGTCAACCGTGGCGAAGAGAACAAAAATCCCCGCCTCTTTCGCGTTGGTGATCCACAGCTTGCGCCCGTTGAGGACGTACTCGCCGGCCTTAATTTCGGCCCGTGTCTGCAGGGCAAACGCGTCCGAGCCCGACGCCGCTTCGCTCAATGCGTAGGCGCCTACGGTGTCTGCCGCCATTCGCGGCAGGAAGCGCTGTTTTTGTTCCGGTGTTCCCCAGCGAAGCAGCGCATTGATCACCAGGGTGTTCTGCACATCGACGATCACGCCCGCCGACGCATCAGCGCGCGAAAGCTCCTCCACCGCCAGAATCGCGTCGAAGAACTTGCCGCCGGCGCCCCCGTATTGTTCCGGGACCTCGATGCCCATGAGTCCCAGCTGAAAGAACTGCTCCAGCAATCCAGAATCGAAGATTGCCTTCTCGTCCATTTCCTTCGCCAGCGGACGAACCTTTTCCTCAGCAAACTGGCGCACACTTTCACGAAACAGAATTTCGTCTTCGGAAAGGACCGTAAGCGGGGCGGGGACCGGCTGCGAAGCGATTTCAGGCATGGAACTCTCCCACGACAGCGTAGGAGATTCTAGCACTGCGAGCCGCGGCAGCAGGCGAAAAATGGGCTTAACTCAGTGGGCCCGAGCGTGCGCCGAAGACTAGTTTCAGCGGGTCAGACTTTAGAATGCGCTTGATCTGAGTACGAGCATGGGTGGCCCAGGGCCCGGTGCCGTCGAGTTTGACGTAAGCCTGCCAGTGCTTCAGGGCTCTGCGCGGTTCCTTGATTTTTTCGTAGGCGAGCGCCAGGTTGTAGTGGGCATCGGCATAACTCGGTGCGAGATTGATCGCGGTCAAGTAAGTTTCGATCGCTTCGGCAACGCGTCCGGTCTCATCGAGCACATTGCCAAGATCAAAGTGCGCCAGCGCATAGCGGGGATCGATGGTCAAAGCGCTGCGGTAATGCTCTTCCGCGGATTTGTAATCCTGCCGGTTGTAATGAAGGGTGCCCAGATTGATATGGGCAGCGGCGTGCTGCGAATCCAGCTCCAGCACGCGCTCGTACACGGCGATGGCCTGGGGATGATTTCGCGGGTCATCTTCGAGCGCCACCCCGCGTGTGAACAACTCTGCCGCATCCATGGCAGCGCGGTCTTGCGGGTTCGGAGCAGTAGTGTTCCTGGCCACCGGAACGCTGGTTATGACCTTTTCGTCCGGAGAGAAATCAAACATGAACTGGCCAGCAATGGGCTCAAGAAGTTTGCCGTCGTGGCGAAACGCAACCCGGTGGCGTCCGGCGGTGAAGGCAGTCGCTTCCAGCAGCGGATTCTCCATCCCCGAGGCCTGCTTTTGCATGGCACTGACCGACTCGCGAATTTCAACCGGACGCACGTGACGCGCGCACAGGTCGCGAACCTTTTTTACTTGTAGAAGATCGAAAAACGTATAGCGCGAGGCCGCACGCAAAAGGCCGGCCCGTTCCCATGCGCCGAGTTGGCGCGGGTTCAAGCGCAGGATTCGAATAAGATCTTCTCTGGTGTAGTACACGCGACGTTAGCTCTTGTGCACATTATCGGAAGGTGCAGTTCGAACCGCAACAGGAAAGTTGCCTTTCCAGGTACCTTTCCAGGCAATCCTGTAGCACAAAAGGTGCAGATTTTGTGAGTTGCTGTGGATTTTCGGGAAAGAACTCTGGAACTCTCCACCAAGCCTCTGTCTTAATGGAAAAACTCTCCCATGTCCGGGGCAATGGCTGAGGCTCCCGGGTAAGTGTGGACCCCCAGGGTGGAGAGCACAAATCGCAAAGTGCTCTGGTGCTGATAGAGTGTTGTGCTTTGGTATCCCGGCTTCACGTGCGGCCCGATCATGACCATGGCCACATGCCCGCCGACGTGCGAAAAATCCGTCAACACACTTTCGTCGAACACAATAATCAGAACTCCGTTGTTCTTGAAAAAAGCGCTTTGCACGAGCGGATCGATATTGGTCTGCAGCCACTGGTCGGCTTGGGCGAGTGTTCCGTCGTGCGCGTCATTTATCGCGTTCGGAACCACGAAAGAATAGTCGGGCAGGTTACCGGCAGCGAGGTCCGTTGGGAATTGCGAGAACGGCACGAGATTGTTCGCCTGCGACGTTCCGTTCACATCGCTCAAGTATGTAAATGGGTTGTGGTGCCGCAAATATTGGTTGACGTCGCCGCCAACGTACCCCACGCTGGGCAAGTCTTCGGCATAGCTGTGCCAGGTCTTGCCGGCATTCACCAGTTCGCGCACAACATTATCGTCGGTGATGATGCCCGTAAATGCGTCGTCTATGGTCTCGGGTATGCCCGTTGTGAGCATGAGGTAGTTCCCAATCGAGGGATGGACGTCCCCGTAGTACTGCGTCGCCAAGCCGTAGCTGGACGCCAGGCCATTGAGATACGGCATCGATTGGTTGCCGATCACTTGAGAATAGCTGTGGTTTTCCTCAACCACCACGATCACGTGGCTCGACCTTGGCGGGACTGTTCCGCCGCCAACTGAGCCTCCGCCGCCTTGCGTGACCCCTCCCAAGCCTCCGCCGCACGCGGCACAAAGAAACAAGCCTGCGCTTGCCGACGAACAAACAAACAGTTTTACCAAGAACCTACGGATATCCATGGAGAGCTTGGATGCCGTTCATTACCGAATGACAGCCCGTTTCTCCCTATTTTTCGAACGCAATTTTGTACACATAGGCATACTTCCCTGCGTTCTGCGCAGGAAGCTGGATGTGCAAACCGTCGTCCGCCTGCTTGAATTGGAGTCTTCCAGAACCAATCAATTCAACGGATTCCACGGTCCTTTCGCCCGCCATGTGGGCTTTGATCGACTCGATCAGCGTCTCGGGCTTGTCTGGCCATCCCAGCTCAATCGCGTATAGAGTGTCGCCCTTAGTGGTGAAGCGGAAGTCGGCAGCCGTGTAAGGCCGCACGTTCGTGTCATTGAAGGCACCCTCGGTCACGTGGGTCGGACCCTCGCCGAAAGTCTTCCAGGGACGGGTACCGTAGATCGCCTCGCCGTTTATTTTCAGCCACGACCCCACGTCTCGCAACACCTGTTGCACTCCATCCGGAATCGTCCCATCAGAACGAGGCCCGATGTTCATCAGCAGGTTGCCGTTCTTGCTTACAACATCGATTAACTGGTGCACGATGAATTCGGGCGACTTGAAGGTGTCGTTCTCAATGTAGCCCCACGATTTATTGCTCACCGAGGTATCGGTCTGCCAATACTGTGGGCGGATGTTCGCCAGTTGTCCGCGCTCGATGTCCAAAACTGCGGAGTTGGAATTCATCGCCCAGTCTTTGTAGTTGATCACCCCAACCGCGCCGCCGTTCTTCGAACTCATGTTGTAGTAAAACGCGGCAAAGCGAGTCAGGTCGGGCCGCACCAACGGCTGACCGATCCACCAGTCGAAGTACATCAGGTCAGGATGATACTTCTGCACGATCTCCGCTGAGCGCGCCAGCCAGTCATGCGTCCAGGCGTCCGATACGAACGTGTAATCGTTCGAAAGCGGAGTTCCCCCCCGAGCTTCGAGCCAGTTGTGCGCGGGGCCGTACAACGACGCATTTCTTGGATCATTCACATCCGAACGAATCGCGCGCCCCACTCCGAGAAAGAAGTTGTGCTCCACACGATGCGACGACGCGCCCAGATGCAGCCCTTGCGCGCGCACGGCTTTTGCCAAGTCGCCCCACAGGTCGCGGCGCGGGCCCATTTTCATCGCCGTCCAGTCGGAGAGCGCGCTGTCGTACATCTGGAAACCGTCGTGGTGCTCGAACACCGGCACTACATACTTTGCGCCCGCATCTTTAAACAGCTGCGCCCACGCTTCGGGGTCGTAGTGCTCTGCTGTGAATTTCGGGATGAAATCCTTGTATCCGAACTTGTCCTGAGCTCCGTAGGTGGCGATGTGGTGCTTGTACTCTCCGGTTCCGGGAATGTACATCAGTCGCGGATACCACTCGCTGCCGAACGCCGGCACCGAATACACGCCCCAGTGGATGAAAATTCCGAACTTCGCGTCCTTGTACCAATCAGGGACCTTGTAGGTCTGCAGCGCCTCCCAATCCGGGCGAAACGGACCTGCAGCGTTCACCTTGTCCACGTCCTGCAAAATCTTGGTCCGCTCGGCGTCGTACTTTGAAACTGCCTTCTGCCAGATCTGATCGATGACGGCAGGATCCTGCGACGCCGTCGGCGCTAAAGCATCGCCCGACTGGGCGGCGACCCGTGATGGAACCATGGCAAGAGCCAATGCAGATGCGACCACCCAAGCTGCTCGATAAAACATGGATTGCTCCTTAATATCTCAAAATACGGTTGTCCTTCTTCTAGCCCTGTTTCGAGAAATCGTCCACACTAGTCGCGCAAACGTAAGCGATAAAGTTATCGGTTTTAACGGAACTTGGCAAATCGCTCAGCATTTTCGTTTCATCAAAATGTATCTGTTACAACGTAAGTCATGGAGCAAACGATGAAAGGCAAGGTTGTATTAGTAGCCGGGGCCGATGGCGGACTGGGAACTCATGTGACGCAGGCATTTCTCGCCGTTGGAGCCAGCGTGGTTGGAACGTCTCCGCGCATCAGGCAATCGAGTTTTGAAAGCTCCAACTTCGTCGCGATCCCCGCCGAAATTTCATCGCTGGCGGAAGCAAAGGTCCTGCTCGATCAAGCGCTGGCCCGCTTCGGACGTCTCGATGTGCTCGCACACACAATCGGCGGGTTTGCCGGCGGACAGTCTGTAGCGGAGACCGACGATGCGACCTTTCAACGCATGCTCGATCTCAATCTCAACAGCTTCTTCCACATTCTGCGGGCGGCGATTCCACCGTTGAGGAAAAGCGGCGCGGGACGTTTGATTGCCATCGGAAGCCGCGCCGCGCTGGAGCCTGGCGCCGGCGTTGGGGCTTACAGCGCATCGAAAGCGGCTATGGTCTCGCTGGTGCGGACTGTCGCGCAGGAAAACAAAGACGCGGGGCTCACCGCCAATGTAATCCTGCCGGGCACCATGGACACGCCCGCCAACCGAAAGGCGATGCCTGAAGCGGACTTTTCCAAGTGGGTGCAGCCGGCGTCAATCGCAAGCCTTATGGTTTGGCTTGCCGGCGATGGTGGAAAAGACGTCAATGGCGCGGTGATTCCCGTGTACGGTAGCGACGTTTAATGCGCCGGCATCTGTTCGAGAACTACTCTACGTCAGCCGTGGCGGGACGAAACAGCCATATTGATCAGCGGCCTTTCCAGAAGTCCATAGCTGCATGGGAAGGCTACCGGCGAATCTATGACAAGTTCGCGCCTTTACGCTCACCCCGCGCGCTTTTCGAGCGAGGGCTATGCGTGGGTCTTCTTCCAATTGCCTTCCGCGATCAATAGGTTTTCCGCGAAAGGCCATTCTGAGTCGATCCATTGCGCTTGGCATCGAAAGCCGGCCGCGGCCGCAGTTTTAGGGATTTCGCCTGCAGAGTACTTATGGCTGCTTTCGGTCCAAATGGTTTCGCCTTCGAGAAACTCGACCGCCAAGCCGGCCGCAGGGATGTGAACCGTCTGCCTGCATTTCGACCGCAGGTGCATTTCGACGCTGCGGGCGTCGGGATTGATTCTGGCCTCGTGAGCGAATTGGCTTAAGTCGAAGTCAGCATTCAGTTCACGATTGATCCGGGAAAGGAGGTTCAAATTGAACGCTGCCGTCACCCCTAGTTCGTCATCGTAGGCGGGAATTAGCTGCGACGCGGGCTTTTCGAGGTCCGTTCCCAAAAGCAGCGCATCGCCCGGCTGCAGAATCCTGCGCGTGGCGCGCAAGAAGTCCACCCCGGCTTCGCGGTCAAAGTTTCCGATCGTGCTCCCCAAGAAGAGTACGAGAAGATGCTGGTCCGGATTGCGACGGGCAGCGATCTCCCGCAGTCCATCGAGGTACTCGCGCTCAAAGCCCAGAATACTGATTGCATCAATGTCGCTCAGTTCCTGCTGGCAGCGAATCAGCGCCGCCCGTGATATTTCGATCGGATGGTACGACGTTCGCTGATGGCGGCCCAACGCTTCAAGTACCCAGCGCGTCTTTCTGCCGCTGCCGCTGCCGAGTTCAGCGACGACGACGTGCCCGGGAAGCAGACCCACAATTTCTTCAGCATGACGCCTGAGCAGTCGGTCATCCGCGCGGGTCAGGCCATACTCGGGCAAATTGCTGATGACTTCGAATAGCGCGGAGCCGATGTCGTCGTACAAATATTTTGACGGCAGTTCTTTCTGGCCGGGGCGCGTAAGGCCGGCGCGCACGTCATCCGCAAACTCATAAGCCGGATTGGGAGCGGTAGCGCGAACAAGCATTCTTCAATTCCTCGATCAGCGACTGACGCAGCGAAAACCTGCGTACACATACTGGTAATGCGGTTGAAACCAATTGCGGAAAGTTGACCGCAACATGCACGCGGCGGTTCGCGGCGATCCGCCTTTCAGCACGAAGTGTTTGCCATCGAAAAAATCGGCTGAGTAACCGCGATAAAACTCGTAGGGCTCAAACCCGGGAAAGGGCGCAAACTGCGTCGAAGTCCATTCCCACCCATTGCCGAGCATTCCTTCCACGCCAAACGCGCTTCGGCCATTGGGCGCCGCGTTCACCGGCGCCGGATCCCAACCGGCAAAATCGGCATTGCATAAGCCGGCCCCGGGTGCTTGTGCGCCCCACGGATATGGCCGCTGGCCGCCGTGGTTCGAGCCGTAAGCCGCGCGCTGCCATTCTTCTTCGGTCGGAAGCGACTTCCCTGCCCAGCGCGCAAACGCTGAGGCCTCAGCATGGCTGACATACACCGGCCATTCCGGCGGTAACGGAATCTCGTCGAACATTCCGCGATAGCGCCACAAATCGGCGGACTTCTCCCAGAACGCCGGATGCGAGATCCCGCGACCGGCCTTCCAGTCCCAGTCGGCATCGCTCCACAACGAACGCGTCTCGTATCCGCCTGCGTCCAGGAATTCCATGAACTTCCGGTTAGTCACCATGAATTGATCGATTTCAAACGCCGGCAAGCTTACGGAATAACTCTCGTATTCATTGTCCCAGCCGAAGGTGCCGCCGCCACGTGGCATACCGAGCCTCACCTCGCCTGCGGGGACCTCCAGCATCCGATGGATCACAGGCTCCGCGACCAGAATCGGCGTTAACGGGGTCCCGGTTTTCCTCCCGTATGACAACTGATGCAGCATGTAAGCCAGGGTTTCGACGTGCATTAGGCGATGTTCGATGGCGACATTGAGCAGCACGTCGAGCAAATCGCCATGTGATCGAGAACCCGCCAGCCCATTCATTTCTTCGTCGATGATCGTGCGAATCCCCTGCGCGTACTCCTGAACTGAATCCAGGCGAGGCCAGTCCGATGGTTTGTCGGAGGGCAGACCTCCATCGGTGGGATCAATGCCAAAGGCAAACAGCCGGTCAAATTCGGGATGAAAGCTGTTTGCGTTCAGCAGGCGGCCCCGAAGCAGGTTCCAATCAAACGTCTCGAGGTGTCCGACATAAAAGATGAGGCGGTGGCGCTCGGGAATCGGACGATCGTAAATCGCATCCTCGCGCAGGAGGCGGAACACGGCGTCGCTTCGCTTCCGCGCGTCGCGCAGACGCTCCAGCAGTTCGTGCCTGGGGACAACAGGGTTTCTCGCAAGCAGAGTCATCTGTCTCGACTATTCCCACAGGGCGCTGTGGAATTTTACCCTTCGCTGACCACTCGACCATCGCGTCCGAATTCCCCCGGCTCGGTCTGATCAACGTAACACCAGATCCAGGCTTCGCCGGGCTCAATCGACCTTATCAACGGGTGTTTCATCCGGTGAAAATGTTTCGTCGCATGCTTGTTCTTCGACGAATCGCAGCAACCGACGTGCCCGCATTCCAGGCACAGGCGAAGATGCACCCAGGTATCGCCAATTTTTGCGCACTCTTCGCAGACGTGCTTGTCGGTGCTCTTAAATCTGATCTGGTCAAGATGAGTGCACTGCGCCACGTCGTCCTCCAACTGCTGCAGATTGGATGCCGGAAAACGGCAAACGCTACAGCTCAGCCAGCGTGCGATGAACTAAAGATACGGAAATTGCTCCCTCGCCGACCGCCGAGGCTACGCGCTTTACGTTGCCGGCGCGAACATCGCCGACGGCAAACACCCCCGGCATGCTTGTTTCTAGCATTTGCGGAGCCCGGGCCAGCGGCCAGGGAAACGAAGAATTGGACGCGGTCGCTGCCTCCAGGTCACGCCCGGTAAGAATGAAACCCTTGTCGTCGAGCGCGATACAGTCGCGCAGCCACTCTGTTCGCGGCGCGGCCCCGGCCATGATGAACACGTGGCGAATGTCATGGGTCGAAGTCTCTCCGGTCTTCTTATCAATCCACGCAATGCGCTCGAGGTGGGCGTCGCCTTCAAGTTTAGTGATCTCGGTTTTGCAGTGAAGCTCGATTCCAGGATTCTCTTCGATGCGCTGAATAAGGTAGCGTGACATCGTCTCTGCCAAGCCATTCGAACGCACCAGCATGTGAACCTTGCTCGCAGTCTGCGCCAGAAAGACCGCAGCCTGCCCGGCCGAGTTTCCCCCGCCGATCACGATGACCTCTTCGGCTTCGCAGAGTTGCGCTTCCATATAGGTTGCGCCATAGTAAACTCCCTGCCCCTCGAACTTCTTTAGATTCTCGACCGCTGGCTTTTTGTAGTGCGCTCCTGTCGCAATAATGATGGATCGAGAGGAGATCACGCTATCATCGTCGAGAACCATCCGGTAAGGGCGGCGCGCACAATCGAGCTTCACGATGCTGTGGGCCACCATCATTCTTGCGCCGAATTTTTGCGCCTGATGCAGGGCGCGCGTCGCCAGTTCCTGGCCCGAAATTCCGGTCGGAAATCCGAGGTAATTTTCTATTTTTGAGCTGGAACCCGCTTGGCCGCCCGGCGCTTCCGTCTCCACCAGTAGAGCGTCCAAGCCTTCCGATGCCGCATAAACAGCAGCTCCGAGACCAGCGGGGCCGGCGCCGATAATTACAACATCGTGGACCTGGGAGCTGTCCAGTTTGACGTTCATGCCCAGGCAGCCGGCAAGGTCGGCGGTAGAAGGGTTGCGCAAAACCTGGCGTCCATCGCAAACCACGACAGGAATTTCCTCCAGCTTGACCGAAAAACGGTCCAGAAGCTCTTGCGAAGTTTTGTCGGTGTCGAGGTCAACGAAGGTGTACGGGTAACCGTTGCGCCCGAGAACTCGCGAATACGCAACGTACCCGCGGAGTGGAGGGACCCCATTACGACTACGTTGCCGAAATTCTTATTGATGAGAGCTAGCCGGCGCAAAATGAACGCCCGCATCAGGATCTCGCTCAATTCTGAATCGCGTGCGATCATCGACCGCAAAGCCGGGACATCCATTTCCAGGAATTCTCCAGCTTGGGTCACGCGGCCGAGCACCAGGCATCGCTGCCCGGAAATCATGCTGACTTCTCCGGAAAAATGGCCCGGCCCGTGCGTCGTTATCGGACGCTCGCCGGAAAAGCTTGGCTGCACTATCTCCATTTCGCCTGAAAGGATCACGAAAAACGGCACCGTGGTGTCCCCAGGGCGGAACAAGATCTCGCCAGGCGCCACGGACCGAGAACGGCTGGCCGCGCGCATGCGATCGATTTGCGCGTGCGTCAGGATGGGAAACGTTTGCGTGCTTGCGTCGAAGGCGCTCATCGTCGGAAAATTGGACATGATTCTTCTCTTACATCTGGATGTCAATAATAGATGACCTGCGGTGGGTTTCGGGTGCAGGATCTGTCACGGTTTGGAAAAGGAGAAAAACGAATGGGGATTGATTTCGGTGGCAGCAGCGCGGACGAAAGGCCCCGTCTCGAAAATCGGGCGCATGGATAGTCTGCCCATACGCCCGTCTTTGAATCAGTCGTTCAACCGGAAGCGCTAAAAAACTAACTTCAATGAGAGTGTCATGCTCCGGATTCCTCCGCTAAACAGCCGCGAGTTCAGGAAGTTCGGGTCAAACGGTTGTGCATACCCTGGAGTAGTGGTGGCCGTGGTAACGCCCGCGGTGCTGAACACGTTTCCATTGCTGAGGGCATAGTTGGGGTGATTGAGGATGTTGAAGACATCCGCCTTCAACTGAAGATATTTTGACTCGGTGAACGCAATCTTCTTCCCCACCGAAAGATTCAGGATGGAAAATCCGGGAGAGTAGAAGCTGTTACGACCCACCGTGGTGCGAGCGCCTCCCCCTGCCACCAGGTATCGGGCGTTCGGGTTGACCGCGGTGTATCCAATGGCGGGATCGAAGCCGATGCCGAAGCCCGCGAACGGGCCTGATGCGTTGGCTGCGCAGCCATTCAAAGCGGCGTTGGTGTAAGAGGTGCTTCCGATGTAAGTGCTGCCGACCGGAGCGCCAGAAGTCGTCCCGGTGGTCGATTCGCAAACCGGGAAGACATCGGAACCCACGCGTGGCGCACCGCCGGAATTCAGAACCACGCGGTCGCCCGCGCTGTCGTTGTTGCCATTGGAATCGACGCCCGACTGAAGCGTGATTGGCTGGCCGCTTTGCGCGAGGAAGACCGATCCGATTTCAAATCCGTTTATTAAGCCCTTCACAAACCGGTTTCCCGAACTCGTTTTCGGCAGATCATAAACCACGGATAAGACAAACTTGTGCCGCACGTCCAGATCTGAGTTGGAACGGTCGGCTTCCAGGTGATTGGTGTCTTGGGAGCGTCGCGGGTTCAGCAGGCTGGTGAAGAACTCGTTAGTCCCATTATCAATGGTGTGGGAATAGGTGTAGTTGGTGTTGAACGTCAGCCCATGCCGCGAGCGCTGTGTAAAGCTGACTGATCCGGCGTGATAGATGCTGTTGCCGAGCGGCGGATCAGATGTAACGTTGGCATTGAATCCGTACTGCTGGTAGGTGTTGTCGCTGAAAAGCGGGTCCAGTTCAAAAACAAAATTATAGAAGTTGGTGTCAGTGGGCGTGCTCGATGTCCAAGTGGAAGGAATCGGGGACTGCGAAAGGTACGTGGGCAAGGGAGTGCCGCCGGCATCGAAATAGCTCCTGCGATTGCGGCGATATTGCACCGGCAACTCCAGGCCGCGCGTTCCCAGGTAGCGAACTTCGATGGTCGACCCGCGGGAGAGCTGATGCTGCACACCCAGTGACCATGTCATGATTTTAGGCATGACCGTATCGTCGATGTAGCTTGTGGTCAAGCCTCGAGCGCTGGCCTGATCGGCGGGCGGCACGTAAACCTGCGGCAGTCCGCCGTTCGCCAGGAAGTTGGCGTTGCTCGCGCACCAGGCGGGCGGCGTTGTAAGTCCGCAGGCTGAGTTTTCATCAAGTTCGCTCTGCAGTTGCGGAGGCAGAGTGATGGAGGCGAAATTCTGGAACTTCACGTCGTACGAAATTCCGAAGCCGCCGCGGATCGCTGTCGTGCCGATGCCGGTTGGGTCATAGGCAAATCCAATGCGGGGAGCGATGTTGTTTTTATCCACTTTGGGTTTGCGGAACGTGATCACGCCGGGAACATCGGCGATGGCATTCAAAGCCTGCGTATCTGCGCCGATCGGATTGGTCCAGAATTCATAGCGCGCTCCAAGATTCAGCGTCAGCCGCGGAGTCACCTTAAAGTCGTCCTGGGCAAAACCATAGAACGCGCTTTGGGTGCCCAGGAAGCTGCCCGTGCCCGCGTTACGCAGTGTGCGCCCAGTATTTTCCGGGACCCCATCGTTCACCAGCGTCTGCAGTTGGTTGTACCAGTAGTCCCCATAGCTGCGGGACAGGAAAAACTGGGGATAGATGAAGTGATTGTACTCACCTCCGAATTTGAAGGTATGCCTTCCGTGGGCCAACGAAACGTGATCCACGAGTTGATACGTATTCTGTTTTTGATATTGGTTGTCTGCCGGCCCAATAGTTACGCTTCCCAAGTCCCTAAGCGTCACGTCGGGAGGGCACGAGGAACAAGGGTTTGCCAGCGTTTGGGAGAAAAACGAATACTGCAGTCGCAAATCGTTAACTAGGTGATCGTTGACTGACCAAACATCGTTGATTGCGAACTTGCGGTTGTGAACGGGCTCGTTTTGGTTGAAGAGCGCCTGCGTGGAATTAACAGGCAGGATGAATTTTTCCTGGTTGAACGTGAAGCGAGCCGCGATCTGGTGCCTACCCGCAGTGAAATCGCTATTGATTTGCGCGTCGTGTTCCCGCTGAAAAATCGGGCTGATGATAACCAGATCGCCGATTGGAATCGCCTGACCGTTGACCATTGTCGTGCCTTGGTTTCCAACGGGGGCAACGGGGAAATTCGCCAGGACGCTTGCAACCTGCGGGTTTGCTGCCATGGCCTCTGCTGCGGCCAGGCCGGCTGCCGTGGGCGCCAGCAGTTTGGTAGGCGTTCCCTGCCCATGCAGAGTTGTGAATTCATAAGCGCCGAAGATGAACCACTTGTTCTTAATCAGCGCCCCGCCGAGAGTACCGCCGAAGCGATTGTTATCGTAGGCAGGCTTACCCGGAAGCAGATTGGGAATGATGGACTTGGTCAAGTTGTCGAGCGAATTCAGGTTGCGGTTTTGGAAATACCATTCTCCAGAACCGTGCCAGGTGTTCGTTCCGGTTTTTGTGACCAGGCTGAACTGGCCGCCGGCGGAATGTCCATACTCCGCGCTGAATTGGTTGGTCTGCAACGCGAATTCCGCGACCGCATCAGGAATGACCGTGGAGTTCGGTCCGGTGACGCCGAGGTTGTTGTCGTCCACTCCGTCCACGGTAAAGTTGTTGTCTCGCGGACGCGTCCCGCCGACCGAGCCACCGACGCCAACCACGCCGCCCGGTTGCGCCACCACGTTCGGCGCAAGTACGGCCAAATTAATCGGACTGCCGTTCAGCGCTCCTCCCGCTTGCGGAAGACCTGCCACGTCGAGCGCGTTGTAGGTGTTGCTTAGCGTTGAGGAAGTCGTCTGCACGGCTGAGTCCCCCACGGTGACTTCGACAGTCTCAGACGCTGCCCCCACCGTCAGGTGAAAATCGGCAACGTTATCCAGGCCAGCCTGCACCTTTACACTTTTGGCAACCGAATCCTTAAAGCCTTTGGCTCCCACTGCGACGGTGTAGTTGCCGGGAAGCAAACTTGGGGCGCTATAGGTTCCGGCCGAGGTGGTCATCAGTACCTGGACTACGCCCGTGGCTTCATTGGTGATTCTGACTTGCACCGCCGCCATGACGGCGCCTTGGGGATCCAGCACCTGTCCGCGCAGGGTGCCGGTGGTCCGTTGTGCCATCGCTGTTCCAATGAAAGCGATGACTACCATCGCGACCAAAGTTGCCTGCAGGCTGCTTTTTCCATGCGAAATATTCTTCAACTGCTCACTTCTTGTAAACCTTCGGTTCATGGGAGTCCTCTTCGTGGTTTTAAGGCGCGTGAACAAGGAGGCACTCAGAGACCCAGACGGTGGGGGAATTCGGCATCTGGGACGGACCCATAGAAAACGAATACGGACCAACCGAGTTGAGGGAACTGCTGCGGAAGTTTACAAGCCACCCGCTGAGCAAAGCGGATCTTCGAGTTGTGTCAAACTACTTGAAACGGGATTCTTCGCTTGGCGATTCTATGAAAACCCGGAGAAGCAGGAGAGTTGCGTGACATTTACGTGACATTTACGGGCTTTTGATTAAATGCTGTAACTCTGCGCGGTAACCTCGACTGCAGGAGAGTTCTTTTCCGTCTTTCAAAACAACGATGTATTCGGCGCTGTTACAAGGCTGCAGTTCTCTGATGCGACTGATGTTGACAATCGTAGAGCGGTGAACGCGAAGAAACTGACTTGGGTCGAGCCGCTGCCCAATACTTCCGATACCTTCGCGCAGCAAGTAACTCTCTTTCCCAGCGTGCACCCTGACGTAGTTCGCTGCAGCTTCAATCCAATCGATTTCGTCACTGTCAAGAAAGACCACGCGTCCACCGGCCTTGATCACAAGGCGGCGATCCACCTCCGCACGCGAAGTTGCCAGCCAGTCGAGAATGCGGGTAGTCAGTTCTCCGTTGCCGGTTTTGAGGAGCTCGGCCCGTGTTCTTTCCAGCGCGCGGTGAATACGTTCCTGATCAAAAGGCTTTAGAAGGTAATCGAGCGCGTGCTGATCGAAAGCGCGCACCGCATACTGGTCGTACGCGGTGGTAAAGATCACAATCGGCATTTCATCAGCCGGAATACCGCTGAGAACCTGAAAGCCGTCGGCTTCAGGCATTTGAATATCGAGCAAAAGCAGATCCGGCTTGTGTTTTCTAACTGCCGCGATGGTCTGCTTGCCGTCGCTGCACTCGGCAACGATGCGGACGCCGGTTTCTGCAGCCAGCAAGATGCGCAACTTCTTCCGGGCCAGGGGCTCGTCATCGGCAATTACGGTATTGATGCGCACCGTCATGACATCATGCCGCCGGCTGCGGCTGCTCCGGCAACGCCTCGTAGTCCGCCTCAAGCTGGAAGGGGAGTTGCACGCTGACCTCGACGCCACACCCAGGCAGGCTGCGGATTTCAAAGCGCTGGGCGTCTCCGTAAAGCGTACGCAGCCTTTCCTTGGTCGTCAGCAAACCCAGGCCGGTCTTGTTTTGAGGGTGGGAAGATTCACCAAGGCCAGGACCGTTGTCGGTTACGCGGAGGTAAAGATTAACGCCGTCGTGGTTAGCGCCTATAACAATTTCTCCGGGGGTTGAGCGCCTGGAAATACCGTGGCGCACGGAATTCTCAACCAGCGGCTGCAGAAGTAAATGCGGAACCCGCGCATCGAGCGTCTCCGGAGCGATATCGAATACCACTTCCAGTCGTTCTTCAAAGCGCAGCTTCTCGATCTCAAGATATCCGGTGACGAATTCTAATTCACGGCCGAGGCTAGTTTCCTGCACCTCGCTATTCTCCAGACTCATCCGCAGCAAATCACTGAGGCGAGTCATCATTTTGTCGGCGGCTGGAACGTCGGTCAGCATCAGGGCAGAAATGGAATGCAGCGTGTTGAACAAAAAGTGCGGTTGCAGCTGGCTCTTTAAAGTTTGAAGTCGCGATTTCGCCAGTTGCGCTTCCAGTTCAAATGCGCGAAGCTGCCTTTCCCGGGATTGCCTGGCATACCAAACCGCCTGACCAATCAGGACGATCGGAAAATAATATGAAAAGACGTCACTGGTCAGATTGTAAAAAAACAACCTCTTCACCATTAGCCAGTGCATGTTGAAAACGCCAGTGTGGGGGTTCCACGCGACGTAAACGAAGCCCCTGAGGTCGGAATTGTAGACCGGATAAATCAGAATGCGGAGTACTATGTGGGCGATTGTGAAGCAAAGGCTTCCCAGAATGTGGGCTGGGATTCGCCGTTTCCAAGTGGCCTTCTGAATCGGGTTCCGCAGCGCAATTCGAAACAGAATTGGCGTCAATGCCGCAAATATGAGATTGTTTACCAGCGGAATCATGAACTCTTGACGTAAGCTCATGGCCTGCGCGAGAGAACGGTCAAACTCGTAGGTCGTAATGGCGTTTGCTGCGGCCATGAAGAACCAGATCCCAAAGCTCAAACCCCATATGAGCCACGGGTTGTCTTCTGTTCTTCTGTTGTGCTTTGAGTTTTCCACTGTCTCGGTTTGGAATTCAATCCCAAGTTTGAAGCCGCGGGAGGAGTTTGCCTGCGGTCCTTCATGAACATTTAATCACGACGCGACTCTGGTTTTTGCCTTCCCGTCCCTGCCAGCAATGTATCGGTACCAGGTTACCGGACATCGGTATTAAGCTGATCAGCGAGTAGAGTGTATCTCGACGTCGGTTCCGAGATCGGCCCGGGGCTCTTCCGCCGTGGATCAGGGCGAAACGGGGCCGAGTTTTGGATTCCCTATATATAAGGACCCGATACGGTCAGCCACGCTTAATGATAAAAGCGGTCTTGTCGTCGATGCGGTCGTCTTCGCCAATCTGCTTCAGGCTTTCATCCTGCTGAACCGCATATTGAAGGATCGCGTTGCAAAGGTACTTTGCTGAGGCGCTGCGATTGTCCTGAAATATCCGCTCGATTTCGGAGCGGCCTTGCTCGCCGCTGCCATCGTAGACCCCGTCGGTGTACAGGAAGAGGATGTCCCCGGGACTCATGAGCGTGATTTCGGAAACATCGGATGCACCGATTCTGCGCGCGCGATGCGCGAGGGAAAGATACCGATTGCGGTCCGGATTGTCATCTGCAATCTCCAATCCAAGCGGGAGGAACTGGACCATCCCGGCTTTACCAATCTCGACGAACTTTTCGTGCTCCGCGGAAAACACCAGCGGGGGCGGGTGACCGAAATTCACGAAACTGAAATGCCCGCTGGGACGGATCTCGCCATAAAGCATGGTGGCGATTTCGCGCGACCGCTCGTCCTCGTCCCAACCTAGAGCGTTGCGCGCGGTGACCGACTGGGCGAGCCGCAGATTAATCTTCTCGAACATATCCGGCGTGGTTTTGCCGTTGCGGTCCAATTCTGAAAGCATGAACGCATGAAAGGTGTCGTGCACGGTTGACGCGATCTTCGCCGAGATGATGCCGTGGCCCTGCGCGTCCACCAACAGCACTCCTGCAGTCGTACGCAGTTCTCGCAACTGTTCGGCGATTCTCACTTGCTCTGAGCTTTTCGCCCTTCGGTATTCGGCCCCACCGGCGTCACCATAGCCCGGCTTGGACTTTAACCACTCGACATGGGTATCTACCGAGTTCCGTGACAACTGGCCTTGGGGCACAGGCGCCAGGTATTCGACTGAACGCCTGAGTGCCCGCGCGATGCGGGCGTCGATATCGTAACGCTGCTGAAAATTGATGTACTCAAATAGGTCCCCACCCACTGATCCGGCAGGAATGGAATTGCCATACATGTCGATGCCATCGAGGTGTGGAATCGCGCCCTCAACCGGCATCAGCCGCTTGCGGAGGTACTCGTCGA
This sequence comes from Acidobacteriota bacterium, assembly GCA_043734125.1. Lineage (GTDB taxonomy): Bacteria > Acidobacteriota > Terriglobia > Terriglobales > Acidobacteriaceae > Gp1-AA145. The sequence goes on along the minus strand of JAYTFR010000080.1, from coordinate 85,813 downwards.
TGGTAAGTTCTGATAAGGGCGTGACCATTCCGTGATGAGCTTCTTCCTGCAGCTTTCCGGGCTCGTTAATCGGCGAGTTTACTATACCCAAGCGTGGCGCGAACGCTGAGGGGCCGGCCTCGGAGAATGTTGCCCGGAAACTCAGCCACTCCTTTTAATCATCTTTGACGGTAAACGAAAGTGTGGTAAAACCCAGACAATTCGCGCTAGACCTGAGAGTCTCAACTATGTTTATCCCGAAAGCGCTGTTAATTTCGTTTCTCCTTTATCCGCTCAGCTTAATCGCGGACAATGGATGGCTGCCGGTTGCCCAGGTCTCGAGCGTGCAAACGCTGGACCATGGCGTCGAACTCACCGCCGGCCCAGCGCTGGTTCGGATAACAGTCATTGCCCCCAACGTCGTTCGACTCCGTTACTCGTCGAAAGGAAAATTCCCTCCCGACCATTCATTCGCAGTCTTGCCGAGTGTAGTTCCCGCGCCGCACGTGCGAGTGCAGGAGTCCGACGAAGCGGTAAATCTTGACGCGGACGGGGTGCGAGTGAAAATCTTGCGCTCGCCCTTTCGCGTTTTGTTTCTCGACCTCAACGGCAAAGTGATCTCGCAGGACGAACCCGACCATCCAGTTGCGTTTAACGGAAGCGAGTTTCGCGTTTGGAAATCCATGCCTGAAGACGAACACTACTTTGGCCTGGGGGACAAGAGCGGACCGCTCGACCATCGCAACCTGGCATTCACCATGTGGAATACCGACCAGTTCGGCTGGCAGGAGTCCACAGATCCTTTATATAAAGACATCCCTTTTTTCCTGGGTGTGCGCCACGGCGTGGCCTACGGGATTTTTCTCGACAATACCTACCGCAGCAATTTTGACTTTGGCAAGGAATCACGGAACGCTTATTCGTTCGGATCAGACGGAGGAGAGCTCGATTACTATTTTTTTTACGGTCCCGATCCCAAGCGCGTGATCTCAGACTTCACCGCGCTGGTGGGCCGTACGCCGCTGCCGCCGATGTTCGCGCTCGGCTACCAGCAATGCCGCTACAGTTATTATCCCGAAGCGCGCGTGCGCGAGGTCGCTGCCGAGTTCCGCAAACGCAAAATCCCCGCCGACGTCATTTATCTGGACATTGATTATCAGCAGGATAACCGGCCATTCACAATCAATCGCGAGCGCTTCCCCACCTTCGAGCAGATGATCAAAGACCTGAAGCGAGAGGGATTCAACGTCATCGCAATCACCGACCTGCACGTCGCCAAATACCCGGGATACAAACCTTATGAAGAAGGACTGAAGGGCGATGATTTCGTGAAGAACCCTGACGGATCGGTTTACGTCGGGAAGGTTTGGCCGGGGGATAGCGTGTTTCCCGATTTCACCCGCGCAGCTGCGCGCAAGTGGTGGGGAACGCTGTACACCGATTTTGTGGGCATGGGGATTCGCGGCTTCTGGAACGACATGAATGAACCGTCGGTGTTCGAGCGCGCTGACAAGACCATGCCGCTCGATACGGTGCATTCGGTCGAGGGACGGAAGACCGATCACCGCGAAATCCATAATGTCCTTGGAATGGAGAACGCCCGCGCCACCTATGAAGGCTTGTTGCAACTTCAGCCGAATGTGCGGCCGTTTGTGCTCACCCGCGCCGCTTATGCCGGTGCGCAGCGCTACGCAGCAACGTGGACCGGGGACAATAGCAGCACTTGGAACCATATGCGGATTTCAATTCCGCAACTGCTCAACCTGGGGCTCTCGGGCTACACATTCGTAGGGGATGACATCGGCGGCTTTGCCGGAAGCCCGACTCCCGAGTTGCTCACTCGCTGGATGGAACTGGGCGTTTTCAATCCCATTTACCGCAATCACGGTACAAAAGGCAGCCGCGACCGGGAGCCTTGGGTGGATGGGCCGCAACATGAAGCCATACGTCGCCGATACATTGAACTGCGATACAGACTGCTGCCTTACATCTACACCAGTTTGGAGGAGAGCTCGCGCACAGGCATTCCGGTGATGCGTCCTATGTTTCTGGAATTTCCGTTAGACGAAAGCCTGCAGACGCTCGACACCGAGTTTATGTTCGGTGATGACCTGCTAGTAGCGCCCCAGGTTGACGAGAAAGTCGGGACCTACGAAGCGAAACTCCCGCAAGGAACCTGGTACGACTTCTGGACGGGGAAGAGCCAGAGCGGCGCCAGCACCCAGAACCTGAATCCGCCGCTGGATGGCGTGCCGGTTTACGTTCGCGCCGGTGCCATCTTGCCGGAGGGGCCGGTGGTGCAATCCACGAGCGAGGTGCCAAATGGGCCGCTGGAAGTATTGGTATATCCCGGGCCGGATTGCCACGGGTCTCTCTACCAGGACGATGGCAACACACTGGATTACCAGCGTGGAGATTTTCTGCGGATGAAGTTTGCGTGCGAGTTGGGTTCCGACATTCTAAAGTTTGAGTTTTCTACTCCCCAGGCGCAATACAAACCCTGGTGGAGTTCGATGAGGGTGACCTTCTTCGGTCTTCCGGCGAAACCGCGAAAGTTGCTTCTCGACGGGAAAGCCGTAGGAAACTGGCAGTTCAATGCCGCGAGCTCGAGCGTCACGCTGGATATTCCCGCGGCCGCGGCTGGTCAGGTCGCGATCACGAAATAGCAGAAGCGCGAGAGGTCAGCGATGCGGGCGAACTGCAATCAGCTCCATGCCCACCGGAACCCCCCGCCCGATCTTGACGCGGATGACTGCCTCAAACGGTTTCATCTCGTCAGGCGCGGACGCCGAAAGCTGCTTTAGGAGTTTCTCCACCGAGTCCCGGTGGGAGACAAATTCTACGGCAGCCTGCGTGCCAAACGTGGTCGTACCGGCGAGCACTATGACCGAACGCGCGGGATCAATGCCGGGCATCAACGCCACCAGCGCGTAATCCTCCGTCAGAGGGCTTCCGCTGCGGCTGGCCACAAACGCCGCGGGTTCGCCGCTGCGGGGGTGGAGATTGGCGATCGCTAAGTCGCCTTTTCGCGGACCATCCTGTAGACGCTGAAAGACGAATTCACGCGAGCTGGGCAGTTCGGAAAGCTTCAGGTTTTCTGAAGGCGAGCCAACAAAGATCAAGTCATTGTTGTTAGCGTCATCCAAAGAGAATAAGCTGCCCCGTTTTACACGAATCTGCTGGTGCAGGGCGCTGAAAACCTGGTCAAGTTCGTGGATTGCCAGCACTTCGCCCACTCCGGTGCAGTGGTCCCAGATTTGGGTCTTCGAATCGCGCGCGGCGTCGAAATACCGCATGCCGGTTTCCGGGCGGCCTACAAAAGCTCCATTGCTGAAGATGACGAGAGGTTCGCTTGGCGGCTTCAGGAATGGAGACCAAAATACCCGGAAGAACTTCACGGACGGATTTATATCAGTCGTGGAGGAAGCCTGGGCTGGCCCGTGGTCGCGCAGCAGAAGCGGGATCGCGACCACAGATGCGATCAGCAGCACGCCCATGAAAGAAACCACCGTCAACCATTTACCGCCCGCCTGAGGCGCCGGCGATTCCGGCGCTTTGAACTCGACGCTAGCGGGCTCCGGCCGAACCAGAGAGCGCTGCCGAAACCGCAACGAGTACGAACCGCGAGGCAAGTCAACAATTACGGGATCGCTGAGCCCCGCCGCGGCGTAGTATTCGCTGATTTTGCCGCGCAGTCGCGCCGCCTGCACCCGAATCGTGGAGTCGACCTGTGGATTAAAGTCCGCGGGGCGCCCATAAACTTCCGTCGCGATCTGATATTCCTTGACGTGCGATCCGGGGTGGTCGAGTTCTTTTTGGGCGAGATAGCGAAGCAGCCGGCACAGGGATTCTGAGCCATGTAGCGACTCACTGGAACAAAGCCGGTTGATCTGCGCGAGATGTTCAACCCGCTCGGGCACCGAATGCGCTCCGCAACATGGTGTAACACAAGGTAACATGGGCTTTCAAGCGGCTGCAGGCAATGGACTTCCTTCTGTAACGGTATCAGCACCGGCTGAGACTTGCTTCTGTCGTGGGAGCTGGCTCAAATGTGGCACACAGAAATTTCATTGGCGGACGCGCGTCGAAGCGCCGAACATTTTCTTGAACGATCGTGGAGCAACCGGACTTTTTGCCAAGAGGCGCTTGAAGTTTGCGTGAATGACCACGCGCGTTTCTCAGATAGTTTGGGTCGGCAACAATAATTTGTGCTTGACAAGCACGTAACCACGCGCGCAAACTGCGGGAAAGATTCCAAGAAAAACGTTTTTCTTATGGAAGACGTTAAATATCACGGAGGATGGTCATGTTGAGAGCTGGAAGAGTCCTATCGTTTGGGTTGCTGCTACTAGCGTTGTCGAGCAGCGCGTGGTCCCAAGGTATTTTCGCAACGCTCACCGGAGCCATCACCGACCCTTCCCAGTCCGTAGTCCCTAACGCCAAAGTGACGTTACGCGATGTAAGTTCTGGCTCCGAGCGCCAGACCGTGAGCAACGCTGAGGGCTACTTCACTTTCGCTTCGGTTCCGGTCGGAACTTATTCGCTGACGGTGGAATCGCAGGGTTTCAAGGCGCACAAAGAGACCACGATTCGTTTGGGCGGCGGCGACCAGCGCAACGTCAACATTGAGCTCGCGGTCGGCGGTTCAACCGAAACGGTGGAAGTTTCCGGCGTACAGGACTTCACCACCACGGCTTCCGACAGTGGCGAAAAATCATTCACGCTTGAAACTAAAGAGCTGCAGAACTTTACTCAGGTGGGTAGCAATGCGGCTGAGTACATCAAGATTGTTCCGGGATTCGGAATCGCGAACGGCACCTCGAACAAGGCCAACTACAACGGTCAGACCATCGGCATCAACGCGAACGGTGACTCGGGCAGCCAGAGCCCTTTAAACGCCGCGTTTTCGTACAACGGGCTTCCAACCAACAGCTTGGATATTACGGCTGACGGCGCTCACGTTTCTGACCCGGGCTGCAATTGCGACACCCCGGTCAATCCCAATTCAGATTTCACTCAGGAATTCAAAGTCCTGACATCAAACTTTAGCGCGGAAGAACAAAAGGGCCCGGTCGTCATTACCTCAGTGACGAAGTCGGGCGGGAATACATTTCACGGCGGCGCGTTCTTCTCTGCACGCAACCATTCTCTGAACGCGAATGACTGGCTGAACAACTTCAGCGGTATTAAGCAACCCGCCAACTCCTACTACTATCCCGGAGGCTACATTTCCGGGCCGGTTGTGATTCCCGGTACGAGCTTCAATAAGAATCGTGACAAGTTGTTTTTCTTCACGGGCTTTGAGTACTACCGCCAGACATTGGATACGGGCCTTCTACGCGCCACGGTGCCGACGAGCGGCATGGTCGCTGGCGATTTCTCTCCCAGCGAAGTTGCCAAGATCGCGAGCCCCTGCGGACCCCAGGGATGCACGATTGATAAGCCGAGAACCGCTTCCTTTCAAGCTCTGGGCGCAATCAATCCGACGAACTTTCCCGGTAGTCAGATCCCGGCTTGCGCTCCGGCCGGCGTTCCGGACGGAACCTGCATTGATCCCAACATGCAGAGCCTGATGAATTTATTCCCGGCGCCGAACGCCACTCCGACGTGGTTAAGCCCCTACAACTACGTCCAGGCTGAGGTGTTCGGCCAGAACAACCGGCAGTGGACTTCGCGCGTGGATTATAACGTCAGCACCAACACCAAGATTTTCGTTCGCTACAATTACCAGCGTGAAGTTCAGTTGTTCCCTGTGGGCTTGTGGTGGAGGAATGGCGACCAGGTTCCTTATCCATCGGCGATCCAGGGCAAGAACAAGTCTGATTCGTGGGCCGGAACGCTAACGCACGTTTTCAGCCCGACCATGACCAATGAAGTCGTCTTGGCATACACGTTCGTTGGATTCCCAAACGTTTTTGCCAGCCCTTCAAAAGTGAAACCCAGCACCGTCGGGTATGGTTACACGGGTTTGTTTGGGAAAATCGGCAGCACGGTTCAGCAGATTCCATCCTTCGGCAATTTCGGTCCGAGCGAAGCGGCTCTGGTATTTAACCCGGGCGGTTTCGAAGCCGGCGGAAATTCCCAGGGCCTTTATGCAAACAAGTACATGCCCAGCGTTAGTGATACCGTGACCAAAGTTGTGAGAAACCACACTCTGAAGGGGGGCGTCTTCTTCGAGAGGATTCGCAACACGCAACCCGCGAACAACAATACCAACGGTCAGCTGTTGGTTTCTGTGGGCAACACCTTCTCAACGGGCGATGAGTACGCGGATCTATTAACCGGAAATCTCAACAGCTACAACGAGACCAACTTCAACCGGATCAACGACATTTCTTACAAAACATACGAATTCTTTGGCCAGGATTCGTGGAAAGTCAGTCGAAGGTTGACTCTTGAACTGGGTTTGCGCGGCACCCACTTTACGCCTTGGGTTGACGACAAGAACTTCGGCTACTCAATTTTTGACCCGTCACTTTACAGCTCGGCGGGCGGTGGCGCTTGCGCCAGCTCGCCGACTTTCTGCGGCTTCGAGTGGCATGCGAAGGACAGTTCGGTTCCGCTTGGCGGCTTCCCCTCGCGGACCCTCTTTTACCAGCCCCGCTTTGGAGCTGCGTACGACCTAACCGGCAACGGCAATACGGTACTCCGCGGCGGATGGGGACGATTCTTCTACCACTCCGGTCAGTTCACGAACGGCTTGGATGCTTCGGCGGGCGTTGCCTCAGCAAGCATCGGCCCCACGAATTGGTTTACTCCCGGTTCGACGTGCAGCAACCCGTCCGGCCCGCTGCTTGCAGCCAATCTTTCTTGCATCAACGTAGCGGCGTCACCCGCTTCCCCATCGGCTGTGGATTCGAAGGACAACAAGCAGCCGTACACCGACAGTTGGAGCTTTACCGTCTCGCAGAAAACTCCCTGGCAAAGTCGTGTGGAAGTTGCCTATGTCGGAAACCGAAGCCGTGATCTGGCCAACAGCGGCGGTTTCGGCAGCAACCTCAACCTGGTTCCGCTAGGAGCAATTAACACCACGACGGCGGCAAATCCGGGGTTGGCGAACGCAAACAACTTTAGGCCATTGCCCGGTTACGGCGACCTTAACGAAGCCACCAACAATGCATACTCAAACTACAATTCGTTGCAGGTAGCGTGGGGTCGTCACGCTGGCCGTTACACGATGCAGGCGAACTACACCTGGCAGAAGGCACTGGGGATCGTCCTCAATAATGCCAACGGGCAGCCGGGCAACTCGATTTCCATCAACCCCTTTAACCTTGCCAGCAACTACGGCGTGCAGCCAACGGATCGGCGGCACTTGTTCAACTACGCATACTCGATCGACCTTGGAAACCCGCTGCACGCGCACGGGTTCCTGGCGGGCGCTACTGCTGGTTGGCAGGTTTCCGGCATCGTGCAGTTGCAGAGCGGCGCCAATATCACCTATGGCGGAGGTTATAACTCCAGCACCAACTACCACATGTCGCTAACCTGCGTAACTTCGGACCCAGCGGGTCCCGGACATCCGGGCCAACCGTGCCCGCAGAGCGCGGCGATTATCCCGGGCTCGGCAAATGGCATTTCTGGCGATCCCTTGCAAAATGGCATCGCCATCAATAACCAGTCGATTTTGGGAACCAATGCTGTTCAGCTGAACCCAATCGTCACCTGCAACCCAAAATCGGGTCTTGGCTCACATCAGTTCGTTAACGGAAACTGCTTTGCAGCTCCGACGACGGTTGGGCAGAACGGACCGACGCTCATTCCGGTGTCTTACGGACCCGGGTACTTCGATTGGGACATGGCGATCTTTAAGAACTTCAAGATCACGGAATCGAAGAGCCTGCAATTCCGGGTTCAGGGGTACAACTTCCTGAATCATCCGCTATGGTCGTTCCCTGACGCCGGAAATCTGACCCTGAACTTCGTTCAGGATCCGGCGAACGGATACGCGATCACGCAGAACAATGCGAACTTCGGCAAGACCACGGTGAAACAAGGTCAGCGAATTGTCGAGTTCGCAGTCAAGTTCTACTTCTAGCGCCTCCTCCAGTTAGGCGCTAAACGGGATGGCTCCGGCCATCCCGTTGTTTTTTCTTGTACACTTGGTCGGAACGTCGGGGGCCGTCGCACCTGCGAAGGCGCGGAATCTCTCCCCGTGAAGCGTAATCGAAACCAGCCTTGTGCCGTATGCGGACCGCAACTCACTTCTTCCTCCTGAATGCAGCCCTGCTCATCACCGCGCCCGCAGGCCTGGCACAGGCGCCGCAGCAACTGGCGCAGGACGCCATCCAGAAGCAGCAGGCGGGCGACCTGAACGGGGCGGCAATCGAGTACCGGGAGTTTCTGAAGAGCCATCCCGAAGCGACTGCTATCCATTCCAATCTGGGGGCGGCGCTGGCGGGGCTGGGCCGTTTTGAAGAAGCCGTTTCTGAATACAAAATTGCTTTGAAGCAGTCGCCTCGCCTGTGCGGGGCCCGGCTGAACCTGGCGCTGGCATATTACAAAATGGGACGCATTGCCGACGCGGCCGCCGAACTCGAGAAGGTCCACGCGGAGGACCCCGCGAATCATCAGGCGACCCTGCTGCTGGGCGATTGCTACCTGCGCATGGACCAAAACAAGAACGTCATCCGAGTGCTTGCGCCGGAAGAAAAGACGCATCCCGACGACCTTGCCATCGCATACATGCTGGGCACCGCCTACATTCGCAACCAGCAGGTCGATCCCGGACAATTGCTGGTGGATCGCATCCTACGGAATGGGGACTCAGCCGAAGCTCACCTGATGCTGGGCACGGCGAAGATGAATATTCAGGACTTTGCCGGCGCGCGCGATGAATTTGGCAAGGCCGTGGCCCTGAATGGAAACCTGCCTGGAGTCCACGGGCTGTATGGGCAGGCGTTGCATTTGACCGGAGATTCAGACCAGTCCTCAAAGGAATTCCAGTCCGAAGTGGCGGTTGACCCGTATAACTTTGAGGCGAATCTTCAGTTGGGCGCCAACGCCAGACAGCAACACGAGTACGGGCAGGCGGAGCGATACTTCAGGCGCGCGCTCGAGACCCGGCCAGGAGATCCCGGGGTGCGCTACCAGCTGGCGCTCATCGATTTCGACCAAGGCCGACTGGAACAGGCCCGGCAGGAACTAGAGTCTTTGATCAAACAGTGGCCGCAATTCACCGAAGCTCACGTGTCGCTGTCACTCGTTTACTTTCGGCTGAAACGCCCGGAAGATGGTAAAAGAGAACGGGGCATCGTTCAAAAGCTGACCGCCGAGGCACAAGCCAAGCAGCCGGGAGTAAAGCAGCAGTAGCTCAACCCAACCTTAGTTCACACGCCCAAATGAAACTGACCCGCAGAGACTGGATAAGACTGGCGTCCTCATGCAGCGCCGCGCACCTGCTCGCGCCGCGCGTGCTCGGCCAGGCTGCGATCGCGCAAAGCCCCGCGCCGCTGTTTGTCGAGGTTCCGGCCTCGGAGAGCGGAATTAGTTGGCTGCATGAGAATGCGATGTCGCCCAGCCGGTATCTTCCGGAAGCGTTGGGGCCGGGATGCGCATTCCTGGATTTCGACAATGACGGCTGGATGGATATCTTCCTGGTCAACAGCGGTCCCAGTGACTTCTGGAAGCCGGCGCAGCCGGTGCGCAATGCGCTCTACAAGAACAATCGCGACGGCACTTTTACCGACGTCACCGAGAAGGCGGGCGTTGGCGGGGCGTATTTCGGAATGGGCGTCGCGGTTGGGGATTACGATAACGACGGCTGGCCCGATATTTTCGTCACTTCCTACGGCAAGTGCATTCTCTATCACAACAATCATGACGGAACCTTCACCGACGTGACCTCGAAGGCCGGGGTAGCCACTGAAGGGTGGACGACGAGCGCGGTGTGGTTTGACTATGACAACGATGGCAGGCTGGATCTTTTTGTCTGCAGCTTTGTGGACTACTCCGGGGTCAAAAAGCTCGCCTGCGGCAACAACGAGATCGGCAGGAATTACTACTGCGTGCCGCGTCTGTTCAAGCCCAGCGCCAGCTTTCTTTATCACAACAACGGCGACGGTACGTTTACCGAAGTGAGCAAAGGGACGGCAATCGAACAGGCTTTAGGCAAGGGCCTGGGAGTTGTGGCCACCGATATAAATAATGACGGGCGCATGGACCTGTTCGTCGCCAACGATACGGTGCAGAACTTCCTCTTCGTAAATCGGGGGCCGGAACCGAACGGGCGATGGAATTGGGAAGAGATCGCGCTACAGGCTGGGGTGGGCTTCAGTGACGCCGGAAGGCCGCGCTCCGGCATGGGGCTGGATGCGGCAGACATCAACGGTGACGGCTGGCAGGACCTTTTCGTGGCCAATGTGGACCACGAGATGTTCTCGGTTTACCAAAACAATAAGGATGAGACCTTCCGCGATGTTGCGCAGGAAAACGGGGTGGCGCGCGCGACGCAGCTGCTGAGCGGGTGGGGAATGAAGTACTTCGACTACGACAACGACGGCGCCATCGATCTGTTTCTGGCGAACGGGCATCCCGACGACATGATTGACGGCTATTCCATGCATGTGAAATATCGGGAGCCGCTCCTGCTTTTTCATCAAGGCGGGGACGGCAAGTTGCACGACGTCAGCGGGCAGGCTGGGCCCGCCTTTCAAAAAGACTTTGCCGCCCGCGGACTGGCGGTCGGAGATTTGGACAACGACGGCGCCCTTGACGTTCTAGTGGGCATCAACGGCGGGGCGCCCTTGCTGCTCAAGAACAATGCGGCCAAGGGGAACAACTGGCTGGGCGTGAAGCTCGAAGGAGCTAAGTGTAACCGGGACGCCATTGGGGCAAAAATCATTTGGACGGCAGGAGGCAAGAAACGGATGCGCCTCAAGAACAATGGCGGCAGTTATCTCTCGTCGCACGATCCGCGCGAAGTATTAGGAATTGGATCGTCCGTCAGAATTGACGAGCTCGAGATTCACTGGCCTGCACCCAGCACGCGGGTGGACAAATTCACCAACCTGCAAGCCAATCGGTACGTCCGAATTCGCGAGGGCGGCGAGATCGCATAACGCGTGAGCCGGTTTCTGGGCTCGTTGGGTGGCAGCACCGGAAGGAAGTGTGGCGTGTTCGCATTGAGGCGGCGACGCCGAATCTAACGGAACGTTGCGCCGTCCCGCAACCGGCGCGCTATGCCTTCCAGGAAATCGTCGTCGCGCAGATCGGGTGGCTTCGGGGTACCAAGTTTCTCGGTGATCATCGCAACAATGCGCTGCGCGGTCATGGTTCGGACAGTTGCATCCAGGTCATAACGGCGGTTCAAATAGGTTTCGATGAGCACCAGTTCGTCCGGCGTAAGCTTTCGCAACTCAGGCTGAACAGGCTCGGCGGCGGCCTTCGTTCCCCAGTTCGGCGCAAAGGAATCCAAAGCCTTGTCGTGAACCACGATTGTTCCGGCGATGTAGTCCCCGATCCGCCGGTTCTGCCTGTTGCACATCATGCAAACTAAACCGACGATATAAAGTGGTGCTGGTTGCCCGTCGATGGCTCGAATAAGGTTTCGGCCAATGCATTCAATGGATGACATAGGCCTTCCGGTCTGGTGAATCACGCGAATTCCGGCGACACGTTTGCCGGGCGTCCGCCCTTGCCACAGGATCTCGAAAAACGCGAAGTAGCCCCAATACAGACAGAACGGGACCACGATGAGGACAATCGCTCCTACGGTTTCCGAAAAGAAATGGTCAGCCGAGCTAGCCAGTCCCGAGTAACTCGCGGACACAATAGCGCCGATAATTGTAATTACAATGATGGCGCCGATCTGAATTAAACTGTCGATGGTCAAAGCGAGGAAGCGGCTGCCGATGCCGGCCAGCGGCAGTTCGAGGGAAATCTGTTCGGGTGTATCAATGTCAAGCCGGTCGAGGGACTGCACCGTTGATCTCCACAAGTTGGATTGAGAAGCGTAAACCGCACTGGCAAAACCTGGAGTCGCTCATCGCCAGCGGGAGCGCCGACGTCAAGAAACTCGACCACAGCCAACTACAGGAGCTTAGCCTTCTGTACCGCCAAACCGCCGCGGACCTGGCAGCCATCCGCCAAGACCCAAGTTCCGTGCACTTTGCGCGCTATCTCAATCAATTGATGACGCGCGCCCACAATATCATTTATGCGGGCCATCGCGCGAGTCCCTGGGCAGTAGTGTGGTTTTTTACCCGCGAATACCCGCGTATCTTCCGGCGGAACTTCCGCTACGTGGCTCTGGCGCTTGCCATCTTTGTTGTGGGCGGGTTGACCGGTGCGGCACTTACTCTGCAGGATCCGGACTTCGAACTTGAGGTGATCGGTCCACAGATGGTACAGAAGATCCAGCGCAAGGAAATGTGGACCGACCGCATCCTTGCGATCAAGCCGCGCGCGTCCGGGGCTATCACCACCAACAACATCTCGGTGTCATTCATGATGTATGCCTCGGGGATTACGGCTGGTCTGGGCACGTTGTTTGAAACATTCTTCAATGGCCTGCTGATGGGCGTCATCGGGGTCGCCTGCGCGCTCGCTGGCATGAGCCTGAGCTTATGGAGTTTTGTCGCGCCGCATGGAGCCTTGGAGTTGCCGGCCATTTTCATCGCCGCCGGGGCAGGTTTCAAAATCGCGCACGGCTTGCTGTTTCCGGGGATGCTGCCCCGCCGGGATTCGCTCGCCGCGGCCGGCCGCGAAGCCACGTCGCTCGTCCTCGGAATCGTGCCCATGCTCATCATTGCCGGAACGATTGAAGCGTTCGTTTCTCCCACAGGACTGGCGATTCCGCTGAAGTTTGCGATGTCAGGCGCGCTGCTGGTGCTGCTGAATGTGTACCTTTTCGGCGCGGGGCGAAAGGCCAACCCGCAACCGAGTTAAGCGATGGCGCGGGTTACAGTAAGTTCCTCTGCTTCACGTCCAGATACGAATTGACCAACGTCAATGACGCCGCTGCGGAGTTGACTTCCAAAGCGAGCGCACCGCGCTGGCGCAACTTGGCCAGCAGAACTTCGCGGCGATGCAGGGCCTCCTGCGCAGCCGTGGCGCGGTACATCTTGGTTACTGACTCGGGCTCGCTCCAAGCCAGAGCCGCGAGGTCAGGCTGCCCGATCACTACGAACAAGACCAGATGACGCGAGGCAGCTTCGGAAGCTGCTTCGATCACCTCGGGAGTCATTGCAGTCTCGGGAAAATCCGTGAGCCACACCACCAGACTCCGACGTTTCTGTGTGGAGAGCAGTGCGCTGACGGCCATCAGGTGATCGCCTTCGAGTCCCTCCTCGCGAACGTACGCGAGTTGCTGAATCATCTGCCGGAGGTGGGCGCTGCCCCGATATGGAAGCATGCGCTTCTGGACTCCTCTTCCGTAGGCCAGCAGGCCAACGCGATCTCCGGTACCAAGGGCAACTTCAGCCAGGCTGAGCGCAGCGTTCACCGCGTAGTCGAGTTTTGTGAGGCCCGCGATTCGTGCCCGCATGAGACGGCCGGCATCCAACACGAGCCAGATGGTCTGGCTACGCTCGATCTGAAACAGACGCGTGACCAGTTTGCCGCGACGGGCCGCCGCCGTCCAGCAGATGTCACGGAACTCATCGCCTTCCTGATACTCGCGCAAACTCTCGAACTCCCGGCCGGTTCCGCGAATCCGCGCGCGACGCTTCTCCATTTCAATCTGCCGGCTGCGGATCAGGTACATCGAGTGCTGGCGTGCCTCTTCCAGGTTTGGATACACGCAGATTTTCTGTTCGACGTGCGCGACTGCCCACCGCTCGGCCATGCGCAGCAGCGTCTGATAACGAATGTAAACCGCCCCCAGTTCCACGTCGCCCCGATGCGTGGGCGTCATCTGATAATTCGCGCTTGCTTCGCCGCGGGCGCCACACTTCAGTGAAAGTTCCGGTGCCTCTTCGCGAATGCTTGGAGGGACGTTATCAATGAGGGTCGCCATCAGCGTGACCCGACTGGTATTTTCGACGATCAGTTGCAGCTTGTTGGGAACAGAGAGGGCCGCGGCCGAGTGCCAACGGCGCGTGATTGTAAGTTGGTCCGGACGGGGCAGACTTGCGAGGTCAATGGCCCACGCGATCAGAACGATGCCGTCCCACGTCGCCAGGGCGTAGTAAAAGCGGGGATTGTGGAAAGCTGCGCCCAGCCAGACGAGGCCGACGATGATCAGCAAGAAGAAGCGCGGACCGAATGCAGCCGCAAGACGTTTCCGGCGCTCCGCCTTTGCCGTTGCCGACGGAGGGATCAGCGTTGCTAATGTTGTTTGGTGAATCATTAGTTTCGTTCGAAGCGAACGCCCGTAGCTACTTGGGCACCTCGACCGCCTTCAGCACGTCAGCGATGATCAAATCCGGAGTCAAGCCTTCCAAGTCCGCTTCCGGTTTCAAGACCAGGCGATGGCGAAGCACCGGGGGCGCGGCAGTCTTGACGTCGTCCGGAATCACGTAATCGCGAGCGTCCATGGCAGCGATAGCGCGCGCGACCACCATCAGGCTGATCGCTGCGCGCGGCTTGCACCCAGCGACAATGACGGCCAATCCCGTGTTCGCCGCGCAATTTGGACGATGTAGCTGAACAGCGCCGGCTCAACTTTCACCGCCTTCACTTCATGTTGCGCATGCATGAGGAGTCCCGCAGGAAGTGGGGTGATTGCCATGGCGTCAATTTCGCGCGCTTCGAATCCGTTCTGTACGTTTGTGAGAATTTGTATTTCGTCGTTCGCGGTTGGATAAGGGACCCGAATTTTCAAAAGGAATCGGTCGAGCTGCGCTTCCGGCAGAGGATAGGTGCCCTCGAACTCAACCGGATTCTGCGTGGCGAATACGCTGAACTCTGCGGGCAGCTGATGACGAACGCCATCGATGGTGACCTGGTATTCCTCCATGCATTCAAGCAAAGCGGCCTGAGTGCGGGGAGGCATACGATTCACTTCGTCCACGAGCAACAGGTCGGTGAAGACCGGACCTTTGTGCAAGCTGAACTCGCTCGACGCCATGTTGAGAACGTTTGTTCCGATAATGTCGGAAGGCATCAGGTCAGAAGTGCATTGAACGCGCTGGAACTCAAGGCCCAGAATGCGCGAGAGCGTTTTCACCAGCAGCGTTTTGGCGACGCCCGGCACGCCTTCGAGCAACGCGTGGCCGCGACACAATAATGTTGCAAGGCACTGATCGCGAAACTCCTCCTGCCCAACAATGACCTTGCCAGACTCCTGGCGAAGGTGTTCCAGTAATTGCGGAACAGCTTGCATCTAGATTTTCTCCTTCGCAAACAACTTGAACTGCACAGCATACGCGTGCAGCTTCTGAACGATGGCGAGAGCGTGCTTCTGAGGAAGATCGGGCTGATAACGGGCGGAGGCTGCGGAATTCAGCGTTTCCAGAAACGCGTCGTCTTCCAAACCCCAGCGGTCGCGTACGGCGCGAGCTACGTCCGCGGGACCGGCATTCTTATTCAGGCCAAGGCGGAGTGTCATTTGATACTGGAACCTCTGGTACGCGACATCGACTGAGATAGCTGCCGCGTGCGCCTGCTGGTAAAGTCCGCCAAGGGTTTCTACAAACTCCAGCGGCGCCAGCCGCGAAGGTGGTGGCACCGTCCGCAACGGGCCGCTGCGGCGCGAGAAGGTCAGCAAGGCCGCAAGCGCCAGCACCGCGGATTGCAATAACAGCGCAGTCGTCAGCGGGTGGCTTTTCTCAGGCTTGCTGCTCTTCCCGTAACCGTGGATAGACTCATCGAACAGCACGCGCGTTTTTTGCTTGTCTCCCAGAGCAGCGAGAAGAAATTCCAGATTGCCGGTCGCCTGGATGCCGGCGTTGGTAAGGGGAGTTGCAGCCGCGAGCCAAATGGCATCGCCTGCCCCGTGGACGTACTGCGCCGCGTAAACATTGTCTTTGTTGCCGTAAAGCGGGATGGCCGCGCTTCGCGACCAGCTTGCGTAAGGAATCAGAGTGATCCTTGGCGCCGCGCGCGTAATTGCCGAAGGTGTAAGTGCCTCGTATTGCTGGCTTAGCCCCTTCGGTTCGGGATTGAACTCTGAGGAGTTGTCGGGCAAAAACATTCCACCCACAATTCCATTGGTAATAACTCTGCCGCCCGCAGCCATGAATTTCTCAACCGCAGCCTTTTCCCCGCTGCCGGGGACGGATCCGGGATCGGCAAGGATCAGGACAGTGTTCTTGTCCCCTTTCAGTTCGGAAGCATCCTTTTCCCATCGCTGGACGTTGTATCCGAGTTCCTGCAACAGAAGGTACGAGGCCTTTGCTCCCCCAGAGGCGGTGGAATAAGTTGTCGCCACTTCGCTTTCCGTATTCGCCGGTGCAAGCAGAAGGCCGAGCCCTACAAGCAGCACAAACGCTCCCGCGGCAATCAGGAGAATCTTGCGGTCACCGGACGCTAGTCGCGGCATCCGAGTTCCTCCAGGTTGGAGAGTGTTTCGGAAAACGTCTCTGGACCCGCGGTTTCGTTGCCGTACCAGGTCACTTCCAAACGCCGTGTCAGTGTCGAGAGCGTCGTACGGTGCTGGCTTCCGGCAGGCAGCAGTCGCAGATATTCGCGCGGAGTGCGCGCCTGATCGGGACGCCACATGCCGCTCTCCTCCAGATAAGAAATGCCTGCCCAGTACGCCAGGTGCACTGCGTCGCGCCACAAGCCTTTCTCCGAGGCCGCTTGCGCCTCCCTCAGCCACACCCGCCATTGTTTGGCGGAAACTGTGAGACCTTCAGGAATAATGCTCTCAATCCGCGCGCTCTGACGCATGGTGCGGAAAATAAAATACGCCAACGCCAGGACGGCTAATCCAGTGAGGCCCCAAACAAACACCTTTCCCACCGTCGGGGCCGACGAGGAACCGAAGAAGCGCGAGAGCATACGATAGATCCACATCTCAATGCGGAACTTCACCCGGTCCCACCAACTCGTGCCATGTACCTGGTGAAATTCGCCGCGCGCAAGAATCTTCTCAAGGGAATTACGGGCCACCGCCGAATCGGGAGGCGGTTGCGCGAAAGCCTGGGCGTTGCCCTTCATGGCATTCAGCCGCCCGACGATGTCGTCGCGGAGTGCCTGGCTGGGCTTTTTCTGCAGCTTTTCGAACTGATCGGTGAGCCACCCGGTATCGATGGAGAACGATCGACCTTCGGCGTCCACAGTCCAGTCGCCGTGGAGATCGTCGAGTGCTTCGCGCGCCGATCCCGAATTCGTTAACGCCTGATTCGCCCAATTTCTCAGCAGGTCCAGCTGACGAATGTATTCAGGGAGCGTAAATTGGCGGGCCGCGGTCTGGGCGGGAAGATCTTCAGCAAGCACGCTTTGGCAACAGAACGACGCAGCCATCAGCAATAGCGCAAACCGGGCCGTCCGCATCAGGACACAGCCACCGCAGCGGCAGCCGGTGCGCCGCCTTCCAAATTAGACATCATTAGTTGCAGGTCGAAACCTTCCTTGCGAACGCGCTCGTCGTAGTAGATCAGAGTAAATGCAATCTCGAGTATAGGTCCCACCAAACTGGTACTTAAAAAAGCCAACACCGCTGAAACAATGAGTGCTGTGTTTCCCCCATGGGGATGCCGCAGGACGCCGCCAGAAAGAACGTAGTAAGGGATTTGGAACAGGATCCGAACGGCATAACTTAGCAGAAACACCAGCAGGTACACTGCAAAGATTCGGCCGCGCCTTCCGGCGGTGAGCCTGCGGCTTCGACGCATGGTCGCACGAAGGCCGCCCCCTTCCAGCACGGTAACAGGAACCGCAAGCGACCACGCCAGGTAAAGCCGCAACGCCAACAGCGGGACAGCAAGAAATATAAAAACGAGGCTGAACACGCTTGCCACATTGGTGAGCTTGTCGCCGCCGTTGAGAAAGCCCATGCTGTCAAGAACTCCGGCGGTGGCGCCCATGGCCAAGACCCCTAGTGCCACCGAAAGGGCCAGCGGCAGTAGGAATGTTATAAAAAGAATCCAAATCACTCGCAGGATGCTGCGCTTGGCGGAGGAGTATGCGCTTCGAATACTGGTTGAACCTCCAAGGTGCAATTTGGAAACGGCGACCGCAGTCGCCGAATGCGAAACCTCCATTCCAAGGTAGGCGACCGCCACGAAGAACAGGGTACGCAGTCCGCGGGATGCCGCCGCGAAGAGGAGAGGAGACGCTGCGTCCGCCATGTGCAACGCGAGCCCGGCAATCTGCGGGATCGCTGTAATGACCGCGAACAGCACAAAATTGTTTTTGTAAAGGTGAAAGGTACGGTCCAAGAGTTCACTGGTCGAAAGCGGACGCAGCACGGTGATCATGAAATCTCCCGAACAATAACCGCCGCATCCCCTAGCGCTGCGGTTACGGGTTCAAAGGCGCCACCGCTGACAGCGGCGGTGGTTCCAAGGCTGGCTGCATTGTGGACATCATCAATTGCAAGTCAAAACCTTCTTTGCGAACGCGCTGATCGTAGTAGATGAGCGTCAACGCGATAGTAGCGAGGCCACCAACTAAACTACTGCTGGCAAATCCGCCGAGCGCTGATATGACCCGCGCACCGGTGCTTATAGCCGAAGGGTCACGAAGCGCGCGCAATCCTGTCACTAACAGGAGCGGTGCTTGAATCAACCACGCAACTACAAGGCCAAGCAATACGATAAGAACGTAAACGCCCAATATGCCGAGCCGGCGTCCTTTCGTGAGCTCTTTCGAACGCCGCAGAGTTGCGCGAAGACCCGTTCTCTCCAATACGGTTACGGGGACGACCAGCGACCACATAAGCCACCAGCGCAATCCAACTAGCACGATAATCAGAGGCGTCAATAGGGAGGCGATGCCGATTACGGCGACAGTCCCCATCCCTCCGCCGGCCAGGCCTCCCGCAAGGCCCAGGAGCACCGCAACAACTAGTCCAACCGGCGCTGCGATGAGCACCGGAACGAATATGACAACCAATGCGATTCCGATCACCCGGGGAATACTGGACTTAACCACGGAGAACGCCGTGCTTATGCTGGCGCCCTGGTCGAGGTGAAGGTCTGAAACAGCCACAGCAGTGGCTGCATGCGCGATCAGCGCGGCTACTACTACCGCCACCCATAACGCCGCCGATTCCACCAGCATCAATGCGATATGTGCTGGATCTGGCTTGAATCGAATCGCAAGCTGCAAGCAGAGTACGAATAACTGCGGAATCGCAGCTATCCCGACAAACACCAGGAAGTTGTTCTTGTAGAGATGGAAAGTCCTATCCAGTAACTCACTGGTTGAGAGCGGACGCAGTACGGTCACCATGGAAGCCTCCACGAAGAATTGCGGGATGGTACCATTCCCGACCGCGGGGCTCAAGGAATTTCGGGGTTCGGTAGTGGCTCAGTTTGAAACCACAGGGATAGTAATCCGGTCTAACCTGTGGGAAACTGGAGGCATGGGAAATAAGAACGCTCCAAAGCGCGAAAAGAAGAAATCTGCCAAAACGAAAACCAAGACCGCGCCACGGCGTCGTGAGGACTTCAGGCAAGCCGCTGTTCGAATTGTGCGCGGAGCGACAGAGGACAAATAGCATCATCCAACTATGACATTGTCCGCCGGGGACGGTAGGGCTCCCTGGTTAAATGGGTTAGGGTTCATTCTCTCTTCGTAGTTGCGCAGACGCACTTGACCAACTAGGGGAGAGCCATCGTAAATTCTTCCTCGTCTTTCCCTTTCCAATTCACCAGGCTCTTTTCTGCCAATTTCTTCAACTCTCGGCTGCCCACTTGTTCGGATACCTCGGCTGGGCCCTAGATTGACCACGCCATGCCGGTGAAAATCTACGTCAGAATTGGGCATGCCGATTTCCGTACTGCCATGCGTTATCCGCATCCAGACCTGGAGCAGTCCTTGGGGGCAGTCGACCAAAGGAATGCCGAACGTCACAATTCACGTCACAGTGGAATATACGGTGGGAAGCAAGGTAACTGATTGAAAGAATGGAGCCGACGAGCGGAGTTGAACCGCTGACCTGCCGATTACGAATCGGCTGCTCTACCAACTGAGCTACGTCGGCCCACTGCTAGAAAAACCCTGCGGATGATTTCATTTTACACTGAGCCTGCTTTGGAGCGGATTCAGCTTCAGCGCCGACGCTACCTTCAGCGTTGGCTCGCAAGACTAGCGTGACGCCGAAGCGGCTACGAAGCTTGCCTTTGAGGAGCGCACGATCAGATCTTCGGCTTCGCGACCTGCACTTCCCGGTGAAGGCATTTTAAGAGAATATCGCGAGCTTTCCACGGGGAACCCAGTCGCGCGTCGGGCAGGTAGAACATAACCGAGCCGAACCGTATCGATCGGTTGGGGAAGTGTCAGCCTTAGAAAACCGTTCGTTGTCGCGGAAATGTCGGCTTCAGTAAAACGCGGTGTACACCATGCCCACGACCGCAGTGGCAATCATCCCGACGCAAAGCGCGTCGAGTATGTAGTCGCTCCAACCTCGGATTTGAGGCATTTCCATCGCTCGCCATTCCCGCTTTCGCTCTCCCGCCGGGCGCCGGAAGAGGGGTTGACTCCAGCGAACCGGCGGGCCTGGCAGTGGCCGTGCGAGGACACTCGCCCAGGAAGTGGGCCGAGTATAACATCTAAGTACAACTTTAGTTGCAGCCGTGTGCAACTTTTGATGTATTTTCTGGTTCCCTCGGTATAGCAAGTGGCAAAAGCTTGAGAAGCCGTCTCCGAGGCTTATCCTTCGGAGCCATCGGGCTTGACCGGAACCAAATCCGCAAACGCGAATTGATCACGCATGACCACTTCCCCAAGTTCGACCGGGACCGAATCCCGGAACATCGGCCCGGAATAAACAAAGGTATGAAATTCCCCGTTCTCGCCGCAAGGGTCGACTCCCTCCGGCAGGTCTGAGAGCAGCCTGGCGTCAAACTCGCGCCCGGCGAAATGCGAATCAATCTGCTTGCAATCGACGCAGGTGAGTTTGGCTCGAATCCCCGCGGCGAGCATCTCCCGAGCCAGTTGATCGGTGGGTATTCCCCATACCGGAAAAATCGGCTTGAGTCCGGTCCCTTGCAATTGCTTCTCGCGATAGATGCGAATGTCGGTGAGAAATAGATCTCCGAAGGCAATGCATTCGATCCCCTCTTGCAGAGCGCGCGTGCACACGCCCCGCATCGCAGACTCGTAGTCTTCATTCGAACACGGCCACGGCAGATCAATATCCCACAGAGGAAGGTTGGCGGCCATGGCTTGTCGCTTCACCAGCGCGCGCCGCACGCCGTGCATGGCAACGCGATCAGCCGAAGCGTTGATCGTTGTCATCAGCCCCACAACTTCGTAGTCGCCCATTTCGCGCAAGCGATGGAGGGACCATGCGCTATCTTTACCACTGCTCCAGGCAAGTAATGTGCGCTTCATGCTTTTGAATATAGATGAGGGGAGCGGCAAATCTTGCCCGCGCGGCGGATGGAATCTCTATTGGAAGGCTTCAACAACAGTTCCCCTGCGCTCGCGAACACGAAAAAGCCGCCCGGCAAAAGGCGGCCTTTTCTTTAAGGGAGAATAGTTCCAACGGAGGGTTAATGCCGTTAAAACTTTCTGGCGAAATCTTATGAGTCAGAAACTGGGGTGTCAAGAAACTTTTTTGGGAAATAAATCATTTATTTTCAACAGCTTGTACATGGACGGGAAGCCTCCCGGAAATGCTTCATTTTGAGACGATCGCGCGTCGCACGCATCGAACCCGTTTAGATTGTTTGTCTTACGCCGAATCGCTGGGCTTCCGAACCGGTTCGGACAGGCGCAACGCGATGATTTCAGTCTGCTCCGGGCGATCGAAGAAGCGGCCTGGAAAAAGCCTGCTGCTAAGGACACGGAATCCCCCAAAAGCCAAGCCCGCGACCACGGCGACTCCGCAAACAATGGCCGCCAGAAGAATCACTCCCACGATCAGATTCGCCACGTTGTCGCGCCGCGTGAAATACGTGTTCTGGTTCCATGTGACCTCAGCGTCATAATTGATCTGGCTAAGCAACTTCTTCGAGTCACTGTTGGAAACAGCGCCGCTCAATACGGCGACGATCGGTCCAGAGCGCCGCGCCCTGATGGGAGCAGCGCCCGGTTGCTGATTCTGCGAAGCGGATTCAATCTGCTTCAGCTGTTCTTCGGCAATCTGCGGCGTCGGATAGCTGATCAAGGCAAGCATGGCCGCTTTTCCGGAAATGTTGTACTCAGCGAGTTCCAGCTCGGCGCCATTGGCAAAGCCCACCGACTGGGCGGTGAGCGGGGCGTGCAGTTTCTCCAGCGCAACGGGGCCGATCACGTACTTTGAAGAGTTCTTAATATAGAAGTCTCGCGGAACGTAAGAGGGCAACGCAGGAAGCTTTGCGGTATTGCCTTGCGGAATCACCAGTTCGGACGCGAGCTCACGCAATTCCGCCGCGGACATCTCGGAGAATTTCTGAAATACAGCATCCACCAGAATGTTCCCGTGAAAAAATACCACCCGGTTGTTGAGCGCGCATCCCTGGTCGCCGATTTCCTGGGTCAGCATCTCGGGCGTCTTATAAAAGGTGAACGCTCCGTAAGCGCCGCTGGCGTCTTCGAACCGCGCAGCTTTAATGGTGAGTTTGCGGCCGTCGTCGCGGGTATAGGTCGCGCCTTCAAAGTCGGTGAATCCGTACTCTTTCAGCAGGTCCGCGTCGGTTGGGTCCGCGGCGCCGGGATCTTTGCTGAGTTTCGCAGGAGGCGAGAGAGTCCACCCGCCGAAGTTGTCAGGAAGAATGTTGTCGTTTGCTAGCTTGGCTGGATGCGACGGCCCGAGCGTCGTCAGATGAGTTACGCGCTCTTGAGCTGAGGGCGGCGCGCCGCCGGTTGGCGCGGGGGTTTGCCCCACGCAGCCAGAAACGGTCAGGACGCCCACACCGAGAATTAGAAGGAATCGAGGAGGAACTCTCATGAACCGGGCAGAAACGCCCCTAGTCATTAGACTACAGAGTGAGAAGGAAAGTTTCCAGAGAGAGGCGGGCAATTGCCACAGCCTCAGTTGCCCGGGGACTTCTCGATCTGGCTCGCTACCTTCACCCCACCCAAGCCGTTCACGTAGCGCGAAACCCCGCGGTAGAGTGACTCGGCGATGCGCTGGCGGTAGTCCGGCGTTCTCAGGCGTTTTTCGTCGCCCGGGTTGCTGAGAAAAGAAATCTCCGCCAGGATCGACGGCATGTTGGCGCCGATCAGCACCACAAATGGCGCTTTCTTTACCCCGCGGTCGCGCACCCCGGAACTCTTCGCGGCTAGTCCGGTATGCAGCGACTGCTGCACGTCGGAGGCGAACTCGCGCGACTCTTCAATTTTTTCCTTGAGCGCGATTTTTTTTACCAGGTCTTGCAGTTCGTGAATCGACTTGTCAGACGCGGCATTCTCGCGCGCCGCGACTTCCAGCGCTTCGGGTGAAGAAGTGAAATTCAGATAGTAGGTTTCGACCCCGCGCGCGTCCTGGTTCTGGCTGGAGTTGGCGTGCACGGAGACGAACAGGTCTGCTTCTTCCTGGTTCGCAATCGAAGTGCGAGTTTCGAGAGGAATGAAGGTGTCGTCGCGGCGCGTGAACACTACTTCAGCGCCCAGTCGCGACTCGAGCAGCTTGCCCAGGCGCTTGCTTACGTCGAGCACAAGATCTTTTTCCAGCATGCCATTCGAACCGATGGTCCCGGTGTCGTGGCCGCCGTGGCCGGGGTCGATCACGATCTTGCCGATCTTCAGGCCCAAGGCGCGAATCAGCGAACGGTCGCCATCAGAGGTCGGCCGGGACTCACGCATGCTGCGCGTCGAACCCGGGCGCAACTTCCTGCCGCGCGTCGATGCGCTCGTGGCCATGGGATCTGCATTCTTTGCTACTATTACTGGGATGGGCCTCGCGGCGCTCGTAGAGGCGGCCGGGCTGGAGTCATCGTCGTCGGCTTCGACGATCACCTTCTTCGCGGATGGGCCTGCAGAATTCGCGATCGGATCGGAGATCTTCTCTGCGGCCGACACAACTTTGGGTGCTGCAGAGATTTCAGCAGGGACGCCTCTCGCCGAACCCATCTTCCCTGCCGCCGACTCGCTGGTTCTTGCAGTTGTGGTCGAGCTTCCGTTGTCGATCTTTGAGGCGCTGGACGTGGAATTCTCGCCTCCGTGCACATCAATTACCAGGCGCGGAGGGTTCAACGTCAACGACGCATTGTAGTTGGCGCGGTTTTCAGTCTCCACCACTACCCTGGCGCGCCCGGGCTTGTATTGCGCGACTCGTACTTTTTTGACCACGCCATCGTCCACGTCGAAAGTCTGGCCCATCAGATGCGAGGTCAGTTGTGCATTCTTGAGGTCGAAGAAAATGCGTTCGGGATTGTCGATCCGCTGCGCGTCATACTGCACGTCCTGATCGAGTTCGATGGAAATCCGCGTGTATTCGGGAGTGGACAGGTATTGCACGTCTTTCACGCGGGCCGGCTTGCCGTCACTGGACGGCGAATCTTGCTTTGCTTGAACCGTCGCTGCGGCGCCTGCCGTTTTGTTCGCCGTGTCAGGCTTACCAGCCTTGCCGGAGGAATTATTTACCTGCTCATCGGGATCCGCGTCATCGCGGGAATCCTTTGCGTTCGCGCCCTGCAGCGAAGCGCCGTCCAGTTCGGCCTTGGCTTCCCTCGCTAGATCGCTGCGCGGATAGCGGCGAATCAGTTCCTCAAATGCAACGCGCGCTTCATCCGCGTGGCCGAGATCATTCTTATAAATTTCGCCGATCGCCAACAAGGCTTCGATCCGATGCCTGCTGCCGGGATACTCGCGGCGCAGAAATTTGTACTCGCGCACTGCCGCGTAAAGGGCCATATTGTCATTGAAGCGGCGTCCTTTTTCAGCGGTAAGCTGGGCGACGAGGAAAGCGCTTCCCTCGGCCTTGCTGGACGTGGGGGCCTCAAGAACGATGCGGCGGTAGGAATCGATTACGGTTTGATAGTCACGGCGGGTGCGGGACTGCGCTCCCCGGCCTTCCAAGGTTTGGCGACGGGATTCAGCCTTTCCGAACTGCGTTTCGGCCCAGGCTTGCGACCGGTGAACTCGCGCTTGCGCCGTGGCGCAGGCCAGCAGGCACACCAGCGCCGCGGCAGCCAGCTTCCCGAAGGAAACACCGCGGCGAGCGGCTTTTCGCGTACTTAAGCCGTTTCCAAACTCAGAACCAATCACCTGGCCACCTGAGAGAACCTTTACGTACTCTTTAATCCTAATTCGCAAGCCTAATCAGCGTTGCTTTTAATCCGTGTTGCTGATGTAAAGCACGCCCCGCTCGTCCCGCTGCATTTTCACAGGATCGCGCGATACGCCGAAGAAATAGTTGTTGCCCACATTTCCCCCGTACAAGTTCGTAATCCTCCGAACATAATTCTGCGTTTCGGAGTAGCGGGGAATGCCGCGGCTTTTTGCCACGGCGCCGCTGCCGGCGTTATAGGCCGCCAAGCTCAGCCGCACGTCTCCGCCATAGTTCTGCAGCAGCTGTTTAAGATGGCGGACGCCCGCGTCAACGTTTTCCTGGGGATCGAACGGATTTTTCAGATTCAGCTGGCGCGCCGTCTGCGGCATCAACTGCATCAGTCCCATGGCGCCCTTACGGGACACTGCATTGGGGTTAAAGTTCGATTCCACCTTCACCAGCGCGCGGACCAGGTTCGCGTCCACGTTATGTCGCGAGGCGGCCTGCTCGATGGCGGCATCAATCTCCCTTTGTGTGAACCCACTACGGGGCAGAGAGTTCTGCGGAACAGGGGTTTTCCCCAAATAGTCGTCCACTTCTGCCGCCGCGGATTTCGCCGCCTGCACGTTGACGTGCGGTACCGCCTTCCAGCGGTGTTCGGTGCTGCTCCAGAAAACCAGTCGGTTCTGCTGGGACCGGAAAAGCTGGGCTGGCGCCGTTGCGGCTGCCTTGGGCTCACCGCCGCGACGCGCCGGAGTCGCCGCATCATTGACGTAAATCCTGCGGCCGGAGTCGTCCGTAGTCGGCGTGATTGGCGTGCTCGAACCCGCACGGAGCGGGGGCGTGAGCGAAAAGAAGGTCGCGATAGCGGCAGCTGCCATCAGGGCGTTTTTCAGGCTTTTCTTCATGCGGGAAGCACTCGACAGCGGTATCTAAGCCGCAAAGCGGCGCAGATACACTTCTGCCCCCTACCTTCCCGGAACCCGACGGAGACTTCCTACCAGAGCTAAGTCATTATAGGTCGCGGTGTCCGCTCCCACAATTATCCGAAGGGTATTGAACCACGGTGGTAATTTTTTGTTAAGTGCAAGGGAATCTGTTATTTACGGCAGCAGCGGGACGCCAAGTTGCCCGGTCGAGGCCGCAGGGCGGTCAGGTTAGCTCAGAGTATGCAGATGAAAAGTAATCGCCTGCGATAAAGCGGCGGTAGCATTCCTCGCATGCCCAGGCAGTTCCATTTGTAAATCCTGTCCCGTGGACGGGATCTTCGGACTCGAACAGTTCCCAGCCGCAGACGATACACTCGTCTCTCTTCCAGCCGCCTCTTATCAGCAGGAACTTTTCAGAATCCTGAGCCAGGGCCACGTCGAACGAGAACCGTTGCCCGTTCTTTTCATAGACCACATCGCGCGGCTTCCAGGCCTTTCGCTCCCAGAAAAAAGCGTGGGACTTCAGCCGCTTTACGGCCGCTGCCACCACCTCCAGCGCGCATCTTGCACCGTGAATTTCGAGGGACTTTTGTTCAACCTGGGCGCGACGAACATAGCTAACCGTCCGGAACGGCGTTGGTGCGGGGAGAGACTCCACTAGCTTGCGCATCAACTCAAGGGAAGAAACTTCTGCAAGGAGTTTGGCGGACGCGAAATCCGGGTCGCTCAGCAGCGCCAGCAATAGATGTTCGGTACCGATATGCTTCTGCGAGAGCCGCTCCGCTTCCTCAGCGGCACGTACGAGCGCCCGTTTCCCGTGCTTGCTCAATGGCAGGTCAGCGCTGACTGGGATCCTGCTCGACCCCCACATATCGGCGCGGGAGGCGATTTTCTCATTGATGGACTCGTAGTCCACAGTGGGCAGCACCTACCGGATCAGGCCCTTGTCTTCCCGCAAAATACCGAGTAGCAGGTGCGACGTATCGATTTCGGGTGAATTGAAGCGGCTGGCTTCGTATCTCCCGAAGAAGACCGTGCGACGTGCGCCTTCCGTGTAACGTTCAAACATACGGCTACCTCGGACCGTAACTCCGCTGTCGCGGCCCAACAATTTTCAAGCTTCCCATGCTACTCCGATTCGTGGCCACCCAAAATCGTTAATTTAAGCTGCGCTTGTTATTCATAAAGCGAATCCTCCGCATCTGTGCATGCCCCCGGCCGTCCCGCCTGGCCGGGTGCTGCGCCTTTGTTTTCATCGGACGGAAACAAATTCTTATCCTGCCGATAAATTTCTTTTCTCAAAGTTCCTCTAATCGCAGCGAAAGAAACAATCAATTGGACACCCCCGCCCAAAGGCAATAGGTTGCAGGTACTTCGCGGGCATTTCACGAAAAATTTAAACAAGCCTGCTATTAGAGGAGACATTAGTTCTCATCATGACCAAGACTTCGCGAGTAAGCCTGGTTCTAACCACAGCCTTGACAGCGTGCATGCTATTGGGCGCACCCGCCACTACCATGGCGCAAACCTCCCCCTCAACTGACGATCTGCAAAAAAAGATTGATGACCTGCAAAAACAGATTTCGGATTTGAAAGCGGCCATGGCTCCGGCTCCGGCTCCGGCGGCAGCGACGCCTGCAGCCGCACCCGCCGCGGCTCCTGCAGCTCCGACAATCGGCAGTCTCCTGGGTCCAACCACCCTGAGCGGCTTCGTGGATGTGTACGCTGGCTATAACGGTAATCAACCGGCGACCCGTACCAACGGCCCGCTTCGCAACTTTGACGTCCAGACCGGTCAGTTTGGTTTGAACATGATTGAGTTGATCGCCGATAAAGCGCTTGACGCCACCGCGGGCCGGGTTGGCTACCACGTGTCGCTCGGCTTCGGCCAGGCAATGAACCTGGTGAACTCCAGCGAGACGAACTTCGACCAGTACCTCAAAGAGGGCTACCTTGATTACTTGGTCGGCAAGAAGTTGACCGTCACCGTGGGTAAGTTCGTAACCCCCGCGGGCGCTGAAGTCATCGAGAGCAAGGACAACTGGAACTATTCGCGTGGCGACCTGTTCACCCTCGCCATCCCGTACTTCCATTTCGGCGCGAGCGCCAAGTACGCCTTCAACAGCAAATTCGCGCTGACCGGCTATCTGGTCAATGGATGGAACAACAGCATCGACAACAATACAGGCAAGACGTTCGGCTTCAGTGCTGCCTACACCCCGAGCGCGAAGTTCAGCATCATTGAAAACCTGCTAATCGGGCCAGAGCACGCCAACTACAACGGGTCGATGCGCCGCCTCAGTGACACTGTGATCAGTTGGAACCCCACCGCCAAGCTCTCACTGATGGCTAACTATGACTACGGATATGACCACTTCGTAAGTGGCTCGATTCCTCCAATCGTGACCTTGGGCGCCGCGAAGTGGAGTGGTCTGGCTGGCTACCTGAAGTATGCTCCCAGCGCAAAATGGTACCTCGCGGTCCGCAGCGAGTACTACGACGACAACCAGGGCTTCCAAACCGGTTTCTTACCGCCCGGCATCGAGATGAACGAAACTACGTTCACTTTGCAGCGCATTCTTGCAAAGTCGCTGATCACGCGGCTTGAGGTTCGTTACGACTCAGCCGACCAGAAAATCTTCGAGGATCATGCTTCCGGCTTTACCTCGAGCAACCAGACTACCGCCACGTTAGGCTTGATTTACGCCTTCACGACGGCGCCGCAGTAATGCAGTAAGTTCAGTTTCGTGGCACGGCCTCAGGTCCGGGGCCGGGCGACATGCGGACTGGCTTGGAGCGCGCAACCTCCTGCCATGACCACGATGGTTTTCAGGTCAGTCCGCACCAGTTCTTTATCGGTCGGGTAAGAGTCGGACAGTAAATCACGAGAGGAAAGGGCGGACTTGTTCCGCCCTTTTTATTTTGGAACATGCTACAAATTTATCGAGGGCCGAAGTTCTCCGCCGTCCGGGGATTGCCGGCGGCCAAGAACTTTCTTGCAATGGCCCTGGTCCCCCGATCATCATTTTCGGAATCGTTCTGTAGGTGGCGAGGCACACGTGAAGAAGCTGTTAGCTAGTGGCTCTTAGCTCTTGGCTGTTGGCTGTCGGCGGTCGGCGGTCGGGCGCAGACCCCCGACTCTCTTCTAGAGCGGTAACTGGCTAAAAGCTAATCGCTAAGAGCTAAGAGCTATTTTTGCTACAATCCGCCCATGCCCGACGCTAAATCCCGCGCCAAGAAGATCAAGCTTTTTCTGTTTGACGTGGACGGCGTCCTTACCGACGGCAAGTTGTTTTTCTTTCCTGCGCCTGCGGGAGCCCAACTCGCGACGCAACAGCAGGCGGCGAAACACGAAGGCAAAGGCGGATTCGGGCTCGCCAGCCAGAGCATTGTCGAAGCTAAAGGATTTCATGCGCACGACGGCACCGCGATCTCTCTCGCCCATTTAGCGGGACTGAAGACGGGACTCATCACCAAGCGAATTTCTGATACCGTGGCTTTGCGCGCGCGCGACCTCAAACTTGAATACGTCTATCAGGGTATTCAGGACAAGTTGACCGCATTCAGAGAAATCTTGAAATCTGCAAACGCGACCGCCGCCGAGGCCTGCTTCGTGGGCGACGACGTCATCGATCTTCCCGTCATGTGGAACTGTGGCTTTGCGGTCGCCGTGGCCAACGCGCGCAACGAAGTGAAGCGCGATGCGCATTACGTGACCAAACACTCCGGTGGAGATGGCGCGCTGCGTGATGCGATCGAATTCGTCCTGAGGGCTCAGGGCAAGTGGAAGAAGGTAGTGACCGAGTACATCGGCGAGCGCAGTCCGGGAAACGCGAGAGATCAGTAGCTGGTGGACAGTTGTCAGTGGGCAGTTGTCAGTGGGCAACACCGCGCCCCGTTTTCGATAGGGGAACCAATGACTTCGGTTGTTTACCATTGGCGAATGATCCAGAACTGGCAACTGACCACTGACCACTTCTTCATGCACAAGATCGGCGAAAACGTTGTCCGCATTGAGGCTCAGGCGCTGAAGGACCTGGCTGACCGCATTGCTGGGCCTATGGCAGCAGCCTTCAACGCTGCCGTGGAACTTCTTTACACTTGCGCGGGGCGCGTCGTGGTCACCGGCATGGGCAAGAGCGGCCTGATCGCCCGCAAGATCGCGGCGACGCTCAGTTCCACGGGAACGCCCGCGCTCTTCATGCATCCAGTAGAGGCTTTGCACGGCGACCTCGGCATGCTGGCGCAAGGGGACGTTGTGATTGCGCTGTCGGCCGGCGGCGAAACCGAAGAAATCCTCCAACTGCTTGCCACCATCAAGCGCCTGCGCCTTCCTCTCATCGCGATGACATGTGACCCGGTTCTGGAGACGCGGGCGCCCGCGCCCGTGCGACCACAAACCGCGAAGGCATCCACCCTCGCGTCGTCCGCGGAAATTTCCCTCAGTTGCGCTATCGCGCAGGAAGCCTGCACCCTAGGGCTCGCGCCTACGGCATCGACCACGGCCATGCTCGCTCTGGGCGATGCACTGGCTGTCGCTCTCGCCGAACGAAAGGGATTCAAGGAAGAAGACTTTGCCAGCCTGCATCCCGGAGGCAAACTCGGCAAACGCCTCGCTCGCGTTGAAAGCCTGATGCATTCCGGTGATGCCCTTCCCCGCGTATCTGCGCAAACCAAAATGCCGGATGTTATTTACGAGATGTCGCGCAAGAAGCTGGGCGTCACCGCCGTGGTTGACGGGGAAAAATTGCTGGGAATCATAAGCGACGGCGACTTGCGCCGCCTGCTCGAACGTCGCGGCAAAGACGCGCTCGACCTGACCGCCGGCGAGTGCATGACCCGCGATCCCAAAACGATTTCAGCTTCCGAGTTTGCCGCGACCGCCCTGGCAATCATGGAACAAGGCAAGATTACATCGCTCGTGGTTACGGATGTGCAGGGCATGCTGCAAGGCATCGTTCACCTGCACGATTTGTGGGGAACGGAAATGGTATGAGGAACAGGGCCCTCGGTTTTAGTTCGTCGGTCGTACGCCAACTCCGTGTTTACGCGTTCATGGTTTGGCCGACGACCGAGAGCCGACGACCGGCGACTGCTCTCAGAACCCCATGATGTTATATCCGCAATCCACGTAAAGGGTCTCTCCGGTGATGCCCGAACTCGCGTCCGAAGCGAGGAACACGCCCGTCGCACCGACTTCGTTCACATCTACGTTGCGCTTCAGCGGCGCGCGCTCGGCGTGGGCCTTCAGCATCTCGCCCAGGCCTGAAACTCCCCGTGCGGCCAAGGTTTTGATCGGCCCTGCCGAGATTGCATTCACCCGAATCTTCTTCGGGCCCAAGTCGTTCGCCAAATATCGTACCGTGCACTCCAGCGCCGCCTTGGCCACTGCCATCACGTTATATTTCGGCACGACTTTTTCGGCGCCGTAGTAGCTCATAGTCAGGATGCTGCCGCCGTCGGTCATCAGCGGCGCCGCCGCGCGCGAAACCGCGATCAGCGAATAAACGCTTACGTCGTGGGCAATGCGGAAGCCCTCGCGCGTGGTGTTGATGAACTCGCCTCGCATGTCTTCCGCCGGAGCGAACGCCACGCTGTGCACGACTACGTCGAGCTTCCCGTACTTCTCTTTTAATTGCGCGAACAGCCGGTCGATCTCTTCGTCTTTCGAGACGTCGCACATAAACGCCTCGGCGCCGGGCAGCGACAAGATCAAGTCCTTAGCTTCCTGTTCGAGCCGTTCGTTCTGGTAGGTAATGGCCAGCCGCGCCCCGGCTTGGTGCAGTCCCTGCGCGATCGACCACGCGATGCTGCGCTTGTTGGCGACTCCGAACACGACGGCCACCCGGCCTTCGAGGCTGAAAGACATTCGCCCTCCCTGGGAAAGTGAAGGATATCAGCGGCGCGGTAGAAAGTGCTACTTGGCCCCGCTTCGCTTCACAACCGGTCGCCCACCCACAGCGGCGCTGCTTCGTTTCCACAATGGGGAAATGTCGCAAGCCGAACTCGGTCAGCGCATCGGCGTCACCCGGCAGACGATTGCGGCGATCGAGGCTGGAAAATACTCGCCGTCCCTGGAGGCCGCCTTCCGCATCGCCCAGGTCTTCAACGTCCCGCTCGGAGAAGTATTTCAGTGGGTGCTGAAGGCCGGCAGGTGAGGCAGCGTTCTGACTCCCGCGTGACACGGCAGAAAAACGCGCTTTAACTGTCAAGCATGTTCCGGCAGTGACGAGCAATCTGTTTTTCTTCCTGCGTGGGGACGACTTGAATCTTCGCCGCAGTTAGCCCAATCGCCTCAAGTCTGGCACTGGCCCGGGACCGAACGTATTCGCTGTTCTCTCCGATTCCGCCGGTGAATACGAGAAGATCAATTCCCTCTAGCAACGCGACGTATGCGCCGATTGTTTTGCGCACCGAAGTCGAAAATATATCGAGGGCCAACACCGCTGCAGGGTCCTTCGAATCGGCTCTCTCTTCCAGCGCCTTTACGTCGCTCTCTCCAGAAGACAGAGCGAACAGGCCGCTCTCGTGATTGAGCATGTTCTCAAGTTCGTCGAGGGCGAGTTTCCCGTTTCGCAGGAGATAGAGCAGGACACTAGGATCGAGATCTCCCGACCGTGTGCCCATCGGAATGCCGCCAGTTGGAGTAAGGCCCATAGTGGTGTCAACGGAACGCCCGTTACGAAGTGCGCAGAGACTCGCGCCGTTTCCAAGATGCGCAAAGACAGCCCTGCTGGGAAGCTTCTCTCCAAAATGATGTACCAGCGATTCGTAGGAAAGACCGTGAAAGCCATAGCGACGAATGCCGCGGTCAGCAAAACGCTTGGGGAGCGGCAAACGGGAAGCAACCTCGGGAAGCGTCCGGTGAAATGCGTCGTCAAAGCAGGCAAACGCTGCGGCCGAAGAGAAGATCGACTGGGCAGAAGTCACGAGTGACAGTGCCTGAGGAAGGTGCAGCGGCGCAAAATGTACTGCCGCTCGCAAGTCGGCGAGGACTTGCGGTGTGATTCTTTGATGGCTGAGAAGGTTGGGCCCGCCATGCACGATGCGATGACCAATAGCCGATGGTAGCCGGCCCACGTGCTCTTTGATCGCTGACGCAAGCAGCGACAGCGCGTCTTCTTGTGACTCGAGAACGTGCTCGCGTGAGGCCAGGTTCGCCCCATCCGCCGACAGAATGCGGAACGCACCGTTGGGCTCTCCAACACCTTCGGCTCTTCCGGTCAGCAGAGCCTCTTCGTCGCTCGGGCCGCGGCGGTAAACGCCAAACTTAAGCGACGACGAGCCGCTGTTGAGCACCAGAATCAGTTCGTCGTTCTTGGTTCGCCTTTTCCCCATGCCTACCCGGGCCATGTCCAATTGTGAATCTCTTCCCTGTCGATTCCTTCCGCGTGGGCGTAATTGATGCTTTCGATGATCTGATTCTTCAGAAATTCCTTGACGTGGGCCCCTATCGGAACCAACCTTGGGACACGGTCAATTACGTCAATGGCCAGGTTGAAGCGGTCAACCTGATTGAGAATCGCGAGCTCGAGCGGCGTGTTGATGTTTCCCTTTTCTTTGTAACCGCGAACATGGATGTTGTCATGGTTTTTGCGGCCGTAGGTGAGCTTATGAATAAGTGCCGCATACGAGTGGAAATTGAAAATTACAGGCTTGTCGGTAGTGAACAGCGAATCGAAATCCCGGTCTGAGAGACCGTGGGGATGTTCGCTGTCCGGAATGAGCCGGAACAGGTCAACCACATTGACGAAGCGAATCTTCAAATCAGGGAAGTGCTGCTTCAGCATCGCAACCGCGGCGAGCGACTCCATAGTCGCGATATCGCCTGCGCATGCCAACACCACATCCGGTTCCTGACCCTCGTCTGTAGAAGCCCAATCCCAGATGCCGATGCCCTTTGTACAGTGTGTCACCGCATCTTCCATCGACAAGTACTGAAGGTGCTCCTGCTTGTCTGCGACGATGACGTTGACGTAATCGCGTGAGCGCAGACAATGGTCGGCCACGCTCAGCAAGCAGTTTGCGTCGGGCGGCAGATAGATGCGCACGACATTCGGGCTTTTGTTCGTGACCACATCCAAAAATCCCGGGTCTTGGTGGGTGAAGCCGTTGTGGTCCTGTCGCCAGACCAGAGAAGTAATGAGAATATTGATCGATGGCACAGGCGCCCGCCAGTGGACTTCCTTCTTCGATTTCTCCAGCCATTTCGCGTGCTGGTTGAACATCGAATCAATCACGTGAACAAATGCTTCATAAGTCGATAGGAGCCCGTGGCGGCCCGTCAACACATAGCCTTCGAACCAGCCTTCCAGCGTGTGCTCGCTGAGCATTTCCATGACGCGCCCCGAAACGTCCAGTTCCCCGCCGTCGGCATCTTCCGGTTTGTATTCGGCAAGCCACGTCTTTTTCGAGGCGGCATAAATTGCAGTCAACTTATTGGAAGCGGTCTCGTCCGGGCCGAACACACGAAACGAAGTCATATTGCGCCGCATCACTTCTGCGAGGAAATGCCCCAGGACGTCCGTCGGAAAACCGTAAGCTGCGCCCGGGGCCTTCACCTTGAACTCGAAACCTCGGAAATCCGGCAAATCGAGGTCCTTCCGTAGCAGGCCTCCGTTGGCGTGGGGGTTTGCGGAAATGCGCCGTTCGCCGTCCGGTGCCAACTCCTGCAACTCTTTGACGAATGTTCCGTTTTTGTCGAATAGTTCTTCCGGCTTATAGCTGCGCATCCATTCTTCGACGATTTTGAGGCTCAGTTTGTTTGTAGCGGGATCGGCTACGGGGACCTGATGTGCACGCCAAAAATCCTCCACTTTGTGTCCGTCCACATCTTTAGGCCCCGTCCATCCTTTCGGGGAGCGCAGAACGATCATGGGCCACCGCGGACGCGTCGCATCGTTGTTTTGGCGTGCACGTTGTTGAATGGAGCGAATCTCGAGAACACATTGCTCAAGGGTCGAGGCCATCTCTTGATGCATGGCTTGAGGTTCGTTCCCCTCGACGAAATACGGCTTGTATCCATAACCGGTGAACAAGGCGTCCAATTCTTCATGAGGAATGCGCGCGAGGATTGTCGGATTTGCAATCTTGTATCCATTGAGATGGAGGATCGGCAGGACGGCCCCATCTCGGATGGGATTGAGGAACTTGTTCGAGTGCCAGGAAGTCGCGAGGGGTCCAGTTTCCGCTTCGCCATCTCCGACTACCACGGCGACGATGAGGTCGGGGTTGTCGAAGGCTGCTCCGTACGCATGGGAAAGCGAATATCCCAGTTCGCCCCCTTCATGAATGGAGCCCGGAGTTTCTGGCGTGCAATGGGAACCGATTCCCCCAGGGAATGAAAACTGCCGGAGGAACTTAAGCAAACCTGCCTCGTCGCGCGATTTGTCTGGATAGACTTCGGAGTAGTGACCTTCCAGATAGCAGTTGGCGAGCGTGGCCGGCGCGCCATGCCCCGGGCCCGAGATAAAGATGACATTCAAATCGTATTTGCGGATGAGCCGATTCAAATGCACCCAGACTAGCGATTGCCCGGGATCTGATCCCCAATGACCGAGCAGCCGTTTTTTTATGTGCTCCGGTTTCAGCGGGTCGCGCAGCAGAGGATTTGCGCGAAGGTAAATCATGCCTGCCGAGAGATAGTTGCATGCTCGCCAATAGGCGTCCATTTTCCGAAGCTCTTCTGCAGAAAGGGGCACTTCCGCCCTGGCAACCATGGATACTCTGTAAGAATTCCCGTGATCCATAGATAACAGCCTAAACTTATCTGGCAGAGATGTCCCGCACAGATAGGCTGAATTGATTATTCGAAAAGCGGGCTAGGGATTTTGCCCTCTGGCGCGAACGACGGCCGGCGAAGTCCGACCCGCCCTACTCCGGAATCGCGACTGGTTTTTCTTTCATTAGTTCGGCGAAGCGGGCGTCTTTGCGCAGACTAGCGAACTCTGGATCGCTCATGGCGTCGTCAACTTTTTTGTAGCCCTCTTCCATCGCCCTCCGCAAATAGAGCAGCGAGTGGTCTGAGTCGCCCATTTTTGCGTACAGCCTTGCCAGAACGTAGGAGTAATGGGCGCGGTCCTGCGGCGACGACATTTGCGCCGTCACCCCGGTCCGGGAACTGTGTTCAAAAATGTCGGGGTCGCGCTTCAGAGCCTCGGAATAGGCTTTTGTGGCTTGCTCAAACTTGCGTTGGGCGAAGTACACTGCGCCGAGATTGGAATAGAACGAAGCTGCTTCAGGATTGAGCGCCGCAGCCTTCTTATACTGCTTGGCCGCCGCGCGATACTTTTTGCGCTCGTAATGGACGACGCCCAGATTGTTGTACGCCTCCGACAGCTTCCCGTTCAGCCGGATGGCCTGCTCAAAATCCCTGCCGGCTTCGTGGTAGCGCTGCAGCATCAGCTCGGAGATTCCCTTCTTGTTGTACAAAACCGCGTTGCCGGGATCTTTCACGATGGCGGCGTGGAAGTAGTCAATCGCGTCGATGTAAGCCTTCTGCGAGCGGAGTTCGTCAGCCTGCTGTTCCAGTTCCTTGGCTGACGCCGTGGGCGCGGGCGCCTGCACTTGCCGCATGGGAGGCGCAACCTGAATCTGATCGAGTTGCGATACCTGGGTGCAAACTGCCGGAACGGCGCAGGAAAGAATCAGGCTGAGCACAGCGGCGGGGACGGTGTTGCGAAAAAGCGAAGAGCGAGACATGATCCACACTCCTGAACAGGCGTCTCTCGGGATTGACACCGCCGAAGACTGGAAAGTTCCCCTAATGCTGAGTCGCGTCCGGCGGCTTTGGCGGAGGCACCGACTGTTTGTCGTCCTTAAAAATACCAGTAATTCGACCGAACAAGCCCTTTTTCTTTTGCTCGGCGGGCTGACCATTGCCAGGGGGCTGAGCCTGTTCAGTCCCGCCACCAAACAGCCGCGATAGGACGCCGCGCATTCCCGTGCCCTGGTCGCAGGTGCTGGTGGGTTCGGTTCCGATGATGAATGCAGCCGTATAGGTTTGTGGACAGGCGGGCGTGGCTAGAAGATTGGTGGTTTTGTCGAGCTGGACATCGACTACGCCGGAGGGCTGCGAGAAGGATCGCATGTCCGAATAGCGCTGCAAGGCCGCGGCCTTCTTCATGAACTCGGTCCAGATGGGCGCCGCCGTCTGGGCGCCGCTGAGGTGAAGGTCGCTGTAATCATCGAAGCCGACCCACACCACGCACAATAAGTTGCTGGTGTATCCGGCAAACCAACCGTCGTGCGAACTACCGGTCTTGCCTGCGGCCGGGGCCTGAAAGCCTCGCCCACGGACCGCGGAGAATCCGAGCCCATTGTTGATGACGCCTTCCATCATGTTGGTCATCACGAACGCCACGCGCGGATCGAGAACCTGTCGAGTGTCAGAATTGAAATTCATGACGGGATCGCCGCCGGACGTGCGGAGG
This sequence comes from Acidobacteriota bacterium, assembly GCA_043734125.1. Classification (GTDB taxonomy): domain Bacteria; phylum Acidobacteriota; class Terriglobia; order Terriglobales; family Acidobacteriaceae; genus Gp1-AA145. The sequence continues at coordinate 48,281 of JAYTFR010000080.1, read as the reverse complement.
GACTTCACCACCGCCGGAGAAATCCGCGTGCCGCTGTTTGAGAACACGGTATATGCGGCGGCCATGTCGAGCGGCGTTGCGTCGTAGGAACCGAGCGCCATTGCGGGGGTCGCCTTGACCGAAGTAATGCCTGCGGCTTTCGCAAGGTCGGCGACTTTGTCGTAGCCGACTTCCTCCGCCAATTTGACGGTGGCGTTGTTAAGCGACATGGCCAGCGCGTAACGGGCGGTCACATCGCCGTGGTATTCCTCTTTGTAGTTGCGCGGCTCGTAAATCTGGTCGCCGTATGCGAACGTGGTGGGCTGGTCAGGGACAATGCTCGCCGGGGTAAACACCGGATTGCTGCCGTCCAGGGCCGTATTCATTGCCGCGGCGTAAACAAAAGGCTTGAAGATCGAGCCGGTCGGGCGACGGGCAACCGCGTGATTCAACTGGCTAAACGCGTAGTTACGTCCACCCACCAATGCCACCACCTCGCCGGTATGCGGATTCAGCGCGACCAGGGCGACCTGCGCTTGCGGGCCGGGCTGTACAGTGGTCTCGTATTTTCCTTTGCTGATTTTCACCCGCTTGGTGCGGCGCTTGGTTACCTGATCGTCAACCAGCTTAATGCCGGCGTCCACCGCCTGCGCTGCGGCACGCTGCAGATCAGGATCGAGCGTGGTGTAAATACGGTAAGCCTGCTCATTCATTTCAGTTTCTGGAATCTTGCTGGTGACGGCGTCGCGAACCAGATCAACAAAATAGGGAGCGTCGCTGGCTTCCACATTCGGAGGCGCCAGCTTAAGGGGCATTGCCTTAGCCTTATCGGCTTGGTCTCGGGTGATGGCGCGGGTTTCGACCATGCTGTCGAGCACCAAGTTGCGCCGCTCGGTTGCAGCTTTCTCGTGCCGGTAGGGCGAGAGCCGGCTGGGCCCTTGAATAATTCCGGCCAGCAGCGCAGCTTCGGGAAGAGAGAGGTCTTTGATGTCCTTATTGAAGTAGGTGCGCGCAGCTTCGCCAAAGCCGCTGATGGCGTACGAACCGCGCTGCCCTAACGGTACCCAATTGGCATAGAACTCGAAAATCTGTTGCTTGGTGAATTTTTGCTCGAGTTCGGTGGCGATGAGCATCTCGGTAAACTTGCGTTTCAGGGTTTTTTCCGGCGTAAGGAAAAAGCCGCGAGAAAGCTGCATGGTAAGGGTGGACGCGCCCTGGTCGTGGCGCTGGCGGGTCACGTCGATCCATGCGGCCTCGGCAAAGCGCGCGAAATTGACGCCGCCGTGCTCGAAGAATCTGCGGTCTTCAATCGCCAGCACCGCGTCCACCAGAACTTTGGGGATTTGGTTGTAGTGGACGACCTCCCGCTTGGCGCGCTGATCACCTTCAAAAAGCGAGGTGACCATCTCAGGCTCAAGCTCGTACGCTCCCAATTGCGAGCCAGCCCCGGAAGCAATGTTGTCGATCTTACCGTCATGCACCCGAATGGTCGCCGATTCAGGGCTGTGGTAGGAACCGGGCCCCGGTTGGATATGGAGAGTGTTCCCTTCTAGATGGTAACTACCCATGAAGGCTTCGCCACTTTTCTCGGAGTAACCCGCATGGCGGAGATTCGCCGCAACCTGCTTGAGGTCCGTCTTATCTCCAACGGAGACCGTTAGCGGAGCAGCATAAATCTTCGCGGCATTGGCGAACACCGCCCCTTTGAACCGGCGCTCAATCACGCGGTCGTACTTCACGTAGAAATAGGAGAAGAACACTATGAATAGCACGGCGAGGACGCCGAACGCGGCCAGCGCAAAGCGCACCACTGGATCGCGGAAACCGCGATTTCCACCCGCGCTGTTCTTTCGGCTCGGAATTCGGACTTTAATGGCCACGTTGGATGAGCAGTGCGGTCGCCATCAGCCTGCCTTCAACTATAAACAGGCCAACGCCACTGCACATGAGATGAGGCGGCGCGAGAAATCGTTTCCAAAGAGAGTCCCCAGAGCAGACTCTCCAGCATATTTTAAACGATTCCTGCGCAAATCGAGTGTTGAGCGGGGTTCAAGGAACTAAAAAACGCCTTTGTTCTCGGTGGAGACGTTGAAATGCAGGTCCATCGGGTAGCCCGGCATGTCGATATGCACAAGGTAGGGCGCCTGAATGCTGACGTTGCCGCTGAACTGGTTGCCAGAGCGGGTTACGTGGATGCCTTCGGCGGTCAGCGGAATGTCGTATTCCTTTGCCTTCTTAAGCACGGTCTGCCGGATGTCCTCTTCGGACTTGGGTTCGTAGCTATCGTGCGTGGCTTCGTCCTTAATCCAGTCCTGAAACTGATAATTGTTGAAATAGGGGGGTACGAACTTGACGGAGGCGTAGAGTCCGCCCACGATTACGAAAATTCCAAGAAACATCTTGATGGAACCCATAGCACCCCATTCCGGCTGCGACTGCGGCCACGGGATTTCGTCAGGTTCGACGGGCCGGGACCAAATTCTGCTGGAAGTATTCCGTTATCCCGCCGATGCTAACATCCTGGCTTTGGCGGGTCGAGCGTTGAACCACCTCCACCCTATCTTCGGTAACTTTCTTGCCCACGTTTACCCGGAAGGGTATTCCCACCAAGTCAGCGTCCTTAAATTTGACCCCCGGCCTTTCGTCGCGGTCGTCGAGTAACACGTCGTAACCTGCGGCTTCGAGCTGGGCGGCGATATGTTCGGCCGTGGTGCGGAGCTTCTCGTCGGAAACATTGGTCGCGGTAACGATGACATCAAACGGCGCAATCGACGCTGGAAGCCAGAAGCCGTTTTCGTCGTTGCTCTGCTCGATGGCGGCGGTCAGAATGCGCTCTATCCCAATACCGTAACTGCCCATGATCAGCGTAACTTCCTTGCCATTCTTGTCGAGAACGCGCGCTCCCATGGGCTCGGCATACTTGTAGCCCAGCTTGAAAATGTGGCCGATTTCGACCGCCGTGTCCATGCGCAGCGGCGAACCGCAGTTGGGGCAGGCTTCCCCGGTGGCGACAGCGCGAAGGTCGGCGTAGGCAGTCGGCTGGAAATTTTTGCCCGGCGTAATGTTCTTAACGTGGTAGTCCTCTTTATTGGCGCCGGCGATCAGGTTGGCGCGGCCTTCGAGCGCGCTATCCACCAGCAGAATGGGCTTATTGCCGTCGGTCAGGCTCTTCGCCCATTCGACACCCAGCGGCCCGAGGAACCCGGCCGGAGATTTAAAGAGCTGGCGGATTTCCTCTTCCTGCATTGGCCGGGTTTCTTTTCCGGCGATGGCTGTGGAGAGCTTGGCTTCGTTGAGCTGGTGATCTCCGCGCACGAGGACGACGACGGGACGAGACGAGCCTTTGCCCGTTTTTGCGTCGGTCGAATCAATCATCAGCGCCAGCGTTTTGATTTTGTTCTTCGGCGAAACACCCAGGAAGCGCGCGACATCTTCGATCGTCTTTTGCCCCGGAGTGTGCACTTCGAGCGGATTGCCGTCGCCTTCGGGGGCGAGATCCTGAACCAGCTCCAGCTTGGAGGTAGCCTTCTCCAGGTTCGCCGCATACTTGCACTGCGCGCAGCTGACCACCTGGTCTTCACCGGCAGGCGTATAGACCATAAATTCTTCTGACTGCGTTCCGCCCATGGCGCCCGAGTGCGCGTCGATGACCAGATAGTCGAGCCCGCATCGGTCGAAGATCCTGCAATAGACGTCGCGATGCTTCTGGTACGAAACGTCGAGGCCCGCGGCATCAACGTCGAACGAGTACGAATCCTTCATCAGGAACTGACGCACCCGCAGCAGGCCGGCCTTGGGCCGCGGCTCATCGCGAAACTTCGACTGAATCTGGTACCAGATCTGGGGCAGCTGCTTGTAGCTGCGCAGTTCCTTGCGCGCGATTTCGGTCATGTTCTCTTCATGGGTCATGCCCAGGCAAAGATCGGCGCCCTTGCGGTCTTTCAGGCGAAACAGGTTGTCGCCCATCACCGACCAGCGGCCGCTGGCTTCCCACAATTCACGCGGATGCAGTGCCGGCAGGTAAAACTCCTGGCCAATGCTGTCCATTTCTTCGCGGACAATGGCAGTGATTTTGTTGAATGATCGCTGCGCTAGGAACAGATACGAGTAGAGCCCGGCGGCAAGCTGCCGAATGTACCCCGCGCGGACAAGAAATTTGTGGCTCGCGACCTCAGCGTCAGCCGGAGCTTCGCGCAAAGTAGGAATAAAAAGCTGTGACCAGCGATGCATAGTTTGGAAGTCCCAGATGAGAAGGGGAAGTGGGTATTGTAGCAGGGCGTTTCCGGGTATTACTCGCGCTAGTGACTCTGCCGCGCCGCGTCGATCAACGCGCCAAATAGCGCCCGCGAACTCGGATCCTCGTCATAAGACCGCTCGGGATGCCACTGGACTGCCAGCACGAAGTGGTCCGGCGAAGTGCCTTCGATCGCTTCGATAACATTGTCATCCGGACAGCGCGCCACGATTCTGAGGCCGTCCCCGATCACGTCTCCCGCAGCCTGATGATGGCTGGAATTCGCAGGAATGACGATACAGTCTGCAGAGGATTTGGTGCCTTCTCCGGCAATGCCCACGTGGGGACGGGTGCCCTCACCCGTCCGGTGGAGCGAAGCTCGACTGCTCACTGCTCCAGCCCCTGAAACAATCTCCGCCAGCCTTGACTCCGGCTCGATCGCCACATCGTGCGCAACCGGAACATCTCTTCCCGCCTCGTGGTTGATTTTCGACTCGATGTGCTGCAGCAAAGTGCCCGACTGGTACACATTCAGAATCTGCAACCCATAACAAATTCCAAGCACCGGCTTGCGCATGTTGTATGCGTCCTGCAGCAGGAGTTCATCGACGGTGTCGCGCCTGGAGTCTGCGGCTTCGGTCTTGGGATCGCGCGGGGCATCGTACTTGGCGGGATCAACATCGGCTTTGCTTCCGGGCAGCAGCACGCCGTCGCAGCCCTCGATCATTTTCATCACTTCTTCGGGCGCGCGATCAAGCGGAATGCGCACCGGCTCGCCGCCGGAAAGCTTTATCGCGCGCTCGTACTGCGGTATGGCCCGCAATGCGTACTCGGGGTCGCCGCTGTGCGGCAGGGGAATGGCAATGCGAGGCTTCATGCGTTAGCGTGCAGCGTGCATCTGTTCGGCGATTCGGACAAGCGCTTTCGACTGGCGGTAATGGCGAATCTCCATGACCGCCGAAGAAACGATCACGATCGTGGCCACCAGTGCCGCGACCGGGAACGCTATGTCGCGATACGCAACCGCCATTTCGGCGTGGCTGCCACGCAGCTTCGCCGCCAGCATTACGCCCAGAAGTCCCAGAAACAAACTGACCGCAAACGACAGCAGCGTGACTAGGAACGTCACCAGCAGAATGCGCACGGGGATCAGGTACCAACGTGGATTGTGAATTGAGTATTGCGGTTGGGCCATTGCTTTTAGGCTACACCAGAAAAACGGTCGCGCGTTATGTCTCGGTCGTACGTAGCGCGTCTTCCGTCGGGCGCAAGCCTCGAGCACGTGGGGACGGCCACTCTCGGCGGTCCGGTCACGGCGAAGCTCGACATACCTAATGCAACCACCGGTTCCGGCTCGGCACAATTGCGCCGGTTTCAGCATGACGCGCGACGGACAAGCGTGCGGCGTTCTTACGCCTTAACTAATGCTTGTCCCGGCGAATTGCGCTCAAAGCGGTGCAGCTTGGCTTCTATGCTGGTGCGATCGGTACCCGACCCGGCAGCTTTCAAACGCTTGCGGAGTTTTGTGATCTTTTCGGCGCGAGTGCGGCGGCGGCGAATTTCAGGACGACGGCTCGGTGCGGACATTAAGCTCCTAGTGGATGGAGAAAGTTAACCTTTTCAAGAATAACAGCTTCGTGGCAGGAAGTCGCCAGCGGGCCGGATCTCAGGCTGCGCCTCTGCCCTTCTCAACGGCGCCCACTGAAAATCTAGATCGATTACCGAAGCGCCGGTCGCGATTTCGAGGGTATTTAACGGGAGGCAGCGTGATCGAGCAAGAAATCAACGAGCTCTTTGGTGATGCTGACTTCACCGGTTTCGGGACCGGCTGGTGGAGTGGGGGTACTGTCGGCTTTTTTCGTCCTATTTCTGCCACTTCATCTCTTTCTTCTTTATCGTGGGAATGCGGCGCTTTTTTGAGTGGCTGTCTTGAAAGTCCGCGTGCGACCTGAAAATGGAGTCCACGAGGCGGGTGGCGGCGGAGGTAGCACGGGCCAGCGTCGCAATCTGCTCGCTACACGCTAAGCTGCGAGTCTTATCTGGATAGTTAATCGTATGGTCGACTTCACCCCACACCTCTTCCATCAGGGTGCGGACTTGTATTTCACAAGTGTACTGTGTCATTTTCTTTGGCTTGATTACGTAATGCACACTGGTGTACATCGAAGGACTTTTCTTTGTCTTGATGTTGATGCTTTTGAAGTAACTTCGTGATTCGTCGTCCCACGTACGGGCCGTGGGCCCCTCAAGAACGGTATAAACCTCTTCTTTGAACAATGCCTGCAACGCCTTGTCTATTTCCTCAGCTTGTTGCGTGTAGAGGCCGCAGCGATATTGACGGTCAGGGTAGTCTTCCCGACCCCACCCTTGTGATTGAAGATAGCGAGTCGCTTAGCTTTGTGGCGCTTTTGTTGGTCGACCATATCGCGGTTACTTGTACCGCTTACTCTTTCGGATTATTCTTTCGGACTTGGGGACTACACAGCATCACTCGTAGGACCTGGCCTGCGTCGCTTCCGCCTGCGATGGTTTGCAAGGGCGTGCCGAGCTAGCTCGCGGTCTGGAAGGGCTTCCACGAAGGACTCTCCGATAGCTGTTAGCTGCTTATTCCCCTTCGTAGTCGCGGACAAATAACCGTAACTAGCTGCGTTGTTTACTGCTTTGGCAGCGTTTGCAAATTTGATTTGCGCCGCTTCAGTGTTTAGTTGACTTAAATCTAGAGTCTTGAATTGCGGCGTATCCCGATAGTGGGTTAGGTAGTAGGCAAGGGAGGCAACACGCTCCACGTCCGTGCGCGGCTGCTTCTGGCGCAAGAACTCCTTAGGTGAAAGCGACCTATCTTCCGAGTATGCTGTCCTAGCGCCTGGCTCCGGAACGCCTGAAGCCGGGACGACACTCCCTTCAATACCGAAGAATGTCGCTACAGTCTTTAAAAGACGCGCTCGCTCTTCTAGCCCTACTTTTCTGAATGCCGCAATGACCTCGGGAAGAACTGTTGTCAGCGCATCATAATCGTGCGAATCAACGGGAGCCTGAACTTCGTCCTTGGATTCCTGGGTCTCTTTTTCCTCGCTCATGAAATCGACGAATCCTCCCTGCCCGGCATTCTAATCTGGCGGACTCGAAGGTGCAAAATTTGCTTATCGCGAAAAGTGGCATTTGGGCCCAGTTAAGCAGCCGGGCTACGTATGCGTCGAGGGCAGATCTATCGAACCGCAGGCGGCGACCAATCCTGATGCCGCGCATTTCGCCGCTTGGCGCGCATGGCACAAAAAAGGCACACCTGCCAATGCGGCGGGTGTAAGTGCTTTCTTTGTAGTAGCTGGACCTATAAGCCGAATTCTGTCCGCCGGATTTCTCCAGCTGGACGGCCATTCCTCTGGGCCGCGCATTACTGCGCAGCTCTAGCGACCTACCCGAAGGTTTGGCGCACCGAGCCGGCACGCGCCCGACCGAAGCTTTCGCTCCAAAACCAGGCTCCCTCCCTATTTGGTCTTGCTCCGTGTGGGGTTTGCCCTGCCCGCGGCATTACTGACGCGGCGGTGCGCTCTTACCGCACCTTTTCACCCTTACCCCTTGCAGGGCGGTATATTTTCTGTGGCACTTTCCGTCAATCAGCCTTGACGCTGACTTCCCGGACGTTATCCGGCACACTGCTCTGTGGAGTTCGGACTTTCCTCCCCCATCACTTGACGCGACAGGAGCGGCCGTCCGGTCCAGCTGCCTACGAACTGATTATAGTCGAGCTTCCTGACCGGAAGTCTCGGGATCGGTGCCGCCCACCCCGTACGACGCCAGCACGTCGCGGAGCGTGACCACCCCTTCCAGCTTATGCACGTCGGCGCGATTGACCACGGGCAGAAGTTCCGCCTGGCTCGCGCCCATGCGATCGAGTGCGAAATCGAGTCCGTGATCGGCATGGAGGTGCGGAAAAACCGGAGTGTTCAGAATGTCGCTGAGTTTTCGCTGCGGGTCGGCCGACTGCTCACGTTCGAGTTGCCCAACGTTAATCACGCCCATCACTCCGCGCTCATCCGTAACCAGCCACGTTCGCAAATTTCGCAGGCGCGTACGTTCCAACGCTTCGGCAACGGAGATGTCCGAGGGAAGCGACTCCGTGGCCAGCCGCATGATTCGGGCCACCTGCCGCTGACCGCGCAGATGCCGCTCTCCCGAAGGCAAGTGGATGCCATCCTGGGTGGCCAGCACTTCGTAAATGGGCTCTTCTTGCAGCCGCGAAGAAATGAAGAGACTGACCAGATTCGCAATCATCAACGGGACGATGACAGCATAGTGCTGCGTCAGCTCAAAAATCATCACCACGGACGTCATCGGGGCGCGCACAATGCCGGCAAACACCGCACCCATCCCGACCAGCGCGTAAGCTCCCGGCGGCGCCGTGTAGGCGGGGAATAAGTGGTGCGCCACGGTCCCGACACAGCCGCCCAGCATGGCCCCGATGAACAAGGCCGGGCCAAAGATTCCGCCGGCGTTGCCCGATGCGTAGCTGGTAGTAACGGTGAGGACTTTCAGCACGATCAACAAGAGCATCAGCTTCAGCGCCATGTTGCCGTTCAAGGCATCGCCGACATAGCCATATCCAACACCCATCACCTGGGGAACGAACCATCCCAAAACGCCGACCAGCAAGCCTCCCGCCACTGGCTGAAGCCATGCCGTCTTCCGCGGGAAGCGAAGAAAACGTGCCCGCATGCCCAACAGAAGTTTGGTAAAGGCAACTGAGACCAAACCGCCCGCAATTCCGAGCACGGCATACCCGATGAACTCCGCGGGGTGGACTAGTGGGTATTGCGGAACCTTGAACAGAGGACTGTTGCCCAGCATCAGCCGAAGCACGGCGCAGGAGGTGGCGGAAGCAAGAACCACGGAGCCGAGCACGGGCGCGTGGAGGTCTCCGACAATTTCTTCCAGCGCGAACAAAACTGCAGCCAGCGGGGTATTAAACGCGGCTGCGATGGCGGCCGCTGCGCCGACCGGCAGAAGAGCCTTCACCTTTTCGGGACTCAGCCCCAGAAAACGCCCGAGCACGGAGGCAATGCCAGCGCCAACCTGGACGGAAGGCCCTTCACGTCCCAGTGGGATTCCGCTGGCCAGCGTTGCCGATGTACAGAAGAACTTTCCCAGGACGGTCCGCAGGGTAATGCGGCCCTGTCCCGCGAAAAGCGCGGCCTTTGTCTGTGGCACGCCGCTGCCTCGCGCATCGGGGAAATATCGAAACAGTAAATAGCCGACGCCGAGGGCACCCATGACAGGAAACAGCAGTCGCCGCCAGGGGGCGCCGCTCACGGGATACAGGCGACTTCCTAGCCGCTCCGTCAACAAAATGAAGCCGACTACCGCTAACCCGGTTAAGGCGCCGATCACCAACGTCAGTACGAGAAATACCTGGTCTTCGCGCTGCTGCAACCTTCCGAACCGATGCAGCAAAGGGGTGTTCCACCATTTCGCAGTCGTCTTCTCGCCACTTTCGAGCATTTCGTACTGCTATTTTAGCGAAAGATGCGTGTACCAAGGGCATCTTCTGCGGCACCGGCCACTCCGCGAGAATATGGGATCATTGCTGCAAGGAAAAGCGGCGAAGAAAAGCGGCAAAGAAAACACGCGGGGAGGATCGGATGCGGTTCAAACAGATATTAGCCTCGACAGTTGTGGTACTCAGCGCCGCCTCGTCATTGCTGGCGCAAGCGCAGAACCAGCGCGGCGGCTATGCAGGCCCCGGGCGTTACGAGATTGCGAACGTGGCCAGCGGCAAAGTGCTCGACCTGAATCGGCAAGACCAGCGTACTGTGGTGCAAGCGTCGCGCCACAACTCCCCCAGCCAGCAATGGGACATTGAAGAAACCCGGGATGGATACGTCACCATTAGGTCTGCTGCAACTGGGTTGGCGATCGATGTGGACGGTGGCCGCGCCCGGGATGGCGCGCGTGTCATCACCGCGCAACTCGCCGGCAGCGAAAGCCAGCTCTGGAAAATCGAAGGCCATGGGAGCGAAGTGCGACTTACGTCGCACCTCGGCAAATCGCTGGATTTGCCTCACGGATCGCACGACGACGGCGTGGAGTACCAGATCTACGAAGGAGCGGGCCAGGACAATCAGCGATTTCGCCTGACTTGGATCAGCGCCCAGAACCAGAACGCATTTGACGACGACCGCAGAAGAGGCAAGGTCAGTGAAGAAAAACGCGCCTATGACCGCGGGTACAAGTTTGGCGTGGAAGACTTCAAGGGCCGACTCCGTCGCACCTACGCCCGCCACAAGGGGGACTACAATCCGCAGTGGGAAGAATCCTTCGTAGAGGGTTACTACGACGGCTACGATGCGGCGCGTCCCGACACCACCGTGATGCGGTCCGAGGAGAAAAATTTCTACGATGCCGCCTACCGGTTGGGACAAAACGACTGTCGCGACGGCAGAGAACCGAATTACTCCCGCTTCTCGGATCGTTTCGATTCGCGCTCGGAGCCATTCTTCCGCAGGGGCTACCACGACGGCTATTATTCCGCTCGCTAGGCGGGGCCGCTCTGCCGCATGATCGTGAGGGAGATTAAGGAATGGACATCAAGAGAAGCGGCTCGCAACCTTCCGCCAGGGGGCCGGCAGACTGGTTCACGGGGACGGTGCGGATTGATCCATTGTTCCAGGCGCCCGATCCAGCATTCGTTCAAGGCGCGAGCGTAACTTTCGAGCCGGGCGCTCGCACCGCATGGCACACACACCCGCTCGGGCAAACCCTCGTCGTGACCGCGGGCTGCGGGCGGGCGCAGAAGTGGGGAGGACCCGTTGAGGAGATCAGTCCGGGCGATGTGGTCTGGTTCTCACCCGGAGAAAAGCACTGGCACGGCGCCTCGCCCACCACGGCCATGACGCACATTGCCATTCAGGAAAAGCTCGACGGCAAAGTAGTGGAATGGATGGAGCAGGTCAGCGACGAGCAGTATCAGAAGTAATCAGACCGCGAAAGCCACGCATGCGATTGAGCTTTTGGCTCTAGCAGCCATTGAACCCCTTCAACATTGCCGCGCCCCGCGCTTCATCCACCACCGATCCACCCAGCTGATACAGCGAAATCCTATCGAGCAAGCCAGCGTATTTTTCGCGAAGCTTCTTGCCGATGTCTTCGTACGTTCCGGTTACGGCGACGGCGTCGAGCATTTCGTCCGTGATGAGGGCAGCCATTCCCTTCCAGTCGCCTTCGAGGGATCTGCGATGCAACTCAGGGCCGACACCTTCCCATCCGTGCGCCGCCAACACCGGCTCATACGTCCGCGTGGACGCATAGAACGCGATTTGCTGGCGGACAACCTCACCGTTCGCCGAGCGCTCGCGCTCAGTGTCGCCGACAACCACGAAGCACGCCGTGACGTATGTAAAGTTTTCGCGTGAGCGACCTGACGCGCGCAGTCCCTCTTCGACTACCGGGTGGACGAATTCGCGCAGATACTTCGCCGTGTGAAAAGGATGCACATGCAGGCCGTCGCAAACTTCGCCCGCCATGCGGCACATGTATGCGTTCACTCCGGCGATGTAGATCGGAATTTTCGGGTGCGCGATCGGCCCGGGGTTGAAGAACGGCGTCATCAGATTGAATCTGTAAAACTCGCCTTCGAACTCCAGCGGAGTTCCGTTCTGCCAGCAATCCCAGATGGCACGCAGCGCCAGTACGACTTCGCGCAGCTTTGGCCCCGGCGCTTCGAACTTCACCGAAAAGCGCCGCTGGATGTGCGCTTTCACTTGCGATCCAAGACCAAGAAGGAAGCGGCCTTTGGAGGCACACTGCAAGTCCCACGCAGTGTGGGCCAGCACCATTGGACTGCGCGCGAAGGCGACAGCAATTGCCGTTCCCAGCTTGATCGACGACGTCGCCGCAGCCGCGACCGCCAGCGGAAGAAACGGGTCGTGCTGTGTTTCGGATGTCCACAGGCAGTCGTAGCCCGCGGCCTCGGCGTTGCGCGCGGAGTCGGCGACGGATTGCAGATCGTACTCGCGAAGATTGGTATCGAGCTTCATTCCGTCACCGAAAACTCTTCACCGCCTCCGCCAACCCCTTTTCATACACCTCGATCAGCTTGTCCATCCTGGCATTCATCTCTTGATCAATCTTCTTCCGCGACGGATCAGCGTCGAACCATGCCAGGGACCGCTGAATGCCCTCGGCAAATGTCGTGGTCGCGCAATAGCCGGGAACGAAGCGCTTGATTTTCGTGTTGTCGAACACCGCGCTAAGCGCCTTGTCGCCAAGCAGTGTGCCTTCCTTCTCGGGTATGCACGCAACGATGAAGTCAGACGGAATATGGACGATCTTGGGCTCGACCCCAGCCGCCGCTCCCGTGATGCGAAAAAGTTGGTCCCAGGTCAGGACCTCGTCCGTCGTGATATGAAACGCGTGCCCGATCGCCTGCTCGTGTCCCAGCAAGCCGATGAATCCTTTCGCGAAATCAGTGTTATGCGTGATCCCCCACAAGGACGTGCCGTCCCCCGGCACAATCACTTTCTGACCGCGCAGCATGCGGTCCACCGCCGTGTACGACAGTTCAGCCCAGCTGTTCATCACCAGCGGAACCAGCGTTTCGCCATAGGTCAGCGACGGGCGCACGATGGTGATCGGGAAACCCTCTTCGCGATACGCTTTCATCAGCCGCTCTTCGCAGGCGATTTTCTTGCGCGAGTAGTCCCATCGCGGATTGGCCAGTGGCGTGGACTCGGTAATCAGATAGTCCAGCGCCGGCTTCTGATAGACGCTTGCCGAACTGATGAACACGAATTGCCGCGTGCGTCCGCGAAACAGCGCGATGTCGCGTTCGATGTCTTCCGGGGTGAACGCAATCCAATCGACGACCGCGTCAAATTTCTGGTTGGCGAGAGTAGCGGCCAGCGACGGGCTGTTCACGTCTTCGGCGATCACGCGAACCCCGCGTGGAGCATCACGCTTGCCTCGCGTGAGAAGCGTGATGTCAATTCCGCGTTCCACCGCAAGCGCCGTGGACGCCGTACTGATGATCCCCGTCCCGCCAATGAAAAGAACTTTCATGCGCAATATTTGTAACAGGAAATCGAGCCCAAGGCTTGGGCGGTTGTTCGTTTTCCTGCTGTGAGTTTATTAAAGCAAATGCAATTTCTTTTGAGCTGAGTTCCCTCTGTGGTTTTCCCTCTGTATACCTCCGTTCCCTCTGTAATAAAGCTCGTCGGAGTACTTAGAAAAAGCCCACCACAGAAGGCACTGAGTCTCGCCGAGGAACGCAGCCGAGGCTGCAAGCCTGCTTCCCTTCCCTCATTTCCTTCGTGTACCTTTGGTCCTCCGTGGTAAAAGTTTGGGTTGTTTCTTTGTCTTCGGAGGACCTGCATGCCAACCCAGTCAGACGTAATCTCCGCAGTTCATGGGGGCGACATTGAGAAGATCAAATCGCTTCTGCATGCCGACTCCTCGCTCGCAGCCTCAAGAGACGAACGCAGTGTTTCCGCGCTGATGCACGCTTACTATCGCGGGCGGAAAGACATTGCGGAACTTTTCCTGAACTCGCGCTCCGATCTCGACATCTTCGAGACCATTGTCGCCGCGCGCGCAGATTCCGTCACCGCAATCCTCGCGCGCGATCCCGGGCAGGCAACGAACTGGTCAGGTGACGGATTCACGCCGCTCCATTTTGCCGCATTCTTCAATCAGCCCGCCATAGCCCGAGAACTCATTGGCTCAGGCGCCGACGCGGGCGCGGTCTCCATGAATCCGATGGAGGTCACGCCGCTGCACAGTGCAGCCGCCGCGCGGGCCACCGAGATCGTTCGCCTGCTGGTCGAACACGGCGCCCCGGTCAACGCGAAACAGCATGGTGGTTGGACCGCCCTGCACGCCGCCGCCGACAACGGCGATGAAGACATGGTCAAGATCCTGCTGCAGCACGGCGCCGATCCACTTGCGCAGAATGACGATGGCAAGACTCCTGCGCAAATTGCGCAGCTCAAGGGACGAGTCGAGGCCCTCAAGCTTCTGTCCGCGGCTTAGACCGCCGCTTTGTTATCATCGGATTTTGCATTCATCTTTGTACGCCGGAGAAATTTCTATGGAAGAAGCAGCCAGTAGTCCAGCCGCATCGCGGCGCAATGAAGACATCGCCCTCGACTTGATGAAGTTTGTCGCCATGACCACTGGCTACGGCCGCACTACTTCGAGCGGTGTGGGATTCCAAGGAACTGGCGCGGCCGCGAAACCGGAAGAGTACGCGGCGCATCTGCTTGAGCTTTATGGCAAGTGCCTGAGCGCAGTGGCGAAGAAATAGAACTGTCTCCGGCTCTCGGTCGTTGGCTCCTGGCGGTCTGATTCCTGAAATAACGGCACGGCTTTACCCGTGCCGTTATTCTCGCTCGCTTGACTAATAAGGTCGATGGGGCAATCGGTGAGACGGAATTGTCCTCCAGCCACGAAGTGGCGGGAGGTGAAAGCCCGGCACGGGGATGACGGGGAGCCGAAGGAAACAAACCGAGTTCCGCTTCAGCGGACGGCATTCTTGCTAAGCGGTTTCGACTTGTATATGCATCTCCACGCCAGCCACGCGGTAACGCCGCACATTCCCATCCACCCTAGGACGCGGACCACGGACGCAATCTGCGTGTCGTGCTCCAGAACACCCAGGCTGCCGAACATCGCGAACCAGTCATGCTCCACGAACTCCGGATCGCCGACCGTCAGGAGCGGTAATTCCTGGGCTCGCGCGTCCGCCATGTAAATCGCGGTCGGCAGGAACTGCTCGAAGAAACAGAACATGCAGAACGCCGTTCCCGCAATCTGCCGCTGAAAACAAAACCAGGTGGCAAGAGCCAAGGGGACAGCGAGTTGAAGAATCGTCCCGCCAGCGACCATGAACGCCTGCCCGAGATACCCGAAAATTAAATGCCCGCCCTCATGGATGGGGATAAATACCAGATCAATCATGGGTAGGAATCCTGATCCGCGGGCCAACTGGAACAAGAAAAGCGCGTAGAACGCCAGCCAACAGGCAGAGGCCCACCGTGGCAGCGGACGCCAATTCCGGTTCAGGGCTCCGAGGAAGGGTAGCCGGTCAATCCAGGGCTCTGAAATGCAGAGGTTCATCCGACTCAATGATTTCGCAAAACCGCGCTTCTTCGGAGGAAACTGCGCAGCGGCTTGTGACCGCGGTAACCACACCGCTAACGGGCTTTACTAAAGCGCGCAGGCGCCACGGACGAAGAATTAGAAGTCAAACCGCCTGCAAGTCGCTGGCGCCGTCAGGAAGGGGCGGCGCAGGCTGAGGAGTAGTCGAAAGCAGCGGCCACCCTTTTCGCATCACATGGGCCAGCCACGCACCCGCGAATTGTGAGGTCAGCACCGCGGCCACCACCAGAGTGGTGTAGAACTTCGGGCTGATGATTCCAGCATCGAAGGCTACGCTGGCCAGCACGATTCCCGGGCCGCCGCGAGCGTTCGTCGTGATCGCAATATTGGCAAGATCCAGTCCGCGAAATCCTGCGAGCCGAGCCGCAAGCGACACAGACAATATCTTGACCACGCAGGTTCCGGCGAGGAAGGCGATGATCATCCAGAAAGACACGCCACGAATCAGGTCGAGCTTCAGTCCGACAATCGCGAAGTAAACCGGAACGAAGAAGGCGAAGGCCACTTTCCCGATGGCATCAAGGGCGTCGGCGAACAATCTTCGCTTCTTATGCACCACGGCAAATCCGGCCAGAAATGCCGCGAATACCAGGCTCACCCCCAACGCTCCGGCAACCGCGCAATAAGCAAACAGGAGGGCGATGGCGTATCCCACCGGAGAGTGCTTTGCCAGAACATTGAAGCTTGCTTTGTTGATCCGTTTCACCAGCCGGGGAACGATGGTAAGTCCGAGAAGAAAAAATGCAACCGTAGCCAACAGGTGATACGCCAGGACCCGGGGATTCAGCGCGGCCTTGCTCGCCATGGCTGTCGCGGCCGCCAATGCCAGCCAAAGGACAATGTCTTCGAGCACCGCGACGCCGAGTACCAGCCGGGCAAAACGCGTGTGAAGAATTTTGAGATCGGCAAATATCCTGGAGACAACGGGGACTGACGTGACTGCTACCCCGACGGCGACAATGATGACCAGGGCAAGGCGGTTGCCGTTCGGCCCTGCCAGCGCGGGAAGTGCCAGCCACGGCCCGAGGATCAATCCCAGCGCGAATGGAATTCCCGTGCCGACAATGAGAAGCCAGCCGACCTCGCGGCGTTCCTCGCGGCTGAACAACTGCTGCGTCTCAGCGCCGGCGAGGAACATGAGCAGAAGCAGCCCCAGCCAATACACAAAATCGAGGATGTTTCCCTGATGCTTTGCGGTCTCGATCAAGTGGGAGACAAACGGCAGACGGCCTAACAGCGCTGGTCCTAGCAGAATGCCGGCACCAATTTCACCGACTACCTTTGGCTGGCGAAGTTTGACGAATAGATAGCCCAGCAGTTGGGCGAATGCGACTAGAAGCAACAGAACGCCAAGAACCGACGCCAACGCCGAATCAGACATGTAAGCTCACGACGTAAGATGCCCAGCCGGCAGAGTGGTTGCCCGTTAAGGAGAGCTCCTCCAACCGGAACCGCAACCCGGGCGCAATTCAGCCTAGCCGGATCCACTGCTCCCCTTTCGTGAGACTTCGTGCGCTTCGTGGTTTAACTTCACTCGCGGACAGACATTCCCGGAATCGTTATACTGAACCCAACTCCCCGTCAGAGAGAACTTGATGAAAAATCCAAACCCAATGTACCGCTCGCTGTTCGAAGCCGACCCTGAGGTAGCGCTCTACATTGACAACGAGGCCCGCCGCCAGCACGAGGGGCTAGAGTTGATCGCTTCGGAGAACTTCGTCAGCGAAGCCGTTTTGGAAGCAATGGGCTCGGTGTTTACCAATAAATACGCCGAGGGATATCCGGGCAAGCGCTACTACGGAGGCTGCGAGTTCGCTGACGTGATCGAAAATCTGGCCCGCGACCGCGCTAAACAGCTTTTTGGCGCCGAACATGCCAATGTGCAGCCGCACGCGGGATCACAGGCAAACATGGAAGCCTACTCCGCCATTCTTCAGCCCGGCGACACCATCCTTGGGCTGAACCTGGCGCACGGCGGGCACCTGACGCACGGGCATCCTCTGAATTTTTCCGGCAAGACCTACAAGATCGTTCCTTACGGCGTCACAAAAGAGACCGAAACCATTGACTACGACGACTTGGAAAAGATTGCCGAGCGCGAGCGGCCGAAGCTCATCATCGGCGGGGGAAGCGCCTATCCGCGGATTATTGATTTCGCCCGCATGCGCCAGATCGCCGACAAAGTTGGTGCGTTTTATCTGGTAGATATGGCGCATTTCGCCGGACTGGTGGCGGGCGGCGCACATCCTTCGCCGGTGCCGCATGCGCACATCGTGACTTCCACCACGCACAAAACTTTGCGCGGCCCGCGCGCGGGAATGATTCTCTCCAAACAGCAGTTCGCCGCTGCCATCGACAAAGTTGTTTTCCCCGGCATGCAGGGAGGCCCGCTGGTCCACATCATTGCCGCGAAGGCCGTGTGCTTCCTCGAAGCTCTGCAGCCCAGCTTCCGTGACTACGCGACGCAGATTGTCGCAAATGCCAGGGTGCTGGCGGAAACCCTGGCCGCTGAAGGCTTCCGCATTATTTCCGGAGGCACCGACACTCATTTGATGCTGGTGGATGTGTTCTCGAAGGGGATGTTCGGCAGCGAGGCGGAGAAGGCCTTGGGCGAAGCGGGGATTACGGTAAATAAGAATGCGATTCCGTTCGATACGAATCCTCCGATGAAGCCGAGCGGCATTCGCATTGGCAGTCCGGCCTTGACCACGCGCGGGATGCAAGAGAACGAAATGCGCCAAGTGGGCCGCTGGATCGCCGAGGCGCTCAACCATCGTACAGATGCAGCCGCGCTGGACCGTGTGCGCCGTGACGTGCTGGAGCTTGCCGACGCGTTCCCGCTGTACGCCGCGCGGCGAGAGAAGGCGCATGTGGGCGTGCAGGCGTAGGAGATTTCATTGCTCGAGTGGGACTCGGACGTTACACAGACGCGCCCGTCGCGTAATTTCCAGGACGCACCGCCTAACGATGCTGATTCGTATCCCAGTTGTTGAGCCCAATATCTTATG
Source organism: Acidobacteriota bacterium (assembly GCA_043734125.1). Lineage (GTDB taxonomy): Bacteria > Acidobacteriota > Terriglobia > Terriglobales > Acidobacteriaceae > Gp1-AA145. The sequence continues at coordinate 29,912 of JAYTFR010000080.1, read as the reverse complement.
CTGGGGTTACTGGTCTGGCTGAACGATTCTTGGATTCGCCTTCGGCGGCAGAGGCTGTCTGGAAGGCGATTAAGTCAAGCAAGGCCTCTTCGATTGAACCACTCCTTTTTCCCCGCGCGCCGCAAGAGAATTGGTCGTCTAAATACGCATCACTTGATGCTATAATCAGTGCCTATGCGAACCACCGTAGCCCTTGACGACGATTTGCTGCGCCTCGCTCAGGAATTTACCGGGGTGGGCGAGAAGACGGCGTTGCTCCGCGAGGCGCTCAAGGCCTTGATCGAACGGGAAAGCGCCCGCCGCTTAGCTTCCCTCGGCGGCACCATGCCCAAGCTTAAGCATGTTCGCCGAAGAGTGAAGGCGAATTGATTCTTGCGGACACCTCGGTCTGGATCGACCATCTTCGCTCGGGAGTCAAGGAGATGGGGGAGAATCTCGATCAGGGGCGAATCGCGATCCATCCGCTCATCATCGCTGAACTTGCGCTAGGAAACTTGCGCGACCGCAGCAAAACCCTCGCGCTGCTCGATCTCCTCCCCCGCGTGCGGGTCGCGCAACTGGATGAGGTTCGAGTGCTGATTGAGAGCCGCCGACTGTATGGCATCGGAATCGGAGTAACCGATGCGCACCTTATCGCCTCTGTCCTAATCAATCCCCCGGCGCTTTTGTGGACGAGGGATAAGGAACTTCGTAGGGTGGCCGAAGATCTTGGCATTCACGCGAGACTGCGTTGAGATCGTAAGAATACTGTTGCCGGACCTGATAATGTGTAAGCGTTGCGGCTTTGCACCGAATCACGGCATGAAACTCTACCGCACAACCAAAGGCGCGTTCGTCGAAGAGGGAGACAGGTTTCGTTTCCTGGCCGAGATGCCGTCCGACGACGACTGGGACGAACTGATCTGTGATCCCGGCCTGCAGGGTCGGGCGCAAGCCGCAATCCGAACCGGCACTCCAACCCCCTTCGACCCCGCAAGCATTCTGGCGCCCATCGGAACGCAGGAAGTGTGGGCGGCGGGCGTGACCTACTATCGCAGCCGCACCGCGCGCATGGAAGAGAGCAAGGACGCGGGTGGCGGCAGCTTTTACGACCGCGTGTATGCAGCCGAACGTCCGGAGCTTTTCTTCAAGGCAATGGGCCGGCGCGTGGTTGGGCCGGGAACCGCGGTGCGCATCCGATCCGACGCGAAATGGTCGGTGCCGGAACCGGAAGTCACGCTGGTGATCAATTCCGCGGGGACAATCGTTGGCTGCACTGTCGGCAATGACATGAGCTCGCGCGACATCGAAGGCGAGAACCCGCTCTACCTGCCGCAAGCCAAGGTCTATGACGGCAGCTGTGCGCTCGGGCCTTGCGTGCTGCTTACCTCCAAGCCATCACGCGGCATGGCCATTCGGCTGGAGATTTTGCGGGCCGGGAAAGCCGTGTTTTCCGGAAACACTACCTTCGCCGAACTGAAACGCCAGCCTGAAGAGCTCGTGAAATTCCTTTATCGCGACCACAGTTTTCCGCAAGGGGCGTTTCTGATGACGGGAACCGGAATCATTCCCGCCGACGATTTCACGCTGTTGCATGGCGACGTTGTGCGCATCGCGATTGACGGCATCGGCGTGCTGGAAAATCCGGTCGCGTAACTGCCTGCGAAACTGAATGCGTCAGTGCTCATGCAGGCGAACAGCAGGTCCTTCGACCCGCGAGACCATTCGCAAGCGAATAGTCTTGCTCCGCTCAGGATGACAGGCACGGGGTTGGCAACGGCACGGGGTTGGCGACGGCACGGGGTTGGCAACGGCATGGGGTTGGCAACGGCACGGCTTACTCCCGCGCGAATTTTCCGTCCACGATCCGTAGAATTCCCATGGGATTTGCGTTCCGCAATTCCGGGGGGAGCGCCGCGTCGGGGAAATCCTGATAGCAAACCGGGCGAGCGAAACGCAGGATGGCCTGCGATCCGACCGACGTTGTGCGCGTGTCAGAAGTTGCTGGAAATGGTCCGCCGTGCACGATGGCGTGGCCGACGTCAACGCCAGTCGGGTATCCGTTAAACACGAGGCGCCCGGCCTTAGTCTCAAGAACGTGAATCAGTTCCTGTGATCGGGCGAGGTCTTCGGGCGTTCCGTGAATGGTTGCGGTGAGGTGGCCCTGCAATTGGTGGGCGGCGGTGAGCAAGTCGTTTTCGTTGCCGTAATGGACAAGCAAGGTCGTCGGCCCGAATACTTCCTCGCCGAGTTCGGGATGCGCCAGTAGTTCGTCGAGTTCGACGGAAAAAACCGTGGCATTGGCGGCGGCCGCGTCCCCGTGCGCGTTCTCGGGATTTCCCGCCAGCAGCCTGGCACGTCCTTCTGCGACTCGGTGTTCGATCGCTTGCTTGTACTTTCCGGCGATGCCGTGCGTCAAAATTCCGAAGTGTTGAAGATTGCTCACGCCGTTCTTTAGGCTCTGCTCGAATGCGGGGCTCTGGTCCTTCGGCAAAAACACCATGCCCGGCTTGGTGCAGAATTGTCCCGAACCCAGGGTGAATGAGTTCTGCAGCCCCAAGGCGATTTCAGCGCTGCGTTCGCGCATTGCTCCCGCAAGAATGAAGAGCGGATTGGTGCTGCCCATCTCCGCGTAACAGGGGATCGGTTCCGGGCGCTGCGACGCCAAACGCATGAGTGCTTGACCGCCGCTCGCCGAGCCGGTAAAACCAACAGCTTTGATGGCCGGGTGCTGCACCAGCGCTACGCCCACTTCGACGCCCGCGTCGAACAGGAGCGAGAACATTCCCTCAGGCAGCTTGCACTGTTCGGCCGATTTCTTTAAGACGTTCGCCACCAGTTCGCTGGTTCCGGGATGCGCCGGGTGCGCCTTCACTACAACAGGGTTTCCCGCAGCAAAGGCCGATGCGGTGTCGCCCCCTGCGACCGAGTAGGCGAGCGGGAAATTGCTGGCGCCGAAGACCGCCACAGGGCCCAGCGGGCGCAGCATCCCGCGAAGGTCCGGGCGCGGAGGCTTGCCGTCCGGCTTGGCATGGTCAATGCGAGCATTCACCCAGAAACCTTCCTTGAGCACTTCGGCGAAAAGCCGGAACTGACCGACGGTGCGCTTGAGTTCTCCCGCCAACCGAGGCAGGACTAAGCCCGTCTCAAGCATTGCGCGCTCCATGATTGCCGGGCCTTCGGCTGTAAGATTTTCGGCGACGCATTCGAGAAATGCGATGCGGTCACTGACCGGGACGCTCAACAGGCGCTGGAAGGCGTCGGCTGCAAAGTTCGCTGCCTGGTCAATTTCTTCAGCCGTGGCGGTATAGAACGCAGGCTCCAGTTTTTCTCCGTTCACGGGATTGACGGCGTGAAAGGCCTTGCCCTTGGCATTGCCGACATGTGTGCCGATCAGCGACCGGCCCGATAGATGAAGTGCATGCGTTTCCATGAAATGATTTTAGTCCTGAATGGCCGCTGCCGGATTTGTCCGGTGCACTCTTTTCCGCGGTGCGCTCCGGTGTCCCTGCGCGCGATAACTGGGTAAAATCCCCTTAGTGAAGATCGCCATCGATATCCGCCGCCTGACCGAGTTTGGCGTGGGCACATACACCCGCAACATCATCCGCGCTCTCGCCCGGCTTGATCGTGAGAACGAATATTTTCTGCTGGGATTGCCGGAGAAGGCCAATGAACTCGGCGCTTTGCCGGAAAATTTTTCCATTGTGGAGGTCCCCGCACCCGATACAGTCAGCGGGTTCTTGGAATGCCACTCGGTGCTGCGGCGACTGCAGTGCGACTTGGCGCACGTGCCGCATCTGTTCTGGCTTCCGCACCATTTTCCTTGTCCCTATGTGGTCACTGTGCACGATGTGCTGGACCACATGTACCGCGCGCGCAACGGGTCGGGCTGGAAGCGGTCGATGCACTTCCAACTTACGCGCCGCGTGCTGCATAATGCCGATCGTATTTTCGCCGTGTCGGCGTTTACCAAGAACGAGGTTCAGAAGCTGTTTGGAATCGAGCCGGGGCGGATTGAGGTCATTTACAACGCAATCGATCCTCGATTTCTGACCGGCCACGCCACCGAAGCCGACCGCCAGATGCTCGCGGCGCGCTACCAGATTGCGTATCCGTTTATTCTTTATGCTGGCCGAATCAGCCCACACAAAAACCTGGTGCGGATTATCGAGGCATTCGCCGCGCTCAAGCCCGAACTGGCTAAGCAGGACCAGTTCCCCGACCTGAAGCTGGTCATAATTGGGGATGAGCTTTCCCAGCACCCCGACCTGCGCCGAACTGTGGTTCGCGCCGGCGTGCAGAACGACGTGCGTTTCCTCGGGTTCGTGCCGATTGACGTGCTGCGCGTTTTTTACGATGTCGCCAAAGTGTTTGTGTTCCCTTCGCTGTATGAGGGATTCGGCCTTCCGCCGCTTGAGGCCATGGCGCACGGGACGCCCGTGCTCACCTCCAACACCTCGTCGATTCCGGAAGTAGTAGGCAACGCAGCCATGCTCGTGAATCCCGAAAATTTATTTGAGATGATGCGCGCCTTGCAGTGCGTGCTGTGCGATCAACCCTTGCGCGAAAAGCTGCGCCATGCCGGCTACGAGCAGGTGAAGAAGTTTTCCTGGGACCACTCGGTTTCCGAGATACTCGCCGGCTATCAAGAAGTGGTAGGGCGTTAGAACCCGTTACGTTAGAATGATGAACGCGAGGTAAACAGGCTTTTGCCCGGCGCTGATGGGCGAAACCACTTATTCATGGTACAAGCCACCCAGGCAATAACCCGCCAGCCGGCGGACGTGATTCGCGAGGCCCCGGTTTCCCAGGGAGCGAATGGCGTTTGCTATGCGGTTTCCGGCGAGATGAGCATTTCTGCGCCCGATCTGGAGCGCATGATTTCAGCCGTTCCGAAAACGGTCGCCGCGGCGCTGGAACGTAAAGCTTATTACTTCGTCCCGCTCACTGTGAACCAGGGCGATCAGACGGTTATCGCTGACCGTTACGACGTTGCGCTCAGCGACAACGCAGTCTGCCACCGCAATCTCGACGTCGGCGGATCGCAATTTGTATTCATTTCGACCCGGCTGATGGACGACAAATTTTCCATCGCATTTGAGTTCTATATCAACGTCGGGCACGCCTTTGTCGATCGCGCGGGAGTTTCGCAGGCCTTCGCCGAACTGGCGTGGAAGCAGGCGGAAACCGGGGTTCGCGGGGAAACCTCGCTCGATGCCTGGGAGTCGCGCAAACTGGCCACTGGCCACGGCCCAGACGCGGAGAAACACAAGAACGAATATTTGGCGGGGGCATTCGCCGACGCAATTTCAATTTATCTGCTGGCGCTTTTCCTGGACGTTGACTACCACGACCTGCGGGAGCGCGACTATCCGCTTCTGGCCCCCGCCGCGATGGCGGAACGCCTGCGGAAAATTGCCGAGCTTTTCCCCCCGGAGCCGGGGTTTGAATTTAATGTGTATTACCGGCGAAGAAGCTGACGGGTCTCGTCCCGACCAGACTTTTATTTCTGAACAATCACCAGTTCGCCGTTCTCAATGCGCAGGCTGGCCACTCCCGAAGGCAGTTTGAGTTGCTCCCGCTGCTCGGCGAGTTTTTTCCGCAGCGCTGAATTCACCAGAGAGACGGGAACGTTGAATTCCCCGATCTTGAATTCCGTCGGATCAAACGTAACGTAGCCGTCTTGCGATCCGAGATGGCCAGCCAGCGTCACGTAAACGTCCTTGCCTGCCACGTTAGTGGCAAACTGGCCGCGCGCAACGTCTCCTTCCAACTTCACCTGATAGCCTTTGACCGCGACGTCACCCTGGGCGATGACCGCATCCGGAGATGCAACCGGAAGGCTCGGGCTGGGCACCGGCGCGGGCGCTGTGCCCATGCTTTGGGCGACTTCAGCGCTCACCTCGTCAGAAGTAAAGTGCACTTGAGCTGGCGGATTATTCTCGGCGCGCGCAGTCTCAAGCACCTCGATTTTCTGGTCAAAGGATTGCGCGTTGGCGCGTGCTTCTTCTCTCGCCTGCGGAAGCGCCACAGGCTGGGGACGGCTCAGGATCTGGTAAGCCGTCACCAGGCCACCCGCAACCATTACGGTGGTGATAACGCGTTTTACGGTGATTTGCACTATCTTTGGCGCTCCTTCGGAAAAGGCAATTCTAGGTGCGCCGGGCGGTCGAACGCAGATGACCGAAGTGGCTGAACAGCCGGGCTTGTTTTGGTCCCCAACCTGGGAACGCGGCCTTGTACTTGCTTACGCTAGAATTGCCTATGCCAACTACGACCACGGCCCGCGAAATCAGGCCCGCAAAACGCCTCGACAACCTGCGCTATGCGATCCGCGACCTCGCCGACGCCGCCAGCAGCGTTGCCAAGCAAGGCCACAAGGTCCTCTACCTGAACGTCGGCGATCCCAACGTTTTCGATTTCGTCACCCCTCCCCATGTGGTGGAAGCGGCCTGCCGGGCGATGCGCGACAACAAAAACGGCTACGCGCCTTCCACCGCGATTTCCGAAGCCCTGGAGGCCCTTCGCGGTGAGGCTGCGCGTAAGGGAATCACCACGGTGCAGGATGTCTTCGTAACCAACGGCTGCGGAGAATCGGTGGACGTATGTCTGACTGCGCTGCTCAACGAAGGCGACAACGTTCTGACTCCCTGCCCCGATTACCCGCTCTACTCGGCGATTGTGTGCAAGACCGGCGCACAGCTGAATACGTATTACCTGAACGAGGACGACGGCTGGCAGCCTGACCTGGACGACATGCACCGCAAAATCAATTCGCGCACCCGCGGGATTGTTCTGATCAACCCGAATAATCCGACCGGAGCGTTGTGCACGCGAAACATGCTGGAGCAGATCGCCGAGATCGCGCGGGAACACAATCTGTTGATCATCGCCGATGAAATTTATGACAAGCTGACTCTTGATGGCGGCGAACAGATTTCCTTGGCGGCCATCGCGCCCGATGTTCCCGTGGTGACGCTTGGCGGACTTTCGAAAAATTACCTCGCACCCGGCTGGCGGATTGGCTGGTCGATCGTGAGCGGGGAAGCAGCAACGGTAAAGCCCTTCATCGAGGGCATGCACAAGCTGTTGCGGGCGCGACTGTCGGCGAACCATCCCGAGCAGTACGCGATCAAGCCCGCGCTCGAAGGCCCGCAAGACCACCTGATCGAAACGATTCGCAAGCTCAGCTCACGCCGCGATCTTACGGTGAATTCCTGCAACGCGACGCCGCACATGAGCTGTGTTCCGCCACGCGGCGCGTTCTACGCTTTCCCGAAGCTCGACATTCCAGAAGGCGACGACGTGTTTGTGAAGGAACTGCTGCTGGAAAAACACATTCTGATGGTTCACGGTTCGGGCTTTGGACAGAAACCGGGGACCAAGCACATCAGAATCGTGTTTTTGCCTCAGGAAGAAGTGTTGAAGAAAGCCTACGCCGAGATGCGGGATTTTGTAGAGAAGCGGTACCGGAACTGAGTGGACTCGCGAGCGTGATCGACATTCACAGCCACATCCTTCCTGAGGTGGACGATGGCCCGAAGTCCTGGGAAATAGCCGAAGCCATGTGCCGCACGGCTGCCGAGGACGGGATTGAGCACATGGTCGCGACCCCACACGCAAACGATCGCTACTACTACGACCGGGCTTATCTGACCGACTTGCTGCAGAAGTTGCAGCAGCGCATTGGGCCAAGACCGCAACTGAGCCTGGGCTGCGATTTTCATCTCTCGTTCGAAAATATGCAAGGTGCGCTGCAAACCCCTGAGCGCTGGTGCATCGCGAGCACCCGCTATTTGCTGGTTGAGTTCAACAATTTCAGCATCCCCCAGCCCATCGACGACTGGCTGGTAAGCATGTGCTCGATCGACGTCACGCCGATCCTAACCCACCCCGAGCGCAATCCCATTCTGCAGAAATCCCCCGAGCGGGTGCTGCAATGGGTAGAAGCGGGTTGCGCGGTGCAGATTACTGCGTCAGCCCTCACCGGTTCGTGGGGCGAGACCGCTGGCGAACTGGCGCGAAAATTTCTGAAGAAGCGAGCCGTCCATTTTCTGGCCACGGATGCTCACGACATGGTTCGCCGGCCGCCCATCCTTTCGCAGGGGCGGAAAGTCGTGGAGAAGGAATTCGGCGCGGACGTAGCTCGCGCGCTCGTGGAAGACAACCCTGCCGCAGTCTTACAAAATAAGCCTTTGTTTAATGGGTAGAAAGTCAGGGAAAGTTCGTATCAGCGCGAAGTCGAAAGGTCGCCGGTGCTGACAGCGCTGGATGCCTGGCTATGGGTGGGTAGGAACGCCGGGCTATTCGTCCTTGACGAAGTCGCGCGTACCGGGCGCAAAACCGGGCTGCTGACCATTGCGCTTTCCGGATTCAGCAGCCGGTCGTGGTTCGGTCCCAGGCCAAGGCGGATCAAGGCGCGCGAGTCCGGGACTTGCTTGCTCTGCCATCCCTGGTCAGCCTGATATCTGCGCATGGCCGCTTGCGTCGATGCGTCCCAGGTTCCTGATGTTTCGCCGCTCAGATAGTGCTCACGCACCAGCGCTTCCTGTATTTCTCGGGCTCGTCCGTTATCGATGGCCTGCTGGCCGCGCGGCTTGCGCGATTTCTTGCTGGAGTGATGCGAGGCTTTGTGCAGCTTGCCGGAGGAACGCGAACTCGCTGAGGGGGAATGCTTCTTCTGAGTTATGCCCGCGAACGCCACCGACGCCGTCAGCAGCAGGCTGACCGCGATCGCCGACAATTTCACGTTCTGGGAAAAACTCATTCGCAATCTCTCCGCTTTCGTTAAGTGCGCCAAACGGTCACTGCCAACCGGCAGACCCGAGCCCTGCCAGCCTACCAGGTTAGATGCCCGACCATCTTCTCGTGAAACCCCGATTTGTGCCAGTCTCGATGGTTCAGGTAACGGTTACGGAAGTGTTCCTGCCAGGAAAATGGTCCCGCCGTCGCGTCCCGATCCTCGTTGCCGGACTAGGAACACCACGTCCTGGCCGCTCTTTAAGCCTGCCTGGACGCGATCAAAATCGTCCTCGCTATTGATCGGCTGCTTGTTCAGTTCCAGAATAATGTCGCCGCGGGTCAGCCCGGTGTCATCCGCGAAAGACCCGGCCTTGACCTCCTGCACTACCACTCCCTTGCCGGAGGGAACGTTCAAGCGGTCGGCCATTTCAGGGGTAAGCGCTCGAACGGTGATGCCGAGCTTGCTTTGTTTGGGCGCAGCTTCTTCGCCGCTGTCTTCTTCATCGCCCAAGCGCGTCGCAAACAACTTTGCGCGGTCGGCAACAATCACAGTGGCGGCTTCCTTCTTACCATTGCGGACGTAGGCCAGGTCAATTTTGGATCCGGGCTTGCGGCCGGCGATGTCGGCGACGAGTTCGTCACCGTTCTTCACCTGTTTGCCGTCAACTCCAACAATCGTGTCTCCGACTTTGAGGCCGGCCTTCTCGGCGGGGCTTCCGGCTACGACGTTTGAGATCGTGATTCCGGATTGCACGCCATAAACGCGCGAGATGGCTGGATTCTCCTGCGCATTGAATACGATTCCAATGGATCCGCGCTGTACCCGGTGTTCCGGACTGGTGAGTTGGTTATAAACCAGGGCGACGGTGTTCGAGGGCAGAGCGAAACCTACGCCGGCGTAGGCATTCGTATCGGTCAGGATCGCCGTGTTGATGCCGATGACCTCGCCGTCCATGTTGACGAGCGGTCCGCCGGAATTCCCCGGGTTAATGGCGGCGTCAGTCTGAATGAACGATTGAAACTGGCGACCCGGAACAATATTCCGGCCCTTGGCGGAAACGATTCCCGCCGTCACCGTCGCCTGCAGTCCAAAGGGACTGCCTACGGCGAGAACCCAGTCTCCTACCTGCATGCTGTCAGAGTTGCCAAGCTTAGCCACCGGAAGGTTGTGCTCGACATCGATCTTGATCACCGCCAAGTCCGTCTCCTGGTCGCTACCAATTACCTTTGCGTCGTGCTGAACTCCCGGTGGATCGTCCTGAAGCCGGACGCGGATGCGGTCCGCTTTCTCGATCACATGCCGGTTGGTAACGATATAGCCCTTGGGATCGACGAGAACACCCGAGCCCAGTGAGCGCTGCTTGATTGGGCCGGAATTCTGATTGCCGAAGAATTTATCGAAGAAATCGCCGAAAGGGCTCTCCTGGTCATCATCACCGCCCGGAGCTTGCTGCCCCGGCCGCCGGCGCGCGGTCGGCTTCACCGTCGATTCGGTGTTGATGTTTACGACTGCCGGATCGAGGGACTTTGCGATCTGCGAGAACTGATTCGACGTTTCCTTACGGGCGGGCACAACTAGGGGAGTAGCTTCCGATGACCGCTTTTCCTGGCCGCGGACGCCACCAGAAACGACCGTCCCGATAAGAATTCCTATCGTCAGCGTCAATAGGACGGCTGCGGTCGATGCCATCCGGTTCGCCTTGAACCGTCCCCAAAGCGCGTTCGCGTGCTCTCGCATATGCCACTTTCCTCCAGTGCCGAATTGTTGATTATAACGCGTGGGTCAGTTGGCCACTAGAACACCTGCGCCTTCGGCAGGCTCTCTTGCTTAGACGCGCCGGGAGCGGAAAGCGTTATTCCCGAAACACCGGGCCGGGCCGGAAGCTATTGATCGTCCAGCACGCTGAAGGTGAACCCGCCCGCAGGGGCATCCTCGATCACGACCGTTTGCACCAGCTTGCTTGCGAAGGTCAGCGGTCCGGTGGCGAGGTACACCGTGAGACTGCCAGGAACGGTCATGTAAACTTCATAATTTCCACCCTGGGTGAACGTGGTGTAGGTGGTGTTCTGGCCGAATGCGAGCCCACTCGCAACTGCAGTGGCCGCGCCCAAATTGACGCCGGGAGCGACTAGGTAAACGTCGGCGGGCCCCATTTGCGTAGAAATATTCACTACCCGCACGTTGTTGGTTGTGGTGGTAGTGCTGGTGGCGACGCCGTCTTTGAGTACCAGGGGCTTCAGTTGCGAGACCGGCCCGGTCAGGAAAAGGGTTTCGTGGGCACTGTCCGCCAGGGAAACGGATTGGTCTAGCAATGGCTTTGTAGAGTTTACCGGGATCACCTGCACATGGACCGTGCCGGCTTTCACGCTTACATAACCACTGGCATTGCCGTAAAGCATATTCGACGTTTCGGTAGTGCCGTTCACAAGAAGGTTGACTGCAGGAGCGTCAGGCGAGCCTTGCACGAAACGGAGGTTGGCTGTGCTGCTACTGCCGCCACCGCCGCCGCAGCCAGACGCGAAGAACAAGACCAGGGAAACGAACACAACCGGAGCCGCCCAACGCAAAATGATCCTCCAATTCAATCTCAATGTTTACCAGAAATCAGGGAAGTTTGGGAACCTAGGAAATAGGATGCGGGCAGGCGGGTGGAATGATGCGTCCGTTATTGCACTTCCGCGGCGGTCAGCTTCCCAAGTGATTCTACGGAGACAAGGTGAAGTTCACGGTAATCTGCGTGTCCACATCCACGGGAGTGCCGTTCAAGATATATGGTCTGTAAGTCCACTGCTTGACCGCGTCCATTGCGGCTTGGCTAAGCAGAGGCGAGGGGCTGTCGATCACGCTCAAACTTTTAATGGTCCCGTCCGTACCGATCAAGGCCTTCATGACGACCATGCCTTGCACCCGCGCCACCTTGGCCTCAAGCGGGTAGATTGGTTGCACTTTGCTGAGGATCAGGCCTTGAGTTACCCCTTGCGAAACGCGTATGCGCGTCGGAGTTGTTGGCCTCGGCGCGGCCGGGACCATGGGAACCACTTTGCCCTGCTGAGGAGCGGAGGAAGACTGGGGGGCATCTCGCGGAACTTGGTTAGAGGTTTCAGCGGCGTCTCCAGTCAATGGCATAACGATACCTATCGCCTTATCGCTCACTGCTTTTTGAGCGAGTTCGCCGCTCGCCAAGCACGTTGTGGCTTTGCCATCTGACGACGCGCGAATGTCGCCGACTTCGTCGGAGCAAAAAGCCCGCAGGCCGGAATCGGCGACTGCGGGTTCAGCCACAACCTTGTAGCGCGACCCATCGCACCCGGAGATCACGAACACGTAACCGTTGCGGGTGCCTTTCACCAATTGCGGATCGTAAAGATACTGGGTGCCAAGGGCAGACAATGAACATCCGAAACGCCCCTGCTTCGCCGAATAGCTCTTCTCGCCTGCGTTCACCATTTGCAGCTCGCGAATGGTCAACTGCTCATTCTCGGCGCGTTGCTCGTCTTCGATCGTCTTCAGAAACGTGGGGTCGGCGAGCGGTACGCGCACGGTTACAGTGATTTCGCTCAGGCGCCAAACGTTCGCTTCCGACTGCATGGAAAACGTAAAGCGGGGCACAAACGGCAGCGTCTCTTCTTTTCCCTGGTTGCTGAGATGCAGAGCAAGCTCGATTTCATCTGCCTCGCCGATCAGATCGTCACGCTCAACGCTGATATCGATCTTGTCCGCGCCGTTGGTTGAGTGCAGGTTCTCTGCGCTCAGCAGGGTAGGGCCGGTCTCAAATGTTTGGAAGTTTGTACCGCTGGCGTGAATCTGGCTGGCCATCATCGAGAACGCCGAGAGATAACTCTGGCCGCCCGGTTCACTGAACTTGCCCAACGAACGCCGGGTCACATCCGGCAAGTGTTTCTCTAAATGGTTTGGGGACTGTCCAAAGAACATTTCGATTAGGGCTTGCCGGGCGGTCTGTGATAAAGCCGGTTGGCCTGAAGCAAACGAAGAGAGCAGCACCAGGGCGGCGGCGAACAGCTTGCGCATGCAAACCTCCTGAACAATTACCCGGAAGCGTATCAGAACAGCTGCATTGACACACGAATTTCGCGATAGAGAAGTTCCAAATGAGCGCTTGGAAAGCATGTGCACAATTCTGCACACCCTGTAACCGTTACTCCGGCCCAGGCCGAGATTTGGCCGCGGCCGATAAACCCTTGTGCGGCATGGACTTTGCGGGCGACCCATCACCGAGCTCCGCGGGCGCCGGCTATGGCCGCGGAAATGCTCCCTTCATTCATTGCAAGAAAAGAGGCCTCGCGTTTGATCCTCTTCCATCTCTCTCGGCCCATCGACCCATGCCGCTCTTTCAGCGGGGCGGCTTTCCTCAGTGAAACCTAAGTCTCCAGCCTATTGCCTCTTTTGAATTTGCGGCCCCGACATTGGGGCCGCTTTTTCGTGTCCGAAATTCCTCGGTCTCCGAAAAACGCCGGTTGCGGTTTGATGGTTAAATATTTAGATAACTTCCAAAGGTGGCTATGCGCATTCGACTGATTGTCCTTGGCTTGTTTGTTTCTTCCGCTGTGTTTGTTAATGCCCAGAGCCCGAAGACGTCCAAGTGGGACCAGGTCCCGCATGAAGCTGCGAGCTTGACGCATGAGTTCTCTCCGCAGCTCCGCGCTGAACTGGCGCGTATCCGGGATGCCGCGATGCAAGACAACTATGCCTACTCTGAACTCGAGCACTTGACCGACAGCATCGGGCCGCGCCCTCAGGGATCTCTGCAAGCCGATGCTGCGGTCCACTACGTTGCGGACGAGCTGCGCAAGCTGGGGCTCGATGTGAAGCTCGAGCCGGTGATGGTGCGTCGGTTTCTGCGCGGAGACGATGCAGCCGAGTTGGTCGAATACCCAGGGCAGGTTCCGGGAACAAAGCAAAAGATTGTGGTCACGGCGCTACTGGGAAATTCTCCGACGCCCGCGTCGGGAATTACGGGCGAAGTGATTGTTGCCCACAGCTTTGACGACCTGAAAGGGCTCGGGGAAAAGATCGCGGGCAAAATCGTGCTGTTTGATTTCGCCTATGATTCCCAGAAAGCTGCGGCGGGGCGTTCCGGGCCCGCCTATGGCGAAGCTGTGCAATACCGCGCGGCCGGCGCACTGGCGGCAGAGAGCATGGGCGCGATTGCGTCTCTGGTGCGCTCCGCGGGCGATGGAATGTATCGTCTCGCCCACACTGGCTACAGCGGGCAAGCCACAATTCCCTCCGGCGCGCTTAGTGCCGAGGACGCAATGCTGATTGCGCGGCTCGTGGCCAAAGGGCCGGTGAAGATCCACCTTTCGTTGCCCACGCATGTCGGCCCGGAAGTGCAGAGCTACAACGTGATCGCCGACCTGAAAGGCTCCGAGCACCCGGAACAGGTTGTGATCGTTTCCGGCCACCTCGATTCCTGGGACCTGGGGACGGGAGCGATCGACGATGGCGCCGGGGTGGTCGTCGCCATGGAGACCGCCGAACTTCTGCATCGTATGAATCTTCACCCCAAGCGGACTATCCGGGTGATTGCCTGGATGAACGAAGAAATGGGCGCGAACGGGCGCGATGTATACGCAAAGGAGCAGGAATCGCAGCTGGCGAACCACGTAGCTGCCATGGAAAGCGATCTTGGGGCCGAACATCCGCTGGGATTCCACGTCCGGGCGAGCGCGGCGGCAACGGAGGAACTCACACCGGTGCTGGATGCGCTGCGGCCGATCGGGGCCAGCCTGTTCGACGTGGTGACCAGTTCGCCTGAAACCGACATCGAGCCGCTGTCCGACAAAGGCGTGCCCGCGTTCGGCATCTGGCAAAACGGACTGCGGTATTTCACGTTCCACCACACAGCGGGCGACACGCTCGATAAAGTTGTTCCCGCCGAACTGCGAGAAAATGCCGCCTGCATGGCGGTGATGGCGTACGCGCTGGCTGATACGCCGGATCCCCTGCCGCGCTAAGGCGGCTGCTACGGGGGCAGCCGCTCAAAGCGATTCCCCTGCAGCCATTTCTACATTTGACGCATCTTACGTGACGCGCTTATGATTCCGCTTTGACTTCGGGGCGCGCATCGTTTGTAAGTGGTGAGGTTGTGACGGCAATGGATAAAAAGAAGTTAGAAGGCTTCAAAAAGCGTCTCGAAGTCCGGCAGCAGGAATTGCGCCGGATGGTAACGCGCACGCAGCAGGATGGCCGTGCCGCGGACGAAGACGTGGCCCAAGACATCGCCGATAAGGCCGCAAATTCCTATACCAAGGAATTCCTGTTTCATCAGAGCAACAACGACCGCCAACTGCTTCAGATGGTGGAAGGCGCGCTGGCGCGCGTCCGCGAAGGAAGTTTCGGTGAGTGCATCTCCTGCGGCAAGGAGATCAACTCCAAACGGCTCGATGCCGTGCCCTGGACCCGGCATTGCATCGAGTGCCAGGAAAAGCTCGAGAGCGGAATGCTGGAAGAAGCATCGCCCTAATTGTCAGGGCTAGTTGCTAGTGAACTCCTGCAAGAGCACCAACCGGCACTCTTTCTTCCCGCTTTCCGAACCAGCCACCACTGCTTTTGACGCTCCCGATTTTCGACTGATAGACTTATAGTTCCGCTCATTACAGGCAGAAGGGACGTTTGTGCGCGCAGAGACCCGTCGTCAGCTCAAGCAAGATCGATTCAGCAAGACCACACTACAGGTTGCAGAGCAGACTGTGCACTGGTCAGTCGAGCACCAGAGCAAACTGATCGCCGCAGCGGTGGTCGTCGTAGTCGTGATTGCTGCCGTCATCGGGGCGCTCTATTACGTCGCGCAGCAGGACGAGAAGGCCAGCGTCGATTTCACTAAGGCAGTCGAGACGTTGAATGAACCGGTTCGTCCCGCCGGAATGCCCGCCCAGCCGGACTACCCGTCATTCGCTTCAGTCAAAGAGCGTTCCACGGAAGCCCACAAACAATTTCAGGGGATTGCCAATAAGTATCCCCACACTCATGCCGGCGATTTTGCCCGCTACTTTCTGGGCGTAACGTCTTCCCAACTTGGCGACTACGCTGCCGCCGAGCGCGAACTGAAACCGATTACCGAACTCCGCAACGCGGAAATTTCATCGATGGCCAAACTGGCGCTGGCCTCGGTGTACCGCAATACCAACCGCAACAAGGATGCCGAGGACCTCTACAACAAACTGATTCAGAGTCCCACCAGCACCGTGGGCAAAACTTCGGCCGAAATCCAACTGGCCGATACTTACAAGGCCGATGGGAAGACCGCCGATGCGAAGAAGCTGTATGAGCAGGTGCAGAAAGACTCTCCGCAAGGCCCCGCAGGGCAGATCGCCGCAGGGAAGTTGCAGGAACTGAAGTAGGGGACGCTGCTTTCGCATCGTCCGGATTTTTTCGTCTCTAAAAACTCGAACGTGGAGTGACGCATGCGCAAGCTGATTCTCCTCTTTCTCCTGCTTTCCGCTCTATCGTCGGCCTTATCCTCGGCCCAAACCAACTCTTCCCTGGCGCAACAACGCGCGCGCCATCTTCGCCGCGGAATCAACCTCAGCGAATGGTTCGCGCAGGTTTACGATCTCGTCGGATACAAGAAAGAGCACCTGGTCGGCTGGGTCACTGCGGACGACATCGCCCTGATAAAGTCGATGGGCTTCGATCACGTGCGTCTGAGTGTGAATCCCGAACCGATGATGCGCCACAACGAGGGCGACCGTATTCCCCAGGAATACCAGGTCTATCTCGACGGCGCAGTGAAAATGATTCTCGACCACGGTCTGGCCGTGATTATTGACATGCACCCGGAGAGCGAGTTCAAAGCAAAGCTGGTGCAGCAAGACAGCTCCGTTGAACAGTTTTCAGATTTTTGGCGGGCGCTGGCGCGTCACTATTCTACTTCCGATCCCGAAATGGTTTATTTCGAGGTGCTGAATGAGCCGGAGTTCCGCGATCGCTATCGATGGGCCGGCGTACAAGCGAAGCTGGCTGCTTCTATTCGCGAAGGCGCGCCGCAGCATACGATCATCGCCGCCGGGGCCAACTGGTCAGATGTGGACGATTTGCTGGCTATGACGCCATTGTCTGATCCAAACGTAATCTACAACTTCCATTTCTACGATCCTCACACTTTTACGCATCAGGGAGCCACGTGGGGGGCAAACTATTGGCATTTCGAAACCAAGCTGGCGTATCCCGCAGACATGGCGAACGCCCAGAAGGTCGCAGCCGAAGAGCCTGACGCCGGGAACCGGTTGACAGTGCTGCGCTATGCACTGGAGCACTGGGATGCGAATCGCATCGGCGTGGAAATCGGCCAGGCGGCAGAGTGGGCGAAGCGTTGGCATGTGCCGCTTACCTGCAACGAGTTCGGAGTATTCCGTCGCGTTTCCGATCCCCATGACCGTGCCCGCTGGTTGCACGACGTTCGCAGCACGCTCGAACATGACGGCATTGGGTGGAACATGTGGGATTTCGGCGCACGCGACAGCGGCAGCGGCTTCGGCGTGGTGAACGGCCCGAAAGAAGGCCCGAATACGCCGGATGACGGTACGCTTCAGGCGCTGGGGTTGCAGCGCTAAGTGTGGTGGCGGAGTGACGGGCGCCCTAGCCCGTCTTTTCCGTAACACACGACATCTGCGCACCACCAACGCAGGATTCAGCAGAGCCCAGGCATCATTCCACGGCCGTAATCTGCTTGGGTACGCGCATCGCGCGCTTGCGCTCCAAAATAATTTCCAGCGCCTGTTTTGTTTCCGGGGATAGGTGATACGACTCTTTGTCGCCGGGATACTCCCGCGACAGCACATCGGCGCGGAACGCCTGCACCGCGTGCGTGATTTCCGCAGCCGCATCGCCGTAGCGGCGCACGAATTTTGCTGTCGGCGCAAACGTCAGGTTCAGGATGTCGTGAAACACCAGCACCTGTCCATCGCAGTCCGGTCCGGCGCCGATGCCAATCGTCGGCGTGCCGACTTCATTGGTAATCATCTCCGCGACTTCGCGGGGAATACCTTCCAGAAAAAGACAGGCCACGCCGGCGCGGTCCAGCGCAGCCGCGTGGCGCACGAGTTGTTCGATGTCGGATAGGGACTTGCCCTGCACCTTGAATCCGCCCATGCGATTCACAGACTGTGGCGTCAGCCCGATATGCCCGGCGACGGGGATCTCCGCATCAATAATTTCGCGGATGAGGGGCACGCGCTTCTCGCCGCCTTCCACCTTCACGATCTCTGCGCCTCCTTCTTTTACGAAACGCGTAGCATTGCGCAGAGCGTCTTTTCTGCCGACGTGATACGAGCCGTAGGGCATGTCCGCCATCAGCAGGGCGTTCTTCACGCCACGACGCGCGGCGCGCGTGTGATGCAACATCTCATCCACGGTGACGGCAAGCGTGTTCTCGTGGCCGAGCATAGTCATGGCCAGCGAGTCGCCGACGAGCACAACGTCTATGCCGGCTTCGTCCACCAGGCGGGCACTCGAATAGTCGTAGGCGGTGAGGCAGGTGATGGGTTCGTGCTGGAACTTTTTGTCACGCAGAGACGCGACGGTAATCTTCTGGCGCGGTGCGCCAATGGGAGTCAAACTCACGATGTCCTCCAGTGCCCCTCCGCAGATGGGCGGATAGAGCCTGTACAGCGGGTGAGATCCCGCTAGTCGGGATTCTAATCTTCAAATTGTCGGCCGTCTATATTTTCTTCGAGCGGGGCTGTGCTCACCTTCTTCGCCGCTTTGCGTAAATTTCAATAATGATTGGAAGCGAAAAGATTATTCGGCTTGGAGCGGCTTCTTAGGGGCCTTGGAGAGCTTATTCAGGTTCTCCACGGTATGGTATTAAGCCTTCATATCCCAGGGTTCCTTCAAAACCCATGGAAGCAGCGTTGTAAATTCAATAGCGATGACGATTTTGCCGAAAACGGCGGGTGGTTGAGGGAAGGCCGTACCGACGAAATATTCGAAGTCACTGCCAATAGTGCAATTCCGCTCGCCCGCTTCGACCACTTTTCCAACGAAGTAGAACCAGCCATCGTAAAACTGGAGATCTCCCTTGGGCCCGTAGTGGACAGCTTCACCTTCTTTGGCCTGATCGATGCCAAGTGTGTTGAGAAGATCGAAAAAACTCGCTGGGTAAATTGTGTTTCGCTGGCGCGCGAAATTGTGGCAGCCCTGACACGTGCACCGATCGGCCCAGCCTTGCGAGACCTGAGAATACGCCGCGACCGTCGCGTCACGATTAAAGCGGATCAACTGATCGCCAATCCGAAGTTCGGTCATGTCTTAATTGTAGGCCGCAACGAGCGGCGGGCCGGCCGACGGCGGAGGGCTAACGACGGACGACGGGATTCTACGCGCTCGCCGCTTCCTGGCTGCCGAGCGGCAGGAAATATTGCGTCCCTTTGATTGGCTCGGAAACTTTGCGCAACAACTCTTGCAGGTCTTCGTTGCGCTCGACGAAGTCGATCTCCGAAGTGTTCACGATCAGCAGGTCCGACGACGTGTAATGAAAGAAGAAGTGCTCATAGGCCTTGACGACTTCTTCGAGGTAGTCCTCGCTGATAGCCTTTTCTCCCGGCGCGTTCTTCTTCTTCAGGCGCTTCTTCAGAACTTCAGGCGTGGCTTGCAGGTAAATCACCAGGTCAGGCGTGGGCACCTGCTCGCGGAAGTAATTGTAGTAGCGGTTGTAGGTCTCGAGTTCGTGATCGTTGAGGTTCAGGGAAGCGAACAGCTTGTCTTTTTCAAAAATAAAATCGGAGACGACCAGCTTTTGCGAGCTTGCCCCCAGGTCAAGCGCCTGCAACTGCTCGAAGCGCCGGATCAAAAAGGAAAACTGCGTTTGAAACGCAGCCCCGGGCTCGCCTTCGTAAAAAGCGCGAAGTAAAGACGTCTGCTCCGGGTCGGTGACGCGCTGGGCGTTCAATCGTTCCGCGAGGATTGTCGCCAGCGTGCTCTTGCCGACGCGTATGGGACCTTCAACTGCGATGTACCGCGGGAGATCAAAAAGCTTGGCCATGAATTTTGTTTGCGATGGGAAGCAGCATTCGAGAATAGCTCGGCTGAAGGACCTGCGCAATTGAGGAAGAAGTTAACAGGTAGCTGTCAGTTTTCAGCTGACCCATTTTCATTGCGAAGGCCTTTAGTTCCGAGGAATCGGGTTTTCTTGGACCACTGCAGAAAAGCAGGTTCCTCACCGCTGAAAACGGTTCGGAATGACATCATGACTGGGAGACGTTGGCTGACCGCCGACACCGACATCCGGTCCGCAACGGCTGACGGCTGCCCACTGCCCGCTGCTTCTACTACAATCCCCTCATGCTCGTCCCCGTCCTCGCTGCTGGATCCGCTGCTGTTGCCGCGGCGGGGTACCAATCCATGGCGCGCAAGGGGCAGTGGTACGGGCGGGCGTTCCACAGCCTGCCACGCGGATCGAAACAGATTGCGCTCACTTTCGACGACGGGCCGAATGATCCACACACGTTGCATTTGCTCGATATTCTTGCAAAGCACAACGTTCCCGCTACTTTCTTCATGATTGGGCGATACGTTAATAAGCGGCCCGATATTGCACTCGAAGTTTCCAGGCATGGACACGTGGTCGGCAATCACACATTTACGCATCCGTTCCTCGCGTTAGAGGCGCTGGGCAACGTGAAGCACGAACTGGTAAAGTGCCGCGACGCCCTCACCAGCGCGATTGGTGAACATTCGAATCTCTTTCGTCCGCCCTGGGGCGCGCGGCGGCCGGGAGTGTTTCGCTTAGCGCGGCAGCTCGGTCTCGAACCAGTCATGTGGAGCGTGACTGGCTATGACTGGAGCGCACCATCTGCGGCGTACATCGAGAAGAAGGTCACGGCGCGAGTTCGCGGCGGGGACGTGATTCTTTTGCACGATGGTGGGCACAAAGCGTTTGGCACCGACCGTTCGAATACAGTGAAAGCTGTGGATGCTTTGGTCACTCGCTACACCTCCGAAGGCTACGAGCTCGTAACCGTTCCGGCTATGATGAACAGTTCCCGGAGGTCTGCCTGAGCCAGAATCCGGTCCTTCTCATTCACGGCGGCGCATGGGCGATCCCCGACGATCTTGTCGAAGCTCACCTCAACGGTGTGAAGAATGCCGCGGCTGCCGGTTGGAGCGTGATCGAGAAGGGCGGCTCAGCCCTCGATGCCGCTGAAGAAGCCGTGGTCGTAATGGAAGACGACGAAGCTTTCGACGCAGGGCGCGGCAGCTTTCTGAACCGCGACGGCAAGGTCCAGCTCGATGCCCTCATCATGGATGGAGCCACTCTTCGCGCGGGCGGCGTCGGATGCGTCGAACACATTGCGAATCCCATTCGCGCGGCGCGCAAGATTCTGAGCGACAGTCCCCATGTCTATTTTGTGGCCGAAGGCGCCGAGCGCTTCGCGCAGGAGCATGGCATCGAGCTGTGCAGGAACGAAGACCTGATTATTCCCAGGGAGATCGAACGGCTGCGTGCGTTCCAGGCGAATCCCGAGGCCCAAAAGCAAGATCTGTTTGCGCATACGATGTCGCACGACACCGTCGGAGCGGTCGCACTCGACGCCAGTGGCAACATTGCAGCCGCGACTTCCACCGGCGGAACGCTCAATAAAGCGCCGGGGAGACTTGGAGATTCATCGCTGATCGGTTGCGGCTGCTATGCCGACAACGCCAGCGCCGCGGCCTCAACCACCGGCTGGGGCGAGCCGATCATGAAGCTGGTTCTGGCCAAGTGGGCGGCTGATCGGGTGGCTTCCGGCAATTTGCCGCAATGGGTTGCCGACGAAGCCATGAACTACCTAAAGTCTCGCGTTAACGGCCACGGCGGCATCATTTTGCTCGATGCCAAGGGCCGCGTTGGAATCGCGTACAACACGCCGCGCATGGCCTGGGCACTCCAGACGTCGGAGAAGTTTCAGTCGGGCGTTGTCCGTTCCTGACTAACGGGCGGTGCAGTGTAAGAGAGCGAAACAGATAGCGCAACGTTATTGCTTGCTTTCCTCGGTCAAACTGATGTAAAAACCACCCGAACGCTCGCTTCCTGAAATTTGCTCGCCAACCTCGGGCTAGTTAGGCTGACCCGGAGACTCCTGCACCGCGGAGAAACAATATGCGAATTCCGAAGATCCTCCTTTCCCTGAGTCTTTCCCTCGTTCTTTCCTCGCTGGCCTTCGCCCAGGGTGTCGCCACCGGCGACTTGCACATCTCCGTCAAAGATCCCCAGGGGAATGCCGTCGTCAATGCGACCGCCGTGGCGCGTGATCAGGAGAAGGGGGTAGAGCGTTCTGCCTCCGGCAACGGCTTGGGAGACTACAGCATCGTTTCACTGCCGCCGGCGTCGTACACGGTTACGGTCAACGCGCAGGGATTCTCGCCGGTCACAGTATCGGACTTCGTGATTACTGTGGGCAGTTCCGCGAACCTGCCTGTATCGCTGGGCATTGAAGGCGCCAAAGAGACGGTCACGGTAAGCTCAGAGGCCGCGCTGATCGAAACCTCGCGCACTTCGACGACCGACACCGTCGATCAGAAGCGCATTGACAATCTGCCGATCAATGGGCGCAACTACATCAATTTCACGTTGACGGATTCGCAAGTGGTGCGCGACAACGCGCCCAACACCGGCGCTGCTCCGACGTCAGGTCTCAACATGAGCGGACAGCGCGGCCGCTCCAATCTCGTCAACGTGGATGGCGCCGATGCGACTGACAACTCCACCAACGGCGTGAGATCGACAGTGTCGCAAGAGGCAGTGCAGGAATTTCAGATCATCACCAATAGCTACTCGCCGGAATATGGCCGCGCTGCGGGCGGCGTGGTCAACATTGTGACCCGTTCCGGCAGCAACGATTTTCACGGCGACGTTTTCGGGTACCTGCGCAACCGGAATTTTCAAGCGGTCAATCCGTTCAGTACCGTTAAGAATCCGGCCTACACTCGCGTGCAAGCAGGCGTGGCCTTTGGCGGAGCCTTGAAAAAGGACAAGACCTTCTACTACTTCTCGTACGAAATTACGCGGCGGCACGAGACCGGGTTCTCGAGCATCGGCGCCAACAACTTTGATCTGGTTCCATTCGACACCGCCACAACTGCCGGAGGCCTGGAGCCTCTGCCATTTGGCACGATTCAAGTGACCGCGGCCCAGGCTGCCTTTCTGGGCCCCGGACTCGCTCAACTGGCGCAGCAGGATCCCGCTACATTCGGCCAACTGGCCCCGGTGGCCATTCCGTCTTATGAGTTTCTGGTCGGCGCTTCATCCGGCATGGCGGTGAATGCTGCGTGGCCTGTGGGGCTCACAGGCGGTGCCCCGGGCATCGGAGGGTTCCCGACCAGCTGTTCGTCACCTCCGTGCTTTGTTCCCGCCTCGTTTCAGAGCCTGGCTTCGCAGATGGGGAACTTCCCGGTATTCGAAGGCACGAGCCTCTATTCGTTGCGGATCGACCACACCCTCACAGCGAACAACCGCCTGATGCTTCGTGGCAACGTCAGCCCCAGCACGGTCAATGGTATCGAGGTCAGCGGGGAGGACCAGCCCTTCGGGCAGAATGCCTACTCGCGAACCTCCGAGCAGACCTACCGCGATTTTGCGATCGTTGCCCAGGACACTGCGACCATCGGCAACAACAAAGTGAACGATTTTCGCTTTCAGTTCGCGCGACGCGGCTTGTCGTACTTCTACAACACGGCCATTCCCGGCGGCGCGGATCCGGCAGTGAACATCCCTGGGTTCGCCTATTTCGGGCGCGAGCCTTACTCATACATTCAGCGCACGGAGAAGCGCTACCAAGTCAGCGACAATTTCTCCTGGAGCATCGGAGCGCACAACACCAAGTTTGGCGCCGACTTCAATTACATTCCGCTGACGGCGACATTTACTGTCAACTACGGCGGGGTCTATGATTTCGGTTCGACGACATCCTCGAATCTCGGTTTTCCGTCTTTCTTCCCCAATCTTTCCGCGGTTCAATCCTACGGAGCGGGACTGCCGTCCGTTTACGTTCAGGGCTTGGGTAGCCCGAGCGACTCATTTAAGAACATTCCAATGGGATTTTTCTGGCAGGATTCCTGGCGGGTTCGCCACAACGTGACTTTGAACTACGGCCTCCGCTATGACGTCGAGATTCCGCCGAAGTTCAAGGCGCCAACAGGCCTGGCAGCGACTGGGTACAACTATCTGAAATTGCAAAAAGGAATCCAGACTGACAAGAACAATTTCCAACCGCGCATCGGCCTGGCCTGGGATCCGAAGGGCGACGGCAAGACCGTAGTCCGTTCCTCGTACGGAATTTTCTATGACCACCCGCTGCTGGGTTTGTACTTCCTGGGCGATGCATCCGACGGTTCGACCAGCGGACAGCTTGCGTTTGGAGGCACGGCGCCCTGCACATTTGCGGGTGACCCGGGCAACCTCAACGCCATTCCTATTTTCCAAGGCTTGCTGGTCAATCCGGCGGCACCTCAGTGCGCGCCTTCGCCGTTTGGCCCGGTTAACGCGGCACTCGGCTATTTACCCAATCAACAGCGGTTTCAGGCGCTGAATTTTCCGCAGTCGGTGTTTCTCAACCAGAACTACTTGACCACCACTCCGCTGGCGGTCGGGTTCCAGCCTTTCGGCTATCCGCAGGCGAAGAACTTCGTTTATGCGTACTCGCAGCAGGCGAACCTTACAGTCGAGCATGACTTCGGCGGCGGATATGCCCTGAGTCTCGCTTACAACTTTAATGGCGGACGTCACCTGAATCGTCCGATCAATGCCAACGCTGTCCGCGGCGATCTGATGATCAAGAATTACCTGGCCGCATTAGCCGATGGGCAAACACCGTCGAGTCCATTCACCGTCAGCGGATGCAATGTGGGGCCTGGAGGCGCCTACGTGCCCGCGTCGCTGGTCAATTTCTTCCGGCCCTCAGGACTGAATGCCTCAGTCGCGCAACTGATCCTGGCTACGCAAGGCGCTGGTGGCGCGCAGTGCGTCGGCCTGGCGCAGCAACTCCTCGCAAGTTTTGGATTCAATGCGAGCTGCGATCCTACGACCCTGGCCAACTGCGTTCCATTCGGCGACATGGACGCCAACTTCTCCAACGGCAGCTCGGTGTATCACGGATTCACCACCAACTTGCGTAAGCGCTTCAACAACCACTATGAGTTCCTGGCTTCCTACACCTGGTCGCACGCGATCGACGATTCCACGGATTTGCAGTCCACGCTCACTCCCCAGGACAGTTATTTCCCGTCCGCTGATCGGGCAACGTCGCTCTTTGACCAGCGTCACCGCTTCGTGTTCAGCGGCGTCTATCAGACCAGGCACGCTGGTGGCGGCGGTTTCGCCAGCGCCTTCCTGAGCAACTGGACGTTTGCTCCGCTGATCGAGTTCAGTTCCGGGCGACCTTTCAACATCATTACGGGCAATGGGGACAACCTGCAGCTGTCGTCACTCACCGGAAGGCCGAACACGACCGTAGATCCGACCTGCACAGCTTCGGGAAACTTGCCGGTATCGTCGAAGTTTTCCCCCACTGGGAAGTTCCAGGAACCCTGCGGCGCCGCCTTCAACGGCACACTGTTGTCTCTTGACGGCAACCTGGGCCGCAACGCAGGCCGGACGCCCTGGACCGTGTTCAACGACCTGCGGATCGGCAAGCGGATTCCCATCCGCGAGCGCATGAGCCTGGAGCTTACCGCCGACATCTTCAACATGGCGAACCGGTATAACGTGGCGGCCGTCAGTCCTCTGTTTACCAATGCCGGCCAGGCGACCGCAGCTTACGATCCGCGACAGTTCCAGTTCGGAATGAAAGTGAAGTGGTAGGTTGAGCTACCTGAGGGTTAAGAAGACCTAGTTCGGATCCCGGCTTCAGGGACGTACTTGTGGAATCGGGCGGCTAGTGGCTGGGCAGTTGCGTCGTTCGATCAAGAACGACATCTCCGCCCTTCATCACAAACCTGATGCGATCGATCGAGTTGATGTCCGTAGCGGGGTCGCCCTCGACGGCTATCAGGTCAGCAAGTTTGTTCGGCTCGATGCTTCCCACTTTGTCCTGCCAGCCGAGCAGTCGCGCGGCGTTGATGGTCCCTGACCGAATCGCATCGATCGGCGTCATTCCTTCGTCCACGTAGGCGTGAATCATTTGCTTTGCCATCTCGCCGCCTGCCCAGACCGACGCTTGTCCTCGGACCGTTCCGGAAGTAACCCCAATTCGCTCCATTCCTCGTTGACCCTGAAAATTGAGGGGAGTACGATTTAAAAACCTCGGCAGCAGAGATCGGAATCGGCGGTAAGTTATAGATAGATGAAGATCAAGAATTTCTGCCAGCTGGTTGCGATTTTGGCGGCGCTATTAGTTGCCTCGGGTTGCTCGGGCAAAAAGCCGTCAGCCGCCGCGCCGAGCATTCAGAAAACGCCTCCGCCGCCCATCCAAGCCTCTGCTCCTGCAAAAGCGGCTGTGGCCCAATCGAATTCGTCCGAGCGCCCGCCCGAGCCTAAGAACCAGCCTCTAACACCGGCCCCTGCGCAAGTCGAAGGAAAGCCAGTTGCTCCAGCCGACCCCGTGGCTGACCTGATCGCCGAAGCGGAGAAACACTACCAGGCTGGCCAGCAGGAATTTGCCGCCGGTCACAATGACGTAGCGAAGCAACACTTCTCTGAAGCTTTCAAAATGCTGCAGGGAAGCCCCGCCAGCGTCCAAGCCGACCAACGCTTCCAGCGTGAGATGGACCGGTTGCTGGAGGGCATGAACCGCCTTGAACTGGCGGCGCTGCAGGCTGACCCGGCTGCAATCGAGCAGAAGTCCGAACCCGCGCCGATCGACGAAGCCAATGAGGTCAACGACTACCCGGTTGATCCCAACGTAAAAGCCAAGGCCGCCGCCGAGATCAAAGCCACGCATTCTGACTTGCCGCTGATGATGACCGACCAGGTCGCCAGCTATATCAACTACTTCTCGAATCGCGGGCGCGGAACACTCGAGCATGCGCTGGAGCGCAGCGGCCGCTATCGCGAAATGATCGAGCGCACGCTCAAAGAAGAGGGTGTTCCCCAGGACCTGATTTATCTCGCCCAGGCCGAGTCCGGATTCCATCCTTTTGCGGTATCGCGCGCCGGAGCGCGGGGCATATGGCAGTTCATGGCAAGCCGCGCGCGCGCTTACGACCTGCACCGCGACGCTTGGGTAGACGAGCGCCAGGATCCGGAAAAATCGACTCGCGCCGCCGCCCGTCACCTGAAAGACCTGTACAACCAGTTTGGGGACTGGTACCTGGCAATGGCTGCCTACAACTCAGGGCCGGGCACGGTTCAGAAAGCGGTCAAACGCACCGGTTACGCAGACTTCTGGGAACTCTACCGCCGCGATGTGTTGCCGAAGGAAACGCGCAACTATGTTCCCATCATTGTCGCGGTTACGATCATGGCCAAGAACCCGGAACAGTACGGACTGGAATCGATCGTTCCCGACCACGAAATGAACTATGACACGGTCAAGATCAGCTATCCGGCCAGCCTTCATCTGGTGGCCGAGTGCGTGGATGCCTCCGTGGAAGAACTGCAGGACTTAAACCCAGGCTTGCTGCGGATGGTGACGCCCAAGGGCCGTTATGACTTGCACGTTCCAGCAGGAACGTCCCAGAAGTTCCAGAGCGCCATCTCCGCCATTCCCACCGACCTGCGGGTATGGTGGCGTTTACACAAAGTCGAAAGCGGCGAGAGCTTGGCGTCGGTCGCCCGGAAGTACCACACCACAGCCCATGCAATTGAGGTGGCCAATCGATTTGACGCGAGCCCCGATCTTGAACCCGGGACCAGGATCGTGATTCCGATTGCGCCCGGGCACGACGGAGCGGGAGACAAGCAGACCTATGCGAAGCACCTCACCGTTTATCATGTTCGCAAGGGCGACACGGTCCAGAGAGTGGCCGATAACCTCGGGGTCCCGCCCACGGTGATTCGCCGCTGGAACCGGCTCAAGGGAGAGAACCTGGCAGGCCGTCGAGTGCTCTACGTGCATTTGCCGGTCAGCCCAGGAGCTGCCGCCGATACTCGTGCAGGATCGAGCAAAGCAAAAGGCAGCAACCATTTAGCAGCTGCCAGCGCCTCAATCTCGAAGCCCTCAGGCGGAACGCCAGCAATCCCCCGCCGCCACACGGTAAGGCGGGGTGAGACGCTTTATTCCATCGCCAATACCTATCGAACCAGTGTGGCCGCCATCCAACGAACCAACGAAAACGTGGCCACCCTGCGTCCCGGCATGGTGCTGGTGATTCCCTCGCGGTAGGCCCATTCCGCATCCAAGTTGGGTCGAAACGCGAGCTTTCAAAACCAGTTGCTAGGGCTGTGCCTGACCCGTTATAATCCGGCGCCGTTGCAGTTTTGTCTTTTTAAATTCTCTCGCGACTTGAGGCCCGCATTTCGGGCGCTCACTCGCCCAATTCGGCGCTGCGGCGCCCAGACTTGAGGAGGAAGAAATGATGTTCGAAGAAACCCTCTACCTGCGTGATGACGAAGCCGACGAGTTCGGTGACTCAGGCGCCTACGGCGATACGCTCGAAGAAGATTATGACGAGGAAGAAGAGGAAGAGGAAAGCGAACTCCCTTCTTTAGTCGAAGACGAATCTGAGCCGGGGCCGGCTGTCGAACCTCCAGCACCGGTCTCGAGCGGCGGCGGAGGATCGCCGAAAACCGCGAAAAAGAAATCGGCCAAGAAGCCTGCGATGAAGAAGCCTGCCAAGAAAAAGGCGCCCCCAGCAAAAAAGAAGGCGGCCAAGAAGAAGGCTGCGAAGAAGCCAGCGAAGAAGGCCAAGAAAAAAGCGGCCAAGAAAAAGCCTGCGAAGAAGAAGGCCGCAGGAAAGAAGAAAGCGGCGAAGAAGTCTTCCAGGAAGAAGGGCCGCCGCTAATTTTTCTGTTTCAGGAACGCAAGGCCGCAGCCTCGGAGCTGCGGCTTTTTTGTTGGGGCAATCTCCGGCGTAATCTGTCAGCGATTGGTCAGATGGAGACATCGGTGCTGCGGAGCGATGGTTACTCTTCGCTCACGAGTCAACGCTCGCCGCGCCGATGAATATTCTTGAACGCTTTCCCCAAAAACGACGCCAGGTAATATGCGTCCATATATTTGTATGGGGTTTCACCCAGCGAATAATGGCCGCACGGCATGACAATCGCTTTGTGGTCGATGCCATGCGCCTCGAACTGCTCGACCACCTGGCGCGAAAACTCGGGTAGGAAAGTCAGATCGTACGTCGCATACACAACTAGCACCTTACGCTTGAACCGGGCAAACTGCTTAAAGTACGACATGGGACTGATTGCGGTAAACAAGCCGCGCAGCCGCTCCAAAGTAATTTCCGGCTCCAGCCCTTCGCGAACATGCCGGGTGGACTGGCCGTGCCACACGACGTCCGCGAAATATGTGGAAGCGTGATTGAAGGCGGCGACCTCGATGCGCGCGTCATGCGCCGCCGCAATGAATGCATAGCAGGAACCAAGGCTGGTGCCGAGGATTCCCAGCTTGGTGTATCCCTGCTGCTCCAGCCAGTCGAGGCAGCAGCGGATATCGACAACGCCCTGGCGCGCGGCATCGAGCGTGCGCCCAATGTTTGCAGAAACCGCGTAGTCGGCGCGCTGAATCTCAGCGGGACGGCGAATGTCGTGATACGGCATGCTCAGCCGCAGCACCGAAATTCCCAGCCGGTTCAGCGTAGGGCATAGCGCATTGTGGCTGAGGGCGTCCGAATTCCACTGCGGCAGCAGCACGATGGCGCTCTTCCCTCTCGCCGGAAACCAGCGCGCATTCACCAGATTGTTTTCCGGATACGGCGTGCGCACCGGCGAAGTGAATCGCAGAAACTCACCGTAGCTGCCTTTTACCTTTGCTTCCAGTTTGGGATCGGGAACGGCGCGGGTGCTGAAGACTTGAACTTCGCGCTTCTCCAGACGGAAGTCGGTGGGCGTTTTGTAGGAGAAAAACTCGTCGGAGGACGCCACCGCCCGCGCGTTGTAATCGCGCAGATAGGTTTCGCATTCTGCCGCAGTTTGAGCAGGTAAGGACCCGTTGCGGCAGGGCCACGCACGCGACCAGTCGATTCCCCACTCCATCGGGCGGACAATGCGGTTATTGTCCACCTGCGTGAGGCGGGTTTCCCAGTTGTGCATCCAGCGCGCGTAAAGCGAAGGCATTGTTCTTAGGATAACAAGGCTTGCGGTGCT
>JAYTFR010000079.1:0-6663 GCA_043734125.1 Acidobacteriota bacterium | reverse complement strand
TGTACTCGCTCGCAGCCCTCCGCCTGATATTTTGTCCCGCCACTGCGCCCGCTCCCTAAGCCTTGTCATTCCGAGGAGTGGAGCGAAGCGAAACGACGACGAACCTGCTTTTCCCATGCATCATCGGTGCTGCCAGCGAACAGCAGGTTCCTCGTCGCGTGCGCTCCTCGGAATGACATCAAGTTGGAAGGGGGGATTTCGAGGTGCACTCGCTCTCAGCCCTTTATCAGCCTGATATTTTTTCGTCACGTCGCTCCTGGGAATGACATGAAATTGGAGATGGAGGGATGCCACGTCTTATGGGAGAACGAGGGTTAAGGAAGTGCCCACGGAGGCCGCCAAAAACCAAAGGGCCCGGGTTGCTCCGGGCCCTTCTTGATGGCTGGAATACTTTAAGATCGCTAAACCGACGCTTTCATCCGCTGTCCCCAGTTGGACTGGTTGGGAAGAGTATGCACTTTGGCGAGGTTCTGTGCGGCGGGCGTATGGGCTTCGAAGTCGTGAATGTCAGTCAGTCCATCGGAGATCGCCTCAAGTGTGGCGTTCGACTTGGCCAGAACCGTCAGCAAGTACTTTCGGGCAATCGGGCGGTCAGCAGGATGCACCAGCTTCCACCATCGCTGTATCGATGCCTGCACGTCCCCTTCATTTTTGGAGTCTTCAACGATGCTGTCGATGAGCCGATATACCTTGCTCTTTACCGCCTGATACGAAACTGAAATCTCTTGGCCCATATCTATTGAATTGCTCCTTGTTCAACGTTATTGCACGAGGAGGGCCAAAACCGAAACATTGATTCCGCTGGCACTTACGAGGCTAATAGATTTCCACTATCCAACTACTGGGAGAAAGGTAGATTGTCGACTATGGTTTTCCGTAGAAGACCAAGCCGCAATCTCGTTGCGCAAGTCCACGGATGTACAATTCGGCATTCGGGCACGGGCCCGCAGCCGTCAAGAAACAAAAATCAAACTCATTCACAAATGTAGCGTTTCGGAGGCCTATCTGTCCGACTTCGCGCCAGGGGAGAATCTATGAAGGTAACCTTGCTTGGACTTGTCCTTGCCTGCTTTTGCTCGACCGTCTATTCGCAGCAGCCCTCGAGTGGCGCGCAAAACCGCTTCTTTCTTCCGTCTGACACGTTCTGGGGATATGCCCAGTTCGACGTTGCACCTCCCCACAACGAAATCGACCCCAACCTGTGCGCCGCCAATGCTGGCACCTTTGGCGGCAAAGCCGCGCCGTGCAACGCCTTCGCACGCTACATGCTTTCCGGGATTCTGGAGGTCCGCCCGTTTGGCCGAACGCCCCTTCGTCGGTTCATGTTGTGGGGCGAGCCGCGTTTTCTTTTTGGAAGGAACGTTCCTCAGAACCTGTACACGTGGTCGTTCGACGCCATTGGAGTCGAGCATTCCTGGGGCGCTGCTATTTATTTGGGCAAGGGATTTGAGATGCGCGTGACCCAGCATTTCCTTTTCGATCGCCTTGGCGCGCGGAATCGCTACTTAGGGCAGGCTGATCTCGGTCCGAACGGACCTTGGGGACGTTACAACACGATCGGCGTTCGAAAAACTTTCGGCAAACAAAGATGGTGATCGGGCGCCGTGCAGTACGGCGTGCAGTAATCTGAATACCGGCGGTCCGCGCTCCGAAACCAGCCCGGGTAGTCTGGCGCCTGAAACCCCGAGCCGTTGCCTAAACCCAATCTTAAAGCAGAATGCCATTGTTCCCACAGTCCGCAGCGCAGAAGTCCGACCGGATCGGCAACATTCCGTTTCACGACACTGAAGCCGCCCATGCCACCTTCGAACGGGTGGCACAGAAGATATCATCAACCCTGGCGAGCGTTCTGATCTCGATCCTTGCCGACTCCCCCGACCCGGATTCCTCCCTCGTCCTGTTCGAGCGGCTGGTAACCGAGTGCTCCCGCGAAACCGTTTGGATACTGGAAGAACATCCGTTCATCGCTCATTACGCGACGGCCGTGTTTGGCACGAGCTGGTACCTTGGCGAGACCCTGGTAGCAAACCCCGACCTGCTGCACATCTTTTTGCGCGACAAGTGGCTCGATCGCAGTTGTACCCGCGAGGACTTCTCCGGGGCGCTGGCCCGTTTCCTTTCGCGCTCGTTCGATCGCGATCCCTCGTTATTGCTCGCGCGGTTCAAGCGGCGCGAGTACGTGCGAATCATGTTGCGCGACGTGCTGCGGATTGCTCCCCTTGCTGAAACCACGGCAGAAATCTCCGCGCTGAGTGACGTTCTGCTGGCAGACGCGCTGCGTGAGGCCACCAGCGCCATGCAGCACCGCTACGGCTCCCCCCAGCACCTGGATGCGGAGGGTCGAGTGGCGGTTACACCATTCGCACTTCTCTCGATGGGAAAGCTCGGCGGTAACGAACTGAATTACAGCTCTGACATCGATCTGCTCTTCATTTTTGGTGATGGAGAAGAATTGCCCGACCCGGAAATCTCCAGTCGAGAGTATTTCGTCCGTCTTGCGCAGCAGGTGACCGACATCCTTTCCCGGCCCACGGCGGAAGGTGCGGTCTTCCGCATCGATCTGCGACTGCGTCCGCAAGGGAACGAAGGCGAGCTGGCGGTCAGCCTGTCACATGCGCTTCGTTACTATTCTGGCACGGCCCACGACTGGGAGAGGCAGGCGCTTATCAAAGTCCGCTACTCGGCGGGCGACGAAAAGCTTGCCCGCGAGTTCATCCATAAAGTTCAGCCGCAGGTGTACACCGCTGAAATTAACTTTGCAGCCATCAAGACGGCGCTGCTGACGCGGGAAAAAATCGACCGCAAGCGCCGCACTCAGGTGGCGCAAGGGCAGGAGACGATCAACGTCAAGGTGGATCGCGGCGGCATTCGCGACATCGAGTTTCTCGTCCAGTGCCTACAGCGAGTCTATGGAGGAGCGGAGCCATGGCTGCGTTCGGGGGGCACGCTGTTCTCGCTACATAAACTTCACGATAAGCGCCACATCAGCGGTCGCGACTTCCAGGAACTTACTTCCGCTTATACGTTCCTGCGCCATCTCGAACATCGCTTGCAGCTTCGCCGAGGACAGCAGGTGCACCGCCTGCCGAATGACGCCCAAGATTTGGCCGTGCTGCAGCGCGCGATGGAGTCTCTGCGGCCAGAGAATCCCCGCATGCAGGATCTTGTGGAAGTAGTTCGGCAGCGCATGGCAGCGGTGGCCGAAATTTATCAGCGAGTCATTTTTCAACAGCAGGCGCAAACCGAACTCGAGCCTTCAGAATCCGAGTTCCGCCTGCAGAGCCGCGCGGCCGCCACAGGGGATCAGTCGACGCAGGTCTTGCTCGAGCGGCTGGCGGAAGACGCACCGGTTCTTTCGAACGCTTTACGGACTCTGGAAGGCCCAACCGAGAAAAATCTTCTCCGGTTTCTGAGTTCTTCGTTCGGCGGCTCCGAACGGTACTCGGCGGTGCTGCGGCATCAGGACGCCATCGCACGATCGCTCGCCGTGTTTGGCATGAGCGAATATCTCACCGACGTTCTGGTTCGTCATCCCGAAGAAGTTGCCACGCTGGCAGAAATTGCTCCGAACCGGCCGGCCTGGAGCGGTGGACACTTGCTCAATCTTGCGGAAGAAGACGGATTCGCGGCCCGCGATCCCGTGTTCGCTTATCTTGCGAATTCCGCCGCGGGGCACGACGAAAAGGCTGCTTTGCTTCGGCGGCACTTCCGCCACTGTGCATTCACCTCGGGCGCGCGCGACATCACTGAGCGACGGGCCATCTATTCGTCCCTCGCAGACGTTACGGCCGCAGCCGAGGACGCGATCTCGGCTGCGTTTTCGATTGCGGGCGCCGCTCCGGGGCTTGCGATTCTGGCCCTGGGCCGCCTGGGCACCCGGGAGTTCGATCTCTTTTCCGATGCTGACCTCCTGTTCGTGTGCGACGAAAGAGCGAACCAACCAACAGTGCTTCACTGCGTGGAAGAGTTGATACAGATGCTCGCCGCCTATACGCAAGCTGGCATGGTTTTTCCCGTGGACACCCGGCTGCGTCCGCGTGGCGACCAAGGTGAACTTGTCGTAACGCCGTCTCAGCTTGAGGCGTATTTCTCCTCCGAGGCACAGCCCTGGGAAGCGCTGATGTACACCAAGCTGCGCATGGTGGCAGGCGACCCGGCCATCGCGCGGCGCGCCGAAAGCGCCGTCGACATGTTGTTTCAGCGGTTCGCTCCCGACCCCGATTTCGCCGATGCCGTTGGTAAAATGCGCCGCCGCCTGGAGCTCGCCAGTGCCCCAGAGAGGAGCATTCGTACTTCAGCGGGCGCACTCTACGATGCAGATTTTCTCTCAAGTTTTCTGCTGGTGAAGCACAGCCTGCGTCCCAAGGCGGGGACGTTGCGCGACCGGCTCTGGCGATGCGCAGGAGCGGGCGTCCTGGAAAAACGCGACGCCGCCACGTTAGACCATGCCGCCGAGCTTTGCCGCACCGTTGAACACGCGATGCGATTGGTCGTAGGCCGCAAAACCCGTTGGCTGCCCTCCGCCGAGCATCCGCGTGAATCGGTCGAGAAACTTGCATCGCAGATCCTACGGCGAGAATTTCCCGACGGCCTTGAACAGGAATTGTTGCAGGCCTTTGCCAGCGTCCGTGGGATCTACGACCGTGTGGTCGCCTGAGCACCCTTACAAGGTGCGCTCATTCGCTGCAGCTTATTCCTTCGGCTCGGACGTTCCCGCTCCTTGAGACCATTTAGAATTCAAGGGCACATTTATCCAGACCGAGAAAGGAAATTCCATGGCACGGACTCCCGGCACCTACGCAATTTTCAATACCACCGAAGGCACCATCGTTTGCCGTCTCTTTGAAAAAGACGCGCCCAAGACCGTACAGAACTTCACCGACCTCGCCGAGGGCAAGCGCGAGTGGCGTCATCCGAGCACAGCGAAGAAGAGCACTGACCGTCTTTACGACGGCACGATTTTCCACCGGGTGATCCCCGACTTCATGGTTCAAGGCGGAGACCCGCAAGGCACCGGCATGGGCGGCCCGGGGTATCAGTTCGAGGACGAGACCAAAGGCTCGCCGCATAGTTTCGATAAGCCGGGCAAACTTGCTATGGCCAACTCCGGGCCGAACACCAACGGTTCGCAATTTTTCATCACCTTGGCTCCAACCCAATGGCTGACCGGTAAACATACGATTTTCGGCGAAGTGGTCGAAGGCCAGGACGTAGTAGACAAGATCGTGAAAGTTCCGCGCGGCCGCAATGATCGTCCGAACAAAGATGTCAAGCTGGAGTCGGTGGTGATTGAGCGGTTGTGAAACCGGCCGCCTGTCAGTTTTCCAGGGCCGAGATTTCTTTCGCGCGGAGCAAGTTGCGGTCCGAAGTGACCAGCGTCAGCCCAAAGGCTTTCGCTGTTCCAGCGAGGAACAAATCGGCGGGATCCGCGTGCGGCAGTCTTATTGTCGAGAGCGCGTCCGCTACATCGAAGGTGAACGGAGCCTCGGTGAACGGAACGACGGTGAGCGCTCTCGTCAGCCACGTGGAAAAGCCTTCCGGTACCTTGAGGCGTCCCTTGCGATGAAGCAGCATCGCTTCCCATATGCTTACGGGGGAGAGCCAGATTTCGTTCTCGGCATCTTCCAATTCTTTGGCCACCCGCCGGGTCAGTCTATGCGACTCGCTCACGCTCCAAATCCAGATGTGAGTATCTAAGAGTAGCTTCATTCTCGGAACGCGTCCCAGTCCTCGAAGCTTCCGGTAGGGCCTACAATATCGCCAACAATTTCCACAGATCCCGCCATCGATCCTAACCAGCGCTTGGGCCGCGACTGGGGCGCGGGCGGAACCACTTCAGCCACGGG
This sequence comes from Acidobacteriota bacterium, assembly GCA_043734125.1. Lineage (GTDB taxonomy): Bacteria > Acidobacteriota > Terriglobia > Terriglobales > Acidobacteriaceae > Gp1-AA145. The sequence continues at coordinate 817 of JAYTFR010000079.1, read as the reverse complement.
CTCACCAAAACGGGTGATGCGGATCGGCTTCCGCGTCTTGCGCACCTGTTCCAAGATGCCCAGACACTTGGCTTTAAACTCGGAAATGGCAACTTCTTTCATGGCTAAGTTGTACCATGGTCAATGACTATGGTCAACATCGGAGATGTAACTGAAGAGCATCCGGCAGGCTCGGTAGCCGCCCATTCCACTGATTCCAGTCATGCCCCCCGGAGCCCGCGTGAAACTCATATTTGACCCCACGCTTCTGAAGGAGAGCTGCAAACCTTCGGTTCGCGGGGAAGAGGCCCTCCTGTTCACCGCAGGTGAGAAAGAAGTAGGAATACACCGCCTTGGAGTGATTTGTGTTGGAGTATTCGGGACATCAGAAAGGCGGTCATGCCGACGTAGATCGCGCGGCTCTTGCTGGCAACGATGTAAACGCAATAGTGCTTGGTCCGCATGAGCGGATGCTACGGTTTTTGGGCACCGCGCGTCTGTGACGGACGAACATTGAATTCACCTCATCCCCAAACTTCATGTCATTCCGAGGAGCATCGCGACGAGGAACCTGCTGTTCGCTGGCCGCACCCGTAGCGCATGGGAAACGCAGGTTCCTCGTCGTTTCGCTTCCGCTCCACTCCTCGGAATGACAGTGGTTAGGGGCGGGCGCCGCGGCGGGACAAAATATCAGGCGGAGGGCTGCGAGCGAGTACACATTGAAATTCCCCCTCCCAATTTGATGTCATTCCGAGGAGCATCGCGACGAGGAACCTGCTGTTCGCTGGCCGCACCCGTAGCGCATGGGAAAAGCAGGTTCCTCGTCGTTTCGCTTCGC
>JAYTFR010000078.1:0-10978 GCA_043734125.1 Acidobacteriota bacterium | reverse complement strand
CAACTTGCCGTTCTCCTTTTCCAGTTCTTTCATCCGCTTCGCCTGGTCCATCTTCAAACCACCGTATTCTTTCCGCCAGCGGTAGAACGTCTGGATGGTGATCTCGGCTTCTTTGCAGGCTTGTGGGGTGGTTTTTCCGTTTGCAATGCTGACTTCAATCTGTCGCAGCATCGTCACGATCTCCTCTAGCTTGTACCTCTTGATTGGCATGACCCGCTTTTCCTCCAAGTGGATTCTCTCTCATTCCACCTGGTACAAATTTCGCCGGTCAGGTCATACAGTGTCTATGGTCCGTATTGGTCCATTCCGAGCGAGTTTTTGACGGGATTTGCGGCGGCTTCGGGTATAGCCTTGATTCATTCGGTCGCGAACTTAGGCGGATTTGCCGGTCCCTACGCGATGGGGATTGTCAGCCAGAAAACGGGTAGTTTGTTTGGTGGTTTGGCGCTTACGGGAGTCTCTCTATTCGTGTGCGCAACACTCGCGTCATTTCTCCCGAAAAGCTAGCTCGCTCGGGCGGAACGGCTAGGTTCCTAGAAAGCCGGGTTTGCTGGCCTAGGGGACCAAGCTCCGATGAGTGCCACACATGGAACGGGATTTTTCGAGCTCTCCACTTCGGATTGAATTCTTTCCAAGAGAGTATCTACATTGCCCAGGCCTTGAAGAGAAAGATTGAGTTGCTGCATTTGCGGCAGCAGAGTGCAAAAAAGATCGTAGATCCATAGCGTGGCAGCGGGATTATCTCCCATGGGAATTTCCATTTGCAGAGTTGGTGCGGGCAAGCCAGCCTGCTGAAAGATACGGTAGAGGGCAAGCCCCATCTCTGTATTCCCACCGCAGCGTTCCAGAGACTCGCGGATGAGAGATGCGCATGCGGACCAAACAGGCAGGTGCGCGGCCAGTGGGAGAATAGGGCTCCAACATGGTTCGTGAAATGCGACGATGCCGCCGGGGTGAACCAGCTGAGACATTAATTGCAGTGCCACAACTGGATCGGGAAGAAACTGTAGAATGAAACGACCACCGCGTCGAACGGTTTATCGACTGGAAGTTGCCGCACATCGGATTGCGTGAAGATCACATTGTTCAGAGCGGCCTCGGCCACGCGAGTTCTGGCACGGACGACCGAGCGTGTATCACGTTCTACGCCTACTACTTCTCCGGCAGGGCCAACGAGCCGGGCAGCCAGCATTGCCACGTCACCCACGCCGGAACCAAGATCCAGACACGTTGGCCAGATCCAATGCCTGCTTGACGGAAGAATCGTTCGGTGAGAGGGGCCAGAATCATCGCCTGCCGAATCAGGCGCTCATGTTCGGCGTCGCTATTGCCCAGCGCGTAATGAGACGTGCCAGTGCTCGTCGGCATATGGCGGAGAATATTACCATGTGGGAGAGCGCTTCGACGTGCTGGTCTGCCACTCGGAGCCGGTTCTGTCCAATATTGACGGAATAGCGAGTCAGGTTAGGCTTGGTCGGTACAAGGGAACTACCTCTAAAAGTCTCTGTCGTCTGTGAGGCTTACGCGCCGCAGCGGATCAATTCGCTACAGAACCAGTTTCAGGCACGGTGATGGGACGGGACGCGCTAATATCGGGGGAGTTGTCGGATCCCTAGAGGCTCACCCATTCCCGGTTTTTCGCGCTTCGCGCAATTGCTTCGCAGAGAACAAGTTCCTCATGGCCGGTCTGAAAATTTGGAAACGCCGGTGTCTTTGACTCTGGATTAGCGATGTGTGCGTAGAAATCTCGGAAAAGATTGAAGAAGGTATCCCCATAGCCCTCGGTGTGACCACCCGGATAGTTCGAATATCCGCGACTCTCGGGGCTCATCACAGATGGATCCTTCAGCAGAACGCGGTTCGACTCATTGCGCCGTCCCATCCACATTTCGTTCGGAGATTCGGAATTCCACGCTAAAGAACCCTCAGAACCATTGATCTCGAATTCAAGGAATGCTTTGCGTCCTGCGCTTACCTGCGAAACGGTCATTACGCCGCGGATACCTCCTGCAAAACGCAGCAGAACTGAGGCGTAGTCATCGGTTGCAATCGAGACCGCATCCCCTCCGCTGGTTGCGCTCTGAAACGTTTCGCTTCGACCGTGGGGACGCTGCCGGGTAGGCACTATGGTTGCAAGGTCGGCACAGACTTCTTTCACTTCTCGTCCCGTGAGCCACATCATCAGATCGAGCCAGTGGGTGCCGATATCAGAAACAGCTCGTAGTTCGCCTCCGAGTTGGGGCTCGAGACGCCAGTTCCAGTCGGTAGGAAACAAGAGCCAGTCTTGCAGAAATCCGCCGTGCACGAGCCGGGGCTCCCCAATTGCTCCGCTCGCAATCAAGGACCGTGCTTCCTGACAGAGCGGATAGTAGCGCAGATTGTAGGTAACACCACCGATGCGTGCTTCAGATTGCGCTAATTTCACGAGATCCGCACTCTGCATGGTGTCCATGGCCAACGGTTTTTCGCACATCACATGCTTGCCGGATCGAAGCAATGTGCTCACCTGTGCATAGTGCAGGTGGTTCGGTGTGCACACGTGGACGACATCTACGTTCTGGTCCGCAGCTAGTTCCTGGATGGTGCCATATGCCCGTGGTAGTCCGAGCGTACGAGCCGTTTGTTGGCCTCGTTCCGGGGTGGTGCCCAGAACCCCGGCAATTGGAATCCCCAGGCGCCGCAGCGCCTCGATGTGAGCGCGCCCTACAAATCCTGCACCGATCACTGCTGCCCGCAACTCCGCCACAGTCGCCTCCTGCTGGGTAGAAAGTCTACAGCAGCGAAATCTTATCGCGCTTTGCCAACATCGTACCGCTTGCCAAGAATCCCGAGCTTTGGCGCTGCAAACGCTCGGCGCCAGAATCGCCTTGTCACCTTATAATTCGCTTGCGGAGTAATTGGGAATATCGCAAGCCGCGCACTGGGATTCTGCATGGGTCATCCTCTTCTCGAACTCAAGAACAAGACCGCCGTCGTAATCGGCGGAACCAGCGGGATCGGATTGGCGCTCAGCAAAGCTTTAGCTCAGGCAGGAGCCAATGTGGTTCCTACCGGCCGCCGAGAGGAACAAGTGCGAGCCGCAACCTCTGCAATGGAGGTGCTGGGAAGCCGGTCTCTTGCCACGATTTGCGATGTGACAGACAGTGCCAGCCTCGACCATTTATGCAATCGGGTTTGTGAGCAGTTCGGCAGTGTAGAAATTCTGGTGAACTGCGCCGGCCGCACCAAACGAATGGCGACCCTGGAGTTTCCGGACTCGGACTGGGACGCCATCATGGAAACGAATCTGAATGGCACAATGCGGGCGTGTCGAGTGTTCGGACGGCACATGGTCGAGCGCCGCTATGGTCGCATCATTAATATCGGTTCGTTATCCTCGTTTGTGGGGCTATATGAGGTGGCAGCCTATTGCGCCAGCAAGGGGGCTGTCGCGTCACTCACGAAGTCCCTGGCGGTCGAGTGGGCGAAGTTCGGAGTATGCGTGAACGCGCTCGTACCGGGTGTTTTACGAACTGACTTGAACGCTGATCTCCTTGATGGCACCGAACGGGGACGCGAGTTCTTGCTGCGGACCCCCATGCAGCGATTCGGACAACTCGACGAGTTGGGGGGAGCCACCGTATTCCTGGCATCCGATGCGGCGAGCTTCGTCACCGGACACCTGCTCGTGGTGGATGGCGGCATTTTGGCGAGCGGCGTTAATCAGTAAAATTAAGCATAGGGATCGGGATGAGGACCAAAGCGTGACGCAAAGTGTAGCTCTTAAACTGCACGCCGACGACAATGTTCTGATCGCGCTGCGAGATTTGCATCGGGGCGAGCAGATCGAAATCTCAGGCCACAATCTTGTTCTGGCTTCGGACGTTCCAGCCAAACACAAATTTGCGACTGAGCATCTGGCTCCGGGTGCTGCAGTGCTTATGTATGGAGTCTTAGTAGGCAAGGCAGCGCTGCCCATTGAGAAAGGCTCGGCGCTGAATACTCGTAATCTTCGACATGATGCATTGCCGTTTGGCTCGAAGTCGGCTGAATATCACTGGATTCCACCTGATGTCACGCGTTGGCGCAGCCGCACGTTTCTTGGTTATCACCGCCCAGACGGTCAAGTCGGCACCCGAAATTATTGGCTGGTGGCGCCACTGGTTTTCTGCGAGAACCGCAATATCGAAGTTCTGAAACAGGCGTTTGAAGAGGAACTCGGTTTCGCTCCACCGAAGGTTTACCGCCGGCAGATCAATGACCTGGTCAAACTTTATCGGGAAGGCAGGCTGGACGAGATCAATCAGCAACTTCCGGAAGCCGAAAATCGAGGCGCCGGGAAACCGGAAATTTTTAAGAACGTTGATGGCGTCAAATTTCTTTTGCATCAGAGTGGCTGTGGAGGGACTCGAGAAGATGCCCACAATCTCTGCGCCCTAATCGCTGGATATCTCCATCACCCCAACGTCGCTGGAGCAACCATCTTGAGTCTCGGGTGCCAGAATTCACAGGTAAGTATTCTGCGAAATGAAATTGCCAAGCGTGACCCCAATTTTCGCAAGCCATTGTTGATATTCGAGCAACAACAAAGTGATTCTGAGTTCCAGATGCTGTCGGAGGCCATTCGCGGAACGTTTTTAGGCGTAGTGGAAGCCAACAAAAGCACTCGGGCTCCAGCGCCCCTTTCTCAACTCTGTCTCGGATTGAAATGCGGCGGGTCGGATGGATTCTCCGGGATCTCGGCGAACCCTGCGCTCGGCCATGTCTCCGATTTGCTGGCCGCCCTGGGTGGCAGGACGATACTTTCTGAATTTCCAGAACTTTGTGGTATTGAGCAATCATTGATCAATCGCTGCACGGGAAAAGAAGTCGCCGATCGTTTTATCGAACTCATGCGCGACTATGCCGCTCGGGCAAAAGCGGCTCGCTCTGGGTTTGAAATGAATCCTTCGCCGGGGAACATCAAGGACGGACTAGTGACTGACGCGATGAAATCCGCTGGCGCGGCGCGAAAGGGCGGCTCATCTCCTGTCACTGCGGTGCTCGACTATCCGGAATACTCAACCGAGGCCGGACTCAACCTGCAGTGCACGCCCGGTAATGACGTCGAGTGTGTCACGGCTCAGGTGTCTGCCGGAGCCAATGTGGTTTTGTTCACAACCGGACTGGGCACGCCAACCGGTAATCCCGTGGCGCCGGTCGTCAAGATTGCGAGCAACTCCGATCTCGCTCGACGCATGAAGGACATTATTGATGTTGATACCGGCGCGATTCTTTCGGGCGAGAGGACGATCGAGGAAATGGGTGAAGCGATTCTCGAAGCTACGATCCAGATAGCCAGCGGCGAGATTCGAACCAAGGCCGAGTTGCTCGGCCAGGACGACTTCATCCCCTGGAAACGTGGAGTTTCGCTGTGAAGATAACGCGAGCTCTCTTCATTTTAGGTTTCTGTCTAACGTGGGTCCGGACCGCAACGGCTACCAATGAGCCTCCCGCCGATGCCTTTCGCGTGCTTCCAGCGGCCGCAACCGAGGGCCCAGCCATTACATCGTATCTGAAATATCAGACGGAGATGGCGTGGCGGCAAGATGATGAGCGACGCAAAACCTGGGCGGGTATACGGACCGAGCAAGATCTGCGGCGCCTTCAGCGACAGCTGGAAAAACAGTTGCTCGCCATGCTGGGCGGCCTTCCAGGCGAAAGAACACCGCTGCATCAGCAGATCACCGGGACGATTCGAATGGACGGGTTTCATATCGAGAAATTGATTTTTGAAAGCTTGCCGGGGGTTTATGTCTCCGCCCTGGTCTACGTGCCCGAGGATGGGAACAAGACCCACCCTGCAGTCCTCGTTCCTGTAGGTCATGCTGCGAATGGGAAGGTCCATTATCAAGCGCTCTGTCAGCGATTAGCACAGCGCGGATATGTCGTGATTTGCTGGGATACCGTTGGACAAGGCGAACGCAGCCAGTTCTGGGACGCAAAATCGGCAAAGAGCCGTTACAACTTAATCTGTGCTGAGCATGCGGTGTTAGGAAACCTCGCGTACCTGGCGGGCACTAGCCTTGCGCGCTGGGAGGTGTGGGACGGTATCCGAGCCGTCGATTATCTGCTAACACGCTCCGACGTAGATCCAGAGAGCATCAACATCACCGGTACGAGTGGCGGAGGATTTCAGGCAGCCCACATTGCCGCCCTCGATCATCGCATCAAGGTTGCAGCGATTTCCTGCTACTTCACCGCGCTACCGATGCGCATGTACAACCGCGTTTTTAAAGATCCCGACAGCGATCCGGAGCAGGATCTCTACGGCATGATCTCGAATCATGTGGACCACGCCGGACTCCTTCTTCTGATGTACCCGCGTCCTGTATTTGTAGCCGCCGCGGTGCTCGACTTCTTTCCTATCGAAGGCACTCGCCGAACCGTCCGTGAGGTGACCAAGCTTTATGACAAGTTTCATCATGCGGACCGCATTGCAATGGCGGAGGGATATCACGATCATCAATACTCTCTTGAAAATCAGGAAGCGGCGATCGATTTCCTGGATCATTTCAACCGACTGCCGGTACGTCGGGGATTTGGGCCGGTTCAAGAACTCGATGAGAAAGAATTGCATTGCACTAGTACCGGACAGGTGATGCTCGAGTTTGAACGCGCCCGGTCGCTCATGGATGTGATTCAGGAATATTATGTGCGGCATGAGAGCCAGCCGGCAAGAACCCTAAAAGAACTCTACGCGTCGGAGCTTCACCCGCAAGTCAGTTCCTGGACGATCGCGGCTTTTCGCGGAGCAATTTCAGGTGGGGGGGAAGTGCAGTGGGAAGCCCGCGGTCAATCGGATTTTGACGGTGTCACGATTGAAAAATATCTACTTCATCACAGCCGGTATCTGGAATTGCCGCTGTTGTATTTCCACAAAACGAGTTCCGGTCCACGCCCTGTGATGTTGTGGTTCGGGGAGAAGGGAAAAGCAACTGGACAAGACTGGCCCAGCCTGGCGAAATATCTCGATGCTGGATATGACATCCTATCTGTCGATCCACGCGGCATGGGGGAAACACGAATGGTATACAAAGCCGTTTCTCCGGATGATCCGACACTGGCGAATTTGGATTTTGACCATGCTTACGTGAATCCACTTTCGGGAGTTCTTGCCGACTACGTCTACAATTCGTTGCTTACCGGCAGGCCACTGGTACTGCAGATGATCGAAGATGTTGAGATCGCCACCCGCTTCTTCCGAGCAAAGTTTAACCCGCATGCGGAGTTTGCGGTTACCGGAACGAATGAAGCCTTTACATTGGCGAGCGCAGTTTCCGAGACGCTTCCGAACATCAAACTTGTTCCCGATGCTGGTTCGCGCGCGATCAAGTGGTCTGAGATTGTGAATCACAAGACCGAGCTATGGCCCATTCAGTATCTCCTCCCGGGCGGAGCCTACATCCACTGAAGCCGCAGGCTTCTACTCAAAAAGATGAGCGAGGCGATGCCTGCATGCTTCTTCAGTAAAGTGGCAGCAGCGACGGCTAACAGTCAGGTCTTGTCAATTGGTTTGCTCCGGAGCATTGCAACTGTCTCTGGCTGAGCGGGTTTACACAAAATTGGCGGTAGGCCGCGTGCGATCAGTTCGGCGTCTCCCACAACGAGTTGCCCGATTCGTTTGATCGCCGCATTCAATGCCCCCGCCTGATGCGCGCAAAGAATCAGATTATCGGTTTTGCGAGCTCGATGGGAGGCTGGCAGGGGTTCTTCAGGGAAAACATCGGTGGCAAACCGCAGCTGTCCACGTTCGGCAAAGTCGAGCATGGCTTCGAAGTCCACGACGGCTGCACGGCTAACTAAAACGATGCCGGAACCTTTTTTCATCATGGAGAATTGTTCTTCACCCAGGAAGCCCTGATTCTGCGACGTCACTCCGGCCACCACAATCACCAAGCGGGACCGGCGCAGAACTTCTTCGAGAGATGCCGGTTCGCATCCGAGCGATTGAATGTATTCGGCTGGCAACCAGGGATCATGAGCTCGAACGTGGCATCCGAACGGGCGCAACAACGGCAGGATTGCCTTACCAAGATCGCCCAATCCGATCAGGCCGACGTCTTGCCGAAAAAGTGAGAAAGCATCGCGGTTCGCCGCCAGTCCGTACTCTTCGACAACTTGGCGCATATTGCGGTCTGATCGAGTGATGCAGCGCGCAAGATCAATCGCCATGCCTAGCGCAGCCTCCGCCACGGGCTCGGCGAAGACGGGACTGGTGCTCAAAACGCGTATTCCGGCACGCGAACAATAGCCGTAATCGATATTGGGAAGGAAGTTGCCTTCCACGTTGAAAACTGCTTTCAGCGCAGGTGCGCGTCGCAAGCGCGACTCGGGAAGATCGAACTGCCCGATGATGATATCCGCATGCGCCGCATGTTTTTCAAATAGTGAGTCTGTAACCGGCCCGTCTTCGTGCACGAATACTTCTCCCAAGGCACGCAGACGGTTCAAGTCGTCGGCGTCAAAAATGTCGGACATCGCACGGGGTTGCGGGGCTACGAAAAGTCGTTTCGATGGACTAGCCTGCGGCATGAATGCTCCTGAAAAAATATTGTCGATCAACACCGAGCGACTTCTCTTCGCTGGCGTTGCAGTACGGTCCTATGGGCTTGTCACAATGGGCAGGATCAACGCTGACGGATGCTCGGCGTCGTGATAGATCGAATTGGTAGCGGGCACCGGTTTTGCGAGGTCGCCAGCATCTTGACCTATGTTGAAGTTTCTGTCGAAACGAGGGAAATTGCTGCTGCTGATCTCCAGTCGCAAGCGATGTCCCTTGAGAAATACGTTGGAGGTTGACCACAAGTCGACTGTGAATTTATAGACCTGTCCGGGATTCATAAATTCCGGCTTCTCCTGAGAAGTTCGATATCGTGCACGAACGATTCCTTCCGTCAGGTTCTGAGCAAATCCATTGGGCCAGACATCGACGAGCTTGGCGGTAAAGTCCGTATCAACTGCAGACGACTTGGCAAAGAGTTCGAGCTGAACTGGTCCCGTTACTTCCAGATCTTGCGTCAGCGGCGGAGTTGAGTAGGTCAGAACGTCCAAACGAGCTTCGGCTGGGCGTTGGTCGCGAGGCCCGGGCGCTAAATGCTCCCAGTCACAACAGAGCGGACCGCCTATCGTAGGCGTCGGATTTGCAGGATCGTAGATATACAGGTCGGCACCTTCCGACCGGGGAACGGCCGTAGTAAGGGTTCCATCGCCAACCGCTGAATTGGCCTTTCCTCCCGAGTGCAGAAAGTAGCGCGTATTGTGCGCCCGAGCGAGTGGCCAGTCGTCCTCATTGCGCCATTGGTTTGCGCCCATGACAAAGATCCTGACAGGTTTCGAATCCATGAATTCATTGGAAATATTCTTAAACAGGAAGTCGTACCAGGCGAAGGTGATTTCGTCTTCGTTGAAAGGCGCGGTGGCTCCGAAGTCTAATTCTCCAACCTTGCGTTCGGAACCGGCATGTCCACCAATTGTTACCATGAGTCGTTGCCCGCGACGCGCGGCTTCGCTTTCGGAGTGGTTCTTCAGTCCCATGTAGTTGCGCAGCGATCCTCCCAGAAAAATGTCGTACCAGGCTGCGATGGTCAGAGAGGGAACCGCGATGTCGGGATAGTGATCTTCGATCGTCCAACGTTTCCAATAGTCGTCATAACTGGGATGGGCCAGCCAGTCGAGAAAGTATGGCGCCAGGGAATGCAGCTGTTCTGACGCCGAAGAGGCTTGCGGCAATTCTAAAAGCGGATACTCGGTCAGAGGCAGCTTCCAGACACCGTGCAGAGCATTGGTATGTTTTTCTATGAAGCGGTGGGCCGTGTCCTGGGCCAGGCCGGACGTCCATGATTCATTGAACCACTGCTCGAATGCCCCTCCCTGATATGTCCATCCGTCATGATAATTACTCGCAGTTACCACCGGGCAAATTCCAGCCAGGTGGGGCGGGCGTGTAATCGCAGCTAACATCTGCGTGGCTCCGACATAAGATCCTCCGTACATGCCCACTCTGCCATCAGAATAGGGAAGCGATGCCGCCCACTCGACGGTATCGTAGCCATCATTGGATTCGTGCAGGAACGGGTACCACTCGCCGTCTGAAGTGTAGCGCCCGCGAACGTCCTGATTGATCACTACGTACCCACGTAGTGCGCCCTTCACGCCGAAGGCAGCTGCGTCCTCGCTATGCTTGTTATAAGGAGAGCGCGTCAGTAGGAGCGGAAACTTCCCCCGCGTCGCGGGCCGGTAAATATCCGCGCGAAGTAATGTGCCGTCCCGCATCTTCGCGACAACGCCGTGCTCAATCGTCACCGCATAGGGTTCAGCGGCGACAACGAAATGACACATCAGCGTCAAGCTCGCGAACGCAACCGTCAGTGCACTCTTGCGAAGAACATTCATAGTAAGCCTCACCGAAAATTAGCCCCCTGCAATTTTCGATGCTCGCCCAGTGCAATCGCACCGCTTTGCCTTCTGGGCGAGCTCGGGATCATTCTTGCCTATTGCACAGTAACCGTCGCCGTAGCGGTGGTTCGGCCATACTGATTCGTCGAATAGAGCGTGTAGGTTGTTGTCGCGGACGGCACGACAATCAAACTCGTTCCACGCACAGGCCCAGCTTGGGGACTTATGATGTTGTAAGTACTGTTTCCGACGCTCCAACTCAGTGTCACCGGCGACCCGGCTGTTACGGTGGACGGGTTTGCCGTAAAACTGCTGATGGTCGGCGACGGCCCAGTGGGAACATTCGATGGAGTGTAGATCGTGCCCATCTGAACGACTTCGAAATTTGATGCAGTAATATTTTTCAGCAAGTTCAAGTTAGTGTTATTCCAGCGATTGTCCGGTGCTCCGCTCATGAAGATGGCACTGCCGTTGTCGGCGAGGATCATGCCGTACTTCTTCAGCGCTGTGAGAATCACCCGGTCGTCGGCGGGATATCCTGAAATATTAAAACTTGCCTTCA
>JAYTFR010000077.1:0-135106 GCA_043734125.1 Acidobacteriota bacterium | reverse complement strand
AGGAAAAGTCAAGTAGCGAAAAAACGTCGAAAATAGGGGTCTCAATCACACTATGAATATAACTGGCATGGGCACCTTGTGTAAAGTGCATAATCTTGGATATAAATCCCCAAATCTGTCACAATTGCCCCTCCCCGTGTGTCAAACTATATCTATAGGATAAGAAGTTAGGCGCAGCTATAGCTGCGCCTTTCCTGTTTTAGGGGACCCAAAGCCATGAAAGGACACTTTTCCCGTAATCACCGCGAGCCTCAACCCGCCAGCCCGTCTCGCGCCGTGGCCGTTATTCACCGCCACCAGCCCAACACCAAAACCTGCGGAGAGCGTTCCGAAGCCGCTTTCCTCTACAAAGCCAGCTCCCTCGGCTTCGGCGTCGCCAAGCCCTGGGGGGACTCCGAGCGCTACGACTTCATTCTCGACAACGGCTGCCGGCTGCTCCGCGTTCAGATCAAAGCTACCGGCTGCCTCCGCGCCGGCGCCTACGAAACTCGCGCCACCTACACCCTCGGCAAAGGTCGCGCCGTCTATTCCGCCTCAGACATCGACTTCCTCGTCGCCCACATCGTTCCATTCGACGCCTGGTACGTCCTGCCCGTCTGCGCCTGCATGCCCTCGCCCATGCTTCGCTTCTATCCCCATCGCCAGGCCAAAATCATGCGCCTCGAAAAATACCGCGAAGCCTGGCACCTGATGCGCCCCACCGTCCCATGTGTGTCGGACATTCCTGTCCGACGTCTTTGACTTTCAATCAGTGTGGCGCGGGCGCCCCGTCCGCGGCCCTTAACTTTAATTTTGATCGTGTAGGGGCGGGTGCCCTCACCCGCCTTTGCGGGGCATCGCTCCGCACCGCCTTTGCCCTTGTCCCCGTAAGGGACAAGGAAACCTGCTTTCCGCAGGGGTGGAGGGGTGGCCCGGGCTTTCGATCTTCAGAATGAATGCAGCGGGCGCCCCGTTCTTCGCGGTTTTTGCGAAGGGCGGGAATAGCGAACGTTTGCGGCAACGAATTTAGGCCGCTGGCGCTCGAAACGAGTAAGTTGGATGTGCTCCGGCATGACGACGTATCCCACAACCATGAAGCGGTTACGCTGGCGCGTCTGTTCGAGAATGGAGATGAATCGGTCGCGGCTACCGGCGTTGGCGAGTCGCCGCAATCGCCGATACCACGAGCACGTGATAAAGTGCAGATGGCCTGCGCCATGAGTGCCATGTAGGCACTGGGCATGACGATCAAATAAACTAACAATTGTCATTCCGAACCGGGGACGCCCGGTGAGGAACCTGCTTTTCTCTGCCGCAAGTAAACAGCAGGTTCCTCCCGTTGGTCGGAATGACAAAGCTTTTCTAGGGTGGAGATCGTGACGTTTTCCGCGCCTTCGTATGCGTAGGCCAGCACCTTGCGGACATCCATGTTCATTGCCAGGAACAACCGGAATATCTGCTGACCAAAAAGGAGAAGCCCGGGGAAAAGCTCGACTATCGCGTGGAGCGAATGAGACTGAGCAAAGACAAAACAACTCTAACCTACAACGGGTTCCTGAAGCGCTGCGTACCTAAAGCCCTGACGGGCCTTCCGCTTCAGTGGCTAGAACCTTTCGTCTGTCGAGTCGCGGTATCGAGAAGTGCCGAATCAACAGCGATAATGCTTTGGGTTGCTTTTGGGTGGCGCAGCGGTTTCACCGCTGCGATTCAGACTGCCATATCCGGCTTTAGCCGCTGAGGTACCAAAATGCTGCAGCATGTCGTATAAACCCTAAGGAGAAAGTGACGCACAGGATTTACTAAAACGATCAACTCCTATTTTAGAAACCTGCCGTTCGCGGGGAAAGCATTCATTCTGACAGTCATCTCTGTTCTGTTGGCTGCTCTTTTCTCTTGTCACAGGGCGGCTTCACTGGAACCCACGACACGCCCTTCCGGAGTTCCCGGAACAGCGGCATGGGCTGGAGGAGCAGACGGCGGAGCCTATATCGAATGTACGGTCAACCAAGAGCGTAATGTCAATCCCTGTACAGTCTGGAATGATTATACCGGCCAAGTAGCTGAATCGGGAGACTTTAGGCTGGCAAGGGAAAATCGTGCCGCCGCTGCGGCGGAGCTCAGATTTAGGGGTGTCGCGGGTGGAATTATATTCCTGGAGAGAAATTAATGTTGAAACCGCAAAGTGGTGCTGCCCAGAAGTAGGCACGCGAAATTGATGATCAGTTCACCGGCAAAGAACGCGACTCCGAATCCAGCCTCAAGACGTTGTACGTGGGGGCTGGCCTAGGGCTTCCCCCTCATGCACCACCGCAAAATCGGCTGGGGGCTGGCACAGGTTCGCTCCCTCGTGCACCACAACACAATCGGCTGCCCCAGGTTTCCTGGTTTTCGAAACCTGGGCATGGGGATGCTGGCATCACGAAACTTTCCTAATGCGCAACTCGGCCTTCTAGCGGCATCGTACCCGCCCTTGCCAAAAACGCAAGGACGCGGCACCCACGTCCCGGTTTGGGAAAGACGAAATGACAGGTCTCAAGGGTGGGGCACTCGGCCACCTAAAAGCCCCGGGGCAGGCCCTCTGCTTCAGTGGCTAGAACCCGGTTCTGTCGAGCCGCGGTATCGAGAAGTGCTGAATCAACAGCGATGATGTTTTGGGTTGCTTTTGGGTGGCGCAGCAGTTTTACCGCTGCGATTCAGACTGCCCTAGAACTATCCGGCTTTAGCCGCTGAGGTAAATCCTCCACCCGGAATCTGGGAGATGCTGAGCTGTAAGGATATCCTTCACCTTCCACAGCCAGTCCCTTCCTGGCTGGGTTCTGATGGATGTATTGCCGGAATGCCCGATACTCCCGGACATCCCTCACGCGCCGATCATGGTAGCTTGGCTGCCAGAGTGGTCCGATGGATCCCACGTCCTTTCTTGCCCGGTAAGAAAACCCTCCTTTGATCAACTGAAGAGCCCGCTCCAAAGACTCCGCCGGAGTAATCAACAAATGGAAATGGTCCGGCATAACCACGAACTCATGCAGCAGGTATCGGCCTTGCTCCCGGTAATGCAACAGGACATCCAGCAACAACAGCGCCATTCTGTGAGATTGCAGCCGTTGCCGTTTCTGGAATGTCGAAGCGGTGATGAAGTAGCAACTGTATCCCGTATTGCCACGAGGTGGCGCAGCCATGAATCACCTCAGCGGCTAAAGCCGCTCACCAGACAAGCCCACTTTATCGCAGCGGTGAAACCGCTGCGCCACCCAAACTCAAGAATTGTCGTGACCATTCCCAGTTCAGAACTGCAAACTGGCCGGAGGCCATTCAAGTCAGAACTGCAAACTGGACGAAGGCCATTCATGTTCAGACCTGCAAAATGGCGGAGGCCATGCAGGCGTTGGAGAGCATAACGGTCCGGTGGCCCATCTCAAGACCAGGGTTGGCTTGAGTGGGATTCACATTAGGCCATTTCCAATCGATCGGTTTAGCCTGTCATCCCTAATTTCTTCAATGACTTACCAAAGTTTAGGTGCTCCGCCCACTGCCAGTTTCTCCCGCTTAATGCCGAAATTTAACCCTTTATTGTCAAAACCGTGCCTTATCCCCTGAGGCTCAATAGGATAGGGAGGTTGGAGATCGTCGCACGCCGGTCGTCGGGCGTCGAGCGCAAGATCCCTGGCGCGTAGGCCAGAGATTTTCCGCACGACCAACGGCGCAGGACGCACGACGTTTTTTCACATCCCATTCGCGGAAAGGCACGCTACACATGCACAAGCCGATTAAGTACGTAGAGAAAGCGGTAACGATGGGCGCCAAGGGCGCGTGGTTCTTCTTTGATCGTTTCAACCGGATCAAGCAGAATCCTTCTCCTACGCCCAAATGGTCCGATAAGCCGCTGCTCAAGTCGTATCAGAAATCGAAGCCTCCGCTGGGCTGGCCGCGCTCGACTGATTCGCTCTGCCCCAAGTGCGTGCCCGAAATCCGCCAGCAGATTCTCGACGGCTATCTTCCCCACGAAGTTCTGCTCAACGAAAAAGTCGGCGAAATCAAAGCCACAATCATTGAGCGCGACGGCAAGATTCTGATGGTGAAAGACTGCCCGAAGCATGGCCACTTCGAAGACGTGATGTCGATCGATACCGAATTCTCGAAGCATCTCGAAGACGTTTTCCCCGGCCGCGATATTGCTGCCCACAACGACGAGAAGCTGCACCACCACGGCACCTCGACCGTGAAGTACGGCCGCGGCTCGGTGCTGACGATTGACCTTACCAACCGCTGCAATATGATGTGCGATCCCTGCTTTATGGACGCGAACCAGGTTGGATTCGTCCACGAACTGCAGTGGGAAGAAATCAAGACCATGCTCGACAACGCGATTACGATTAAGCCGCGTCGTCAGATGAGCGTCCAGTTCTCCGGCGGCGAGCCGACGTTGTCCCCCTACTTTTTGGACGCTGTCCGCTACGCCCGCAAGGTGGGATACAACTCGGTGCAGGCTGCGACTAACGGCATCGAATTCGCGAAGAGCTTTGAGTTCGCGCAGCAGGCCGCTGAAGCCGGAATGCGTTATGCGTATCTTCAGTTCGATGGCATCGGCAACGCTGCCAACGCGCACCGCAAAGTTGGCAACCTGTTTGACGTGAAACTGAAGGCCATCGACAACCTGCACCGCGCTGGAGTCGAAATCGTTCCCGTCGTCACCATTGTGAACGGCATCAACAACGAGCAGGTCGGACGCATCATTCAGTTCGCGCTCGACAATCCCAGAAAGATCGGCTTCCTGTCGTTCCAGCCGGTGAGTTTTACTGGCCGCGACGAAGCCGTTACCGACGACCGCCGTCAGGCGCAGCGCTACACCCTCTCCCACCTCGCGCACGACGTCAAAAACCAGACCGGCCTCGGCGAGCCCTCCCGCGACTGGTTCCCCATCAGCTTCATGTCCACATTCAGCGATTGGGCTGACCTGATGCACGTGAACGACCTCAAAAACGATTGGGGCCAACTCTCCTGCGGCTGTCATCCGAATTGCGGGACGGGGATGGCGGTGATGATTGACAAAGAAACTAAGGAAGCGGTGCCGGTGACGGCATTCCTGAAGGGCGACCAGTTGGCAAAAGATATTGCCAAGGTGAATGACGCGGCGCGGGGAAAGTTTTTGACCATCGTGGGCATGGCGCTTTGCCTGATGAAGAACTACGATCCGTTCCAGTCGCCGAAGCACTTCAAGCTGATGGATCTGCTGAAGAAGTTTGACAAGAACTTCAACGCGACGGGCAAGAACTATGGCAAAGTCGGCCCGGACCGCAGCATTGACGACGTGATGAAGCGCCGCAATGACCGCTGGAACTTTCTGTTCATCGCGGGAATGTGGTTCCAGGACCTGTTCAATTACGATTTCCGCCGCACTGAGCAGTGCATCATTCCTTACGCCACGCAGGAAGGCGAAATTTCCTTCTGCGCGTACAACACCGGCGTGGGATGGCGCAACATTATCGAAAAGATGCACATGACGGCCACACTCACCAAGTGGTACGAAGAGCACGGGCGGCATGAAATCTTTGCCGGCGGCAAGAACGTCGCCATGGAAGTGAACGAGCACTCGCTATACCTGCGCGAGGGAATCCTTACCCAGGACGTGCAGCACGATCTGGATAAGCTGGGCATCGCGAAGAACGCTGGCGAGGAAAAGAAGCGGGCGCGGGATGCGAAGGCCAAAGCTGCAAGCGCTAACGGGAACGGCGATATTGAGGGCACGCCGCAAGCCCGCGGGCCGGAGAAGAACGACGCAGCTTACAACGCGCGCATGGCGTCGTTGTATCGCGAAGTAGTATTGAAGGAGACGCCGGTAAAGTCCGAGGGCGGATTCATTTCGCTCGACTCGCTGATGAAACCGAACGGCAATGGCAATGGCAATGGTCACAGCAACGGAAACGGCCATGCCGCTCCGGAAACCAAGCCGGAAGTGGCTGAGCCGGTGTCGGGGGACTAAGTTCGTTGCTAGTGGATTAGGCATGTTAAAGGCCGCCGAAAGGCGGCCTTTGTATTTGGAAACGACAGCGCTTCTTAGCCTCCACGCTTCCCAAAATACGGGAAGGGTGGGTTTAGGGACTGGGCGAAGCACCCCTTCCACCAGGGTATAAACCGAGGAACAGGGGTACCAGGCGAATCCCGAATCCCAAAGCCGCCTGCGCGGCCGCGACGAGATTATCGTTTCGCCGGGCCGGGCACTCTTTGCGTATAAGCTTTATGAAGAGGGGCTTCAATGAAGAGGAAGCGAACGGCTCTGTGCGTTTTGTTGATTCTCGTCTGCGGCTGGGTGGTCACGGCTGCGGCGCGGGGAATCCCTAAGGGCACGGCCATTGATGACGAAGTGAAGAAGATCATGACTGAAAGTCACGCCAAGGGCATGGCAGTGGCGGTCATCGATCATGGAAAAGTGGGATATGTGCATGCCTATGGCATTCGTAACGCCAAAGGCGATCCGCTGACGACGGAGACTGTAATGTATGGCGCGTCGCTGACTAAGACGGTATTCGCCTACACGGTGATGCAACTCGTGGACCGCGGCAAGCTGCGGCTCGACACGCCGCTCAAAGACGATCTCGAAAAGCCGCTGCCGACTTATGGACCTGACTCGGTGTTTCCGAACAAGTACGGGCCTTATAAAGATCTGGCCGATGACCCGCGGTGGGAAAAGATCACGCCGCGTATGTGCCTGACGCATTCCACAGGGTTCAGCAATTTCTGGTTCCTGGAACCAGACCACAAACTGCATATTCATTTCGAGCCGGGAACGCGCTTCAGCTATTCCGGGGAGGGAATGATTCTGTTGCAATTTGTAATCGAGCACGGCCGCTCCGCGCAAGGACTGGGGTTGGACGTCGGCGATTTGACCAAATCGACCTTCGACCAGCTGGGGATGGCGCGTACCAGCCTGGTATGGAGGAGCGACTTTGCGGACAATCTTGCCGACGGTTGGAACGACCAAGACCAGCCGCAGGAGCATGACCAGCGCAGCAAGGTGCGGGCGGCGGGTTCGATGGACACAACCATCTCGGATTTCTCGAAATTTGCGGCGGCCCTGGTGCGGGGCGACGGCTTAAGCGCGGCGTCACGTGCGGAAATGCTCAGGCCGCAATTGCACATCACGACGGCGCATCAATTTCCGATGTTTGGCGCCGACCTGCCGGTGAGCGAACAACGCAAGGATCTTTACGCAGGCCTGGGTGTGGTGGTTTTCGATGGCCCGCAGGGCCACGGCTTTTATAAAGGCGGGCATGACGGACAGACCGCCAACACCATGGTTTGCCTGGAAAAGGCCAGGCGCTGCGCGGTGATTCTGTCGAACGATGTACGCTCCGAAGCGGGATTCGACAAGCTGGTCCGATTCATTCTTGGCGATACTGGCGTTCCCTTTGACTGGGAGTATGGTGACTCCGCGGGGAAGTCGGGCAATTGATCGCGAACGCGGTAGGGCGCGCGATTTGGGCTAGAATCAGTCCTTACTCGTTTCAGTGAGGTGCCGTCATGCGGGCTTTTCTGGTCAGCGCCATTTTGTGTGTTAGCTGCTGCACGCTAAGCTCGGCGCAATTCGGCGACATTCTTAAGCAAGCCGGCGAAACTCTGGGGCACCGCGACACCTCCGGGTTGAGCGATGAAAAAATTACCGCCGGCTTGAAGCAGGCGCTTCAGGTCAGCACCGGGAAAGCTGTGTCGCTCACCGGCAAGCCCGATGGTTTCCTGAAAAACGCGGCTATTAAGATTCTGCTCCCGCCGAAACTGAAAAGCGTCGGCAACGGGATGCGCATGCTGGGCATGGGCGCCAGAGTCGACGAACTCGAAGTCGGCATGAACCGCGCTGCCGAGCAGGCCACGCCGCAGGCCAAACAGATCTTTCTCGACGCACTAAAGAAGATGTCCTTCGACGATGCGCGCAGAATCCTCACCGGCAGCGACACCGCTGCCACCGAATATTTCAAGCGGACGAGTTCTACAGATCTCACCACGGCGTTCACGCCCATCGTGCAAACTTCCATGGAGCACGTTGGCGTCGTACAGCAGTACGATCGGGTGGTGAAGAGCGCCCCCGGCGGCAGCGCGATCGCGGCGCAACTCGACATCAATAAATACGTTGTTGGCAAAACCCTCGATGGCCTCTTCTACATGCTGGGAGAGCAGGAGAGGCAGATTCGCAAAAACCCCGCCGCCCAAACGACCACGCTGCTCAAAGAAGTGTTTGGCAGAAAATGAAGTTTGATTTCGTCGGGCATTCGCACAACCTCGATTGCGTGGCACAATAGCGCAGTGGGCGCAGAAAACATTTCGATCCGCCGCGTGGTGCGGAAGAACCCGCTCGCGGCTGTCGGCGTCGTCTTTGTCGTCCTGTTTGTAACCTGCGCGGTGTTTGCGCCATGGCTCGCGCCGCAGGACCCGGCGCACATTGAACTGGCTACGCGGCTGGCGCATCCGTCGTGGAATCAACTGTTCGGCTCGGACGAACTGGGCCGCGATATTTTCTCGCGCATCATTTACGGGTCGCGAATTTCCATGGTGGTGGGCGGGTGCGTGGTGGCGGCGTCGCTTGGCATTGGGCTGATTGTCGGGTCCATTGCCGGATACTACGGCGGCCCGATCGACCGCTTCGTGAACATCATTCTGATGAACGCCTTCATGTCGTTCCCCGGCATTCTGATTGCGATTGCGTTCGTTGCATTCCGCGGTCCGGGGATTTTCAATCTTGTATTTGCGCTCTCGCTGGGTGGGTGGGTGGGATACGCCCGGCTGGTCCGCGCACAGGTTCTCGCGGCTCGTGAAAAGGAATACGTGGAGGCAGCCCGCGCCCTGGGAGCGACCGACAGCCGCATTTTGCTTCGTCACATTCTGCCGAACATTGTTCAGCCGGTGATTGTGCAGGCGGCGATCGGAATGGCGGGAGCTATTCTCGCCGAAGCGACCATGAGCTTTTTGGGATTGGGCGTTCCCCCGCCTACGGCTTCATGGGGAGCCATGCTGAACGACGGTCGCTCCCACCTGTTCGACGCGCCGCATCTAGTCCTGTTCCCAGCACTGGCGGTGATGCTCGCCGTGCTGTCGTTCAACTTTATCGGCGACGCTCTGCGGGACCTGCTTGATCCGCGGTCAAGGATAGAGGCGGGATTATAGGGTGGAGGCAGGTTTGGGAGTCGTTTCTTCCGGGACTGCTTCGATGATGATGTTTACTTCCGCGCCCTCTTTCAAAGTGACGGTCTCGCCCTCTGAGTTCGTCATGCTGTTTTCGATGCGAATTTCCCGGTAGAGATGGTCGCCACCTTCGACGGAAATCTGGGCTTTTTCGGGATCGCCCGGGAAAAAGGGCTTAATAATTTTCTCTACGGTCCCTGGCAGTGTAGTGCTTGGATTTTCGGTATCAACCATGAGCGGTGGACCTCTTCATACATTCTACGCCGACGCACGCGGAAAATCGAGCTAACCGGGGAACGACAATCCAGTTAACGAAACCAGGCGTCGGGATTATCACCTGTTAGGGCATCTACATACTTGGCTCACATGCCTGTGTTTAGACGGGATTGCCGTGACGGGGCTATTTGTATGGGCAAGGGTAAAAGTTTCCAGTTGTGGGTTCTCGGACAAGGCAGAGCCCAGTCTGCGCGGGGTGCGTGAAGATATCTCGGTAGGCGACAACTACAGAGAAATAATAGAAACGTCCACTGTCTATGATCTCTGGAATTCCAGTGTCATAGGTGGTCTCTTGAGTACAGGCATGGGGAGCAACACTGAATCCGTTTGGATTTGGTTGCGGAGAACCCGTTCCCTTGGAGAGACGCATGTCGTGACTACTGGTCCAGCCTCCCTGATTGACACCGACCTCATTCGCGACGCTGTTACCGGAATTACAGATTTTGTACGTAACCCTAGCGATGTATTTCGCTTGCGAGTCCGGAACCATTGTGGCAGCGCCATCAACGGTCAATTGAGCAGCTTGTACCACTTGATTATCGGCCAATTGTTGCAGTGTGAGTCTAATTCCGCTGTTCATAGCACACCATTGCAGGCCAGCGAAGGTCGTGTAAATAACGAGAACCGCCAAGCCAGCGCCCTGCATGACTCTTTTCATTATCTTCCACCGACTCAGTTTCTTCTTTCTGCCATCGTTGGGATCACCGGACTCTTTTGGGGGTGGTTCAATATGCTCGACGGTAACAGTCGGGCGACCTGGGGATGGTCTTTTAGCGCTTTCATTTCCGGCGTGGGGCTGTGGGGATATGGAGCGTGCGGAATCTTGTTGTGGGTTTCCCGGTTTTAGCCTTTTAGATTTCTTTGTCATGGCGCGTAGAATGAAACTAAATGCCAGGACACCGAGAAGGCCCAGAGGCGAAAGAGAACTTCGAGCGTGGGATGAAGGCTCTTTTTCAGGTACCAAAGTTGCCATCCTCCCAAGCAAGAAGGTAAAGAAGCAAACTGTTACTTTACGCAAACCGAAACGCTCCGACAAGGACTAGAACGGGACTTCCGCTTCCCGCGTCCCTGTCGTTTGGTAGCGCGGCGATTCGTCCTTGCCTGTGAGTTGGCTGTACGTAAGCCGCTTCCCCGCGACCTGAGTCATAGCCAGCGCGAAACGCTGTATCGCGGAACAGGTAGGGGTTCTTGCGGTTATTAAACCGCCACGTCATTTCGTCAAGTAGGCTTGCAAGTGTTTTGCAGAGATACGATGCCAAGTTTCGACGATGCCGCGCTTGAGCAGCGAAAACGCAGATTCCACGATATTGGTATGAATGGCCGTCCACGTAGATGCGGTTCTTGTGTTTGATCGTCCTGTGCTTGGCGGTCAGTCCCGCACCTCCTCCTGCTTTTAAGCGGAAGTGGCATAGCAACGGTTATTCCGGCAGCGTCTTCGTCCCTTTCACCTGGAAGGTTCCCGCAACCGCCGGGGCATCGGTGTTTGGCTGTCCGCCGCCAACTGACACTGAATATTTTCCTTCGGCGATGATCGGATCACCAGCTTCGTTCACCATACTGAGGTCGCGATCTTTGAGCTCGAAGCGTACTTTCAGCGATTCGCCCGCCTTCAGATGGACGCGCTTGAATCCGCGCAGAGCGCGCAATGGAGCGCCGGGCACGTTGGGGAATGAGAGGTACAACTGCGCAACTTCATCGCCGTCAACCTTACCGGCGTTGGTCACTTTCACTTCTGCCATCAACGGATCACCCGCCTTGATGGCGCTCTTCGCAAGCTTCAGCCCGCTGTAGGCGAACTTGGTGTAGGTGAGGCCATATCCAAAGGGATAGAGTGGCTTGCCTTCGAAGTAGCGGTAGGTGCGGCCCTTCATCGCGTAGTCCTTGAAGTCGGGCAATTGATCCACTCCGGTGTAGAACGTGACTGGCAGGCGTCCCGCAGGATTGTTCTTTCCCGAGAGCGTTTGGGCAATCGCGGTACCGCCTTGCTCGCCCGGATACCAACCGTCGAGGATCGCATTCACATGCTGGTTGGCCCAGTTCACTGCCAGTGCGCTACCGCCCGACAGCACAAGCACAACCGGTTTACCCGTAGCCGTGAGGGCCTCAAGCAACGCCTCTTCAGGCTTGGGAAGGTTAAGGCTGGTGCGGTCGCCGCCTATGAATCCTTCCTCACTGACCGGCATTTCTTCGCCTTCCAGTTCGCTGGTGATGCCGAGGACCGCCACAACTACGTCTGCGTTTTTCGCCGCCTCAATGGCCTCGGGGGAAGGGTTGGGATCGTACTTCGCCCATATCAATTGGGTGCGGGCGTCCCCTTCACCGAACTGACCGTAGTCAACCTTGATGGCAACTTTCTTCCCCTGCTCAAGATGGACACGTCCGGTCTTCGCCTGCAGGCCGTCATGCTCGCCGGACCATCCTTGTGCGATCTGTTTGCCGTCAACGAAGAGGCGAGTGAACCCAGCCGCGAACCGCACTCCAAGGTTGTACTCACCGGTCTCGGTTGGGGTGAGAAGGCCGCTCCACTCCACCATCAGCGGATGTTTGCCGGCGGCTTCCGAAGGCATGTCTGCTGCTTTCAGATCAATTGTGCTGGCCTGCTGCCTGGCGAGCGGAGTGAACTTTCGTTCAAACGGGTTTCCGGTAGAGAACTGGACATTCACGCCGGGCTGGCCATCCAGCGTGCTCAGGGCAGATGCCGGCACCAGTTCTCCGTCGTTTCGCAGGAACTGGGTTCCGGGCACGAACGTGATTTGGGCGTCCGGTAACTCGGCTTTCAACCCTTCCATGATCGAAACCGTGTGTGACGGCGTGCCGTTGTAGTTGCCCAGCAGATACCTGGCCTGGTCGGCCAGGGGCCCGACGACTGCGATCTTCGTGGCGCCCTTTTTCAGAGGGAGAGTTCCGTCGTTCTTCAGCAGCACAATCGACTCGTTGGCCAACTTCAGCGCCATGGCGCGATGCTCGGGGCTGTCGAGTTCTTTCTCGTCGATCTTTGAATACGGCACCATTTCCGGCGGATCGAACATGCCGAGCTTCATCCGCGCGGTGAACAGCCGAACCAGCGCCCGATCAATTTCGCTCTCCTTCAGAAACCCCTGCTTGTAAGCGTCGTAGTAGGGCTTGTAATCGTGATCGTCGTTGACCTGGGCGGTGAAGTCGATGCATTCGTTGTCCATGCCGCGTTGAAGGGACAGCGCAGAAGCCTCTGCCTGCGTTTTGGTGAAGTGATGATCTACGAAAATGTTCACGACGGCGCCGCAGTCTGAAACTACGTAGCCCTGAAAATGCCACTTGCCGCGCAGCTGGTCCTGCAGCAGAAATTCGTTTGCGCACGCGGGCTGCCCGTTAATGCTGTTGTAGGCGCACATTACGGATCCGGCTTTGGCCTCGGTAACGGTTGCGCGAAACGCGGGCAGATAGGTATCGATCTCGTCATGCTTGCTGACCTTCACATCATCGGTATGACGGGATGGTTCGGGCCCGCTGTGGACCGCGAAGTGCTTTGGAGTTGAAATCACGCGGTAGTATTTGGGATCGTCACCTTGCATTCCGGTGACGAAGGCCACGCCCAAGCGCGAAGTGAGGAACGGATCCTCTCCAAAGGTTTCCTGACCGCGACCCCAGCGGGGATCGCGAAAAATGTTGATGTTCGGCGCCCAGAAATCCAGGCCCTCAAAAATGTTGCTGTGGCCGCCGTTCTTGCGGACAGCTTGGACGTTCTTGATGCGCCCTTCGGTTCCGATCTGAATGCCCATCTTATGAATGCTGTCAGGGTCGAAGGTCGCTGCCAGGCCCGTAGGGTTGGGATATTCCGTAATGCCGCCCGTGTTAGCGACTCCGTGGGATGCTTCGCTCCACCAGTCGTACGATGGAATGTTCAGCCGGGGCACGGCTCTGGCCTGGTTGACGAGTTGCGTGACCTTTTCTTCCACCGTCATGCGGTGCACCAGGTCGGCTGCTCTTTGCTCGGCGGGCAAGGCAGTGTTCAAGTATGCGGGCTGCTCGGAGCTTTGCGACCACAACCGGGGCACGGCCAACCCAACGACGGCGACAAGAATTCGAAAATTGGATTTCAACATTTCGTTCCCCCTGCATCTAAATCGATAATGGCAGCAATCGGGTATATTATCGCGTCTCGCGCTCGCGCGCTCGGCGAAGGGTTGGTTTTTTTCGAACGGGTGAGCGAGTTGGATCTGCCGCAGGGGTAGTCTTGACGATCCGCAGCGGCCGGACTATGCTGGCATCCGATTTTACGAAGAAGGGGATACTTCCAGTTCCAGAAAGGTTTGCTCCATGAAAGCTGTTGCCCTGCTGCTCCTGTTGGCGTTTGCCGCGAGAAGCGTTTCCGCCGCTGACGCTCCGTCGCTAAGCGGAAAATGGAAGGTACACAACAGCATCGCGGGCAACGAAAGCGATCAGGACTGCACCTTGACCCAGACGGACAAAGAATTGTCAGGAACCTGTTCGGTGGAGCAGGGTACGGTGCAGATCATCGGCAAGATCGGCGGCACCAACGTTACCTGGAGCCTGAAAACCGAATACAACGGCAGTCCGCTGACGCTGGTTTACACCGGCACGTTGGATAAGGATTCCAAGATTGCGGGCACGGTGGAAGTTCAACCAATGAGTGTGATGGGAGACTTCACGGCGGTGCCTTCGAAATAGAGTTCCCGTTTCAGAAGCAGGCAGACAAACCCACCGTCACCAGCACCGTTTCGCATTGGGAAACACGCGACCGGGATACGCCGCGAAATGCCTCGCGAGGCATATTCTTGTGTGGCGCTTCGAACCCGGAGGTTGTCGTTCATGCTGAACATGCCCGCCCGTTCTCTTTTGAAGTTCACTATTTTTCTTTGGCTCATCGGCAACCTGTTTGCGGCAACCATACCCGCGAAGCCGGCTCATTTGACCTGCGAATCTCTAGTCAGTCCGCTCGGGATGGACGAACCTAAGCCCGCGCTGTCCTGGCAATTGCAGGATTCGCGCGCGGGCGCGGCCCAGACTGCATATGAAGTCCAGGTTGCGACAACTCCTGCCCTTCTCGCGTCGGGTAAGCCCGACGTGTGGGACAGCGGCCGTGTCGAGTCGAACCAATCCGTCGATTTGCGTTACGCCGGCCCAGTGCTGGTTCCTTATAAACGTTATTACTGGCGGGTAAAGGCGTGGGACCGCGACGGCAAGCTTTATCCTCCGAGCGATGCTGCGTGGTGGGAGACGGGAATGCTGGACCAATCCAATTGGCAGGCGAAGTGGATCAGCTATGAAGACGACGAACACCATAGCGTTCGCGCCGCCAATGCTGAATGGATCACTACTCCGGCGTCCTCCGCTGCGACGCCGAGCGACAGCAAGGACGCCCACTTCTACTTCCGGTTTAGGTTTGACTTTCCCGCGAGCGCCCGCACGGCCAAGCTCCACATCACCGGACAAGACACGGAGGCGATCTGGATCAACGGCGCACAGAAGTCACAGCTTCAGCCGTGGCCGGCCTGGAACAATCTTCCCTGGCGCACGTACTCGGTTTACGACATCACCTCCGCGGTCCACAGCGGGAGCAACACCGTGGCGGCTGAGGTTTTGCACTACAAAGCTTCGCCCACTGCACCTGCTTTGTTCAGTGCGACGATTTACGTGCAACTCGCCGACGGCAAGAGCGTCACGTATAAGACCTCTGCGAGCGGATGGAAATCGTCGCGCACCGCGGCCGAAGGGTGGGTCGCGCCCGATTTCGACGACGCTTCATGGCCTGCGGCAGAAAGTTATCCCGGGCGCACGGGACTTGGCAGCGAGGTGGTGGGCAACGCCTGGGCGACGGCGCCTGTCGCCGCGCTGCGAAGTGTTTTTTCGATAGCGAAACCGATCGTTTCCGCGCGTCTGTACGCCACTGCGCTGGGCGCATACAAATTTCGCATCAACGGGAAGGCGGTCGGCGATCAGGTGCTTGCTCCCGGCTGGATGGACTTCCGCCACCACGTTCCTTATCAGGCCTATGACGTGACGGCTTTTTTGAAGGCGGGACCGAACGCCATTGCCGCGCTGCTTGCGCCGGGCTGGTATTCCACGCCGCTCACATGGGTCACGCAGGCCAACAACTATGGAACCACGCCTCCCGCGCTGCGGGCGCAACTGCGCATTGAACACGGCGACGGCTCGGTGCAATGGATCAATACCGGCGATACGTGGAAGGCGGAAGATTCCGCGACGACCTCCGCCGAAATCTACAACGGGGAAACCTTCGACGCGCGCCGCGTGCAAGCGGGATGGGATACGGCCAATTTCAACGACGAGTCATGGCATCCGATCGAGACGCCGTCGGTGCAAGACATCGCCATTGAGTGGCAATCTTTCCCGCCAATTCGCGTCGAGAGGGAACTCGTTGCCAAGAGCATGACGAGCCCTAAGGACGGCACTTACGTCTTCGATTTCGGACAGAACCTCGCGGGCGTGGCGCGCATCAGCGCCCAAGGTCCTGCCGGAACCGTGGTGCAACTGCGCTTCGCCGAACTCGCCAACGCCGATGGCAGCATTTATACCGAGAATCTTCGCAATGCCCTGACGACGGATCGCATGATTTTTGCGGGCAAGGGAGTCGAGGAATTTCAGCCGAACTTCACCTTCCACGGATTTCGCTATGTCGAGGTCACAGGCCTTCCGGAAGAGCCGGCGCTCGACTCGGTGAAGGTTGAAGTCTTTCACACCGACGCTCCTCTTACCGTCGAACTGAAAACCGGGAGCCAGATGCTTAATCAGTTGTGGAGCAACATCCTCTGGGGCCAGCGATCGAACTTTGTGGGCGTGCCTACCGACTGTCCGCAGCGTGACGAACGCCTGGGATGGACGGGCGATGCGCAGGTCTTCTGGCGCGCTGCGGTCTACAACATGGGCATTGAAGCTTTTTCGCGAAAGTTCGCCGGCGATCTTCGTGTGACCCAAACCAGCACGCCGATGTATGCGCAGTTTGCTCCCGGCGTGTACTCCGAGAACGATGGCTTTGCTGCCGGATGGGCCGATGCCGGCGTGATTATTCCGTGGACTGCATGGGTGCAGTATGGGGACAAGCGCGTGCTTGAACAGAACTGGGACGCCATGCAGAAATATCTTGCCGCGATCGAGGCCGCCAACTCCGACCACCTCTGGCGAAACCAGTTCGGCATCCCCTACGGCGACTGGCTCTCACCGGAAGGCTCAACGGCGGAAGACCTGCTGGCTACTGCGTACTGGGCGTACGATTCATCGCTGATGGCGCAGATGGCCCACGCTTTGGGCCGCGGCGAAGATGAAGAACGCTATCGCAGCAACTTCGAAGCGATCAAAGCTGCATTCATCAAAGCGTATGTGCACGATGATGGCACGGTGGGGCCGAGCGCGTCCTCGTCCCCTTCCATTCCGGCGCCGGGCGACACTGCAGGGACGATGCTTAAAGAAAGCCAGACCGGTTATGTGCTGGCGCTGCATATGAATCTGGTTCCCGAGGAACTGCGCGCAAAAGCCGCCGAACACCTGGTAAAGCTGCTGGAAGCTAACCACTGGCGCCTGGGGACGGGATTTCTTGGCACTCCTTATCTTCTTGCGGCGCTGACGGAAACCGGCCACAGCGACATCGCGTATCGGCTGCTGCTCAGCACGCAGCATCCGTCGTGGGGCTATCTGGTGGAGCACGGCGCCACGACTATGTGGGAGCGGTGGAACGGCGACGAAAAAAAGAGCGATCCCAGTATGAATTCCTACAACCACTA
Source organism: Acidobacteriota bacterium (assembly GCA_043734125.1). Lineage (GTDB taxonomy): Bacteria > Acidobacteriota > Terriglobia > Terriglobales > Acidobacteriaceae > Gp1-AA145. The sequence goes on along the minus strand of JAYTFR010000077.1, from coordinate 117,941 downwards.
TGCCTACGGCGCAGTAGCCGACTGGATCTACCGCTATGCTGCGGGAATCGATACGGCGTCGTCCGGACCGGGCTTCCAAACCATTTATCTGCACCCCAATTTCAGCGCGGAACTGGGCCAGGTGGATCTCGCGTACGACTCGCCGTATGGGCGAATCCAGTCTGAATGGAAAGTAGAGAGCAAGACGGCAGTGTGGCGGCTCACCATTCCGGCGAACACCAGCGCCGAGCTTCCGTTGACGCCGGAGCAAGCTGCGAAGTACATGCTCAACGGAAAGCCGCTTAAGGAAAGCGGCGAGGCAAAGGTTTCAGACAAGCGCGGAGATCAGGACGTCTATCGGCTGGCGCCGGGCGCTTACACGTTTGCGGTGCAGATGGAGTGACGTTCGGGTTTTGAGGGAGCCGCGGAAGCGCTAGCCGCGCTCCAGCCATTGCACTTGCGCGTCGGTAAGCGGAACCACACTCAGTCGGCCCTGGCGCACGAGTGGCGAATCGGCGAACAGTTTGTGGGCTTTGATTTCAGCCAGCGTCACGGATTTCGGCAGCGCCTTGCCGGATTTGATCTTCACGCGGGGATTCTTGGAGTCGGCAAGGTCCACCGAAACCACGCTCGCCGTTCCGACGGCGCTTTTTTCGTCACCGGTGTGATAGATGATCAGCGCGTCTTTGGGCTGCATGGCGCGCAGATTTTTCAGAGCGACAGGATTGGTGACGCCGTCCCAGATAGTTTCTTGGTCGCGCTGCAAATCTGCAAAGGAATAGGTTGAGGGTTCGGTCTTGAGCAGGTAGTTCATCTGTGTTCCTCGTTAATCAGTACCGCCGGTTGGACCGGCAGCTACTGCCGGTATCCCTGCCACAAGTACTCCAGGGCTTCCGCCAAGGTCTGTTGCACCACTGGCCGGTCTACGTGAACGGCGTTCCGCGCAAACACAAACTGGTAGTGATATCCCTTGGCCGCGAGCACTTTTGCCATGTTCTGGTTCGCCAGCACCCAGTCGTGCATGTTGTCGCGCATTACATTGGGATTGAACAAGTCGCGGTCTCCGACTTCCATCCAGATGCGTATCGACTTGGCCGGACTCTCAGGAATCAGACGCTCGTGATAGCCCCAGGCTCCATGCGGCGTTTTGGGATCGGGCGGCCACTGCTGGTTAATGAACGTCCCCGAATACGAGAGAATACGGTGATACCACTCGGGGTGATACCAGGCCATACTCAACGCGCACGCCGCTCCCGAGCTGTAACCCATGGCCGCTCGTGCTTCCGGATCTTTGGTGAACCTTACGTGAGCTTCGGATTCGGCGCGCGGCAGAACTTCCTGTTCCACGAACTCAGCGAACTTGCCGGACATGGTGTCAAACTCGAGTCCGCGCTGGCTGCCTTGCGCGTCGCCGCCGCCATTCGCGAGGGAAACGGCAATCATCACCGGAAGTTTGTGTTGCGAGATGAGCGCGTCTAGAGTCGAAAAAAGAAATCGATCCGGGCCGTCGGTGCTGACGATGAGCGGCGCCGCCGTTCCGGCCACATACTGTTTCGGCACATACACTGCCACCTTGCGGGTGTAGGGCGCAGGATGACTAGTGGTCACGATGAGTTTTGCGGGGTCGGCAGGGTCTGGGGTTCCGAAGGTGTTGGGCTCGCGCGTGATGCCAGGATATATCTTGCTGTCCGATGAGTTCATGGTGAACTCGATCACGGTTCCGTTCGTGATCTTACCGTCGGAGGCAACTTCCGGCGAAGGACGATGCGTAGGCCCGATGATGAAATTTCCGTCGGCATCTGCGGGAGGGATTTCGCCGTCAGGCAATTCCTTCGCGCTGACGTAGCCGGGCGTATGCGGATCGCGAGTAGGTGGTGTCGGACGATTGGTTTGTGCGGCGAGAGCAAAGAAAGAAATGCCGGCAATCCCTGCCAATGACGTTACAATCCGCGCGGTCTTCAGAAAGCTTGCTGAGAAAGCCATGAGCTTATTTCGCGAAGGGCAGGAATCAAAGGCAGCGCTTCCGCGTTTGGCGGAAGAAAACTACTTCTTTTCTTCCTTTTCCTTCTTCTTTTCAGTCGGATGATCTTCGTAAATGGAGTACTGCCTTCCCGGGCGCTTCAATTTGACCGTAATATCGAGGGTCAAGTCGTGAATCTCGTAGTCGTCACCGAAGGTCTGGAACCCGGGCGCCAGCACTTGGATGCGCATCTTTCCGTAGGGAACGCCGTCGTAGCTGGCCTTTCCCTCTTCGCTGGTTTTTAGTTCCAGCCCGTTGGCGGTCTGCTTGCCGTCTTCGGCCACGATATGCATCACCACCGCCGCGTTGCGGACGGGTTTGCCATTCTCATCGCGCAACACAAGAAAACTCACCGTGGAAAGCGGAGGCTCCCGCTTCTTCTTTGCCGTTGCTGGCAGAGCTAACGCCAGGATAATCAAGACCGCCAGCCCAGTGTGCTTGAATTTCATTCCGAAGTCTGTCCTCCCGAGGATTCTAAACTCGCGCGGATGCCTTGTCATCCAGGGTGGAATTGGACCGATGGTTTAATAGATGCGGAAGGTGCCGCTGCAGTGCATCATGCTCATCAGATAAAGAAGGCCGTCATAGTAACGCTGCTCGCCTGATGGCGCCGGCGTGTTCCATAGCTCCTCCAGAAACGCTTTTGGAACTGGCCCTGGGGTGGCGGCAAGGCTGGCGACTGCGGTTGTCGCGAGCATTCCGACGGAGTGGCGCGTCGAAAGCGGATGGCCGTCGAGGGTGTAGCGGTCCACAAATGTGTGAGTACCCTCCCCATAAAGAAAGTTCTGAATGCGGTCGCTGAGCGCGGTCTCATGCGCGTCCTTTTTCCACCACGAAAAATCCACGGACCAATTGCTCGCGCTGCGCCAGGAATCGTAACTGAACGGGGTGGCGGTTCCATCGCGATGCATGATCTCGGTTTCGTCGAAATTATTGCTGTCGGGTGTAAGTCCGGTCTTCGGGCCTGTGATCTTGGTGAACATGTCGCGGCTTACGTCGGCGGCTTTCGCCCAGAAGTTACGATCCTCAGGCGGGCCCCAGCGCGCCCACAGTTCATAAAACGCGGGCAGATGATAGGAAGCGTCGGTAAAGTTTACATCGACGTTGGGGACAAATCGAATCATGAAATGATCTTCATCGACCATGGGGCCAATACTCTGCGGTCGCGCGACGCGTTCCCACGGCGCATGAAAGAACGGCGTGGGCTTCCCGCTCTTTGCAGCTTCCTGCTGCTGGCGCTGGTTGTTCGGGCTGGGCCAGGGATGGTCGGGCGGAACAAACGGCGCGTCCTCAGGATGTATGCGAAACGGGCCCGTCGCAGTCAGGACCGGGTGGTGCCGCATCCCGCGCAGAATTCTGTCGGCCTCGGTCTGGTAGTTGTAAATGCCCTGCCCATTTCCCCAGCGATGCGCGGCGAAATAGAGTGCCATTACGAAATACTCTTCGCCATCAGGCGCAGGGCCGGTCGCGCGCGGGGTACCGTCGGTATTCATCGACCATGCGAAATACCCGACCGCGGGGTTTTTCGGATCGGTGACGAGCATGTAAGTGTTCGCCCAATTCCAGAGCGCGTCGAATTCGCGGCGTTTGTCGAGTTGGACGGCGATCATCATGCCGTAGCTCATGCCCTCGGAGCGGGCGTCGTTGTTCGCCCAGTCGGTGATGTAAGCCAGCGTCCCATTGGCGTTTGCGCCAGTCTCAAAGTAAAGGCGCTCTTCCTGGCCGTCGCCATGGAAGAGTCGCTGAAACGCTTTCTCGATTTTGGCGCGGCTCTCGGCAGGCGAGTGACCTAATTCGGCAAACAGATCGCGATACTCGTGCGTCTTGAAGGCGCCGTTGCCGTCCCCAGGCATGCGCGGAATTTCTCCCAGAGGCGGGTTAACGTGCGGCACCGGTGGACTGAACGCAGAAGGGGACTGCGGCTTCGGCGGCGCCGGTGGAGTCTGGGCGACGACGAGACTCGCGGAGACAAGTGAAAGACCGAGTGCTACAAGGCTTGAGAAACGGGCAGCGTACAAGGTTTGACCTCGCCGAGGAACAGGATTCAGTGAAAACGGGTACTACTGAGCACCGGATTATATCCGGGATGGCTGACATTTCATTCTGCGGATAGCCAGATTGCTCTCATTCCATCCGGCGACAACGCTTGGCCAATCCTTGATCCTCCTGTACATTGAATGCGCCTTTCGGACAAACCCAAAGGCAGGCACAATGACAATGACAACTACAACGACAACGACGACCCGAACCGAAGCCGCCAGTGAATTCCATTCCAGCCGCTGGTGGCGCGTGCTGGGAGGCCTTTCGATGAACATGGCCCTCGGCACTCTGTATGGCTGGAGCGTGTTTGTTGCGCCGCTGGAAAAGGAATTCCACTGGACCCGATCCCAGACTTCGACTACCTTTACCGTCGCGGTCACGGTCTTCGCGCTGAGCTTCATCCTCGCCGGGCGACTGCAGGACAAGCTCGGTCCGTTCTGGATCTCGATTACCGGCGGCGTTCTCGTAAGCACCGGATTCTTCCTTTGTTCTTACACGCACTCGCTCACCTGGCTGTACGTTTGTTTTGGCGTAATCGGAGGGCTGGGCAATGGCTTCGGCTATGCCACGCCAATCCCGGTGATGGCGAAGTGGTTTCCTGACAAGCGCGGTCTGGCCGTTGGCTTGGCCGTCGGCGGATACGGCGCCGGTTCTGCGATTTTTGGCCCGCTGTCGAGCAAAGTTCTTATCCCGGCCTACGGATGGCGCGAGACTTTCATGATCCTGGGCGCGATCTTTTTTGTGATGACGATGATCGGTGCTTTCCTGCTGAAGAATCCGCCAGCAGGCTATCGTCCCGCGGGATGGAGTCCGGCGCGGACGGCGACCAACTTATCCGCGAAAGACTACACGCCCGGTGAAGTTCTGCAGACTTCGAGTTTCTATTTTCTGTGGCTGGCCTATGCTCTGGGCACATCGGCGGGATTGATGGTTATCAGCCAACTGGTCCCGTTCGCGCGCAGCCAGGGAATTTCGAGCGACCTGCTCGCGACCATGACGCTGGTGGTCGCCGCCGGCGGCAATGCAGGAGGCCGCATTCTCTCGGGCTGGTTCTCCGACAGTCTGGGCCGTCTTAACGTGCTTCGTTTGATGATTGGAATTTCTGTGGTGGCGATGCCGCTGCTTTATAAGGCCGGCGCGACCGTCAGCCTGCTTTACGTCATGGTCTTCGTCGTCTATTGGTGTTACGGGACGCAACTTTCGGTGAACGCCAGCACGACTTCAGATTTCTGGGGCACGAAAAACGCGGGCATCAATTACGGAATGCTCTTCACTGCCTGGGGTGTCGCCGGAATCATCGGCCCATACATCGGCGGACAGCTCTTCGACAAGTTCAAGAATTATCAGGCTGCGTTCACCACGGCAGCGGTCTTATCCGCCGTCGCGCTGGTGTTCGCGTTTTTGGTGAAGCCGCCGGTGGTGCGAGATCAGTTGAGTTCGTAGCCGTAACGAAGGGAGATTGGTTGTTCATGACGGAACCCGCTGTAATCAAGATTCTGATCGGGCTGATGGTCGGCACCCTTATAGGACTGACCGGTCTTGGGGGCGGCGTACTGCTGCTGCCAATTCTGATCTTTGGGTTGCATGTGCCGGCGATCAAAGCGGTGGGGTCGGACGCGCTGTTCAACTTCATCACCAAGATTCCGTCCAGCGCCGTTCACTTGAGCAAGGGCACGGTCCGGCGCAAGGTGGTGCTGGCGCTTTCGGCCGGAAGTATTCCGGGCTCCATCCTTGGAATTCGCGTGCTCATGCATCTCCGGGAAGTGTATGGAGTTGGAGCCAATGATTTTATTAAATCAGCGGTGGGAATTCTGCTGATCGTGGTGGCTACGCTGCTGTTGCTTCAACGAACGCTGGAAGAAGGGATGGCGAATCGTCTGCCGACGGCGAAGTCGTTTGCCGGAATGACGGTAATCGGGCTGGTCGCAGGCTTTCTGGTCGGCATGACGTCGGTCGGCTCGGGCAGCATAATCATGATGCTTTTGCTGCTGTTTTACAGCTTTCCCCCGAAGGTGATGGTTGGCACCGACATTGCGCATGCAGTTGTGCTCACCGGCGTTACCAGCCTGATGCACTTCCGCCTGGGGAACATTGATCCTTCGCTGGTCGGGTACTTGCTGATTGGTTCAATTCCTGGCGGTCTGATCGGATCTTACCTGAGTACGCGGGTGCCGGTGCTGTGGTTGCGCCGCACCCTGTGCATAGTTTTGTTGACGACGGGAGTGCGAATGTTGATTGCGCCGCCGGTGCACTGAGAAACGGATGCGTTGCGTGACGGGGAATTCCCCGTGGAGGACAGAGAGTGGAATATTTGATAGGTGCGGGCCTGGCTTTGGCAGTGGCTGCTTTGGCTGCCGTGGTTGGCTTTGACCGTGAGCGGGCATTCTATTCCACCGTGTTGATCGTGGTCGGCTTCTACTAAGTGTTGTTTGCCGCGATGGGAGCTCCAGGCCGCATACTCATCGCTGAAATTATGGGTGCGGCCGTTTTTTTGCTGTTTGCCGTATTGGGATTCAAGACACACTACTGGTTGGTGGCCGCTGCTCTGGTTGGGCACGGGGTTTTTGATTTCGTCCATCATTTCTTTATCGACAACCCTGGCATGCCGGGATGGTGGCCGGGTTTTTGTGGGGCATTTGATGTGGTTTTCGGTGGACTGCTAGCAGTGCGGCTGATGCGGCAGCCAAAGTCTTTTGCCGGTGTTCGGTAGGCTGGCGCTAGCTGTGGTGCCTGGTGATTCAACTGCCAGCTCCGAAGGAACGAAAGAGAAGTTTTCGAGGCAGCTGTTCTTTCGCCCCTTCAGGGGCTTGGCATTCCCAGGCGCTTCACCCGGGGCTTGCGCCCCGGGCTGCATTCTGCCTCCGCTTCGCGGCTAGGACTGCATGATGCACGTCCGCGGAAGTCGAAGATCCGATCAAGGCTGGAACGCTATATATTTCAAGTACTTACGCAGTATTATAAGCCCGTCGCTTGACGGCGTCCACACTACCTTCTATACTTAGCACTCTAGCGACTTGAGTGCTAACAATCGGAGATCCCGATAGTCGCTATCAACCAAACCAATTCTGGAAATACCCAGCTGCACCTATTCTAAAAGGAGTCTGAACCATGGCTAACAAATTCACTCCCCTCCACGACCGCATCCTGGTACGTCGCATTGAAGAAGGCGAAACCACGCGTGGCGGAATCATCATCCCCGACTCAGCAAAAGAGAAGCCGCAGGAAGGCGAAGTAGTCTCCGCCGGCAAAGGCAAGACGAGCGAAGAAGGCAAGCTTCGTCCGCTCGATGTGAAGGAAGGCGATCGCATTCTGTTCGGCAAATATTCCGGAACGGAAATCAAGCTGGACGGCGAGGACTTCATCATCATGCGTGAAGAGGAAGTTCTAGGCATCCTGACCGGCGCCCACAAGCGCGAGACGGTTGGATCGCGCAAGTAGCTGCGACTTCTTCGTGTGCCCTGCGTAAGAGCATTAACCACAAAGGACACAAGGGTACACGAAGGAAAACGAGACTTCAGGCCGTGGGTTCCTTCGTGAACCTTCGCGCCCTTAGTGGTTTCATAGATTTTTGAATTCTTTAGGAGAAACGAAAATGGCAAAACAAATTGTTCACGGAGAAGAATCCCGGCAGGCGATTCTGCGCGGCGTCAATATTCTGGCTGATGCCGTAAAAGTCACGCTCGGTCCTAAGGGCCGCAACGTCGTGATCGACAAGAAATTCGGTTCGCCCACCATTACCAAGGACGGCGTTACCGTCGCAAAAGAAATTGAACTCAGAGACACGCTCGAGAACATGGGCGCGCAGATGGTGAAGGAAGTCGCTTCCAAGACTTCTGACGTTGCCGGCGACGGCACCACCACCGCCACGGTTCTCGCCCAGGCGATTTATCGCGAAGGCGTGAAGACGGTTGCTGCGGGCGCCAATCCGATGGCCCTGAAGCGTGGCATCGAGAAGGCCGTTGAAGTGGTCTGCGGCAAGATCAACAAAGACGGCGAGCGCGAGAAGGGCGAACTCGACAAACTGTCGAAGCCCGTCACCGGCGAAATGATTGGCCAGGTTGGCACCATTTCCGCCAACAACGATTCGACCATTGGCAAGATCATTGCCGAAGCCATGAAGAAGGTCGGCAAGGACGGCGTCATCACGGTGGAAGAATCACGCACGCTCGAAACCCAGTTGGATGTAGTCGAAGGCATGCAGTTCGACCGTGGCTATCTGTCTCCGTACTTCGTTACCGATCCGGAGCGGATGGAAGTAGTGCTGGAGAATGCCTACATCCTGATCAACGAGAAGAAAATTTCTTCGATGAAGGACCTGCTCCCGCTGCTCGAGCAGATCGCCAAGAGCGGCAAGCCGCTGGTGATCATTGCAGAAGACGTTGAGGGCGAGGCGCTCGCGACTCTGGTGGTGAACAAGCTGCGTGGCACGCTGCACGTGGCTGCGGTCAAGGCCCCGGGCTTTGGCGATCGTCGCAAAGCTATGCTGCAGGACATTGCCATCCTCACGGGCGGCAAGGCCATCACTGAAGATCTGGGCATTAAGCTGGAAAACGTGCAGGTGGGCGACCTCGGCCAGGCCAAGAAGATCACCATCGACAAGGACAACACCACCATCGTCGAAGGCAAAGGCAAGCACGCTGAGATCGAAGGCCGGGTAAAGGAAATTCGCAGCCAGGTTGAAAAGACCACCAGCGACTATGACCGCGAGAAGTTGCAGGAGCGGTTGGCGAAACTGGTTGGCGGCGTGGCGGTGATTAAAGTTGGAGCCGCGACCGAAACCGAAATGAAGGAAAAGAAGGCCCGCGTTGAAGACGCGATGCACGCCACCCGCGCTGCCGTTGAAGAAGGCATCGTCCCGGGCGGCGGAGTCGCTCTGGCCCGCTCGGCTGCCGCTCTCGACAAGTTGAAACTCGAGGGTGACGAGCAGATCGGCGTCAACGTGGTAAAGCGCGCCATGCAGGAACCACTGCGTCAGATTGTCCAGAACGCCGGACAAGAAGGCGCCGTCGTTCTCGGCAAGGTGCTCGAGTCGAAAGACCCGAACTTCGGCTACAACGCGCTGACGGACGATTACGAAGACCTGGTAAAGGCCGGCGTGCTTGATCCGACGAAGGTAGTTCGTACCGCGCTGCAGAATGCGGGATCAATCGCTTCGCTGATGCTTACGACTGAGGCTCTGATCTCGGAATTGCCGGAAAAGAAAGAAGCTCCGTCAATGCCCGGTGGCCACGGCGGCGGCATGGGAGACATGGGGTACTAAGGGACTAGCCGTCCAGGCGTTCGCGCCTGACGGCGCAAAAACTAAAGCCCAGCCGAAAGGCTGGGCTTTTTCGTTGGCTCTCGACGCCGCGGGTATCCTGAGTGAGCACGGTGTTTGTGCGAACCAAGGATCGCCGCTGCGAGCGATGAGCCGTGAGCAAGGAACATGTGGCTCGGACATTCGTGTCCGACCCATTTTCTTTGGAGGAGCAACGTCCGTGGGGAGCGGGCGCCCCTTCGAACTTCGCGAGTTGCTGAAGCAGAATATTCAGGGCACGAAGTAGTTGGCGCTGCTCTTGAAAAAGGGGCACGGCTTACAGCCGTGCCGTTCCGGTGTCATCCCCCACCACTGCGCCGAGCACTTCGGTAACTTGCCGTCTTCGCCATAACCTTCCAACATCACTGCACTCGCCCGATGTGGCGAGCGAAGGCGCTCGCAAGCCTAGTCTTCACGGTTGCGTCGTGTCAGCAGGGTTGAACTCTTAAGGAGACCTATGAACAACAAGATTCTGATCGCAGCACTTGCCTGCACGTCGGTGATCGCAGGCGCGCAGTCCAACATGAGCAACACTCAGGAGCAGGCCAAAGAGAAGGCCGCAAGCACGACGCAGACCACACCCGCGCGCGATATGGCGACGGGACAGATGAGCGGGAAGAGGGCGAACGCGGCTCCGAGTGGCAGCGTAAAGGCGCCGCGCGATCTGGCGACCGGGCAGGCGAGCGGTAGAGAGTCATCGGCGGCCTCGGTTTCGGAAATCGTTGTCACCAAGAAGACCACGGCGCAGGACGACTGGCAGACACCGGCCAAGAAGGAAAGCGGTGGCGTGCGGGTTGCCCCAGCTGACTTGGACGGCGACGGAAAGGCGGATCGGGTTGCCAAGGGCGATGTGAACGGCGACGGAAAAGCCGACGTGGCGGCAACGAGCAGCCAGAATAACCAGAAGGCTGCGGAAAACAGCACGTCATCCAACGCTCAGCCCAAGAGTGCGGCAACCGGCCAGGCGGGCGAAAAGCGTCAGCACAGCCCGGTTACGTTCCAGAAAGAAGTTGGGCCCACCAGCCCGTCGAAGTAAGAACGGCTACGAGTTTGGAGAAAAGCTCCGCCATGCTGCGGAGCTTTTTCTTTTGGCGGGGGAGGAGCGGGCGACGCGGTTGGACAGCCGACGGGGTGTGCCTGCGTGATTGTTGCCACGCGCGACGGCCCCGCGGCACAAAGGGCAGGATGCGCGGACAAGAATGTCCCGGCCACACAAGCCAAAGTCAACAACGTGGGACCGGAATGTCCGACCCACACTAGACTCAACACCCCGCCGCAATCGTCATTGTGCTGTTGTGCGGCTTCTGGTAGTCTCCTGCCCACTGTAATTTCCGGGAGGACGATATGGCTTTCTGTGCATCGTGTGGTCAAGAAGTTGGCACTGCGGGATTCTGTCCGAAGTGCGGGGCGGCCCAGGGCGCGGCCCCCGCAGCGGTTGCTACCGCATCGCCGACGGAGGGCCTCGCGGAAAATGTTGCGGGACTTCTGTGTTACGTGCTGGGTTGGATTACCGGGATCGTTTTTCTGTTAATCGATAAACGGCCATGGGTGCGTTTCCAGGCGGCCCAATCGATTGCAGTTTTTGGCGGCCTGACGATCATCCGGATCGCACTAGGGGTGATGGGCGGTATGATGGGCGGCGTGCTGGGGTTTGGATTGATGAGCATGATCGCGTTGCTGATCGGACTGGTCTCGCTGGTGCTCTGGATTTTCCTGATGGTGAAGGCGTACAAGCATGAAACGTTCCGGGTGCCGGTGGCTGCGGGCATCGCGGACAGCATCGCCAAGTAAGTCAACTGGGCATGCGGCGCGAGCGCATTTGCCCGCGCAATGTTGGTCGTTGACTCTCGGGCGTCGCCCAAAAGCAAAAACCACGTGGGGAAAGCCGCGCTCGGCTGTCCTCTGAGCAAGCTCGGCATCTTCTGCCTTGTCCTTGCATGCGAGCGCCAGACCGTGTAACTTGTTGCGCAATCCAATGAACATTCATGGGCCCGCAGATGAGTCGCTTCGGCTCGCCGAACATTATCGCCAGATGACCGACGAGGAGTTGATCGTACTCGCGCAGAATCCTTCTGAGTTGACCGAGATGGCGCAGGGGGCATTGGCGCAAGTGGATGGCGTGACATCGGATTTTGCCCGCGGTGTTTCGGTTGAGGTGATGAACGTCGGCGTGCCGTGGGCAGTCAATGCGATCAAGGCATACGAACCGAAGGATGAACCGAAGGACGACGTGGTCGCCGATTTGGACGAAGGCCAGACGATTCACTGCCCGAAGTGCCATTCGACCGATGTAGCCTTCGAACACGCCGGCGAAGGTCCCTCAAGGGATGATTACTCTGTCGAGAAATTCGACTGGACGTGCGGCGCATGCGGACATTCGTGGGAAGACGACGGAATTGTAAGCGGCTAGTGCTCGTGCCATAACTCCCTCACTGAGACGTCGTGCCGGAAACGAACGCGAGTTTCTGCAAGGGCCGGAATAAAAACGTCGAGAGCGCAATTCCGCGATATATACTTCGCGCAATTGAAGGACGAAGGTTTTAGTGCTCGATTGTTTGTTCCAGGAGGCATTCAAATGAAAACATGTTGGGGTCGGTTCTCACGGTTGGGTTTGGTTGGTGGATTGATTGGGACGGTGCTGGCATCGAGTGCGGCGCCGGCGCAAGATCTGAGCCGGATCTCGCCGGCAATCCTGGGTACGCTGCTGTTTTTCGTGCTCGGGTTGGTGTTAGTCGCATACCTTTACATGGCCCTGTCGCTGCGGACCATCGCTACAAAAACAGGGGCGGCTAACACATGGCTGGCCTGGATTCCGATCGCAAATATTTTTCTGATGCTGGAAATCGCTAAGAAGCCGGGGTGGTGGTTCGTCTTGTTTTTGGTTCCGCTGGCGAATGTCGTGGTGTCAATTATTGTGTGGATGGAGATTGCTAAAGCCCGCAATAAACCTGATTGGTGGGGCATTCTGATCATTGTGCCGCTGGTCGGCGCAGTGGTGCCGGGATATTTGGCATGGGCGGACTGAGTTTGGTATTGTGGCCGCAAAACACATAGAGTCCGATCTCGATGTTGCGAACCAGTCTATGCCGATCCGGCGGGACGTTTCCTCGACGATGTAATTCTTGGGTCCTGCCGGAAGTTTTCGAATAAAACCGCCATCGTCCCTTCCGCCCGCGACGTGCGCGCGGCGTTTCATGCGATTCGCATTTGGAACGGAGACGGACGGACTGGGGATTGAGGTTTACTTCAGTGCCGCAGGTGTTGCGGGTGCATCTTGGAACCTACTGAACGTCAATCGTATCGCTCGCGAACGAGTGGACTTTACGATCCGGCGTGGGCATGGCGGGAAAGTGACTGGTTTTCTTTCAGCCATTCGGACAACTGCTGGCGGGCGAAATTGGGCATGTCGGAAAAACGTAATCCCCCTGATCCCTGGTAGTCCTGCCAGACAAGTTCTGCAAGGCAATGGATGCGATCGGGGGTGCCGGGAAGAGCGAATTCCAGATTGATAGTTCCGGTGACGGGCAGATCGCCTTTTTCGTATCGAATGGCAGCGCCGGTATCGCTGAGATCGGCAAGCAATACTTGGATGGCGGCAATCCGGGAGTGACGAGGGCTGATCCTGGCCGGGACCATGGCTGAAATGCGCTGCGGTCCACGACGGCGTTCGCGGGCCATCAGGTTCCGCACCGCCCGCAGTCCCTGGCGCACCCTTTCGGTCGATAGCGGCTTGTAGAGCATAACTTGGGTTCCGGTCTTGAAGAGGCTGTGCATCGCGATTTTTGGTTCAGCCAGGACAATGCGCACGGCTTTGCTGCAACTCGGAATCGTCGACAACTGTCCGACGATGGTGTGGGCATTTTCCACTTCGTCGTCTATAACGATGGCGTCAAACCTCGCGCGGTGAAGAAGCCTTACGAACTCTTCTGGGTCAGGACAGGACTCGAGTTCGACTTCGAAATCCTTGAAACCGCGTGCAATCACGCGCACCGTTGCGTCTTCGCGGCTTAGGAGTAGACTGCGCAGCATACCGCCATGCTAGGCGGATGGAAAAGCACCGACAAGTTACCGAAGTGAACCGGGTTTTTACACGCGTGGGGCAGCCGGCCACGTTGAACTTTCCCGGACTGCGGCGCGTAACATTGTGAGGAGGTTTTTATGGCTGCCTTCTTCCTGTGGTGCATTTTGTTTATTCTTTGCTGGCCGCTGGCGTTGGCCGCACTGGTCTTATATCCGATCGTCTGGCTGCTGCTGCTTCCGTTCCGCATCGCCGGAATTGCGGTGCAGGGAGCGCTGGCCATGGTTACGGCAGTGATCCTGCTGCCTGCACGGCTGCTGAGCGCTCCATTCCGGCTGGGGCGGGCGGTGTAGGGTGGTCCAAAACGAAACTATGGTCTCCGTGAACCTGCGGAACATACCTGTCTGAGTTATTCGAGCATCAGGTTGCTCTATCTGGTCCCGGCCTAATCTATTAGGCCCTTGAGCCTGAACTAACTGCCAGGTTAAGATACGCCTGTCTCGTACTGTCCTCATGAATAAGGAGCAGACCCGTGTTGCCTAGGGGCTCTAACTGGCCGCGGTCCATCTTCATTGCTTTCGCTGCAGGAAGCATGACTTTGACGTCCCCTTCGCAAAGTCCCCGCATTACTCCCGGGCAGCGGGAGTTGGCTACGACCATGCTGTCCAATCTGGTTACGGATATTCGGAAGGACTATTACGATCCGAAGTTCCACGGAGTTGAATCTGGATGCCAAATTAAACGAAGCTAAACAGAGGATTGCGCAGGCCCCCACGTACGATGCCGCGACCGCCGACATCGCCGCCGTGTTCGAATCGCTCAACGACTCCCATGCCTTTTTCGTTCCACCTGGGCACTCCATTAAGCAAGAGTATGGCTGGCGCTATCAGATGATTGGCAATCGTTGCCTGGTGACGCGGGTAAAACCGCGGAGTGACGCCGAGGCGAAGGGCGTCAAGCCCGGCGACCAAGTCCTCACCCTGGAAGGATTTGAACCCACCCGCGACAGCATAGTCCGTCTGCAATATGCGCTCGATGACCTCATGCCCATGCGTTCGCTCACTGTTGACCTGCTTGATCCGATGCGAAAGATGCGCGAGGTGCAATTGAAGGCGCAGTTACAGCCTGCCAAGGAAATCGCCGACATGACCGACATGACGGGTGAAGAGCAATGGCGCATGCGCCTGGAAAGGGAGAAGGAATGGCACCTTCTGCGCGTTCGCTACAAAGAGTTTGGCGACGATCTGTTGATTGTGAAGCTTCCAGAATTTGTCGAGGCCCAATTCGAAATACACGAACTGATTAGCAGGGCCAGAAAGCACAAGACCCTCGTTTTAGATTTGCGCGGAAGTCCGGGAGGGTCGGAGGAAACGCTCCAGTATCTGCTTGGCGGCTTGTTTGACAAAAAAATCAAGATCGCCGACAGGATCACCCGTACCGGCACGAAGCCATTGGAGACAAAGAGTGACCGTCACGACGTATTTGCCGGAAACCTGATCGTACTGGTCGATAGCGGCTCTGCGTCAGCTTCGGAACTGCTGGCCCGCACAGTCCAGATACAGAAGCGGGGGACCGTCCTGGGCGACCATACGGCGGGAGCAACCATGGAAGCGGTATACCACCCTCACCAAACCGGAAGTAATCCGGCTTACTATTTCGGGGCGTCGATTACCGAGGCCGACTTAGTCCTTCCTGACGGGAAGAGCCTTGAGCGGGTCGGAGTGACGCCCGACGTGGTCTTTCTTCCTAGCTCCGATGACTTGGCGCACGGGCGCGATCCCGCCATGTCCCACGCAGCTGCGCTTGCGAACGTCGCTCTGAGCCCAACTGACGCCGGCAAGTTGTTTCCCTACGAATGGCCGGGCAATTAGCAACCTGCCAGACCCGACCGACTAAGGGCTAGAATGGCATCGACTTCTGATTTAGCCTTGGAGGGTCGATGCGCTGCCTCAATAAGACTTTTGCTCCTAACACCCGGACGGCAAGCTTCGTCGTTTCGGTACTGCTTTCTCTTGCCGCCGTAGCCGCAGCGCAGCAGGCTCCCATCCGAGTGGCGGTGGTTGGCCTGGATCATGACCATGTATGGGGAGTGCTGCGCGACATCAGCAACGAACCCGGCGCCGTGCTGGTGGCGATTGCCGAGCCGAATCCTGAACTGGTGAGCAAGGCAAAGGCGCAGATTCCCGCGACCACGGGCTTCTATCCCGACTACGTTCGCATGCTGGATGAAGCTAAGCCGCAAGCGGTGTTCATTACTACGGAGAATGATCGGCATCTGGCGATCGTGCGCGAGTGTTCAAAGCGGCACATAGATGTGTCGATGGAGAAGCCCATGGCCACGACCGCCGCCGACGCCAGAGAGATGCTGCGGCTGGCCGATCAGGCCGGAATAAAGCTGATGGTGAATTACTGGAACGCGTGGGCGGCTCCCACGCATGATCTGTTTCGTCGGGTGAAGGCGGACGAGGTCGGTGCGGTGCGGAAAATTGTCGTGCAGTATGGGCACCAGGGTCCGAAGGAAATTGGAGTTTCCAAGGAGTTCGGCGCGTGGTTGTACGATCCCGAGAAAAACGGGGGCGGCGCACTGATGGATTTCGGCTGCTACGGAGCCGAGCTGGCGGTGTGGCTGAAGGGGCGCCCTTCGCGAGTGTATGCAACGGCGAAGAATTTGAAAACGGAACAGCACAATCGCGTGGAAGACGATGCGACCATCGTGCTCGACTATCCGGATGCGACGGTGATTATTGAGCCATCATGGGACTGGCCTTATGGGATGGACCGCACCTACGTCTTTGGATCGAAGGGCAGCCTGCTGGCGACGGGCAAGGAATTGTTTCTGCGCGAAGCCGAGAAGCAGAACGCTGATTTGAACGGCGAGGCGCTGAAGCTTGAGCCCCTCCCGCATGAGGTCAGCAACCCGGCGGCGTATCTTCTATATTGCATCCGCGAGAAGCGGCCTGTGGAAGGCGTGCTCGCGGGTCGCCTAAACGTCCAAGTGATGGAGATTCTGGATGCGGCCCGAGCGTCGGTTCGGACCGGCAGGGCGGTGGAATTGCGGTAGGGTAGGCTCCGCCGAATCTCAGATAAAGCGGTCCCTTCCAACGCGAGTTCATGCACTATTCGTTCCCGCAAAAGTTCCCGCTCGCGGCTTGCGCAGCCGTGACACCCAAACGTTCTAGTTGGTTCCGGCGGGCGCTGGTTCTGGAGCTGCCTCGAACTCCTGCCCCATCCATTTCTCGAAGGCCTTCATGTTTTCTTCGCGGCCAAGGAAATTCTTGACCAGAGTGTTGGCCGACACGGACCCGCCTGGTTCCAGCACCGTACGGCGATAACGCATAGGAGCTGGGCCGGAGAGCAGGTTGTGCTGATCGAACTGGTCGAAAAAGTCTTCGGCGATCACTTTGTCCCAAAGATAGGTGTAGTAGGCAGATGAGTATCCGGCGAGATGGCCGAACGCCGTGTACATGTGGGTGCCCGGCAATGGAACAAAGGGCGTGTACTTCATGGTGTCGGAAAGCGTGACGGCTTCGAGGTCAACGTCGTCGGGCTTCGTCTTATAGATGTCGTAGGACAAGGCGGTGTAACTGTCCTGCTGGCTGGTCCAGATTCCGCGGCCAAAGGCCGAAGCGCGGTTCATGCGGGCTACCAGTTCCGCCGGGATGGGTTCGCCCGTCTTATAGTGGCGGGCGAAGGTCGCAAGCACCTGCGGGCTGCGCATCCACTCTTCAAGCATTTGGGACGGAGCTTCGACGAAATCGCCTTCCATGCTGATTCCGGTGATGCCCGCCCACTGTTGCTGGCCTCCGAGAATGTGGTGCATGAGGTGGCCGAACTCGTGGAAGAAAGTGACTACGTCGCCGTAGTTCATCAGCCCGGGATCGTCAGCAGTCGGGGCGGGGAAGTTGCAGACCAGGGTTGCTTCGGGCAACTGCTTGCCGCGAATGCCATCGAGCACCGGCGCCATTTCGGCGTGGCTGAACTTTCCCGCGCGGGGATGCATGTCGAGGTAGAAGCGGCCAATCATTTTGCCGGCGTCAAACACGTCCCAGGTTTCGACGCTGGGATCCCATGCGGGCGCGTTTTCTTCCTGGCGGAAGGTCACATGGAAGAGCGTGGCGGCGGTGTCAAGAATGCCTTTTCTGACCTCGTTGAAAGGAAGGTAAGGGCGCACGACCTGGGAATCAAAGTTGAATTGGGCGCGCCGAACTGACTCACTGAGGAAGGAGGTCTCGTAAGTGCTGATTTCGGTGGCCTCCGGAACGGTTTTGCGCTTTTCGGCGAGTTGCATTTCAAACTCCCGCTTAGCAATCGGTTCCGCCGCGGCGCGCACCTTTTCAATGAAATCGCCGATATTTGCCCCAGTCTTGATCATTTTGTCGGCGGCGTTGTAGTCAGCCCAGGACGAATAACCCAGCAAGGTCGCGATCTGGTATCGCGTCTTCATCATGTTTTCCAGGACTTCTTTGTTCTTCGGGTAGGCGCGGGTGTTGAAGGCCAGGAACAGGCGGCGGCGCAGCGGGTCGCTCTTGCTGAAGGTCAGGGCGGGAATGATGTCGGGATAGTTAGTGGTAATGATGATTTTTCCGTCGGCGCCGGGCTTGTGATGCTCGATGTAATCGGGCGGCAGGCCGTCGAGTTCTTTGGCATCAGTAACCTCAACCTGCTTTTGATCATCAGAGATGTTGCGGTCAAACGAGGATTGTTCCTCAGTGAGATCGTCGTTGAGCTTTTTCAGCTGCGCGCGGGTGGCATCGTCCTTGTCGACACCGGCAAGGCGGAACTCCAGCAGGTAGCGCTTAACGTAGTAGCGAGTGGCGGGATCCGACGATGCGAGCTTGAGCGAAGAGAGGGCCTTATAAACATCGCGATTCAGGCTGAGCGCGGTCTGGGCGGCACTGGCTTTGCGGACCATTTGCTCGGCATGGTCGCGGAAAGTGGCATCGGGATGAACCTGCTGCATGAGAGTGGAAAGGTAGGCGGCACTATTGATATGCCGGACGGCGTCGTCGAAAGGGACCAGCGTGCTGGAGATGGTGCGGGCTCCATTGCCCTTGGCCGAAGTCAGCTTGGCGACGGAAGCGTCGGCGGCTGCCAGATGGTCGGTGACGACCTTTTCGAAACCAGTGACGTCTGGTTTAGACGCCCAGATCGTCGGCTGGACCTTGGTCTGGGCAAAAGCGACGGTGGCAAGCGATAGGGCAATCAATACTGGGGACATGCGGAAGCTGAACAAGAGGGAACCTCTTTAAAGGAATGCCCCGAAGGGCGGTAAGACAAGAGACGATTGTCAGGGGGATTGGTTAGCAAAGTCAAGCGCAGCAACAAGATTGGGAGATTTGATCGGAGTTGCTTTATGGCCGGTACGCGGAGCAGCGGGTTACTTTTGTGCCGTCAGCTGGCACCTTTCGGTCATTGACCTCCTGATTGGGGAGCGGTAATTTGAGCTAGTACCACTCCCCCTGTGGCAGGAAAAATCGGCTGTTCGTGGGGGACCTATGAGACTGATTCATGTGTGCTTTGCAGCAGTAGGCTTTGCCATGGCGCGCTGGGTGTTCCGGCGCCAGCCGTTGGCAGTGGTAGATCCGGTGAGCCAGCTACGAAATTGCGGCCTGCTGTAAGCTGACCCGCCTCGCCGCCGGACTTTGCCGGGCGCGCCCGCGTGGCGATTCGCCGGGCGAAGTGCCTTTCGTAATGGTTACCGACCCTCCTTGATTTCATAGAATGCATGCAGGGGCAGAACGCCTCCTCCGCATGTCACGCCTACCCAACCTGACGACGATTGCCGGTGTGCTTCTCATTTGCCTGTGTCCTTTTGGGGCATGGGCGCAGGAGGAAGACGTGTCGCTGGGCGACTTGGCGCGCACCTACCGGAAACCTGCGACCGGCGATGAACGTAAAGTCATCGACAACGACAATCTGCCGCAGGTAATGGACAAGGCGGAAGCCGAACGGCTGAACGGGAAGCCGATTTTCTCGATCGATCCAACGGGCAAGAACTTCCGCATTTCATCTCCAGACGGTAGTTGCAGCCTGTCGTTCGACGCGAAGGCCGCGGCGCTGATCTCGGTGCCGCATACATTGAGCACGCTGCCCTTGGATGAACTTGGCCGCCTTGACGGGACGGCGGCGATCCACGACGGGGTGATCGAAGTAATCCTGCATAACGGAACGACGTGGGAGCTAAAGGAAATTGTGGTCGGAGTGACGCTGCTGAGTGAGCGAAGTCCGCTGATCAGGACGGCAAACCTGCTGGGACCGACTGATGGCGAGCTCGTGCCCAAAACGCCCGACCTGACTATGCTGTATCACTTGAAGGCGACTTCTTCTCCGGATGGGACCACGGCTTTTCGCGGGACGTTGGATCAAGACTTGGACCCGACTGCCGACTGGCATTGGGCGGTTGTTGGAGCGAAGGGGATTCCGCCAGCCGCGGCGACTTCATCCGAAGCTGCGAATTCCACTGGGCCGCCCTTTTCACAGATTGCCCCGGTCGCGGCCACGGCGCCATTTTCCGCTGCGAAACCCAATCCTCGGCCGTAATTTTCGAATCCAAATCGACCTCGCCTGGGACTAGAATGGTGGCCTTTGCGGCTATCGGCAGATTCACCCAGGAGGGGCAATGCGCAAGTCGTTCCCAATCTCATTCTCGTTCGCAGGCGGAGTTCTTTTTTTAGCGGTCTCTGCAATAACGTTCGGGCAAGCGCCCAAGCCTGATTCACCCGAAATCGAAAAAAGAGTTGATGCGATTTTGAGCAAAATGACGCTCGAGCAAAAGATCGATCTGCTCGGCGGGCTCAACTTTTTTGATGTGCGGGGCTATCCCGAACTGGGGTTGCCGCTGCTGGGTACGGCGGACGGCCCGGTGGGGGTTCGCAATGACGGGCCGGCGACAACCATGGCGGGCGGCATTTCGCTGGCCTCGACTTGGGACCCGGCGCTGGCACAGAGAGTGGGAGAACAGATTGGACGCGACGCGCGAGCCAAAGGGAAACATTTCATGCTGGGGCCGGGCGTAAACATTTATCGGTCGCCACTCAATGGGCGCAACTTCGAGTACTTTGGCGAAGATCCTTTCCTGGGTTCCAGGATCGCGGTCGGGTACATCCAGGGCGTTCAGAGTCAGGGTGTGGCTTCGACGGTGAAGCACTTTATGGGAAACAACTCCGAGTTTGACCGGCACAATTCGGATTCGATCATTGACGAACGCACCATGCGGGAAATTTACCTGCCGATCTTCGAGGCGGCGGTGAAAGAAGCTCACGTGGCGGCGGTGATGGATTCCTACAACTTGGTGAATGGCGAACACATGACGCAGAACGCGTCGATGAACAAGGGCATTTTGAAAAAGGACTGGGGCTTCAACGGCGTCCTTATGTCCGATTGGGACGCCACCTACGACACGGTGGGCGCGGCAAATGGGGGCTTGGATCTGGAGATGCCGTTTGCCAAGTTCCTGAATGAGGAGAAGCTGAAGCCGGCGATTAAAGCCGGACAGGTCAGCGAAGCCACCATCGATGACAAAGTGCGGCGCATTCTTAGGACGGAATTTGAGTTTGGCTGGCCAGATCGGGCGCAGCGGGACGTTTCTATTCCTCGCTACAGCGAAGAAGCGCGCAAGGTTGCGCTACAGGCGGCGCGGGAAGGGATTGTTCTACTGAAAAATCAAGGCGGAGTATTGCCGCTCGGCAAAGAGAAGATCAAGACAATTGCTTTGATTGGACCGAATGCTTATCCGGCTGATGCCGTCGGCGGAGGAAGCGCGCAGGTCAGCCCATTCCACGCGGTCAGCGTGCTGGAGGGGGTCGGGGACCATTTTGCCGGGGCGCGCGTGATGGTGGCGGCGGGGGTGATGAGCTTGCACAAAGCCGTGGTCAGCACGGAGTTTCAAACCGAAGAAAGCAACGGAAAGCCAGGATTGAAGTTTGAGCATTTCAAGAGCGAGGACCTGTCGGGCGCGGCGGAGAATAGGGAGACTCGCCAGCATGTTCTGACGGGAGCGCTGATTGATATCACGGCGATCAGCACGGAAGATTTCGATTTCTCCGATATACCGCCGCCGCAGATCGGATCGGGCCGCTGGACCGGCTATTACGTTCCGAAAGCTGCGGGGGAGTTTGACATCTTCGTGCAGCAGGGAGGTTTTGCCGACACCGGCTTCCGCATTTATCTGGATGGGAAGCTGATCCTCGACAACTGGGACACGGAGAAATTTGTGGTTGCGCAGACCATCGTGGAGCTCGACGCCAAGCCGCACAAGGTGGTGGTGGAGCACCATAGCGGGCAGGGCTTCGGGGCGGCGTTCATCCAGATGGGAATCGTAGGGGAGCATGATTGGGTGAACAGCAATGCCGAAGCGATGGCCGCGAAGGCTGACGTGGCGGTCGTTGTCGTCGGCTACCGTCCGGAGAGCGAGACGGAGGGTTGGGACCGCACCTTCGAACTTCCGGTGGGACAAAACGAGTTAATCAAGCGGATCGCCGCGAAGAACAAGAACACGATTGTGGTGGTGATGTCGGGCGGCGGGGTTGATATGCAGCCGTGGCTGGATCAGGTTTCCGCAGTGTTGCAGGCGTGGTATCCCGGACAGGAAGGGGGGACGGCGATCGCAGAAATTCTGGCTGGGGATGTGAATCCGTCAGGGCATCTGGCGGCGACGTTCGAAAAACGCTGGGAGGACAATCCAGCGTTCAACAGCTATTACCCGGAGGCCGGAAGCAAGACGCGCGTGGTCTATAAAGAAGGAGTCTTCATTGGGTACCGAGGATACCAGC
This sequence comes from Acidobacteriota bacterium, assembly GCA_043734125.1. GTDB lineage: Bacteria > Acidobacteriota > Terriglobia > Terriglobales > Acidobacteriaceae > Gp1-AA145. The sequence continues at coordinate 95,817 of JAYTFR010000077.1, read as the reverse complement.
ACAACAATGTGAAGCCGCAGTTTCCGTTCGGCTATGGGTTATCGTACACGACGTTCAAGTTCGCGAACCTGAAGGTTGATGAAAACGGAGTTTCGTTCGATGTGACTAATACGGGATCGCGCATGGGAGCAACGATTCCTCAGATCTACATTGCGCCGGAACACGCGGGGGTGCCGCGTCCGCAGCGGGAATTGAAAGGCTTCTCACGCGTTGAGCTGCAGCCCGGAGAAACCAGGACGGTGAAGGTTCCGCTAAACACGCGGTCTTTCGCCTACTACGACGTGCAAGGTAAGCGATGGCTGGCGGAGAAGGGAACGTACACGGTTGAGCTGGGAAGCTCGTCGGAGCAGATTGAACTCAGGGCCAAGGTCACGCTGGGGAACGAGAGAACGGAGAAATAAGCGAACGCGCGCCCAGGGGGAGTTCGTCCGCAATGAAACCTGATGCCGGGGCTCGAACACGGCGTCAGGTTTTCTATTTGCTGAGGACGATTGCCTGGGGAACGCTCGGCAAGGAGACGCTTTGACCGTTGGTGGTCAAACTGGCGTCGGACCTTATGGTCAACTCGGTGATCGAATTCGATCCGACATTCCCGACGAACAAGTATTTTGCGACAGGGTCGAATGCAAACAGGAGCGGGCTGCTTCCGACACTTGCCGCGGTTGTCGTCAGGGCAGTCAGCTGGCCGTTGGTGCCGACGGAGAAAGTGGAAACGCTGGCCGAGCCGCTGTTGGCGACGTAAAGGTGCGTTGCGGTGGAATCCAGCACCGAGGAAATTGGGGCTTTGGGCGCGGACGAGCCGCTGATGGTCGTCGCCGCAAAGGGCGAGCCTGGAATCAGAGAGGAGGCGATGGTGTTGGCACCGCCGGAATATTGAATGGCGAACCCTGAAATGGTGTTGTTCGAGGGATTGGTCACGTAGAGAAACTTGGCAGCAGGATCCACGGTAACGTTGCCCACGCCATCCGTCACAATCAAAGGCGAACCGCTGACCGGAGTCAGGGTCCCGGCACTCACGCCGAAGACATAAACGCGGGAAAAATTCGGGACACCGACAAAAAGCAGGCCGCCGGCAAACGCCATATTCGAAGGCTGAGAAAATACGTTGGCAGTCGCAACCTGCGTCAAGGCGCCATTGGTACCAATGGAAAATGTCGAGACGCTGTTAGAAAGCAGGCTGGCTGCAAAAAGCGTAGTTCCAGCGCTATCGAGCAAAAGTTGGTCGGGGGAGAATCCGCTGACGCTGGTGCGGGGCAAAACTTCGGTGAGAGATCCGGAAACGGCATCGACGTCGAGCAGAGAAATCGTATTGTCGCGCTGGTTGGCGACGTAGGCGTGCTTGCCAGAGGGGTCAAGCACCATTCCGGCCGGCGTATTTCCCACCAGGAATGGGGCGGCAGGGAGAAGGGTCGAGGCGCCAGTTTTGTTGTCGATGCGGTAAGCATAAATCCCCTGTCCGGTGCTTACGTAAAGCAGGTGAGTGGCGGTGGTGGAGCCGCAGCTGCTCAGGCTTGCGGCCGTGGCCAGAAGTGCTACCAGTGATGAAATTGTTTGTCGCAGGTTCATGGGAACATTTCTAAAACGACGGCGGACTGGACTTTTTACCAAAGTCGATCACCAGCCCGCTGGAATACCGAACATTGTGCAAGCGATCTCCAAAAGCCGAGTTGATAATGTAGTCGGCCTGGATCACGCGAACTGAAAACCTTTTGCCGATAGGAATATCTGCACCGCCACCCAGCGCAACCGCGCCGCCCAGGCTGGAGGGTTGAAGCAGGGAATTGCCGACCTGGAGCAGCCGGGATCGCGACTTTCCAATCAGAAGATGGCCAAACAAGTCGATTCTTTTCACTTCAAACCGGTATTGCGGCCCGGCCATGAAGTTGAAAGATTTCAGCTGATCGCTCCAGTGTCCGCTGACGTCGACGACTACTCCGAGGCCTTGATAGAGATGGGGAAGCGAAACTTCGACATTCCCGCCCTGGCTCAGGTTTAACTTGTCGGAAAAACCGAGGGGCACGCTGTCGTAGCGGAGAAAAGAATATCCGGCGAAGATGTTGACTTCGGGTGCGAGATAGGATCTTTGAGTCGAATTGTGGGCCGCCTTCGGGGCCGAGTCCTGGGCAGAAGAAAAGGCGCAAAATCCGGACAACGCCATGCCGAGGAGCGCGGCTTTTACGGGCAAAGCAGACAGGCGCGGGAAATGCATCAGCTTGGGGACGGCTCCTCATAATGAAAGTGACTTAAGTACTATAGCAGCAACAAGGCGCTGGCGTGCCTGCCTATGGCTCCAATGCAGGTAGATGCAAGCTAAGGGCGCGGAGATGCTGGCCTACTTCGCCGCCAAAACTCCAGCAAGCGATTCAAAGATCTTGACGCCGTCGGTGCCGCCGAGGGCGGGTTCGCTGGCGCGCTCGGGATGCGGCATCATTCCCAGCACGTTACGCCCGGGGCTGCAGATGCCGGCAATGTTATCGAGCGAGCCGTTGGGGCTGGCATCGCGCGTGACCTCGCCCGAAGGCGTGGAATAACGGAACACGATTCGGCGGTCACGCTGGAGCTCAGCCAGGGTGGCGTCATCGCAGAAATAATTGCCGTCCATGTGCCCGATAGGAATGCGGAGCACTTCGCCTTCGCGGCAGGCGTTGGTGAAGGGGGTGTCCGTGTTTTCCACGCGGACGTGAACCGGCTTGCAGACATACTTCAGCCCTGAGTTGCGCATGAGCGCGCCAGGTAGAAGGCCAGCTTCGCAGAGGATCTGGAAGCCGTTGCAGATTCCAATGACCAGGCCGCCGCCGTCGGCGAATTTGCGAACAGACTCCATTACCGGAGAAAACTTTGCGATGGCGCCAGTGCGGAGGTAGTCACCGAAGGCAAAACCGCCGGGGACAATGATTGCATCGCAATTCTGCAGGTCGTGCGATTCATGCCACAGAAAAGTGGCGGGCTGTTTCAGGACGTGTTCGACAGTCCAGTAGGCATCGTGATCGCAATTCGAACCGGGAAAAATGATGACGCCAAACTTCATGGGTGCCTCGGGGAGCCTATGGCAAGAGTCTAACATGAACAAAACAGGGAGCATGGGTGGTGAAGGTTGAAATCCGTGCGCTGCCATTGACAATTTAAACTCTTCCAGAAAATCGTGAACTGGCTGGGCCAGCCACCGGGAGGCTTCGACATTTCTCCTTAGAACTCCTGCAAAGCATGGATTATATTTTTCCTAGGAACCTTCATCTGGGACATCGACCCGAACAAATCATGGAAAGATCTGGTTTAGGTTGGGCCGGAATTATGCTGGTTGCGACGCGATACGTTTTGGCGGCTTTGGCGGCTGTAGCCGCCCTCCTGCTGCGCGATGCCCTCTCTCCCTGGATAGGCACGAATTATCCCTTCCTCACCCTTTTTGCGGCGGTTGCGCTCGTGGCGTGGTCCTTGGGCCCTAGCCCCGCCGTGCTCACAATGCTGGCCGGGGGTGCAGGTTCGTGGTACTGGTTTCTTCAGCCGGTGAATCCCGTCCCCGTGCAAGGCCCGCGAAGCCAGATGGTGGGGCTGATTGGGTTCGCGGCGGTGTGTTCATTCATGATCGCGGTGGCGGAGAGAAACCGGCGGTCCGAGGTGAGGCTGCGACGGGAAATCAGCGAACGGGTGAATATGGAAAGCGCGCTGAAGGCAAGGGAGGCCGAACTCACGTTGGCTCGCGACACTTTTGAACGCGGGGTGCACGAGCGGACCGCGGACCTGGAACAGAAGACCAGCGAGTTGCAGCGGCAGGCTGAGCTGCTGGATTTGGCGAATGACGCCATCCTGATTCGTGACGCGGCGCACAAGATCTCCTATTGGAACCTGGGAGCGGAGCGGGTGTACGGCTGGACTCGGGAAGAGATCCTGGGGCGGGCGACGGTTGAGACTCTGCGCACCGAGTTTCCAGTTCCGCTCTCCCAAATCCTGGAGAGTGATCGCTGGGAGGGGGAAATACGGCAGTACAAAAAGGACGGTTCTCCGATTATCGTCGCCAGCCGATGGACGACGCTGCGGGACAGCGATGGACGAGCGAATGCCTGGCTGGAAATCAATAGCGACATTACGGCGCGCAAGCGAGCGGAGCAAGCCGCCAAACATTTGAGCGGACGGTTTTTGACCCTGCAGGATAAGGAACGCCGGAGAATCGCGAGAGGCCTGCACGACAGCCTGGGGCAGTACCTGGGGGCCATCAAGATGAACCTTGCCGCGCTTGGAAAGCGAATCGGCAAGGAAGATCCTCTGGTTACCGAATGCCTGGAATTTGTTGACACTTGCCTCAGTGAAACGCGGACGATCTCGCACCTCCTCCACCCTCCGCTTCTAGACGAAGCCGGCTTCGGCTCGGCTGCCCGATGGTTTGTGGAAGGCTTCGCGCGTCGAAGCGGAATCGACGCGAAACTTGACTTGGCGGCCGACTTTCCTCGTTTGCCCGACAACATTGAGTCCGCGCTATTTCGCGTGCTGCAGGAGGCGTTGACCAATGTGCATCGCCATTCCGGCAGTTCCGAAGTACAAATTAAGGTCAAGTTAGAGGCGGGGGAAGTGCGTCTGCAGGTTCGCGACAACGGTAGCGGCATCCCGAAGGACCGTTTGCAAGACCTGCTAGAAGGCTCTGGTGCCGGGGTGGGTCTAGCAGGAATGCGGGAGCGGCTGCGAGAAACCGGCGGCAACCTGGAGATCCAGTCAGACAAAGGCGGGACCTCGATCAATGTGGCAATTCCGATTCCGGCGGCTGAGAATTCGATCCGAGCTGAAGCGAGCTGAAGCGTCATCCCACGGCGTACTTGTCGAGAAACGGCGTGATCGCATCCAGAACGGTGCGCGGATTCTGCATGAACAGGGCATGGCCGAGGAGCGGAAATTTCACCTGCTCAGAGCGCGGCAGCAGTTTCTTTGCCTGAGCTAGGTCGGCGTCGGTGAGCAGGGCATCGAGTTCGGGATTGCCTTGCAGCAACAGCACGGGGCAGCAAATGCGCGGCAGGATGCGCTCGGGATCCCAACCGGAGTGGCAGCTGCGATCCAGCGTCATTTGTAATGCTTCCGGGTCGGTACGGATGACGGTGTGCGCCCAGCCCAAAAGCACGGCGCCGGTGTTCCCCGGCAATTCTTCCAGCCGGATTCCCTCGGCGATGCCGGGAAAATGAAACTCGATTTTGCCAATCTCGCGCGCCAGTTCCTGTTCTGAACCTCCGCGCAAAAGAAGCGCGTGCAACTGCGCGAAAAGGGAGTCGTACACGCCTGCGAGATTGGAAGGCGTGATCAGCGAATCGCCGACGATCAGCGCCGAGACGGCGGGTTGGTCTGCGGCTGCAGCCATGCCGACCATGGCGCCGAGCGAGTGGCCGAAGACGGCCGCGCCTGCGGGCAGATTCTTTTCCAGGAATTCTGAAACATCCGCCGCCATGGCGGAAATCTGATAGCCGTTTTTCACGCGGCCCGATTCGCCGTGGCCGCGAAGATCCAGCGCAAAAACGTGGAAGCGGGGTACCAGAGCAGGGAAGAGAACGGAGAACGAAGACCAATCGCGCGTGAGGCCGTGCAAAAGGACGAGCGGCGGGCCATTGGGCGGACCTTCCACATAGTGGATGCAAACGTCGGCGGCTTGAAATTGCCTGCTCCGCAAACCAAATGCCGCCGGCGCAGCAGCCACTAACGCTGACCCCATTTGAGCTTGGAATGCAGCACGTCGAAGAATGGGCCCTTGGTGTGGAGGATCCTGACGTGGTGCTGGGACTTGCGGCACAAGATGCGGTCGCCATCGAGCACGGGGATTCCGGTCTGGCCGTCAACGCTGAGGTAAGCCTCGTCTTGTCCGGTCATCACCACAATCTCGATTTCGGAACTGTCGCGTACCACCAGCGGGCGATGAGTGAGCGAATGAGCAGAGACAGGAGTAATGACAAATCCATCAACATTCGGCATCAGGATAGGACCGCCGGCGGAGAGCGAGTATGCCGTGGATCCGGTCGGAGTGGAAACGATAAGGCTGTCGGCCTGGTAGCGGGAGACGAAAGCTTTATCAATGAATACGTCGCAATGGTTCAGCCGGGCGATTGTGCCCTTGCCGACAACGATGTCGTTGAGCGCGTCGAAATTGGCAATCGGGCTGCCGTTGCGGGTAACGTCGCAATGCACCATGGAACGGACGTCGAAGGTGTAGTCGCCGTTTTCGATACGTTCGAGAGTTGGGTAAATTTCTTCGAGCGGGACCTCGGTCAGAAATCCGAGGGCCCCAAGATTTACGCCGACGATGGGGATTCCGGAACTGGCCGCGGCACGGGCGGCAGAGAGAAACGTGCCGTCTCCGCCGAGGACGATGATGAATTCGAGTTCACGCTTGCCCATTTCCTCGCGCGAAACGACGGGGATGCCAGGAGCGTGAGGCGCGGTTTCGGGGTCGACCAGCAGTTCGTGCCCGTGCGCGCGCATCCAATCGATCAGGCCTGGCATGATTTGCGCGACTTCAGGCTTGCTCGGCTTGGAGACGATGCCGACAGGCTTTTTTGATTTAGCGGGATTGGCCATGGGGAAAGGTGAATTGTACAGAATCGGGAGAAAGGGATGCTACCGAGTCCGGGTTCAGGCTAACATCAAGAGCGAGTTACGACGGCGTTCAAGGAAAAGACATTAGAATCAATAGCAGTGGCATTTGCGGTGGAGTGAAGTTTCATAAGGAGCCGGGTAATGGGGATCGAGGATTTGCTTAGGGAGGTCGCAACAGCGCGGATCACAAAACGGGCCATTACTAACTTGAATGTTTTGAACGAGGCCTATGACTACGGTAGCGCATTCTCGCGGGGCATGCGGGTTGACCTTGGGAAATTCGTCATCCTGTTGATTTCCGGCACGGCCAGCATCGACGAAAATGGAAAGACCGTGCACGTCGGCGACGTGCGCGCGCAAGTGCGGCGCACCTTCGAAAACGTCAGCGGACTGCTGGCTTCTGAGGGAGCTACCTGGAAGGATATTGTACGGACCACCTGCTATCTACGTGACATTGAGCGCGACTACCAGGCTTTCAACGAAGAGCGGGCATCATTCTATAAGGAGCAAGGCTCGATCCGGTACCTGCATCCACTGGCATTCAGGCGATTCTATGCCGTCCGGATTTGTTGATCGAGATTGAAGCGATTGCAATGTTTCAAAATCAAGAGCCAGCGGAATAACGCCGGACCTCCGGTGCATGGCGTGCTGCTATTATTGGCGCGGCGAGTTTTTCTCCTCGGAGCTGTCAGGTCGAATGAAGTTTATTTGTGCGGTGTGGTTTGCGGCCATTCTGGGCATAGGTTCGGTTTTTCTTGTTGCCTTACGAGGGCAGGCTTCCAGCGCGGAATCGGTTCCATCCCAGAAGGAACTTTCAGCAATCACCGTCGACTACCCAGTCAACGGGTCAATATTTCCACCTGAAATCACGCCGCCCACGCTTCTCTGGCGTGACAGCAATGGCGGCTCGAAACGCTGGATGATTGAAATCACGTTCGCTGACCGCACACGAGCCATTCGCGTTGAGGCAGCTGGCGATCTCTGGCAAGTGGGCGAGATTGACCCACGAACCGGTTCGGGAGAAGGGCTGGCACAATTAACCACCGAGCACGCGACTACGCGTACGTGGAAACCGGATGAAGCCACCTGGGCGAAAATCAAAACCAGATCGCTGAAACCGGCAACCATTACGATCATGGGCTTTGGGGACGGGGCAGATAAGCCCCCACTCTCGCGCGGGAAGGTTACTTTCTCGACGTCGTCCGATCCGGTTGGCGCCCCCGTTTTCTATCGCGATGTTCCCCTGATGGTGTCGCCTAAAACCGACAATGGGGGAATCCAGCCGCTGCCGCCTTCGGCGGTTCCCCTGATTAAATGGAAATTGCGGAGCATCGCCGAGCCGCAGAGCCACACGGTGATGGAAAACCTTTACACCTGCGCCAATTGCCACTCGTTTTCACGTGACGGCCGCACGCTGGGGATTGACGTGGATGGGCCGCGGAACGATAAGGGCTTGTATGCCTTGGTTCCGGTGAAAAAGTTGATGACGATCGGCAATGAGAATGTCATCCGCTGGAGTTCTTTTCAGGAGAATTTGAACGCCCGGAGCGCGGAGCCTGCGGTAAAGCGGTTCGGATTTATGTCTCAGGTGTCGCCTGATGGACGGTATGTGGTGACCAGTATCGGGCCCCCGGCATTAGGGAACGTCCATCAAAAAGAAAACCCGGAGTTTGCGCCCGGACTCTCGGACCGGTTGTACAGCACGAATTACATGAATGTGTCGTTCAACCAGGTTTTCTTTCCGACGCGGGGCATCCTGGCCTGGTACGACCGGGAAGCCAAAAAACTACGGCCACTTCCGGGGGCGAATGATCCGAAGTTCGTGCAGACCAGCGCGTTCTGGTCGCCGGATGGAAAATATTTGATCTTTAGCCGCGCGCCGGCCCGCGATCCATATCCCCAGGGGGCAGAAAAGCCCGACCACGCGAATGACCCGCGAGAGACCCAGATTCAATACGATCTGTACCGGATTCCTTTCAACGATGGCAAGGGGGGAAAAGCAGAGCCGGTGGTCGGCGCGTCGGGGAACGGGATGAGCAACAACTTTCCCAAAGTAACTCCGGACGGCCGCTGGATTGTGTTTGTCCAAAACCACAACGGTTTGCTGATGCGCCCGGACAGCCACCTTTACATCATTCCTTTTGCTGGGGGCAAAGCCCGGCTCATGAGGTGCAACACGTCGCTGATGAACTCGTGGCACACATTCTCGCCGAACGGGCATTGGATGGCGTTCTCCTCGAAATCGCGCGGGCCTTATACCCGCCTCATGCTGACTCACATAGACGCCCGCGGAAATGACACGCCTGCGATTCTGGTGGATAACACGACCGCGGCGAATCGTGCGGTCAATATTCCCGAGTTTGTAAATATTCCGCCGGGTGGCATGGAAAAGATCGAGCCGGAGGCGGCCCGGTTTTACCGGGTGTCGAACGATGCGCTCGAACTTATGGAGAAGAGTCAGATGCCCGCGGCGATTGACGAATGGCGGAAGGCGATCCAATTAGATCCGAGCGACGCTATGGCGCATTTCTCCCTGGCGGTGTCGTTGACCGGAAACACTCAGGAGAGTGAGGCGGTCGTAGAGTACCGTAAGGCGTGCGATCTCGATCCGAGTCACGCCGGCTGGTTTGCCCATCTGGCGGTGTCGCAGTCGCTCACAGGCGATCCCGATGGCGCGGTAGCAAGCTGGAAACAGTCTCTCTTGCTCGATCCCTCAAATGCCAAAACCGAGATGGACTTGGGAGTGGTGCTGGCCGAAAAGGGGCAGCTTCAGGACGGCATCGGTCATCTGCGCAAAGCGGTTGAAATGGCCCCCGACGTCGCGGAAACCCACAATTCCCTCGGCTGGGAGCTGTCCAAGAGCGGCCAGATGACTGAAGGAATCGAGCAGCTCAAGAAGGCCATTGCTCTGAGCCCGGACTTGCCCGCCTATTATTCAAATCTTGGTTATGCGCTGGAACTTCACGGCGACCCCGCCGGGGCTATACCCGTTCTGGAGAAAGCGTCGGATCTAAACCGAGGGAAAGATGCGGAGAATCAGGCGGCTCTGGCTGCAGCTTACAGCAAGATGCGCCGTTTTGCCGATGCGGTGCGAACTGCGAGTCGGGCGCTCGATCTGGCGGTTCATGACAATGACGAACGACTGCAGCAAAAGCTGCGAGACGATGTCCGGCGCTACCAACTCGAGAACCAGGAAACCCGAGCCAAGTAGCAGCGGCCCGCCGCATCCTCGTCCCTTTAATTATTCTGGCTGTTTTTGATGTTCGCTGATTGCGGTGTTAAGAAACTGACGAGATATGCAGCGCGGGGAGCGGTTCAAAGAACTAGATGGTGGTGCGCCCGGAGAGATTCGAACTCCCGACCTACAGCTCCGGAGGCTGCCGCTCTATCCAGCTGAGCTACGGGCGCGCACGAACAGTTTACAACGGCGCAGGACTAGAGCGCACGCACCCGGAACAGAGATGGAAGAGTCGAGGGCACCGAGAAGAAAATTCTCAAGCCGGATAGCACGCGGTGCTGGTCTCTGAGGCAGCCGAACCGATCCATTTTGCCGCTTGGGCGGGTCCGGAAACCCGCCCTGCATCCTTGATTGGAGAGGTTAGCGTCGGCCGCGATCGCGGTCGCGGTCACGCCCACCACCACCACCGCCACCGGCCTTTTCGGCTTTGGGACGCGCTTCGTTGACATTGATGGCGCGCCCTCCAAATTGCGATCCGTTCAGCCCGGCGATGGCTTTATCGCCTTCTTCACTGTTACCCATCTCTACGAAACCGAAGCCACGCGAACGGCCGGTCTCGCGGTCGGTCAGAATGCTGACGCGGTCCACCTGTCCGAAAGGTTCGAAGATCTGGCGCAGTTCCTCTTCTGAGGTATTGAAACTGAGATTACCGACAAAGATGTTCTTCACGATGCCCCCTCCTTCTGTCCGCGAACGGGTCAAAGAAAGTCCAGCAAACAGAAAGCTGCTTTACCTGAGTTCGCAAAGGCGCGGCGAGTATAGCAAATCCTGGAGAAAATGGCGCAAATTGTTATCGCGGGGCAGTTTGAGGGGGGCGCGCAGCCTAATCAGCACGCCACACCTTTAGTCTGCAAACCGGCTTGGCGAGAAGGCCGATAGATCGTGGAAGGACTTCCCGTTCGTGATCAGGTCGGCTATGACTCGCGCGGTTATAGGAGCAAGCAGGATCCCGTCGCGGTAATGGCCGGTGGCCACGAAGTATCCGGGAATCGGGGTCTCACCCAGGATAGGCAGTTGGTCAGGCGTTCCGGGACGCAGGCCCGCCCAAGCTTCATTGCGGAGCGAGTTCGCAACGCCGGGGACAAGCTCAACCGCTGCTTCAAAAAGATGCTGCAAGTCTCCGGTCACCGTTTGTTTGTTGTACCCAGCATCTTCGAGAGTTGAGCCGACCACCAGACGTTCGTTGGTGCGTGGCACTAGGTAAACCTGTTTGGAGCGAACCACGTGCTTAAGAGGAGGCGCATCGACCAGGGCAAGCATTTGCCCCTTGACCGGCTTGACGGGAAACTCGATCGGCGCAATTCTGCCTGCCCAAGCCCCCGCACAATTCACGACGATGGGCGCTGCATACTTGGTTTTCCCCGTTTGAACGCCCGCGGCGTGTCCATTCTCGACCAGCAGAGATTTCACTTCCGCGCCGGAAGAAATATCAACTTCGCGATGACGCGCGGCCTTCAATGAGGCGGCAACCAAGGCTCGCGGATCAAGCGATCGTTCGGTTAAATAGGCGGCAAGCATTTTGGGAGCGGCGCGGTTGGAATTGCAAGGCAGGGTTAACGCTGGCTCCAGCGACTTCAACCGCTGCGGGGAGAGCAGTTCGGCCTTCTCGGGCAAGTCGCCCTCGCAAGAAATCAGAATTGTCCCCTGACCGCGCAGATCGACTTTCAATCCCGACTCAGCTTCGAGCTCATACACGAACTCAGGATAGAGTCGTGCGCTCTCTTCGGCGATCGCTCTGAGTGCTTGAGGGATTTCGTTTCCGGACGCTGCCAGCATCCCCGCGGCTGCGAACGATGCTTCGAGCCCCGGTTTTCCGCGCTCCACGATCAGTACGCTCAAGCCTTTCTTGCGCAATTCGATGGCGAGCGAAAGCCCAACAATTCCAGCACCGATGATGATTGCGTCGGAGGATCTCATAAGAAGTGTTCAGTGGGCAGTGTTCAGTGGGCAGTCCTACGCGAGTGAAAAGACGCGTGAGGCTTTGCTGACCACCGACCGCTGCCCACTGGCAACTGCCGAATGAACTTACAGCCTCGTCAGGTACTCGGTAATTTCCGGCTGAGTCCAATCGATTGCCCCGATGAGTTTGCGGCGGATCACTCCATTCCGGTCGATGATGTAAGTTTCGGGGAACTTGAACGTGCCGTACTCGGAAGCAACTTTTGCTTCGACGCCTTTCGCGTCGTCGTGACCGGGATCTCGCGCCGTGACAAAGTTCACCTTGTGGTCTTTGAGAAACTTCTGATAGTCACCGGCGTCGGCATCTACGCTGACCCCTAGCACCACAACCCCTTTGTATTGCAGATTGGTTTGCATCTGCATGAGCGAGGGAAGTTCATCGACGCAGGGCGGGCACCAGCTGGCCCAGAAGTTGAGGACCACGATCTTGCCGCGAAATTGGCCCAGGCTGACGCTGTGGTCTGAGTCTTGGACGGTGAATGCCGGCGCCGCCCTGCCCACGTCGGACGGCTTGGACCCGTGATAGCAGGCGGCGGTCGTGAGTGCCGCCGCCAACAGCAGGATCGCGAAGAAAAAGGAAGAGGAGCGCACCTGAATATAATAAACAATTCGCAAAGGGTGTTCGCGCCGCGCCGTCCGGAGTGGGATTCGAGAGGTTTGATTGAAGGTTGCCGATGATCTGCTGGTCTCAGTCATCGTTCCCGCGCGGAACGAGGAAGCCTGCCTCGCGTTGTGCCTGGAGACTCTGGTATCACAGAGCGGAATCGCGTTTGAGCTGATCGTGGTGGATGACGCATCCACGGATCGCACCGGTGAGATTGCGAGGTCGTTTATGGAGTCCCCGGGCATGGACGCCGGGGGTTACACCGTCATCTGTGCTCCGCCGCTTCCCGAAAACTGGACGGGTAAAAACAATGCCATGTCCGCGGGCGCGAAGATCGCGAAAGCTAAGTGGTTGCTGTTCACCGACGCCGATACTTTCCACAAACCTGGATCACTCGCCCGCGCCGTGGCTGAAGCCGAACAGCATGGTGCCGCGTTGCTCTCGTATTCTCCCGAACAGGAGGTGCACGGCTTTTGGGAGAGAGCGGTCATGCCGGTGATCTTCGCGGAGCTGGCGGCGACGTATCCGCCAAAGACGGTCAATGATCCCGCGTCGCGGATTGCCGCGGCCAACGGGCAATATCTAATGATCTCGCGCGAGGCTTATGACGCGGTGGGTGGACACGCCGCCATCTCGAGCAATCTTCTCGAAGACGTAGCCATGGCGCGAATGGTGAAGTCATCGGGCCGAAAGATTTTCTTCCGATATGGCGGCGATGCGGTTCGAACGCGAATGTACCGCAGTTGGGCTCAGATGAAAGAGGGTTGGACGAAGAATCTGGCGCTGCTGTTTCCGAAGCCGGCGGAGCTGGCATGGAAAAGGCTTTGGCAATTCATAATATTCGTGTCATTGCCGCCGAGTCTCTTGCGAGGGGCTTACTGGGAGCCGTTCTTGGATCATTCGAGACCAGGGTTACTCCGTTGGCAATCCCTTTTCCTGGGGATCGTAGTTGGCGTTTATTTTGTCTTTTGGTTGGTCGCCTACGTTGCCCGCATGCGCAAATCTCACTCAGGCTGGTTAGCCATTGGACTCGGTATTTTCGGCCTGCCTGTCTTCGCGTATCTCCTCTGGAGATCCGATCGGGCCTGCAAGAACGCGCGTTTTGATTGGAAGGACCGAACCTACGTCTACACGCCGGAGGAAGGTAAGGCCTTGAGTGCGGCGCACCCTGCATCCGGGGGGAATGAGTCGTAGCTGGCTCTTTCGCCCTGTCAGGCTTAGCTTCGCGTCAACCTGGGCTCGGGCCTGCGCGCGGGGCTTCATTCTTGCGCCGCTTTGCGGTGCATTCTCTGCGGACGGGGAACGGGATTCTGGCCAGCGGGGACTAACTCCTGGCCGCGGAGTAGGCGAACGGCCGGATTTGTTCGTCGATGCTCTTGCGCAGATCGTCCCAGATATGCTCAGGCATTTGCAGGAACGTGCTCACGACCTGGGGATCGAACTGGCGTCCAGACCAGCGTTGAATTTCATCGCGCGCGGTGGTGAAGGGCAGCTTGGCGCGGTAGGGACGGTCAGAGGTCATGGCATCGAGCGTGTCGGCCACGGAGAAGATGCGAGATCCCAGGGGAATTTGTTCACCCTTCAGGCCTCGGGGATAGCCGGTGCCATCGTATTTTTCCTGGTGCGAATAGACGATTTCGGCGGCTTCGGTCAGGAAAGGAATCCGTTTCAGAATTTGATATCCGCGATAGCAATGCTCGCGCATGATCGCGGTTTCATCGGCATCGAGTGCGCCGGGTTTGCGCAGAATCGCGTCCGGGATAGCCATTTTTCCAATGTCGTGCAGGAAGGCGCCGCGGGCAATCACGCGAATCTGCGCCGCGGAAAGCCCCATGGCCCGGGCCATGGCAATGGTGAAGGCGGTCACCCGTTTGGAGTGGCCTTCGGTTTCGGCGTCTTTAAGATCAAGCGCGTTGCCCAGAGCTTCGAGGGTGATGTCGTAAGACTGCTCGAGCGTGGTGATGGCTTGGCGCAGTTGTTCGGTTCGAGCCGTGACCAGAGCCTCAAGGTTCGTCTGGTAAGCGCGGTTTTCCAGCTTTAGCCGCCGGTTCTCGAGGGCGCGGCGGACAGTGGCCAACAGTTGCTCGCGGTCAAACGGCTTGAGTAGGTAGTCGTAAGCGCCGTTGCGAATGGAATTCAGCGCGATCGAAATGTCGTGCATGGCTGTGACCATCACGACGGGAATATCTGGAAAACGTTCTTTGGTCGCTGCCAGCAAGGCTTCGCCGTCCATGACAGGCATCATCATGTCGGAGAGCACGAGCTCAAATTCCTCGCCGGATTGCAGCAAGGCCATGGCTTCTTTGCCGGATTGGGCCTGCGTGCACGCGAAGTTCGCAGACGTGAGCATGGCAGACACGACTTCGCGTATCGAGTCTTCGTCGTCAACAATCAGGATTCGTTCGGCGGACATGGCTGACAGAGCTATTGTATGGCGATTGTACGCCACAGGCTCGATACCTAAAGTAACTAAAAGCCGGGGAAACGTGCTTTATGAGTTCTGTCTCCGTGCTAAAACCGAGGGGACTAACTATTTGGTACCGCATGAACACGATCCTGTGGCGGGCATGGGAGGCGGTTTCTGGCCTTGCCGTGCCTAAACTCGTGATGCGCGAAACCGCTGTGCTGCTGATACTTGCAGCCAGCCTGCTGATCTTTCGCACGCTCCGCGAACGCTGCCTGATGGTCTGGATCGTGGGCTGGGCGGCCTATTTCGCTTCCCATCACACCCTGGCCGCATCGGCTGCTTCCAATACTTACGCAGTTACCATTTCACAAGCGGAATTCGTTCTGGCAGTGGCTCTGTTCGTGGCGGGCGCGCTTATGTATGCCAATGCCCGGAGCGTACTGGTGCCGCTAGCGGCCATCTCAGCCGCGGTGCTGGCGTTTGCGGTTCTGCGGGGAGTGTACTGGCCGGAGTTGGTCACATTGCGCTTTGTCCTGGAATTGTCGTACCGCATTTTGATTTGGGGGGCGGCGATCTGGCTGCTGCGCTATCGGCGGACTCGTAAGGAAATCGGGCCGTGGCTGCTGTCTGCAGGATTGGTGCTTCTGCACCTGGATTGGCAACCGGTGAGTTCGCATATTCCTGCGGGCGCCGGCATCTGGTTTGACATGCTGCTCGGGCTTGGCATGCTGCTGGTCATACTCGACGAGTCCCGGTTGCACAGCCGCCGCCTCGCCACCTTAAACGATCTGGCCACCACCGTAGCGGAGGCCGCGCAGACGGGGCCGGATGCAGCAACTGCCCTGCAGAAGCTGCAGGAACTCATGGGGGCAGACGCCGCCTGGCTTCGCTTCAGCAAGGGGCCGCGCCTCACCATCTTCCAGCACGTCGGCCTGTCAGAAGGATTTATTCGAGAGCGGAGTGCAATCGATTTCAATGATCCGCTGGAGCAGATCCCCACTGTCATAGCCCCGGTAATGATCGCGAAGACGAAGTTCGGGGGCCAGGCTGGCCTTTTCCGCCGCGAGCGGATTCAGCAACTCGCTATTGTGGGCGTGCCGGGAAGAAAAGCCACGGTCGGCACTCTTGTTCTGGGGAACCGAAACGCGAGATCCTATTCGCCTGATGAAAAAGACTTCCTTGTAACCTGCGCGCGCCAGCTTGGACTGGTGCTGGAAAATTTACATCTGGTCGAAGAGATTCTGCGGTCGCACCGGCAATGGAGCAACACGTTCGAATCGATTCAGGATCTGGTGCTGCTGCACGATTCGGAGTTTCACATCCTTAAGGCGAATCCGTCACTGCTAGGCAGACTGAGCAAGTCGCAGTCTGATGTGGTGGGTCAGCTTTGCGAATCCGTGCTGCCGAGGCAAGCCCAGAGTTGGACGAACTGCCCTTACTGCCATAACCAGGAAGAGGGTTTCCATGAAGGGCCTGATCCGTTTGGCGGCTTTTCAGTAGCATCGACCTCTACTTACCTGGACCAGGGCACGAAGCAAAGAGCAACGATCCACGTGGTGCGCGACATTACCGAGCGGCGCGCCGCTGAAGAAAAATACCGATCGCTGTTCGAGCAGGTGCAGGAGGGCGTGTTCGTAACCACGCCAGAAGGAAAGCTGCTCGACTGCAACGACGCCTTTGTCCGGATGTTGGGATATGGAAGCCGTGAGGCGCTGCTCGGCCGCAACGTCGATGCAGAGTTCTACACCTCAACCGAGCAACGGGAGACCTTTCGCCAGGAGCTGGCCGCCCGCAATTTTGTGCGGGATTTCGAAGTCTGCCTGCGTCGCAAGGACGGATCGGTGCTTACGGCGGTTGAGAGCAGTTTTGCCATTCGCGACGAAACTGGGAAAATTGAACGCTACCAGGGATTTCTGCTTGACACAACGGAGAAGAAGCATGCTGAGGATGAGATTCGCCGTCGGAACCGCGAACTGAACGCGCTTAATGCAATGGCGGTGATCGCGACCCAGAGCTTTGATCTCGACGAAATTCTGAACCTGACGTTGCGCCAGGTGATTACATTGCTGGGCGCCGAGGCGGGGTCGGTATATCTTGCCGAGCCGGATCGGCGCTTCCGGCGCAGGGCAAACTGGGGACAGCGCGTCTCAGATCGCAAGCGGCTTGGCGAAGTGGTTTTCACCGACGGCCTCGGAGAATTGGTAACCCGTTCGCGGGCCGAGGTGCTGACGGCCGAATACCTGCCGCACTTGCCGCAAAGTGTAAGAGATTTTGTCGGCGCGCAGGACGCCGGCTCCTCGATTTGGGTTGTGCTGTGGGGAAAGGACGACCCGGTCGGCCTGATGGGAATCACGCGCGGGCAGCATCAGGACTATACCCAGAACGACGAGAACCTTCTGGTCGCGATCGGCCGGCAACTTTCCACCACGATCGAAAAAGTCAGACTCTACGAAGAGACATGCAAGGCATACGACGACTTGCGCCGAACCCAGGAACAACTGCTGCAGAGCGAAAAGATGTCGGCGATCGGTCAGTTGATTGCGGGCGTCGCGCACGAATTGAACAATCCTCTGACGGCGATCCTCGGATACGCTCAGCTGCTTGAAGCGGAGGATCTTAAGCCGAGGGCAATGGAATTTGCCGGCAAGATTTTCAAACAAGGCCAGCGAACGCATCGCGTGGTGCAGAACTTGTTATCGTTTGCGCGCCAGCGCAAGCCCGAAAAGCAGGAATTCAGCGTAGTCGATGTATTGGAAGAGGCATTGCTGCTTCGCGACTACGACCTCAAAGTCGGCAATGTCGCGCTCGATCGGGAGATCGAGACCGGGCTGCCTGCCGCCTTCGGTGATCCGCACCAGTTGGAGCAGGTTTTCCTGAACATTATCAACAACGGTCTCGATGCGATGACGGAGGAGGAATGCGCTGAGGGGCAAAAGACTCCGCGCGAGAGGCGGCTGCAGGTGCGCGTCTGCGCGAAGGAAGGTTTTGTGTTCGTTGAATTCCAGGATTTCGGGCCGGGCATAAAAGACCCAACCCGCATTTTTGAGCCGTTCTATACGACCAAGAGTGTGGGGAAGGGGACCGGCCTGGGTTTGAGCATCTGCTACGGAATTGTGAAAGAGCACAACGGCGAAATCTCAGCCCGGAACGCCGAGACGGGCGGTGCGATCATCAGTGTAAAGCTGCCATCGGCCGGGCACGCCATGACCGTGGCGCCGTCCCCTGCGACTGGGTCCGCGCGCGATGCGGTGCTCAAAGGAAGGATACTGCTGGTGGAGGATGAGGAAAGCGTGCTCGATTTCGAGCGCGAGGTGCTCTCCGGCGCCGGCGCGCAAGTAATCGCGGTTGCGAGTCTTGAGGCAATGAAGGCGTCGCTCGCAGCGCAGAAATGCGACGTCATGGTCATCAATGGGAAAATGCCCGGCTCCTCCAGCGTGGTGCAGACGCGCCAATTGATTCTGGAAAACTGGCCGGAACTCAGCGGCCGTTTGATGTTTACTTTCTCCAGTCTGGCTGAGCCGGAAGTGCGCAGCTTTTTGGAGCAAAACGACGTGCAGTATCTGGTGAAGCCATTCGAAATCGGCGACCTGATCGCGAGCACCAGAAAGCTTCTCGAGGGCCCCCGCGCGGCATCGGCAGCGGCGGGAAAATAAAGACAGTGGTTAGTGGTTAGTGGCCAGTGTGGCGGTCGGGAGCCAGACTGACTACCCACTGACCACTGACAATTGACCACTGATCACTTCTTCTTGCCGCCGATTCCCTTAGCCAGCTATCCTCTTTGCCTATGCAGAATCTGGTGGAGTGCGTTCCGAATTTCTCCGAAGGCCGCGATAAATCGAAAGTTGATGCCATCGTTGAAGCGATGACGATTGCCGGAGTGTATCTGCTGGATCGGGAAATGGACGCCGACCACAACCGCTGCGTTATCACCCTTGCCGGCGAGCGCGAGGCCGTGCAGGAAGCGGCAATTCGTGGCGTAGGCAAGGCTGCTGAACTGATCGACCTGAATCAGCACCAGGGAGCGCATCCGCGGCTGGGCGCTGCCGACGTGGTGCCGTTCATTCCTATCGAGGGCGTCACGCTCGAAGACTGTGTCGCCATGGCGCAGCATGTGGGCGCGGAGATATGGAAGCGTTATCAGGTTCCCGTGTATCTCTACGAAGCTGCGGCAACTTCGCCCGAGCGGCAGAATTTGGAGAAGATCCGCCGTGGGCAGTTCGAGGGCATCCGCGACGAGATTGCGACCAACCCGGCGCGCAAACCGGATTTCGGCGAAGCCAGACTTCATCCTACGGCGGGGGCGGTTGTGGTGGGCGCGCGCAAGTTTCTGATCGCCTACAACATTTTTCTGAACACGCCGGATGTGGAGATCGCCAAAAAGATTGCGAAGGTGGTGCGGTTCTCCAGCGGGGGGCTGCCCTGCGTGAAAGCGGCCGGGTTTCTGGTGCGTGGGCAGGCGCAGGTGTCGATGAACCTGACCGACTTCGAACAGACGCCCATTCATCGCGTGTTTGAAGCGGTGCGGGTGGAAGCTGAGCGTAATGGTGTCATCGCGCAGAGCAGCGAAATCATCGGTCTGGTTCCTAAGAAAGCTCTGGAGCAGGTGGCGGAATGGTATTTGAAAGTCGAAAACTTTGATTCATCGCTGGTGCTCGAGAACCGGCTGGCCAGCGTAATGGGAGCCAAGAAACCCGGAAACGGAATTCGCGCCGGGGTTGAGACGTTCATCGAGCAGCTGGCCGCGCCGACGGCGACTCCGGGTGGAGGAAGCGCTGCGGCAGCGGCGGGCGCGATGGCTGCCGGGCTGGCGGGGATGGTGGCGGCAATGTCGCGTACCAAAAAGGTCTACGCGCAGTATGAGCCGCAATTGAACGAGGCCGTGGCCAGGCTTTCGCAGATAAGGGAAGAGCTGAAGGCGGCGATTGACGCCGACGCCGAGTCGTTCAAGGCCGTGATGGCGGCGTACAAGAAAGCGAAAGAAAACGCCGGATCGGACGGATTGATAGATGCAGCGTTGAAGCGGGCGACCAGCGTTCCGCTGGAAGTGGCCGAGCGGGCGAAGGAAGTTCTACAAATCATTGACAGGCTCGGACCGATCAGCAGCCCTAACATGAAGTCGGACCTGGTGACTGCAGCGGCGTTGGCGAGGGCGGGAATTGAAGGCGCGTTGGCGAACGTGGAGATTAATCTGGAATCGTTGAAAGATGCGGATTTCGTGGCGCAGGCACGAAGCCGCGTGAGTGCGCTCAGGCTGTGACTATTTTGCAGGAAACGGCCCCCGCCGCGTTCCTGCCCTAGTCGCTCTTTAGAACGCCGCGTACCTTCGTAAGCATGGTTCCCTAGTGGCTGTGGACTACAATGAACTTACAAGCTGGGTCACTGCCAGCGCGGGCTCCGCATCCAAAAAGGTATATTCCGAGGTTGAAATGAGAAATGTTGTGCATAAGATTTTGGCTCTGCTGTGTGTTGGCTTGATGGCGGGCTCGGCTTTTGGCGCGCCGTTGGCCGGGTCGGTTCGCCCGGCGATTCCCTCTGACGTGCAGCAGCTCATTTCCGTTGACTACCGCGCGCTTAAGGACTCTGACACCGCGCAGGCCCTGCGGCAGCAGGTGATGCCCGACAACATCAAGCAGTTTGAGAGCGCCCTCAAAGCGATTGGCATCGATCCCGAACGCGACGTGGATACGCTGACCTTTGTTTCGTACCGCGACGCGCGACAGGGGTTGAAAGTATTTGGCGCGGCCCAGGGTGTGTTTCCTACGAAAGTGGTGCTAAAAAAATTGGCGTTGAAGAAAGTGAAGGCGGTGAAGTACCGCGACGCCAGCATTTATCCCATGTCAGACGGCATGGAGATGACTTTCCTCGATGACAGCACGCTGCTGTTCGGCGAGGGCAGCGCGATTCGCGGCTCGCTCGATGCACGTGACGGCTACATTCAGACGATGGATTCGAATACGGATATGGCGAACCTGATCAGCGACGTTGAGGGCGGTTCGGTGTGGAGCATTCTTGACCAGAAGGGAACGCAGAACATGCTGCTTTCTGCTCTGGGCGATGCTTCGCGCCTGGCAGACTACGACTCTGTCAAGAAGCGCATCCTTGGCTCCAACTACACCATGAATTTCTCCGGCGGGGTGAAGTTCGATCTGAATGTGGTGACCTCTGACTCGGTCACTGCGGCGACGCTTTCATCGTTGGTGAAGGCGGGCGTGCTCTATAAAAAGATGACGGCGAGTGCGGTGGAGAAAACCGCACTGGAAGATGTGACCGTAAATTCCGACAGCTCCAAGTTGCAAATGCATTTCAAAGCTGATGACAAGCAGTTCCAGGCGCTGATGCACACCAGTCTGTTTGCGGCGGTGTCGAAGTAGCGAGAACTTGGCCGTGAAGCTACAACTGTGATGAGCGGCTGCGTCGCGGAGTTACGCCACCTGCTCCTTCTCATCTCCGTCCCGCGCGGCGAACACTCCCTCGAAGTTCACAAAGAAGCACTCCACCTTCAGGTCAGGGAAGCGGTCCTTCAATAATTCTGCCGCGCGTGCCAATTCCTGGCAGTGGTGTTTGGACTCGGCCTCGCGGTCCCCCTGGAACGCGGCCAGCCCGCCATAGGTTGCGCAATCGGAATGGCACATGATGTAAGCGCGCTCGGTCTTGTGCAGCAGAATGGACATGCGCACCTGCTCCAGAATGAAGTCGCGCTCAAAATCGTTACGCGGAGAGGCCAGGGTTTTTGCCCCTCCGGCGATGACGACCATGTCGGGCCGGTCAATACGGCGCTTGTTCAGAAACTTTTGCACCACGGTTCGGATGCGCTGGTCGAAGCAGGTGAGCACCACCGCATCGGCGACGTAGGGATCAGGCGGCGAGTCGAAATGAAAGGTCTTTTCCATGGCCAGCTTCTAGCATACCGAATTTGCGGATTTGGGCAAAAATTGCAAGCCATCACCCCAAGACATGTCATTTCGAGCGATGTAACACTCTCCGCTTGCGGAGAATGTCGCGAGTGAAGAAACCTGCTTGTGCGTGGCGTGAAAAACAGGTTCCTCGACTCATGTTCCGTCCGCTAGCGGACGGAACAGCTTCGCTGGGAATGACAAAGGGAAGGTGTAGATCCTCGACGGCGGATTCCCCAGAGCGGCACCTCGTTAATGTAAGGCGGCTCTCTGAGCCGCGAACGCGTCGTTAATGGCAGCGCGGCTCTCCCGAGCTGCGAGGGGAGTCGTGAATGTAGCGCGGCCCTCAAGAGCTGCGGGGGCCGGGATGCTACAACGTCCGTTCGCGGGGCTGGAGACCGGCGCTACATTTGCTTCAATATCCAGCTGGAAATCTTCTCCAGCGCTGCCGGTGAAATGGTTTCTTCAATCTCGGCGTACTCGCCGATCGCCCCGGTCTTCGCGGTCTGGAACAGATGATTCAATCCCGGCAGCTCGACAATGTCAAAATTCTTGTTTCCGCCCGCCAGCAAAGCTTTGCGAATCGCCGGCAGATTTTGCTGCGACGGCACCTGGATATCTTTTTCGCCGTTGATGGCCAGTACGGGGCAAGTCAACTTGCTCAACGTAGGGGCCGGGTCGTACTTCACGAAATCGCGGAACCAGGGTGAGTCGAGGACCTTAATCTGCATTCCAATCTGCGCGTCAGGGACGCTGCCCGCAAGCGCGGCGCGAAGATCTTTGTCACGCGTGGAGTCATCCTCGTTCTTCTCCAGAATTGCGAATATTGCCTGCTGCGTGATCGCATCTTTTTCAATCTCGGCGGCACTCTTTCCCATGGACTGCTCGATCAGCCTCTGTTGCGCCTTTAGAATCTCATCACCTCTTACGCCTGGGCCCGCCATCAGCACCACAAAGGCGACGTCGGGATTGCTGACGGCAACCATGGGGGCTTCGATTCCGCCTTCACTGTGTCCGATCAGACCAATGTGCTTTGGGTCGACTTCGGGGCGCATTTTCAGGAATGCGACACCGGCGTCTGCATCCGACGCAAAATCCGCCATCACCGCCTTGGGGTAGTCGCCGCTTGATTTGCCCACGCCGCGTTTGTCGGCGCGAAGAACGACAATACCCTTACGAGTGAGATGGTCGGCGAGAACCAAAAACGGCTTGTGACCCATAAGGCTTTCATCGCGATCGTGCGGCCCAGACCCGCAGATGAGCAGCACTGCAGGGAAGGGACCTTTGCCTTCTGGCAGCGTTATGGTGGCTGCAAGTTCAACGTCGGCTTTTGAATTGTTATAGACGACGTCCTCTTCGCGGTACGGATAAGGCTTCACTGGATTCTGCGGCCGTTGCGGTTCCTCCAGTTCAGACGCGTTTTTCAGCCGCTTGAATTCCAACGGCCAGCTCTTGCCCGCCTGGGTCCAGGTGCCGGTGAGTGAGCTGACGCCGGCGGTGATTGTTCCGTCATAAGAGCCGGCAATGGATTTCATCTCAAATTTCAGCGATGCTTTATCGCGCGTGATGCTGTTAACGACAATGCCGTTGGCGCCTTGGTCCAGGCTGTCGACGTTTGCGATAAGGTCTTGGTCGGTATTGGTGATGTGCAGCAACAGGCGGAGTTTGCCCATCCCCGTGTCCAGAATTCCGAGCCAATCGCCGTCAATGTCGGTCGCTTTGGCGGACTTCGGTGCAGGCTTGGCGGCAACGCCTCCGCGGTGGAAAGTCAGCGGCAGGGCGGCGCCTTGCGTCCATGTGCCCGCGATTTCGCTGGCGGCGGCGTTGACTTTGCCTTCGTACGTGCCATTCACCGCATTCACTTTAAGGTTGAGGGTGGAATCCTTCAGTGTTGTGGAGCTGACGGGAATCCCGGTTGCGCCCTGGTCAATGCTGTCGAGCGTTGATTTCAAAGTTCCGTCAGCGTTCTTGGAGATGTGCAAAACCAGACGCAGTTCTGCTCCGTTGATTTGAAGCGTGCCGCTCCAGTCGCCGGTGACGCCTTGGGCGAAGCAGGCGGTTGCGATGAGAATGAATGCGAAGGTAACGAACAGTGTTTTCATACGACGCTCCGGTTAGGTCGAGCCAATATTCCGATTCCAATGTCATTCGCCAATAAGCCGCAAGTTGGCTGGCGCTTGCGCGCTAAGTTCTCGCAGCATCATTTCATTCCATTCAGAATGGAGCCGACGATGCCCCCCACCATGCCGCCTTCGGTTGCCTGACGGGCCTCATGCGGCAAGTAATGGTCAATGGCGTGGGCGAGCTTAGCGATGGGCAATGTCTGCAGCCAGATTCGTCCGGGGCCGGTGAGCTGCGCGAGAAAAAACCCGTCACCACCGAAGATAAGGTTTTTGATGCCGGGAACGGTGGTGATCTGGAAAGAGACGCCGGATTGAAATGCGCCTACGTGGCCGGGGTGGACGAATAGAGTCTCGCCTGGCCGCAGGTCTCGCACAATGAGTTCGCCGGAGAGTTCGAGCCATGCAGTGCCTTGTCCGCTGAGATGTTGAAGCAGGAAGCCGCTGCCGCCGAAAATGCCCGCGCCCAGCGATTGCTGGAAGCCGACGGAAATCTGGATTTGCGGCGTCGAGCAGAGGAAGCCGTGGCGATGAATCATGTATTCGTGACCGGGCGAAACTTCAACCGGCACGATGTGACCCGGCAATTTGGTTGCGAACGCCACCTCGCCCGGAGTGCCAGCGGCGCGGTATTCCGTCATGAAGATCGATCCTCCGCCGGCGACTCTCTTCAGCACGCCGAATAGGCCTCCGCCACCGGCGAATTGAGTGTGAGTGGTCATCTGGATGGAACTGCCCATCCACGACAGTTCTCCGGCTTCGGAAATGACGGACTCGTTAGGCTCGAGAACGAACTCCAACACGGGCATTGTGGTTCCGGTGATGCGGGATTGCATGTGGGCTCCTTTATTAAGATGTTACGTACATGCCCTGTCATCCTGAACGCAGTCTGGAGTTCGCAAGGCGAACTAATCGGATGTAGTCGAAGGACCCCGCGCTTGCTTGCACTGCCACAGGCGCGTTCGGGTGTTCTCACGGTGCGGCATACGCCGTCTTGAAAATGCCTTAACGCGCTTGTCGAGCTCCCTGCAGTACAGCAGGTCCTTCGACTGCGTGAGTTCATCCCTCCGGGATGAACTCACTTCGCTCAGGATGACAGTTTTATTTTAGGTTGGGTGTTTCACAGTCGTCCCTCATAACCCTTCAAGGTCTTTCCAAAAGCCCCAGTCAATTGTGCTCACCGAACGATTGGATGTTTTGTAACGCACTATCACTTTCTCACCCAGCATTTTCTCTGTATTCATCAAAGTAGTTCCACCAAACCAGAATGGCGGGGAGCCCTGGCCCGTATACGGGCCATCGTTTCCGATGGAAAACTCGTACGCAAGGGAAATACGGCCTCCTTGTGACGGATCGACGTAGACACTCGTGATGCAGCCCTCAGCCATGGGCCACAGCCAGCAGAACAGCAACGAGATGTTGTCGTATAGCTCGCTGGACATGTCTTACGTGTCGCTCGGTTGCCTTCTTACGCCCTTTTTGCCTTCAGCTCCGTCAGCAACGCCTCAATGCGGTCGGCCTTCTCCATGGCGCTGAAACGGTCGTCCACGTCTTCGGCGCCGAGTTCGGTTTTGGCCTGGGCGATGGCTTCGTTGTGTGCGACTTTATGCTTCATGCGATCGAAGGCGGCAATCTTCGATCCGTCACCGATGGCGGCGCGAGCGTCCTGAGCTTTGCCCACGGCGCGGGCGCGTCGCTGTTGCGCGATCAGCACATCAGCTTTGCCCTGCGCTTCAATAAGCTTTTGCTCGAGCTGCCGGAGCGCGGTCTTGAGGTTTTCGACCTGGGCCTTCTGGTCCCCGACCTGTTGCGTGAAGTTCGTGGTCAGGTCGCGATGGCTTTCCACGCGATGAAGCGCCGCCCGGGCGAGGTCATCATCTTTCTTGCCGACGGCGAGTTCGGCCTTGCGCATCCATTCGGCAGTCTTTTCTTCGTTTTCTTTCTGCTTCTTTTCCAGCAGGTGCTGGTCGGCGATGGCGATCGCCACCTGCGTCTTGACCTGCAGAAGCTGGTTCTGCATGTCGAGGATCACCTGCTTGATCATCTTTTCCGGATCTTCGGCCTTGTCGATCAGGTCGTTGAGATTCGCGCGCATGAGTGTTGAAACCCGCTCCAGTAGTGCCATATGTGTGCTCCTTTTCTAGCTGCCGGCTATCAGCAAAACTAGCGTTTAGCCGTTAGCTCTTAGCCTTTAGTAAAACCAAATCTGGTTGCCCCGCCCTTGTCCTTTCTGCGCCAAGGTAGGAGAATCAAAAAGTTTGTCATTCCGAACCGCTTTCGCGGTGAGGAATCTGCTTTTGACTTCAACTTCGGACTTCGTGCATTCGTTTGGAACGCGACATGGCTTTGCCGACAATTACGCCGACCGCGATGCCGATGGCCAGCCATGCACCGCCCGTCCCCAGAGCGACCGCGACGGCGGCGCCGACGCCGACGCCGAGGGCGATACCGAGTCCGATTTGCATGGAAGGTCGCTTCATTGTTGTGTCGTCCCTACGGGACTCTCTCCAGTTTTGCAGCGTTCCCAGGACTTACGTCCTGGGCTAAGCTCGTTCGCCCCTGCGGGGCTGGTGTATGGCCAACCCAAGGACGCATTTCTAGACCGCAGTCCACATCTGGCTAACCAGGTCAGCTACGCCGTTTCCCAAATGCGAAAGTACGTACGCCAGGCCTTCGAACAGCGCTTCACCGACGAACTCGCCAACGAATTCGAAGGCGAAGTCGAACATTGTTCTTCACTCCTTCGGGCGGGTGAGGGCACCCGCCCCTACGTGGTTCGTATAGCCCCGGACGCCCAGGTCAGGGGATAGACCCGATCCAATCCATGAAGGGCGATCAAGAATGTCCGCCCTACACGGAGAGACCTCTCACTTCTTTCCGCCGTCCGCCGGCGGCAGTACCTCTGGCGGCTTCGGCGGTTTGTCGCCGATCCCGCGCACCTTCGAGAACAACTCACTCATGCTCATTCCGGAAAGCGTCTCGAACAGCGCCGGAACCTGCGCCGCCATTTTCGTCATGTCACCGGTAATCTTGCTCATCCCCGTCGCGTCGCCGTTGCCGGTGGAGACGATGGTGATCTTGTCGATGTTCGCCAGCGGCGCGGCCATGGCCTTGATGATTTCCGGCATGCCGCTGAACAATTTGTCGATGACGGCGGCCTGGTTGTACTCCTGGTAGGCCTCGGCTTTCACGTTCATGGCTTTGGCTTCCGCCTCACCTTTTTTGAATATGATTTCGGCTTCAGCCTCACCCTGAGCACGAATCGAAGAGGCGCGTCCTTCGGCTTCGGCAATCAGGCGCTGCTTTTCAGCGGCGGCCAGCGTCTCGATCCTCTGACGCTCGATTTCTGCCGGCTTGAGCACAGTAGCGATCAGCTCATTTTGGCGACGGTTGATTTCCGCTTCCTGAACCTTTACTTGTTGCTCTTTCTCGATCTGTTGCACCTTCACCTGCTCGGCGATCACCTGTTGCTGCATGATCGCGGTCTGAATGTCGTAGGCTTTGTCCGCCTGCGCCTGCTGCCGCTTGGTGACTTCCACATACTGCGCCCGCTTCACTTCCAGATCGCGAGTCGACTCCGCCTGCTTGGCGAGCGACAAGGTTTCCGCAAGAACGCGGTCCTGGTCGGCCTGGGCTTTGGCAACGGCAGATTCCCGCGTAGCCAGCGCGCGCCGGATAGCGGTATCGCGGTCGGCTTCGGCGGCGGCGACGTCGGCATCACGCTTAATGCGGGCAACGTCGGGCCGACCCATGTTGATGATGTACTCGTTCTTGTCGCGAACTTCTTTGATGGTGAACGAGATGACCTCGAGACCCATCTTGTTCATGTCGTCGGCGCAAGTCGAACGCATGCGGTCACCGACCATTTCCGGCTGCTTGACGATTTCTTCCACCGTCAGCTGGCCGATGATTCCACGAAGATGGCCTTCCATCACCAGCTTGATCAGGCCTTCACGCTCCTGATCACTCTTGGTCAGGAACTGCTCGGCGGCAGTCCAGATGGACTCAGTGTCCGACTTGACCTTGATTTGCGCGACCGCTTCGACTGTGACCGCGACACCTTGTTTGGTGTAGAGGTCTTGTTGCGGCGCCACATCGAACGACATCAGTTCGAGTGAGAGTTCGTGGCAGTTCTCGACCATGGGCCATACGACCGTGCCGCCGCCCACTACTACTCTCTTGCTGCGCAACCCGTAAACGATCAGCGCCTCGTGCGGACCCGCTTTGCGATAAAGCCTTGCGAGGGCGCTCATCAGCAACAGCAGTAAAAGGCACCCCAACCCGATAAAAACCCAAATTTCAATTGGCAGACCTAAAATCATATTGCCTCCTCTTTTTTCCTCTAAAATCTCGTCCCACAAGGGAGCCGGAGACGCGTGAGCTGCCCCCAATTCACGCGCCTTCGGAAGCTCTGCGGTTCTGCGCGACCTTATCCAGGTCGCGAACAATCTTTTCCGGCTGGCTGTGGCCGAGAAACACTTCGCCGGTACTGGTCTGAATGCGGACGACTTTGTTACTCCACACGTAGGCGCGGCGGTTGCCGACACCGCGAATACCGTAGCCGCCGGTCCAATCCCAGCGGTCTTCGGCGTAACTCTGGATTTCTGGCGCGGAGATGGAACGCAGGCGAAAACCGAGGGTGCGAATCTCAATTCCGGAGGCAGAAAAGATGTAGTGAAAGCCGGTCGCGGCCATCACCGTGCCTGCGAACATCAGCGCGACTGCGAGGCCAAGCGCGAATCGCAAAGCAGGGATGGGAATGGTCGCAATTACGGCAACCAAGATTACGGTGGGGATGCCCAGGGCAATCGCAAATAATGGCGATGCGTGAATTTCCGTGGCAAACACTTTCCCGGTGGAAAGCTTTTCCCCGCGCCGCGTCGCCAAGGCAAGCACGACCAGCAGTATTGCTGACACCATTCCGGTCAGCACGATAGGAGCGACGTTCACCGCCGCACCGGAGACGTTGTAGGCGATCAACGATTGCTCCGCCCAAACCAGCGTGGCCTGTATGAGATAGAACATCCCTACCAAGCCCCAGGCGGTTGGATCAGGTTCGGTAACCCGAGATGTGATCCAGGTTGCGGTAATGGCGAAAGCCGTCGCCAACCCGAGCAGGACGACCAGCGTCTCTTCGCGGGACATCCAGCCGTTGGGCTGGTTGGCGAGGTTGAAGTGGGTCACGATGCGAGCCGGCAACTGCTGCCAGGCAGAGGCGAACATCAGCGCCATCACCGGGAGGGCCAGCCACTGCAGTCCGGCAAAAGTCTTAAACAGACTCGGCGAATTGTTTGGCATCTGCGTCATTGCGTTCTCGCTTCGTCCTTGTCTTTGCCACTGGCATTGCCCTTGGCTTTCACCGAGGGATCGAGTTCGGACTCTTCGCCGGAAATATCAGACCAGCGGCGAACATAAGCGATGCCACGCTCGTAACGGGCAACCACGACTTCGGTGCCCTTCAGAATCGGGGTGCCGTCTTCGGAGCGCGCGCCGCACACGCGGCGAGTACCGGCCTGGGAATAAATCATTTCGCCGGTGCCGCTTTCCGATATGCGGATAGAGAGCTTGCCGAGCACGCCGGTCATTTCGAAATCAGCGGGATCGAGCGCCTCGTCCGGGGAACTCAGCACGCGCGAGAGGAACAGATAAATGATGGCTGCGCCTCCGGTCCCGGCAAGAATCGCGATGCCGAGCGCGGTGATGAACCAGAATGTCGAGTGGCGCGTGAGCAAAAATCCCGTGCCGCCAAACCAGGCCAGAAACGCGGTCAGCGTGATGGGATTGATGGGCGAGATGTGGCCGCTGTGTCCGACGCCGTGTCCGGTTCCTCCGTGACCGTGCAGTCCCGGTAAATGCACATGGAAGTGCGGCAGGTGCAGACCTCCGGCGAGGAACATGAGCACGCTCAGAAAGAAGCCGACCGCGAAGCACACGAGATAGAAATCAGCCCAGGTCATAGTCGTCCTCCCAATTTGCCGTCATGTGCAATGTCCGGCCGCAAGGCTTCGAGCAGCCGCTCAGCCAGGCCGGGCGTCTCCAGAATCGCGCCCAGCAGCAAAAGGCATTTGCGCGTATCTTTCTGGCGCGCAGCCTTGATCAAAACTTCCGCGACGTCCGGGTCGCCGGCAAATTGCTCGGATCCTTGCAGCAACCAGACGTCGAGTTTGCCTTCCACCGTGCGCAGATCTGAGGTCAGCTGGGTGTGATATCCCTCGGGATCATCCACGAGAAATCCCGGATGAATCTTAAAGAACCTCGCCAGCAGCGACCGCGATGCCTGCGTCATGTGGCGGCGCGAGCCGCCCTCAATCTGCGAAATGTATGACTGGCTAATGCTCTTGCCCTGCTCCTTGCGGATGGCTTTCACCAGCTCCTGCTGCGTCAGGGGCCGGTCGAGGCCGCGCAGGGAGCCTTCGACCTCGCGCAAGTAGCGAATTTTCTCGGCTAGAGTCATATTCCGTATCGCGATAAAGATATTGCAATATGTAATATATTGTCAAGGACTGGATTTGGTGTGTTTTCAGCGGGATAGGAGCATTCGGCTGTGAAGCTTGGGGCGGCGGTGCAGATTGTTTCAAAAGGATGAAACGAGAGTCGCAGTGCTTCCGAGGCGCTTGAGGACGTTCTCGGACGAAATGGAGGAGTGATTTTATTCCGCCGCAACTGGCTGCACAGGTGGTGAAGATCTCCGAGGAAACGCACTTGCGCGATGTCTTTGGACATCTGCGCCTGGAGGAAAGGAAATACACGGCTGGCCAAATCGATGCCCGCTGGACAGATGCCATCGAACAAGACTTCAGGCAGGGGTTGAAACAACGAGGATCACCTGTCAGTTCCGGAAGCGCGGGTTGAGGAGATTCTGAAGGAGCAGAACTGAGTTCGGGTTGAGCTTTCCTGCTTTCTCTGCTGGGTGCTTGGACACATCAAAACACCTTTAGTGGCAATGAGCGTAATGGGGATTTATCGCCAACTGACCTTGGCAGTTGTCTGGTGTCTAATACTCGTGGCAGTACTGAATCTCGGACGGCGGCATGAAGAAATGGGCACTGCTTCTCGGTTTGGCAGGTGGTTTGTGGATGGTCTTTGTCCTCTACATCAAATCATTTCCGCTAGCTTTGTATAGCAATTATCCGGGAGCCTTTGCTGCGAGGTGGGTACGGTTCAGGGGCATTGGACCATCTGCTGGAACGATCTTCGCGTTCAATCTCTGGCTGGTGTTAACGAGTGCCCTTGAATGGATTGCGGTGGGTTTGATCGTCCGCTCATTGCTTCGCATGCGTGCACGACCGGGTCAATGAGTGTAACGGGGATTTATCGCCAACAACGGCCCGCCAAGCCGTGCTTGTAGCGACGATTGCCATGAGTCGCGACATGACAGCCGGTTCGTCATCGACTAGGACAAATCGTGCCACCCGCCGGTGCGTCTATTCGTGAGGTCCGAGGGCGGAGTATCGCCTGGTGTCGCGCATCGTGATCGCGACGATGAGGGAAATCGCGATCACCGACGAGAGGTAATAAGAGAACCACACTTCGTGGCCGATCGACTTGAACCACAATGCGATCGACTCGGCCGGCCCGCCGAATATCGAAGTCGCGATCGCAAAGGGCAAACCTACTCCGGTGGCTCGAATACTGGTTGGGAATAGCTCGGCTTTCACCACCGAATTTACCGACGTATATCCGGCTACGATCAGCCACGCCGCCGCGATCAAGACGAACGCGCCGCTGGCACTCTTGGCGGAATGGAGGGAACGAAGCAGCGGAATCGTGAATACGGTTCCCATCAGACCAAACCAGATCAGAAGCGGCTTTCGCCCGATCCGGTCAGAAAGCGCTCCGTAGATCGGTTGCAGGCAGAGCGCGAAGATGAGCGATCCGGCGCTCACCATCGTAGTCTGGTTGTCGCTCAGGCCGACCGACAGCTTCAGGAACTTTTGCATGTATGTGGTGTAGGTGTAGAAAGCCGTCGTGCCTCCGGCAGTGAGCCCCATGACGATCAAGACCTGGCGGGGATACTTCACAAGCGTCCGAATCGAGCTTTCGCGCCTCTGCGGTGTCCTGGCTTCGATGAAGGCTTCCGTTTCATGCAGCGAGCTCCGCATCTTCAGGGCGATGACGGCCAGCAGTGCGCCGAGGATAAACGGGATGCGCCAACCCCACGCCCGCATTTGTTCCGCAGTCAGGAAAAGCTGCTGCAAAATGAGCAGGACGAGGGTGGCGCAGAGCGGGCCTCCGATGAGAGTCACGTAATGAAAGCTCACGTAGAAGCCGCGGTGCTTGTCATCGGCCACTTCCGTCAGATAAGTGGCGCTGGCGCCATATTCTCCGCCGAGGCTCACGCCCTGGACGATCCGTGCCAGGCCCAACACCACCGGCGCCGCCACCCCGATCGAGGCATATGTCGGTGTGTCCCGCGATGACCAAGGAGCCAAAACACATCAGGAGCACAGAGAGCATCAGGGCATTTCTCCGGCCGTGATGGTCGGCGAGGTGTCCGAACAGCCAGGCGCCGATCGGCCGCATCACAAAGCCGATAGCAAACAAGATTGCGGTGTTCAGTTGCTGCAGAACCGGATCCTTGCCGGGGAAAAACGAATTGGCGAAATAAAGCGCAAATGCGGTGTACGCATAAAAGTCGTACCACTCGACCAGATTTCCGATAGAGCCGATGAAGATCGCCTTCAACCGGCGCCGGACGTCGGTCAAGCGCAGCGAATCGGTTCCCACATTGGCCTGCCCCATGGCGAGCATCATATTAAGCTATAGAGCTGGTTGTAGGGGGAGGTCTGATCAACGGTCGCAATCAGGCGTTTGCACAAGTTTGCGCTTTGCATTCGCCTTTTGCGAAGTCAATGAGTGCTATGGGGGTTTATCGTCAATCATGAACTCAAGGGAATCGGCGAAACACTTCTGACGTACAATGCCGGTGACCATTTCGAAGTTCAGGCCCTGCGGAATCAGTCAAGGAGCAACAATCGTGAGCGGAACACGCAGAAAGTTCATCGAAAGCGCAGGAGTGCTGGCAGCGGCAGCCGCAGCGGGCGGACTGAGCGCGGCGAGCGCATCGCCACAACAGCTCGACAGTTCACGCAGCGAGCCGCCCAAAGCGCTCGACATCCATTGCGTAGTGACTGGGAGGAACAAAGCGGGCAAGTCGGTGATCGTGAGCAACGCACCGGCAAAGCCCGTGGCCGTCGCCCTGTTTCCTGGGTATCAGTTTTATCGTTTATGGGGAAGCGACTCCTCCCCCGCACTCCCGTCAGATGGAACTCCGACGTCGCAGTCTGGCTGGTTTCCCCCGAAGAACGGTTTCCGCTTCGGGTTCTTCACCCTGCCACCAGCTACAAGCACGAAGGTCGAGCCGATCGCAACACCGGCTGCTCTGGAAGAAGTGCGGCAAAAGCTGCCGGGCATTTTGGATGCTCTGGAGACGGATCATCCGGGCATGCACACCACGGACTCGGTAGACTTCGACGTTGTCGTCTTCGGCGAAGTGGTGATGGAATTGGACGACGGAGCCGAGGTTGTTCTCAAAGCGGGCGATTGCGTCATTCAGAACGGAACCCGCCACGCCTGGCACAACCGGTCATCGGACAAGTGCGTGATCGCCTTCTCGTTAGTAGGCGCGGAGCGTAAAGGGTAAGCCATTCGGGCGGAAGAGAGTCATGGATGGCGAGAACACGATAACACTCAAAATCCTTCTCGGAGTCCGAATCCCGTTTGCTTTCCACAGCCCCCAGGACTAGCATGGTGCCCGTCTTTCCGGTCCTACTTCGTGGAGTAGGCAAGCCAGCCCCATCCCTCAGGAGGTTTCTATGGGCACCATCGCTTCTTCAGTTCAAATCGATCCGCGCGTGGCCAGCTTCATTGCAACGCCGCGCAAAATGCTTATCAACGGAAACTGGGTCGATGCAGTTTCCGGCAAAACTTTCCCCACTTATGATCCTTCGACCGGCGAAGTGCTCGCCACCGTTGCCGAAGGCGATAAGGCCGATATTGATCTTGCAGTGAAAGCCGCGCGCAAGGCTTTCGAGACCGGTCCGTGGCGCAAGATGACCGCGTCGGAACGCGGCCGGCTGATCTGGAAGCTCGGCGATCTGCTCGACCAGCACACCGAAGAGTTTGCGTATCTTGAGTCGCTCGATAACGGCAAGCCGCTGACCATCGCGCGCGCCGCCGATGTGCCGCTGGCTGCGGAACTGTTTCGCTACATGGCGGGATGGGCGACCAAGATTGAGGGCAACACCATTCCGCTTTCTGTTCCGTACACGCCGGGTGCGAAGTACCTGAGCTACACTCTGCGCGAGCCGATTGGCGTTGTGGGCCAGATCATTCCGTGGAATTTTCCGCTGCTGATGGCGGCGTGGAAGCTGGGCCCGGCGCTGGCGACGGGATGCACCATCGTGCTGAAGCCTGCCGAGCAGACGCCGCTTTCCGCGCTGCGTTTGGGTGAACTGATTCAGGAAGCTGGATTCCCGGAAGGCGTGGTCAACATCGTCCCCGGATACGGCGAGACCGCTGGCGCCGCACTGGCCGCGCACATGGATGTCGACAAAGTTGCGTTCACGGGATCGACGGAAGTGGGCAGGATGATTGTTCACGCCGCAACCGGCAATTTGAAGAAAGTGTCGCTGGAACTCGGCGGCAAATCGCCGAACGTGATTTTCAAAGATGCCGACCTCGACACCGCCATCCCTGGCGCTGCCAGCGCCATCTTCTTCAATCAGGGGCAGTGCTGCTGCGCTGGATCGCGGCTGTATGTGGAGAAGGCGGTGTTCGACCGCGTCGTCGAGGGCATTGCTGAGAATGCCAAAAAGATTCACGTGGGCGCCGGACTCGATCCTGCCACGCAGATGGGGCCGCTAGTTTCAGAAGAGCAACTCAACCGCGTCTGCGGATACCTTGAGTCAGGATTCTCGCAGGGCGCGAAGGCGCTGGCGGGCGGACACAAGGCTGCTGACAAAGGCTATTTTGTCGAGCCCACGGTGTTGGTGGATACCAGTGAGCAAATGAAAGTCGTGCAGGAAGAAATCTTCGGGCCGGTGGTAGTGGCCATGCCGTTCTCCGATCCGGAAGAAATCGTCGAGCGCGCGAATGACAACGTGTACGGCCTTGCGGCCGGCATTTGGACGAAGGACATCAGCAAGGCCCACCGCACTGCCGAACTTATCAAGGCAGGCACGGTGTGGATTAACTGCTACAACATCTTCGACGCCGGTCTGCCCTTTGGTGGATACAAACAGTCGGGCTGGGGCCGCGAAATGGGCCACGAAGTGTTGAACAACTACACCCAGACGAAAGCGGTTTGCGCGAGGATTTGAGCGCGTGAGGTTTGCTTAATTGTTAACGGAGGCACGGGCATCGCCGCCCACACGCCCGTCCCACACAGAAGAAAGGGGGACCGAAAGGTCCCCCGAAGTCACTCAGTGCAAGGTCCCTAGAATGGGAGCGCTGGCAGTTCTGCGGTCTTCTCGACCTGCACTGAGTGCAGGGCGTTGGGATCGAGGCCCAGAGCTTTAAGGATTGTGGGTGCGACTTGCGAAGTGGCGACCGGGGTCTTCACCAGGCCGGGCTGCAGATTTGGGTTCGAGACGATCAATCCCACGTTGGTATCGCTGTAACTGAAGCCGCCATGCTCGGCGTTCTTCTTGCTCGACGCGGTGTAAATCGTTCCGTAAACCGGTTTAACAATCACGTCGGGCGTGCAGCTGTGGTGAGCGGGATCGTTAAACTCCAGCTTGAATTCGTTCTCGCCAGGGTCAGCCGAAAAAGCGGGCCAAACCTTTTGCGGGCAGGTCGGGACGCAGGAAGGTTGTCGCGCGTCCAGCAGTCTTCGTGACCGCCTCAGCCGCCAAGTATCCGCTGCGGACAGCACCTTCCATGGTCGCGGGCCAGCCCGTCGCGGTCCAATCTCCGGCAAGCACGACGCGCGGCCAGGGGCTTTGGGCTTCGGGCCGATAGCGATCGATTCTGGGTGTGGGTGAGAACGTCGCGTTTACTTCTTTGATCACGGTGGCCTTCACCAGATTGGCGCCGCGGGCCGCGGGAAAGAATTCGCGGACTTCCTTCAGTGCGAGGTCGATGATTTCCTGGCGGGATTTCTCAAGCAGCGATTTCGAAGCACTGATCACCAGCTCGATATAACTTCCTGCGGCGTTCTTTTCCAGCAGTTCTGACTTGTGAAACATCCACTGGATGGTGCGGTCGAGGAGCACGGCATGGGGGAGGTCGGTGATCCTGCGATCGAACCACAAGTGAACGCCGGTGATGGGAGCGGTGTCAAAGTGCGCCAGCTTGTCGCGCAGGTCGTTCGAGTCGGTGGACTCGGGAAGGAGCTTTGCGAGCGAGTCAAACGGAACCGCAAGAACGGCGTAGTCGAATTGCTCCTCGGAATCCTGCAACTTGATGCGGACGCCAGTCGCGAGCGGCATAAACGATTGCACTCTGCTGCGGAGCCGCACGGCGCCTCCGCGGGCAACGATATAGTCATGCGCGGCGTCGTAGAGTTCGGTGAGCGGAACTGTGGGCACGCCCATCAGACGGGCTTCGGGTGACTTCATGGCTTCGCGCACCACCTGCGCAGCGTAGGGCACCGAGATACGGTCGAGGTCCTCGCTGAGGGCGCTGACGAGGATCGGCTTCCAGAAGCGCTCGATCGATGCCGGCGTCTGGCGGTGCCTCGCCAGCCAGGCCTGGAATGAAGTCCCATCGTCCTTTGGCTTCCGCGCGAGCAGCAAGCCGAGGCCGTAAGCGAGCGCCAGCTTGTCGTCCATGTTCAAGAACTTGAAGCGCATGAAGGAGGGCAAGGCGTGCAGCGGCGCCGGAAGGGACGCGGACTGGAGCAAAGACTGTCGGCCGCCGGGTTCGACGAACGTCATGCGATCAAACCAGCGAATCTTCTCCGCGATTCCGATCCTGGCGTAGAAGTCGATCAGGTTGGTGCACAGTTTGAAGAGAACGTGCTGGCAGTTGTCCACGACTTCGCCGGTGCCGGGATGTTCGTAGGAGGATGCGCGGCCGCCGAGAAACGGCCGTCGCTCAAAAACCGTCACGTTGAAACCGCTCTCAGCCAGTGCGCAACCGGCGGCAAGGCCGGCGAGTCCGCCGCCGACAATGGCGACGCAGGGTCCGCCTTTCCCAGCCGACGAAAATCGCGATGGGCGGAGTAAGCTCGAGTTTTCGGGTGGAGGCGTTTCGGTCGAAACCATCAAGCGATTCGTTTCAGGAACCCTTTGCTGAGGATTGTCAGCTTCTCTCGCGTGGTGAGGCTTACGCGACGGGTGAATACATCGTAGTTGAGGCGGCCGATCTTTTCGAGCAGGGTGCGGTAAATCGTAACCAGCACCCAAAGCGCCGGCTGGCTGTCCTCGGCAATCAGCGGAAGCAAGTGCTCAGCAGCGCGATAATTCTCGAAGGCGCGCTGAGCTTCGAACTCAAGCAAAGGGCGAAGACGGCTGGCGGTGGCCGCATTCGCCAGATCGCCCACGGCAATACCAAACTGTTGCATATCTTCCTGTGGAAGATAGACGCGCCCGAGGGCAGCGTCTTCCTTCACGTCGCGAATAATGTTGGTGAGTTGGAAGGCAAGCCCACAACGTTCGGCCAGCGGTTCGGCAGCC
Source organism: Acidobacteriota bacterium (assembly GCA_043734125.1). Classification (GTDB taxonomy): domain Bacteria; phylum Acidobacteriota; class Terriglobia; order Terriglobales; family Acidobacteriaceae; genus Gp1-AA145. The sequence continues at coordinate 58,413 of JAYTFR010000077.1, read as the reverse complement.
GGATCGGTGTAGCCGAAAATGCGAATGCATACCAAGCCGACGACCGATGCGACCTGATAGCAGTACCGCTCAAGATCCTGAAAGGTGCGGTAATGAATGGTCAGGCCGGAGGCATCCGGCTCGGCCGATTCGCTTTCCACATCCATCGCAGTGCCAAACGCGAGCCCGTCGAGCAATCCGACCGGGATAAGAAAGCGCCGCTGCGCATCGGTGAGGGCGAGAAGAATGGGATCGTCGGTGGGCTGGCCGGCATGGGCAGCGTGAAATGCATCGACCCAAGAATCCAATTTCTGACGGCGCTCTGACGCCGGGAGCGAAGGATCGTCGGCGATGTCGTCGCAACGCCGCATGAAGGCATACACCGCGCACAGCGCCTGGCGCTTGGGCTTGGGGAGCACTAGAAATCCGTAATAGAAATTCTTGGCGCGCTCGCGCGTAATGCCACGGCATACCGAGTACGCCATGTGGAGTTGCGACTCAGTCGGCAAAAACGGCGGGGCATTCTGCGCGGCGGTGCTCATAGCAGTTTGCGAAGAGCTGCGCGCGCAACCAGGGCCAGTTTACGCATTTTCGAAATGGACGGGCGATTGCCAAGAACGGCGAAACCCTGGCGCTCGATGGCATTCAGAATTTCCTGGCCGCCACGAGTAAAGAGGTCGAGATCAATCGCAAGCTCGCGGTCAACTTTGCCGATGAGCGGCAGTCCGCGGCCAAACCATTCGCGCGCCCGTTGGACTTCAAAGCGCATCATCTCGACAAACTGCGGCGTATTCTTTCCGGCTGCGATGTCAGCTTCCGAGACTTCGTGTTTGCGCAGATCCTGCAGCGGCAGATAGACGCGGCCTTTGTGGAAGTCGGAGCTTACGTCTTGCCAGAAGTTGGCCAGCTGCAACGCGGTGCAGGTGAAGTCGGAAAGTTGTTGGCGTTCGGGATCACGGTAGCCACCAAGATATAAGACCAGATGTCCAACGGGATTGGCGGAATAGCGGCAGTAGCCGAGAAGGTCGTCGAACGTGTCGTAGCGGGTGACCGACTGATCCTGGCGGAACGCGAGCAACAAATCTGAGAACTCGTGCTTGGGGATGTCGAATTCGCGAACCGTTCCGGCGAGGGCGACAAAAACCGGATGACGCGGCGAACCGGCGTAACAGGCGTTCAGTTCAGCTTCCCACTCATCGAGCAGTTGCAGCGATACGGCAGTGTCTCCAGTTTCGTCGCCGAGGTCGTCGGAGATTCGGCAATACGCGTACACATTAAAGAAATGCTGGCGCAGGCGCTTGGGCAGGAACCACGTGGCGACGGAAAAATTCTCGTAATGCGTGCGCGCCAACCGCTCGCAGTAGGCGTAGGCGTCGGGCAACGAGGGCGCCTGCGCGGGGATAGCGTACTCCGCGGGCAAAGTGCTCCAGATTTGATTGGCGGTACTCATGAAGAGATTTTGTAATTGGGAGCTTGAAAAACCGATTCCGGGTATCGTAATTCCCAAATTTCCCGATTACCAAATTACTCAATGATTTCTACTGTCCCGGAATGATTGCAGTCTTGATGTCCCCGTTTCGGTTCATCATGTGCTGCAGGACTTGTTGCAGACGCGAGAGCGGGGCCTCGCCGGTAATGTACTCGGCCGGCCGAATCTTCTTTTCGGCAATCAGAGTGAAGGCTTTGCGGACGCTGTCGGGCGTGTGGTGGAAGGTCGCCTTGAGAGTGATTTCGGAGTAGTGAAGGCGATTGGTGTCGAGTTCGACCTTCGAGCCTCTTGCGCATCCCCCGAAGAAGTTGACGGTGCCGCCTTTGCGAACCATTTCCGTCGCCCAGATCCAGGCTTCGGGGCGGCCCACCGCCTCGATCACGACGTCGGCCCCGCGGCCCGAGGGCGAGAGCGCGCGAACGGCATCCACGGGGTCCTTGACTGATCCAATGTGCACAACATCGTGCGCGCCCATCTTTCTGGCGGCTTGGATTTGGGGTTCGCGCTTTACTACCGCGATCACATTGGAACCCATGGCTTGCGCCACATGGACAAACATCAGCCCGATGGGGCCGCCGCCGACCACAGCTACGGTGTCTCCAATTTCAACCTTAGTTTCGTGCAGGCCGCGTAGCACACAGGCCAAAGGCTCAACCATTGCAGCCTCTTCGTAGCTTACGCGCGGAGGGATCACCAGAGTATTCAGGTCAACAATGCGCTTTGGAATGCGAATGTACTCAGCGTAAGCGCCGTTATTGAAAAGCAGGTCTTCGCAAAGGTTCTCCTGATGGCGTGAGCAATAGAAGCAGGTTTGGCAGGGCGCGGAATTCAGCGCCACGACGCGCATGCCTTTCTTGAATCCGCGAACCCCGGGGCCGATTTCTTCGATGGTTCCGGCAAGCTCGTGTCCGAACAACGCGGGAGGCACTATCATCCGCGCATGATATCCGCGCTGATACACCTTCAGATCGGTACCGCAGGTTAATGCGACCTGAACCTTTACCAGAAGTTCGCCCTGTTCCAGATGAGGAATGGGAACGCGTTCAATCTTGACGTCTTCTTTGCCGTAGAGAACGGCGGCCGTCATTTTTCCTGTCACTTGTTTCCTTCCTGCGACGGTTGAATGACGATCTTCATGGAGTCGGGCCGCGGGTGTGCCGCCAGGTAAAGGGCTTCGACAGCCTGTTCGAGCGGAAAACGATGGCTGATCAGTTTTTCCAGTGACATCTCTCTGCTCATCACAAATCTTACAGATTCATCCTGCAGGTCAATGGATGCACTGTAAGAGCCAACAAGCGTTTTTTCGTCCATGCAAACCGCAGCTGGATCAAATGGCGCCTCGCCGTGTTGGGTCTGCGCAAAGAGCAGAACCCGTCCACCGGGGCGAATCGCACCCATGGCAGTCTGGATCAGACTGTTTGCGGCTACAGCTAAAATCGCGGCGTCAGCACCGCGGCCTTCGGTCTGCTTTCGCGCTTCCTGAACCGGGTCAACCTTTGACGCGTCAATTGAATTTTCCAGTCCGAACCCTTTAGATATTGTAAGCCTCTGGTCATACAAATCGGAAGTGATTACCGTAGCCCCCGCTCGTTTGGCCAATGAACTCAACATGATACCGATAGGCCCCTGCCCTATTACGAGCACGGTCTCGCCCGGTTGTAAAGCCATCCGCTCAATGCCTTTCATGCAGGTGTTGATAGGTTCTACAAAACTAGCCTGTTCAAACGAAGTTTCATCGGGAATGCGAACCGTGCCGCCCTGGACGATCCAGTCCATTACGCGGACGTACTCGGCGAAGCCGCCGCCCGACGGCTCAAATCCGGCGGTGCAGCCCACTTTCTTATACGTCTCGCATTGAGCAAAAGTTTTGCTTCGGCAGTAATAACATCGGCCGCAAGGGATGTGGTGAAAGACCATCACGCGGTCGCCGGGAGAGAACTGAGTGACACCGGCACCGATCTTGGCCACCGTGCCCGAGGTCTCGTGGCCGAAGATGCGCGGCGGGGAATGCGAGCCGGTGGCAATCTTTTTCAGGTCAGTGCCGCAGATTCCGCAGGTGTGGACCCGGAGCAGGATTTCTCCGGCGGCGATCTCAGGGACAGGGACGGTTTCCAGGCGAACGTCGTTCACCCCGCGATAAACCGCGGCCAGCATGGTCGAGGGAATTGTTGGCGACGATTGCTGCGAGGTCAGTTGCTGGGCAATTGCCATGTTTAGCTTTTGCTGCCTGTCACTATTGTATTCGTCAGGGCGCTTTCGCGCAGCCAAGCACAAAGGTTCTCCGAGGCCAGTTTGGCGTTGCGGGCGAGGCGGAAAACACGGAGCCAAAGGCAAGGACGGATGGCAACGTAGAGGGTAAAGCTTAGGGTCTGAAACTCGCCGCTTTGGATAAAACGCGACATCTCCGGCATTTCAAAGTCGAACTCATCGGAAATGGTTTTGATAGCGATAAAGGGCAGGCTGTGAACCATGGCGGCACGGGCGACTGCGGCGGCTTCCATATCAACCGCGTGCGCGGCATAGGACTTTGCCAGTCGTTGTTTTTGCTCGACGCCTGCTATTTGCGGAGAACTGGCGAGGACGGTGCGTCCCAGGGCGGTGTGCGCCACCGGCGCGTTTTGGATTGCGGTCGGGTGCCGACTGCCGTCCTGAGTGTCGATTACGGTTGCCGGAAAAATAGTTTCGCCGACGTGGAGCTCGGGCACCAGCGCTCCGGCGATTCCGGCGGAGATGACGATCTGTGGCGAGTAGAGGACGATAACGGCTTCAGCGGCGCGATGGGCGGCTTCGCTTCCGATTCCCCCGCAGACCACAACCGCGTAGTCGCATTCGTAGAAAGTGAAGTCGCGGCCTTCGTGCGGAGCCGTGGTTGCAGGCCATTTGTTTATCAGAGGGCGGAGTTCGCGTTCCAACGCGGCGACGATGGCGATTCTTGGCACTAGCGGATTCTATTATGAGAGAGCGGAAAACCTTCAACCGCCAAGGACGCCAAGATCGTTTCCTCGGATCAACGTGGATATCCACCGATTCAAGCGACCAAAGATATGAAATCCGTGGCGATCCGTGTTCATCCGTGGTAGAGAAGTTCGTCTTTATGCGTAGCCATTGGCGCGAAACCAGTCGGCCGCGCGCTGCAAGGCGTTGTTTACCGGTGTAATTGTCCATCCCAGTTCTCGCTCCGCTTTGGCGGAAGACACAAACATCTTCTTGCGTCCCATGCGGACGGCATCAATTGTGGCACGGGGCTCGCGGCCCAGGATGCGTCCAGTTACGATTTCATCTACGATGCCGGTTGCCAGAGCCAGCACGTACGGGACGCGAATGTTTGGCGAGGGGAGACCCGTGATGGCCGCGAGCTTGTCGAGAATCTGCTTGAGCGTGAGGTTCTCTCCGCCCAGGATGTAGCGCTCGCCGCGCGTGCCTTTTTCAAGGGCAGCGATGTGCCCGCGGGCGCAGTCCGCGGCGTCAACCAGGTTGAGGCCGGTATCGACGTAGGCGGGGAACTTCTTCTTCAGGAAATCGACAACGATGCGTCCGGTGGGCGTCGGCTTAATATCGCGCTCGCCGATCGGCGTGCTGGGATTGACGATGACGACGTCGAGTCCTTCGCGAGCGGCTTGTGTTGCAATCTGCTCGGCCATGAATTTTGAGCGCTTGTACGGGCCAATCATGTTGTCGAACGAAACCGGAGAATCTTCGTCGGCGGGCTGGCCGTTCGCGGTGAATCCCATGGTAGCCACGCTGGAGGTGTGAACCACGCGCCGGACGCCATTCTTGCGCGCAGCTTCGAGTATCGCGCGCGTGCCTTCGACGTTCGAGCGGTACATTTCTTGGGGATCGCGCACCCAGAGCCGGTAATCGGCGGCGACGTGGAAGATTACGTCGCATCCGGCGGCGGCTTTGGCGATCGAAGCCGAGTCGCGCAGATCGCCGGTGACCAGGTCGGCTTTCAGGTCATCGACGTTTTTCGTGTTGCTGGTCGAGCGCACCAGCAGGCGCAGGTCCGCGCCTTGTTCAGCCAGCGCGCGCGCGACGTGGCTGCCGAGGAATCCGGTGGCGCCGGTGACGAAGGCAAGCATGTTGCTTCTATCTATATCATTGAGATTAGGTTCAATGTGATGGCACTAATATAGCTGGCTAACCCAATCTCGTTTCGTGGGTGTGATATGTAATATTTGTGGGAACAGTGCGAGGGCAGACTATTAATTCACCGGGCCGGGTTTCAATGGGGGCGGCGGTTTCAAGAACGCTTCAATCGCTTCTTCTCCGACTTGCCGCGCAATTGTCATCACCGAGCCAATCATCTCGCCCTGAAGACCATCCTTCTCTTCTTGGGTCAAAAGGTGAAACGCTTTACCGTGACGCGTTAGAGCAAGCTGTTCGGACAGGGAAATGTGCAGGAATCCGATGACAACGCGCAATAAACTCGATTCATAACTGGAACGGTCATTTGCCATAGTGCCGCGAATTATACGCCTACTCTTTGCTTAGAAGATAAGCGTTGCATAAAGGCTTTAACTGCACGAAACACATCTTCCGCTTCTTCCGGAGTGTACTTGCGACCAACATGCATGGTCGGATTTCTCCAAGCGATTTTAACCAATTGCAAATCACCAGCTACGTCTCGATAAAAATGCTCATCACGCTTCCATGCTCTTGATTTCTTCCCATGCTTCTCTGAGATCTTAGTTTCGATCTGTCGCAAGTACGACTCCCAGCTTGGTGCGTATGGAATTCCCAGGCCTCTCGCCAGAGCCCTTAATCCCAACTCCATCACGCGAACTAAATGAAAAACAGAAGCTGTGGCACGATCAAGGGCAAGGCATTTCCCGGCTTCCTCGATATCAAAAGAAGTAGCAGGGAACTTGGTGGCGACGTTTTCTCCGAAAAGTATGGCGGCATCGCAATAATAATGTGACTTCCCTGCTGGAACAGAGAAGAAGCGCTGACTGATACATTCATCCTGTGCTCGGACTGCGATTTCATGCATGGTGTCAGCTACGAATGATAATGTGCATTGGGAATTCCTTGGCGCAATCGCGCTTAATCTTCTCTAGATGATTGAGGAATCCTGTATCGGCGGTTCCTGGAGGAAGCGGGAGGGCATCGGGCTGGTCCTTGAAGTGACGCGAATAGTCCTCTAACCACTTCAAATCAGCGAACATTACATGGGGAGCAAAAGTATGCATAATTTCCCAAATACTCTTGAGGCGATGCAACACATCTTGACTTTCGGCACACATCGGCGCTTCCTCATTTGTGAGGCTTAGGCGATCTATGCCGAAGAATCACCCTAAACCTTCCGCCAAGAATGCAGAGGGTGAGTTCCGCAGATCTATTCCCGACCCTGACACCACGCCAGATCAAAAATGCACGTCTTCAATGGCTACCTAGGGCAGGTTCTGAAGTGTAGCAAAACACAACTCGACAGCGCGCTTGCCTATGAATGGAAGTCAGCGTCAACGAGTGTAATTGCGATATGGTCACTCGATCTGGACGGTGTGCTAATTTCCAAATGAACGTCTGTGCTTCTCTGAAACAAGATCACTTTAGATTGTGTTTTATTTCGGCGACGAGTGCCTGCAGCTTGGCTGGCTCTGTCGATTGGATGGAAACAGAGAAAATTATGCTTCCCTGACGATAGGAGCCGCCTATGAGGCCGCTGCCTGCGGGTGGCGCAGACCCAGGACCCTTGAGCATGGCATCCGCTTGCGGTCCTGAGGCAGCCTCGGTGAGGATCGTGAATTGTCCACCCGAATCTTCCGGCCCTTGATAGAAACAAGACGTCTGGTTGGAGCCCTTAACTACGGTCGCCTTATAGCCCATAATTTGGCTGAACTTTTCCGCCGTGAGCACTTTGCACGGGTCATTGCCAGTGCCAGACGCGCTGGCCGCGGCGATTAGAAGCAGCGGCGAAACGACCCCTACACTCAAACGGAAAGCTAGTTTCGATAAACGCATGATTAAACTCCTCAATCGTGGACTTTCAAGTTAACATCGTACCCCGCCGAATCCGCGCTGGTCTGGTCAAAACCGCACATTCCGTAACGACGGGATTCTCTCAGCCCTGACCTAGAGCTTGAGTTGATCCGCCTATCGTTCTGTCTGTAGACACTTCTCGGATGATTCCTTGTCAGTTTTCGGCTATCTATTTGCAAAGTACTAATTGGAGGAGACGGGCATCCAGGGCGGGGATTGGGGCATCAATTGCGTGCCGGAAGGAGCCTGCCGGAAGGAGCTGACCGATGAAGATACCGCTTGGTTTTGCAAGTTTCTGCGAACGCATATGCCTGCTGCTCTGCCTGTTTGCTGTGGCTGTGCGGCCAGCCTTCTCTGATGATCCTCCAATGCGTGTGGCACGTTTGAGCTACGTGGAGGGGGGTGTTTCTTTTCAGCCGGGAGGCGAGTCTGACTGGGGCTGGGCCACCTTGAACCGGCCCATGACTGCGGGAGATAGCCTCTGGACAGGCAATAGATCGAGAGCCGAGATGCATATCGGGTCAACGGCGATTCGAGTGAGCGGGGAGACTTCGATTTCCTTCCTGAATCTGGATGACCGAACGGTCCAAGTACAGTTGAACTCCGGGACGATTAATGTGCGGGTGCGGAATCTTTACGGCGGCGACGAGTTCGAGGTGGATACTCCGAACCTTGCGTTTACGGTGCTTAGGCGCGGCGACTACCGTATTACGGTTGATCCAGACGGCAACTTCACGACCATTACTCTTCGCGACGGACAAGGGCAGATTAACGGCGGAGGCCAGGCGTTCCTTGTGGATGGAGGCTCCCAGGTTCAGGTCTCCGGCACGGATTCCATTGCCTACGAGGTTTACGATCTGCCGCGCAGGGATAGCTTCGATCAGTGGTCGCGCAGCCGGGAAATGCGGGAAGGACGGTCACGGTCCACACGTTACGTTTCCCCCGAACTAACCGGCTATGAAGACCTCGATCGAAATGGTACCTGGAGGACGGATCGAACGTACGGTGCGGTCTGGGCTCCGACGCATGTCTCGCGAGATTGGGCGCCGTACAGAAATGGTCACTGGGCTTGGGTGGATCCGTGGGGCTGGACGTGGGTCGACGACGCACCTTCTGGATTCGTGACGTCGCACTACGGCCGGTGGGCGCACGTGGATAGTGGGTATGGCGGCGGAGGTTGGGTTTGGGTTCCGCCACATCGTGATGCGCGCCAGGATCCTGCCGCGCAGCGTCCAGTGTATTCTCCGGCGCTCGTTACTTTCGTCGGGGATTCGAATTCATCGCGCGCTTTCGGGAACGGCGGAGGAGTGGCGTGGGTTCCGCTGGCGCCGGGCGAAGTGTACGTGCCTGCGCACCAGACCAGCTCAACGTACGTCAACAACGTCAACGTCACAAACACAGTAGTGCAACAGACCACCATCACGAACGTAGTGAACAACAACGTTCAAACAACGACTTATGTGAATCAAAAGGTGGCGGGTGCGATTACAGCTGTGCCCCAAACAACTTTCGTGAACGCACAGCCTGTGGCACAGGCAGCGGTGAAGGTGGTTCCCAGCGCGATCACGGCGGCTCCAGCAGTTCACACTGCGCCGGTCGCTCCAGTGAAAGCAAGCGTGATGGGCGCAAACAAAACGAGCGCGGCGAGTCCCACGGCTGCTGCTCCGCCGACGCCCCCTCCGGCCGTAGTAAGTCGGCCGGTAGTGGCCAAAGTGGCGCCACCGCCACCGCCAGTCGCATTCGCGCAAAAACAGCAGGCCTTGCAGGCAAATCCCGGCAAGCCACTTGACGCGAAGGCCGAGCAGACTCTCCGCGCGGCAACGCCTCGACCCGTTGAGAGAGTTGTGAAGACGGCTCCTCCAGCGCCGACGGTCAAACCAGTGGAAGCGGCAGCGAAAAAGCCCCAGCCCGCCACATCTCCAAATACGGCGCAGCAGGTTCACCCTCCGGCGCCCGGAGCTCCCTCTACGGGCGCTGGATCACAGCAGACTGCACAGCAGCAGGCGGCTGCAGAAAAGACCAAACAAGAAGCTGCCCAGAAACAAGCGGCTGATCAGGCTGCTGCCGAGAAGACCAAACAGCAAGCTGCCCAACAGCAGGCAGCTGCAGAAAGGACTAAGCAAGAAGCTGCTCAACAACAGGCTGCCCAGCAGCAGGCCGCTGCAGAGAAGGCTAAACAGCAAGCGGCCCAGCAACAGGCGGCTGCAGAAAAGAGCAAGCAAGAAGCTGCCCAAAAACAAACGGCTGATCAGGCCGCTGCCGAGAAGGCCAAACAGCAAGCCGCCCAACAGCAGGCGGCTGCAGAAAAGACTAAGCAAGAAGCAGCCCAGAAACAAGCGGCTGATCAGGCCGCTGCCGAGAAGGCCAAACAGCACGCTGCTCAACAGCAGGCAGCTGCCGAAAGGACTGAGCAAGAAGCAGCCCAGCAACAAGCGGCGCAGCAGGCTGCTGCAGAGAAGGCCAAACAGCAAGCTGCCCAGCAACAAGCTGCTGCAGAAAAGACTAAGCAACAAGCTGCCGAACAACAAGCGGCTCAGCAGGCCGCTTCAGAAAAAGCCAAAAAAGAAGCTGCGCAGAAAAAAGCGGCCGCAGAAAAGGCCCAGCAGCAAGCTCCGCCACAGCAGGAAAACCCGAAGTAAAACGGGCTATCTCTATTCGCCCGTCCGGTTCAGCCTACTTAGACGTACAGTCGCTCATCCGCAGAGGCGCGACCCAATTTAAGCGCACGTGGATGCGGTAAGGAGAGTTTGAGACCACCAACTCACAATCGGCGCCGACACATGAATTCTTCTAAGGTCTAAACACCGAAAGACCGTGTTTGTGGCGAAAGGCTAATGGGCATCGGGAGATTGTGGGCCGAGCAAGTCCATCAGCATAATGACCTCCGCCGAAACCAAGGCATCGAGTGTCGGCTGGAGTTCGGGCGCCCAGAGCGGTGAATGCAGGTCGGGGAGCTTTTCCCCGCTTGCCAGTGCCGCCGGACTTACTGCGCCGATGTGCAACAGAACAGCAGAAACACCCGCCCGTCCGTACTGCGAGAAATCCTCAGCAGTCATCTTCGCCGGCATCTCGCGCACGGCCTCTGCACCCAGGTCGCGGCGCAGTGCCGACACTAGGCGCGACGTTAGGGCAGGGTCGTTGTATACGGCGTCGGTGCCGCCCGCAACTTTTACGACAGGCATTGTTGGTGCAGCCGCCGCCATCGCCTCAGCCTCCACCTGACGCTTGATTGAGGCAAGAATATGCTCGCGCACCTTCGCGTCGTAAGTACGCACCGTCATTTGCATCCGAACCTCGTCTGGAATGATGTTGCCTTCAGTACCGCCATGAATCGCACCAATGGTGACAACAGCGGGAGAAAAAGGGTCGGTTTCGCGCGACACGATGGTTTGAATGCCGAGAACAACCCGTGCGGCAATGACAACTGGATCGACCGTGTTCTGCGGACGCGCGCCGTGCCCGCCGCGGCCGAAGATCGTAACATCGACAGAGTCCAGAGAAGCGCGGAAGAACCCCGCGTGAAACCCGATTTGGCCGAACCGCAAGCTCGGCTCGTCATGCATTGAGATGGCGTAATCCGGCTTCGGGAAGCGAGTGAAAAGTCCATCCACTAGCATAGCCGCTGCACCACTAGAAGTTTCCTCGGCGGGCTGACCAACCAACATCGGGGTGCCGTGCCAGGCACCGCGACGTTGAGCCATGATTTTCGCGGCACCATACCAACCAGTCATGTGCAGATCGTGGCCGCAGGCATGCGCAACTGGGACAACTATTCCCGCCGCATTCCGCGTGGTTGCCTTACTTGCGAACGGCAAACCGGTCTTTTCCGCAATGGGCAGTGCATCGAGTTCCGTACGCAACATGGCTACCGGCCCTGCTCCGTTCCGCATAATAGCTACCAGCCCGGTACCTCCGACTCGTGTTGTCACCTCGAAACCAAGCTCTTTGACGCGCTTCGCAAGCGTTTCCGCGGTACGCTCCTCATGAAACGCTAACTCTGGGTGTTCGTGCAGGTCTCGATAAAGGGCTTCTAGTTCGGGTTCCAACGCAGTGACTTCCGGCACGGCTGGCCTGCGATTAGGCGGCATCTCTGCGGGGACGGCGGGGCTAGTCAACGGTACCAGCAGGAAAACAAAGGGAAGGAGCAACCTTATCCTCATGAAAGGTTCTGCGCCGTGTACGCAGAGCGACACGCGAAAAAGCGGCTGCTCACCAGTTTTTATACTCACCGGAGAACACGCCGACCTCGGTGGACCCTTAACCCCGGCAGACGATGTGATCATTCCATTTCCTGTGCAGGAACTTCTATGAAGAATGAGCCTTCAAAGAAGTCTTTACGGTTTAATTCTATTCGCTTCCCCGGTTGCTCCACCCGGAGCGAGAGTCATCGTTAACGGATTATAACTATGGGGAAACCCTGCGTGATTCCCCGACGCGCGATTCAGGGAGTAGCACGGGATACACGAAAGTTAATTGTTGTAATCAGGCCTGTTAGCGACAGTTGCCCACTCTTTCGAGGAATTCATCATGCAATACGCTAAAAAGGAACGTTCCAAACAGGAGTGTAGATTTCTTTGCGGACGAAGTTCCGAGAAGCGATGCCATGCGATACGTGAGAGCGTTCTGCTTATTTATCTTGCTCAGTGGCCAGAGCAGCGAAGCCCAAGTTCTACCTATATCGAATGGTTCTTGCGGAATTAGTGCTTCGGGCGTGGAGTCCTGCGATTGGACGTCTGCAATAACCTTGGGGAAGGCGGGCACGAAAACCGCCGACCCGTCTGTTGACTCGCGCCCGAAATTGTTCGTCACCCGCTGCATACTCGCGCCCGGTGCACCTTTGAACCCACTCGTGGATGGGACCGACGTGCTCATTGTCGGCATGAACAATGGCGAACTCGTGAACGAGAAGAAATCACCACAGAGCCACGTCGATGTTTTAGATGGGTTAGTGATATTGATGCTGAAAGAGGAGCCATATCTACTACGGAATATTGGAAAAGAGAATCTTGAATTGCTGGTGATTGAAGTCAGAAAGTGAGCATCCATCCGCATTGCCCTGCCTCTTCGGATCGATGAGTGGCGTTAATTCGCCACTTCACTCATTGACCCTGCCAGCGGTTTTTGAGTGTGAGCGCCCTGATCGCAACAGTTATAGCTCGTTGTAGAGGCTGGGATCGTCGGAATGGAGGAGTTACTGGGTTTCCCAATCCAACGAGTAGATTTCCTGGGTGCCGGTGTCGCGAAGGAGAAGTGGCGAATCGTCTGGGGCCAGACCGAGCCAGATGCTGAAGAAGCCGGCTTGGCGGAAGTTTTTCAGGTCGGCCACGCGTTCGACTTTGTGGTCGCTGATGTGGACCCGCATCACTGATGGGTCGTTTTCTTCGTGCAGGAAGTAAATATAGTCGCTGTTCTTCGACCAGTTGGGGAAGCCCAGAGATATCTTCGCGATCTCCTGCCACTTTTGAGTGGCAAAATCAAAAAGCATGAGGCCGCGCGAATCGAAAGGCATGGCAGCGAGGTAGCGTCCGTCGGGCGACCAGCGTGGCGAGAAAAGGCCTTTGGACCCGGGCAGGGTTGAGACTTGCTTGGTTTTCAAATCGAAAACCTGGATAACCGCGTCGGTATTGGTTGCGCCGCTGCCGAAGGCTATCTTAGTTCCGTCCGCCGACCAGGTTGCGTCCCATTCGTCCTGCGTATCTTCGGGGATGAGTTCGCGAGGCGTTCCCCCATCGGCCGAAGCCATGTACAGCTTGGTCTTCTTGCCAGGCACAAAGGCATAGAAAACGATCTGTTGCCCATCCGGGGACCAGCGGGGCATCACAGCGGTGAATGGCGGATAACTTAACTGAATTCGCTGGCTGCCGTCGGCTTTGCTCTTCCAAAGGATCGAGTCCGGATAGGAGGCGTAGGCTACCCACTGCCCGTCGTTTGAGAAGCCGACGCTGTCGGCCGAAATTCCGGAGAGAAATGCAGAGAAGCTGCCGGACTTGGCATCGTACCGGGTCAGTTCGCCGCGCGGCAAAGTTCCCACCACGAACAGCTTCTTGCCGTCTTTGCTGGGCTGCGGGGATGAAAAATTCATAGGGCCGGAGGTCAGTTGGAAGGGTTGGTTATTGGCTTTTCCAAACCACCTTCGAGTTTCCGCGCGCGCCCAGATATTGTTTTTCGAATAAAAGACAAAATACTTGCCGTCGGAAGTCCACTGGCCGCAGCACTCAGCGGGGGGAGTATTCCAGCCGGGGAGCAGCAGCGCCGCGTCTTTGCCGGAGACAGAGACTTGCCACAGAGACCGGAGGGCACTATTCCTATCCCCAGCCGAAAATCGAATCAGCGAGCCATCCGGCGACCAGGCTACATCGAGCACCTCGTCGGGGGCGGAGAAAATCTTGCTAGGCGCGGAACCATCGTTGTTGGCTATGACCAAGTCGTGGCCGTCGCCGTAAACAATTTTTTGGCCGTCCGGAGACCAGCTGGCGGCCTGACCCGCAGCTTCGCCCAGCCGCCGAGGTGAACCGCCGAGAACAGGCAGCGCCCAAAGCGGCCCACGGAACGCTGTCTGGCCTACCTCGTCTGCGACCAGCAACGTGGACCCGTCGGGAGAAACGGCGAGCGCCACCATGGTCGGCGACGGCGCAGTTATGGGGGCCACTTCCCCGCCCGAACTTGCCACTTGGGCAATGTTGCCTCCTCCGCTGTACTCTCCCACGAAAAGCCTTGCCCCGTCGGTCCCAACCGTCCACTTTTGCTTCCCGTCATGCGTAATCGGGACGTAGCCGGACACTTTGGGCTGAGGGAGTAGACGGGATTGAAGATAGATGAATGCTCCGACGGCGATGAGGGCCACGCCGCCGATTGCTGCCCAGAGTTTCCATCGGGAGCGGGCGGCTGTGAAAGCCGGGCTGGAACCGCTGGTCGCCGCTGCGGGTGAGATTCCCGAACTTACCGCGGAGATGGTCGCGGCGGAGCGGCCGGAATCGGTGTCGCGCTTCAAGCGTTGCAGATCGGCGCGCATTTCGGCGGCGCTCTGGTAGCGAAGGTTGCGGTCTTTTTCCAGAGCCTTGCTGATTATGCGTTCCAGTTCGGCGGGGACGGCGGGATTCAAGCGCACGGCGGAGACTGGATCGGCGTCGAGAATGGCTTTGAAAATCTCGGCAGAACTGCCGGCTTGAAATGGGAGCGCGCCCGTGGACATCTCGTAGATCACGGCGCCGAAGGAAAAAAGGTCACTGCGGGCGTCGAGTTCTTTGCCGCGCGCCTGCTCCGGCGACATGTAGGCGATGGTGCCGAGCGCGGAGCCGGGGCTGGTGAGGTGCTCGGTGGCGATCGGCGTGGTCATCGTATTTGCCGACCCGAACTGGCTGGACGAACTGGCGGGTACGACTTTGGCGAGACCGAAATCCAGAACCTTGGCGTGCTCGCGCTTGGTGACAAAAATATTGGCGGGCTTGACGTCGCGGTGAACAATGCCCTGGGAATGCGCGGCGTCGAGAGCGTCGGCGATCTCAATGGCCAGCGAGAGCGCGGTTTGGAGCTCCATCGGCTTACCGGAGATCAGGTGCTTCAGGGTCACGCCGTCGAGAAATTCCATGGCGATGAAGGCTTGCCCGTCCTGCTCGCCAATGTCGTAGATGGTGCAAATATTCGGGTGGTTCAGCGCGGACGCGGCTTGGGCTTCGCGCTGAAAGCGGGCGAGAGTCTGCGGGTCGCGGGCAACTTCTTCGGGCAGGAATTTGAGGGCAACGAATCGATGCAGGCGCGTGTCTTCGGCCTTGTAAACCACACCCATTCCACCGCCGCCGATTTTGTCGACAACGCGATAGTGGGAAACGGTTTGCCCGATTATGGATTGGGAGTCAGACACGGCGGCTTATCTTAGCAGACGGCCTCTTCCTCTTCGCTGAGAAGCCATTCGGACACGCGCGTCCAGCCCGAAGTGGCCGGTTTCATTTCGAGGAAGGATACGCCAAAGTGGCTTGAAGAAAATGAAATCTCCGGCCTGCCTAAAAGGGGCTTCGTACGAGTTGGCAACAGACAATCAGATTCTGGGCGGATAACGGGATACTCCGAAATTAACCGTGTAATCACGCGATTACCCATTTACAGACGCGCCGAGCCTAGCGCTTTTCGGCCATTACTTTCTGGTAGGCCGTCAGAGCGATCAGAGGGAAGTAGTCGCGGTAGAGGTGGTACATCAGATAGAACACGCGCGGGAAGCCGGTTCCGGTGTAAAACGTTTCGTCCCACGAGCCGTCTTTGCGCTGGGTCTTGAGCAAGTAAGCAATGCCCTTGGCGACCGATTCACTGCGGGTGTCGCTGGCTGCGAGCAATCCCATAACGGCCCAGGCGGTCTGCGAAGGTGTGCTGCGGCCAACGCCCTTAAGATTTTGGTCATCGTAGGAGTCGCAAGTCTCGCCCCACCCGCCGTCGGGATTCTGAATCATGCGCAACCATTCGGCGGCTTGCTGCACATAAGGCTCGTGGTGATCGACGCCGATAGCTTCGAGCCCGCGGAGAACCAGCATCGTGCCGTAGATGTAATTCACGCCCCAGCGGCCGAACCATGAACCATCAGGTTCCTGTTCATTCCGGATAAACTGGATGGCCTTCTTTACCGCGGGATGGCTTCTGTCGTAACCGTAAGTCGCCAGCATTTCCAGAATGCGGCCGGTGATGTCCAGGGTTGCGGGATCGAGCATGGCGTTGTGGTCGGCGAAGGGGATGTGCTGGAAGACCATGCGATCGTTGTCTTTGTCGAATGACGCCCAGCCGCCGTTCTTGCATTGCATCGAGAGCACCCACTGAATCGCGCGCTCGACGGATTCCGCCTGATAGCGCCCGTTGGGGTGCTCGACCTTCGATAGCCCGAGGGCGACCATGGCGGTGTCATCCACGTCGGGGTAGAACTCGTTGTTAAATTCGAAATACCAGCCGCCGGGTTTGCCCTTCTTATTCTTGACCGCCCAATCGCCGGAGGTGCGCACCTGTTTCTGCAAGGTCCAATCGGCGGCCTTCACCATTCGCGGATCGGTGGGCGGCACACCGGCTTCGCCGAGCGCAAAGAGGGCGTAAGCTGTGTCCCACACCGGAGACATGCAGGGCTGCATGCGGAAAGTGTCTTCGTCTTCGATTCCGAGCTTCTCGAATTCGTCCAATGCGCGGATGACTTGCGGGTCGTCCATCGAGTAGCCCAGGCAGCGCAGGGCAAGCACTGAATTCAGAATCGACGGATAGATCGCAGCCAGGCCGTCGGACATTTCAAACCGCTCCAGCATCCACTTCTCGGCCTTCTTAAGCGCGATCGAGCGTAGCGGGCGGATGTGCACGGTTTCGAACCAATGGACAGTACGATCCAGAACGAGAAAAAAGTTGCGCCATGAAAGGAGCGTTTTACTCCACTCCAGGTGCATGCGCGACTTGTCGCGGCCCCCGACGAAAAGTTCATTGATGTGCATCTCGTCGGGAATCTTCTTGAACGGCTTCTTGGCGTAGAGAATTGAAAGCGAAACCAAGATGGCGCGCGACCACGAGGAAATTTCGTAGATGTTGAACCAGAACCAGTTCGGGAAGAGGACGATCTCCGGGGGAATGGCAGGGACGGCATCATAGTCATACTGCCCCAGAAAGCACAGATAGATCTTGGTAAACGTGTTGGCTTTGGTTACGCCCCCCATTTCAAGAATCTTCTTTTTCGCGCGTTGGAGTGCAGGGTGATCGGCCTTGTATCCGGCGAGCTTCAAGCCGAAATAAGCTTTCACGGAAACGCTGATGTTCGAAGGCGACCCGGGATAGATGGGCCAGCCGCCGTCCTCATTCTGGTGTCGAAGGATGTAGTTTGCGCATTTCCGAAAACGCTCCGGATCGGGCGTGCCCAGGAGCGTGTGCATCAGGATGTAATCCGACTCAAGGGATGTGTCGGCTTCGAGTTCCCCGCACCAGTAGCCGTCTTCGTGCTGACTCGAGAAAAGCCACTTGCGCGCGGCATCGACTGCGGCAGTTACGCGAGCGGCAAGACCGTCGATTTTTCCGAAACGTAGTTCCGGGGCGTCGGCGGAGCGAGACGTCGATGAAAAATCGTCCATACTTCGTTTGCTAATTCACAGCTCAGTCCGCAGAGGCGCCGGTCGGCGCGGGCGCGGCTGCAATGGCTTCCACAATCTCCGGAGGCAGCCCGAAGCGCACGTTCTCGGGCATGACCTCGACTTCGCGCACATTGTTATAGCCCTTGTTACGCAGGAACTCGACAACTTCTTCCACCAGGCACTCGGGCGCAGAGGCTCCTGCGGTGAGGGCAATGGTATTCGCGCCTTCCAGCCATTCCGGCTGAATGTCGGCACAGCTGTCGATCAGGTGCGAGGCGCGGCCAAGGTTTCTGGCGACTTCAACCAGGCGATTGGAATTGGAACTGTTTTCTGAGCCGACGACGAGAAGCAGGTCGGCATCCGATGACACGTGTTTAACCGCAACCTGGCGGTTCTCGGTGGCATAGCAAATGTCTTGTGCGTGCGGCCCTTTGATGTTGGGAAACTTGCGCTGCAGAGCGTCGATAATTTCCTTGGCTTCATCCAGGCTTAGTGTGGTCTGAGTGAGATACGCGACGCGGTTGGGGTCCGGTACCGATAGCCCTTCCACTTGTTCCGGAGAACCTACAACCTGCGTCACCGTGGGCGCCTCGCCGAGCGTGCCGATAACTTCATCGTGATCGCGATGGCCGATCAGGATCAGGGAGTAGCCTTCTTTGGCAAACTTGACGGCCTCGACGTGAACCTTTGTGACCAGAGGGCAGGTGGCGTCAATCACACGCAGGCCGCGCTCTTTGCTGGCACGGCGGACTTCGGGCGATACGCCGTGCGCGCTGTAGATTACGCGCTCGCCCGCTGGAACTTCATCGACCGAGTCAACAAAAATGGCGCCCTTGCTTTGCAGTTCTTCGACTACAAAGCGGTTGTGAACGATCTCTTTGCGGACGTAGATCGGCGGGCCGAAGGCCTCAAGGGCGATGCGGACGATATCGATGGCTCGGACTACGCCGGCGCAAAAGCCGCGCGGCTTGAGCAAAAGAAGATTTTTTTGGCTTTCAGACACGTGTTCTCCGGATAGCTAAAGGATACACTTTTCCCACGTTAAGGTTATAGAAAGCGTATCTAAAAGGAGGCCTCTGGTCAATGTAAGCCCAAGTACCGTCAGGAATTAGCAGTAAGAAGGGAAAAGCAGGGGGTGAACGGGAGGAGTCACCACAATCGGCGTACTCCGTAGCGGTCAAAAACGGCGTCGTTGCTGACGATGGTCAAGTTTTCGGCTTGTGCTTGCGCAATCAGCATGCGGTCAAACGGGTCTTTGTGAGGGCCGGGAAGCAGGCCGGCGCGGAGGCCGTGGGCGGCGGTGATGGACAGAGCCTGGAAGCCGTCTTTATCGAGGGCGCCTTCGAAGTCTTGGAGGAAGTCCAGCGCCGAGGGAAGTCGTCCCGCGCTGGCCTCGATGGCCATTTCCCAGGCAGACGCGGCGCTCACCAAAACCACCGCGGCGTGCGCAATGGCTGTGCGTGCGCGGTTTGTGAGCGCGGCGTCAGCGTTCACCCACCAGAGCACAGTGTGAGTGTCTAACAGCAGAGGCCACACTACTTCCACCAAAGATCCAGCTCTTCAGGAGGCAAGGGCTCAAAGAACTCGGGGCGGAGTTTGAACTGACCTTTCAGGCGCCCTGGCTTTCGTTCGACAGGGACTGGCTCGACTGGGACCAGCTTGGCGACCGGCTTCTTCCCTCGGGCAATGATGATTTCCTCGCCCTTGCAGACCTCTGCAATCAGCCGGGAAAGGTTAGTCTTAGCCTTGTGAATGGTGATGATTTTCATTAGCTAACTAAGGTTAGCTAAGTAGCCAAAGAAAAGTCAATAAGGTCCGCGGATTATCGCGTGGGCCTCCAGACATGCGCTTGATTGGCGTATGCGTGTCGCGGCTCTGGAGAGCCGCGCTACATTGCGTTGGGAGGCAAGAACCTATGCGCGCGAGACAATAGAGTTGATGCTTAGTCCTTCTGCAGCCAACGTTCCAACCGAGCCCCATCTTCCTGCAGAAGAAAGCTGCCGGCGCCAAAGCATTCGCCGAAAATGCGATGCGATTCGGGGTCGCGGGCGGCGCGAGGTATCCACTGCGGGCCGACTTTGTACTGTGCGGCCGTGAACCACCGCTGCGGCAGGACTTCCACCAGTCCGGCATGAAAGTAGAAAACGAACAATGCCATCGCGGGATCGTCCAGACCTTTGGCGGCATAGGAAGTCGGGACGATGAGTTCTTCGACTTCGCGAAATTGCTCGGGGACATCAATGTTGTGGGTTCCGGGAGGAAGGTGCAGTGCAACTTCAAAGTCTGCGAGCGGTTCGCTGGCGGAGTAAATACGATCGGCAGACTGCTTGAACCAGCCGGCGATTTCGGCGAGATCGAAATTCTTGAGTTGATTAGGATCAAAACACATGAAGCGCAGGTTCCGGCCTTCGGGGCACCAGATGCCCAGGCGTTTTTCCCCGGCTAGAAACGGTCGCGCATATGTGTTCAGCGCCAGGACAGGTTCGGCTGGCGCGTCTTCGGGAGCCAGCGAGACTACGTATGCAAGAGCGCCCTGTTCTCCCTGATGTGCCCATACAAGCCGTTGGCCAGAGGCGGTTGTGATTACGGGAAAAGTCTTCCAGTACCACGGAGCTGGCCCGATGGTTCGGGCAAGCTGCTCCTTGAGGGCAGCCGTGTCGATGCTTTCCATCAGGAACCGGCCGTTACGCCGCGCGCGGGAACGTTCTCGCGGATGAACCGGACGATCCCTTCCATCGACGTACCCGGTTGAAAGATGGCGGCGACGCCGGCTTGTTTCAGGCCGGGGATATCCTGGTCGGGAATGATTCCCCCGAGGACCACCATAACGTCGTCCATCTTATTCTGTTTCATCAGGTCGAGGACGCGGGGCACGATGGCGTTGTGCGCACCCGATAGAATCGACAGGCCAATGACGTGAACGTCTTCCTGCAGCGCAGCGGTGACGATCATTTCGGGCGTCTGGCGCAGGCCGGTGTAAATCACTTCCATGCCGGCATCGCGCAGCGCCCGAGCGATCACTTTGGCGCCGCGGTCGTGACCGTCAAGGCCGGGTTTCGCGACCAGCACGCGGATTTTGGTTTCGGCAGGCATTCTTGGAAGTATGGTCAAGCATAGTGCCGTTGAGCGTGGGAAGGCAAACTGAAGCGAGTATCACAGCGTCTTTATGTCCAAACTCCTCCACAGATACCAGCAGGCGACGCTGCGGTAAGGCTCCCAGGATTTCGCGATTTTCTCCATCTGCTGCGGAGTGGGGAGTTTGATTTTGCGCTTGCGATTGGCGTTCGCCAAAGCACCAGTCTTATTCGTTCGGCTCCGATCGAGGTAGTGCTTGAACATCGCCATGCGGATTCCGTAATCCCCGGTGGGAAGAATGTTCTCGCGGCGCAGGGTAAACATGAGAAACATGTGCGCGGTCCAAACGCCTACGCCTTTCACCTGGGTGAGGTGCGCGATGACATCGTCGTCTGTCATTTCCGTCACGCGCGAGAAGTCGAGTTCGCCGCTGCCGGCGCGCCCGGCCATATCGAGCAGGTAGGACGATTTCTGTTTCGAAAGTCCGACCGCGCGCATTTGCTCGGGCTTGAGTTTCAGAACACCTGCGGGCGTGAGGGGATCCCCGGCCAGCGCGGCAAAGCGGTTGAAGATGGTGAGCGCGGCCTTGCCATTGAGCTGCTGATATACGATCGACTCAGCCAGGCTGGCGAAGGTCGGCTCCCCAAATTCCATGCGGCAGGGCCCGACGCGTTCAATGATTGCCCGCATCACTGGGTCGGATTTCTTCAGGTGCAGAATCGCTTTGCGCATTTGTATGTCCTGACGCGTAGTTTAAAGGGAAGGGCACGGCTTGAGCCGTTCCGACAGAGCCGCGCAGGAGTTGGTCTCTAGCCCCTGAGGGGGAAAACTCTTTCAAAGCCAGCCTTGGCCGGTAAGCCCTCAGCGGCTAAAACCGGAATCCCTGTATGCGCAGTTGGCATGACTCAAGTCGTGCCCTCCCAGCTTGATTCTCCAGTCACCGTTGCTTCGCTCCGCGGCCTCCGGCAGCGAAGGCGTGCGACTGGAATTGTAGAGTCTCTCCAAGATGGGAAAGGAAATAATCTGGCGTATGCCGTCCAGGATAAAGGTGGAACTCGTGCGGAATGCCTTCTGCCTCGAGCTGTTGGTGAAGCTTGCTCGCGCCCTGGTTGAAGCCGAAGTCATCCTGTTCGCCGCAGTTGATGTAGATCGCCAGAGTCTTGATCTGCGAGCGGTTCTGCCGAGCAAGCACAAACGGGTTGTTCTGATTCCAGTGCGCAATGTTGATTGGGTTGCCGAACGCAGTTCCCAGCACGCGAGCCAGAGGTGCGGCGCGCTGGAAATCCGCGTTGAGTTCTTTCGGGCTTTGCGTGATGAGTGCTGCGCTCTGCACGCTTACCGATCCGAAAAGTTCCGGGTGAGAGAAGGCAAAACGGAGAGCGCCGTATCCGCCCATGGAAAGCCCGGAAATCCCGCGCGAGCTGCGGTTCCGAATTACGCGGAAATGCGATTCGATATACGGCATGAACTCGTTCAGGAAGAAATCGCTGTACCGGTCGTGGCCGTCTGCAGAGTTAATGAAGAATGTTGCGTCGCCTTCAACCGCCACGATCAGGAAGTCAGTGATGGCGTGGCGCCGGCGAAGATCTTCGATCTCGCCCCAGCCGCCGCCCAGCATCAAGGCTTGTTCATTCTGGCCGAGGCCGTGAAGGAAATAGACAATGGGATATTTCTTACTGGTTTCCGTCTCGTAGCTCGACGGCAGCATTGCGCAGTAGCGAACTGACCGCTTCAGAATCTTGCTGGGAATGGCGCTGCAGTCAATTCTGCCCTGGGCGGCGGCAATGTTTGGCGAGGCCGACAACGCAATTGCTACGACTAGCAGGCTTAACTTTCTGGCGGCGTGCGAAAAAAAACGAAGCATGCTCATTCGTAGCGCAGCGCCTGCACGGGGTCGAGTTTGGCAGCACGCGAGGCGGGGTAGAGGCCGGCGAGCAGGCTGATGACGAACGCGACGATGAGCGCGAACAATACCAGCCACCACGTAACCGACCACAAGTGTTCGGGAGGGAAGCCCTGGTTGCGCAAATAAATGTTGGTGCCGACGCTGATGACCTGGCCAATGCCCCATCCCAGAATGACGCCGAGGGTTCCCCCAAAAAGCCCCATGGCGCCGGCTTCGGCGAAGAAGAGGCCCTTCACGTCGCGGTCGCTGGCGCCGATTGCTTTCATGATTCCGATCTCGCGGCGGCGCTCCAGCACCGCCATGACCAGCGTGTTCACGATCCCGATGGATGCGACGGTCAGCGCCAGGCTGCCAAAGATGAACAGAAACATATCGAGAATCTTGAAGAACCGTTGCAGGCTCTTGGTGGCGTCGAGGATCGAAAAAGTGTTGAAGCCAAGTTTCTTGATGGCTTCTTCAACGGTCGCAACTTTCCCGGCGCCACTTACACGCGCAATCACGGTTCCGTAGGTGGGTTCGTTGGAAGTGGCGCGGGTGGCATCGCGGGTTTCAAACGCTTGCATGGGGTGCAGCGACTCAATCAACTTTTCCGGCAGGAATAGGCGGGCGCGCGCTTGTCCGCGCATGCTGTCAGGATCGAGATCGGTTACGCCGACGATGGTCAGCGGCAACTCACGGGAGATGACCGAGTACGATGCCGAATCCTGGCTGTTTGCAGAAGCGCTTCGCTCGGCATACTGCATCACAAGGCGCTGGCCTAGCAGGGGCTTAGCCACGTCAGCCACGCTGATCGCGTCGGGGCCCTGACCCTGGCCGCGAGGGCGGCCCAGAAGCTCGGCGGCGAAGTTCTTCTGCAAAATGACCTCGTGAGCATCTTCTGCTGAGAAAAACCGCCCCTGCATGCCTTCGAAGCTGTCACCGCCTTTGGCCGAGAATGCCAGGCCAGCCACCATCGAGAGATGGGATTTCTCCTGGTATCGGAAGTCGGTGATGAATCTGAGTTCCGGATAAGCCTCGAGAACATCGGGTAGTTTCTCGATTCGCCGGCGGGCGGCTTCGTCGAGGTCGGGGCTCTCTGCGGGCGACGGGCCGTTGTTTTCCTGCTCGCGGTTGAAGGCTCGCATATCGCGCCGCGAGGTTACGACGACTGTGTCGAACAAACCGAATGAACGGAGGCGGCGCGATGCCATCTGTTGGAGGCCCACACCGAGCGACAGCATCGCGACCAGGGAAGCCACGCCGACCGCGATGCCCAGCGTAGTGAGCGCATTTCGCAAGACGGACTCGCGCAGGTTCCGCGCTGCAAGTTCGACGGAGTCGTATAACTTCACGCGTTGCCCCCGGTGCGTGCGATTTTTGCGTTACGCACATCGGAAACGACTTTGCCGTCCGCGAGCGAAATCATGCGGGTGGTGTATTTTTCGGCGATCGTCTGCTCGTGCGTTACCAGGATGACGGTCATCCCGGAAGATTCGTTCAGATTGCGAATCAGGTTCATGACCTCGGTGCCGGTGCGGCTGTCGAGGTTGCCGGTCGGCTCATCGGCCAACAAGAGTTTGGGCTCGGTGACCAGCGCGCGCGCGATTGCGACGCGCTGCTGTTCGCCTCCAGAAAGCTCGACGGGACGGTGACTCAGTCGGCCGCTCAGGCCTACGCGGGAAAGCGCCTTGCTAGTCATATCCAACCGCTTGCTGCGGTCGACTTCGGCAAAGCGCAGAGGAAGCTCAACGTTTTCGAGAACGGTCATGCGGGGAATCAGGTTGAACGACTGGAAGACCATGCCAACCGTGCTGCGCCGATAGGCTGCCAGTTCCGTGCGCGACAGCCGCGAAAGATCTTTGCCGCCGCTTACAACACTGCCGGAGGTGGGGGAGTCGAGTCCGGCAAGCAGATTGAGCAGGGAAGATTTTCCGGAGCCGGAAGCGCCGAGCAATGCCACGAACTCGCCGTCGTCGATGGTCAGGGTGACTTTGTCGACGGCAGAAATGAGCGTGCCGCCCATCTGATAATGGCGGCAGAGGTCCTGAGTATGGATGGCGGCGCTCAAAGCAGAAGTTTAACAGCAATGCGCGTAGGCGTTCTGGGTGGGGCAACAGACGGGCCAGCATGCCCATCGAAGAATTCGTGGAGGAAACATGCGAGTTCCATTCCTGATTGGCCGTTTGATATTTGGTGGATATTTCATTTCTAGCGGAATCAACCACTTCACCCAGAAAAAACAAATTGCGGAGTATGCCGCTGCAAAGCATGTGCCGGAACCCAACATCGCCGTGCAAGCATCAGGCGCGATGTTGCTCCTGGGCGGCGCGAGCATTCTGCTGGGAATAAAACCTAAACTCGGAACCTTGGCTATCGTCGGATTGTTGGCTGGAGTTTCGCCGGTCATGCACGATTTTTGGAAGGAAGAGGAACCGAAAGCGCGCATGAACGAAATGATCAACTTCACCAAGAATGTAGCGCTGGCAGGAGGAGCGATAGCCTTGATGGGCGTCGAGGAGCCGTGGCCGAGTAGCGTTCCGGTGCTTGCGCCGAAGAAGAATATCTTTCGGCGGTTGCGGCGGGATGTTGCTGCTTAAACGTGCCTGCTACTGCGCTGCGCGTTTCGGGATTGGAAGCTCGGTGGGTGTTGCTCCCCCGCTGAATTGAATCAGCTTCTGGATTGCCGGTGAAACCATCAGGAGCACTTGTGCCTGGGGCTCGAAGGCTTGTTGCACGACTGCCAGTTGCTGTTGTACCCAATCGGCGGGAGGTTTCTGCTCACGGTCGAGATAATCGAGGGCCTGCAGCCCTGCGGAGCTGATTGCCGAAAGACTTTGCGACACCGGCATCACTTCCGCAACGAACGCCGATTTGTCTGCAAAGGGCTGCAACTTGGTGGCGTTGTCGCTCCATGCCCTAAGCTGGGATCGCAGCTGCGCTTCCGTCCCCGGACGAATTGGCCCGGCAATAAACGCGTTGACCAGACCCTCGAATTCCCGCGCCTCGATGCTCTCCGGGCGGGCGATGTCTACGGCGCGATTCATAGGCGTGGCCGAATTGGGTTTGGTCACGGCGAGCTGGTACCGGGAATACCCTTTTACCGGTTCGACCAGATCAATCAATTCCCGCAGCGCGCTAACCTCTTCGGTCCCCGCCATTCTGCGCAGCATGACGTTGTATTGCGTGTTGTGCATCAGGCCGTACGCGTCGAGCCAGACACTTATCACGGAAAGCCGCTGATACATAGAGGCTATATCGGTAGTGCTCTGCGGAGACCACAGGCGCTCGGCCACCGCCGCCATGCGCGGCCATATTCTGGAATCCACATTTTCCGCCGACACGTATTCCGACCACATGCAGGCCTCGCCGCCTAGAATCTTTTTCTTGTCGTCATCGGAAAGAGTCGCCGTCGGGCCGGTAAAAGGATCGACGGCATAGTGCGCCGAGGTCGGGTAGATCAGATCAAGATAGTAGCCGGAGGAAAGCAGTCCGCGATAACCTTGTTGGGCGGCCTCGGCAAGCGATTTTTGTCCACGCCAGGACTGAATCACGATGTCCTTGGGCACGTCGGGCCGCAGAACCTCGTCCCACCCTTCCATGATTTTTCCGTACTTCGCAACGATCTTCTGCACGCGCTTATTGAAGTATGCCTGCAGTTCATCGTTGTTCTTGAGTCCATGGGAGTGCATGAACTCTTGAATCTTCGGATTCCCGTCCCACGCTTTGCCGTTAACTTCGTCTCCGCCGATGTGGAAGAACTGGTCAGGGAAAAGTTTGGCCATCTCGCCGATGAACTTGTCGAGAAATTTGTACGTGCTGTCGCGCGTGGGATCCATTGCGGGATCGAACACGCCGAACTCGCGGCCAATGGAGTAGGGTCCTGGGGCACTGGCGAGATCGGGGTATCCGACGAGCCAAGCGGTGCAGTGGCCGGGCATATCGAACTCGGGGACCACGCGGATCCCGCGCTCGTGCGCGTAGGCGATGATGTCGCGAATCTGGTCTTGGGTGTAATAAAGACCATCGGAGCCCATCTGGTGGAGCTTCGGGAAGCGCTTGCTTTCAACGCGGAACCCCTGATTGTCCGACAGGTGCCAGTGGAATACGTTCAGCTTGACCGCCGCCATGCCATCGAGATTGCGCTTGATGACTTCAACCGGCATGAAGTGGCGACTGGAGTCGATCATCAGCCCACGCCAGGGGAAGCGCGGCTGGTCGTCGATGGTGACAGCCGGCAGCGCAAAACCGTGAGGCCCCACCTGAACCAGTTGCAGGAACGTTTGCAGTCCGCGCATAACGCCGAGGGTTGTCTTCGCGATAAGTTGGGCTTTTGCTGAAGTGACGGTGAGCGTGTAGGACTCGTCTTCGCCTAATTGCTGCGGCGTCTTGCTCGCGCCGCCGCTTTGGATTTCCAGTACGCCGGATTCTGCCGGAGCCGCGATGCGGAAATTCAGGTTCAGCGCGCCAGTGTGACGCCGCAGATCATTCAGAAAGATTTCGGCCACATTCTTCAAGCGGGCGTCAGATCCCTGCAGCGCGACCGTGAACGATGGATCAATCAGCAGCCATCCGCCTGCGGGATCAGACTTCAGATTTGCGGGCCAGGGCATCAGGTTGAGCGAGGGTGCGGCGTTTTCCGCTGAAACGTGTGAGGTGATGAGAACTGCAGCCAGCAAAAAACCGAGTATCAGGCAGATTGTGCGCACCAGTGTTCCCCCTGCGGCGAATTGCATGAAGATATTAACCCGGCGAACAGGTGAACGGCAGAACTTAGTATTGAGAAGTTGAGAACTCGTGGCTGGAGAGGTGGTTCGAGCGATAGAGAAAGGCGGTGGTAGAAAGCGTTAGCAGGTGGCTGCCGCTTGCGAGAATTGCCCTAAAGAGGCTGCAGGCACGAACGAAGTTCCAGCGATTTTCTCGAGCCCGAGTTCTGACAACTCGCCAATCCAGATGACGCGGAACTGGCCTTTATGGTCGCCCATTCGGAGATCAATGGCTTCGCCGAGCCGCATGCGCCGGCGAACCCCTTGCAGCACGACACCATTCGAGCTCATGTTCGTAACCATCGCCGGCGAACTAAAAGCCTGGCCGAACGCGTCCACTCCCCAAACGCTGACTGGCAGTTGCACGCAAACCCTTGCTTTCCGGCGCCGATCCATGAATCCCCCTTTAAGCTGGAGTGATTCTCGCCGAACGCTGTGTTTCTGCAAACTTACGCTGGTCAGACCGGCTTGGGTACTAGAGTGACTCGACGGAAAGCCGCGCCAGACGCCAGTTTCAGTTGAAATCGCGGGTCGAGCAGGAGCCGGAGCCGCGCGGGTCTCCGCAGCTGCCGCAGGGGCCGACTGCCGAAGCGGACACCGCTGATTTTGCCGAGACGGCGAAAACGGACAACTGCGGTGCGAGCTTCGTGCTCCGGCATTTCGGGCACGCGGCTTTTTCATCCCCGTAGACAAGAATTTCGAACCGGTTCTCACATTTCTGGCAGATGTATTCGAAGATCGGCATGGGTGGCTCCGGCGTTTCGTTGCTTACTCAAGGATAACGCAAGGACGCAAACGGCCGCGGCCCAGCCTCAGCCAGTGTTGTGCAGGCCGGAAGCGATTCCGTTGATGGTGGCGCCCAGAGCGTAGTTCAAATCAGCGGAATCATCCCCGCGCTGCTTGCGATGCAGCAATTCCACTTGTATAAGGCTCATGGCATCGACATATGGGTTGCGAAGTTTAATGGATCGCGAAAGCACAGGATTCCTATCGAGCATGCGCTCCTGTTGCTTCACCAGCAGCAGCATTCGCCGCGTGCGCTCGAACTCATCCTCAATCATCTTCCAGACGCGCTCGCGCAGGCCGGCATCCTTTACCAGCGAAGCGTAAAGACGTGCGATCGAAAGATCAGCCTTCGACATTGCCAGCTCCACGTTGCGGATCAGGTCGTAGAACAGCGGAAACTTTCCCATCATTTCCTGCAGACGCTTTTCGTACGCGGACCCTTGGGAGGCGTATCGTTCAAACGCATGGCCGACTCCAAACCACGCAGGCAGCGCGTGACGACTCTGCATCCAGCCGAACACCCAGGGAATGGCGCGCAGATCGTCGAGCTTGCGGCTTTGCGAGCGGCGCGCGGGGCGAGAACCGATTTGAGCATGTTCCAGTTCATTCACCGGCGTAGCCTGCTCGAAGTATTGAAGAACCTCAGGATTATCGGCAATGTTGGTTCGATAAAACGTAAAAGCGTCGGCGGACATCTGCTCCATTACTTCGGTCCAGGGTGCGTCGGACCCCGGTGACGGGCCGTCGGGGCGGGCCAACGCCTCGAGACATGCGGCGATCATGATTTCGAGATTCCATTCGGCCAGCACTGGATCGGAATACTTCCAATTGAGGACCTCGCCCTGCTCGGTGATGCGAATCTGGCCGGAGAAATCGCCCGGAGGCTGCGCGAGGATTGCGTGGTGCGTGGGCCCGCCGCCGCGTCCAACGGTCCCGCCGCGCCCATGAAAAAGTCGGAGCTTCACATTGTGCTGCCTCGCCGCTTCATGCAGCGCTCGATGCGCTTTGTACAGTTCCCAGGTGCTGGTGAGCATGCCGCCGTCTTTGTTCGAGTCGGAATATCCAATCATGACCTCTTGCCAGCCGGACCATGAGTCGAGCAGGCGCCGGTACTCGGGCTGGCTCCACACCCGCGACATGACCGCAGCTGACTCGCGCAGCGCCTGAATGGATTCAAACAACGGGACCGGCATCAGTCCAGGATCGTCAGGCGAGCCTTCGACGCGCACGCCGGCAATTTTGGCGAGTTCCAGCACGTCATAAATGTCGCGCTCGGTTTCCGCTCCGCTGATTACGTAGTTGCGAATGCATCGGGTGGGGAACAACTTCTTCCATTCGGAGATTTGCTCGAAGACGGCGAGAGTGTTCGATGCCGTTTCAGCGCCTGGGCTGTGCCGAATCTGCAGCAGCGCTTCGCGATGCACCTTGGCGTGCTGGCGAATGTCGAGCGTGGAAAGATGAAATCCAAAGGTGCGTACTTTCCGAAGCAGAGGATCGAACAAGGCGTAGGCGAGGCGCGACCCGCGATTTTGTTCAAGGCTGCGGCGGAGAATCCGCAGGTCAACCTCAAACTCCGCGGCGGAAGCGTAGGCCGGTTCGCCTCCCGCGGCGCTTTGGCGCAAGCGAAGAATCACGAAGCCGAGGAATCGACGGTACAGTTCCGTAGTTGAAATGCGAGCCAGGCGAGCGGGTTCTTCGCCAATGCGTCGTGCATATTCATCGTGTCGCTGCTGGAACTCCTGCGAGACCGCGACCTGTTTGCAGGAGGAACTCAGTCGTTCGCCGATGCCGTCCAGTTCCGCCGCGTAGTGTGCCAGCACTGCATTGCGCGCGCGCTCCAAGGCTTCGCGCGTGCTGTCCACCGTGACAAAAGGATTGCCGTCGCGGTCGCCGCCGATCCACGATCCGAACGACAGAACTTCAGGAACATCGTCGGCGCGCAGTTCCAGGCCGTAGACCGCGTGGAACGAATCGCGAATTTCAAGATACAGCCGCGGCAGGCTTTCGAAGATTGACATGGGGTAGTGGTCGAGACCCATGCGGATTTCATCTGTCACCAGCGGTTTTTCTACGCGAACTTCGTCGGTTTGCCAGAGCGCGGAAATTTCAACCGCAATCGCATCTTCGAGCGCGAGCGCGTCTGCACCAGCCAGGGGCAGGCGGTCGAGATGCTCCAGTGACCGCGAAATCCGGCGCCGCTTTTGCAGTACAGTGCGGCGGGCGACCTCAGTCGGATGTGCGGTGAACACGGGCAGAACCTTTACCTGGCGCAGCGCCTCCATGGCCTGTTCGGCGGTCATTCCGGCATCGCGCATACGAACCAGGGTGCCGCGGAACGACCCCGGCTGCGTGCCTTGCTCGGGCGTGACTTTTCCGGCGCGTCGGCGGCGCTTGCGATGATTGGTCTCGGCGAGGTTGGTCAGCTCGAAGTAGATCGCGAAGGCCTTCGTGATCCAATAGGCTTCTCTCACGCTCAGGCCGTCAACAATGGCGCGCGCCTGGCCCATTTCACTGTCGCGTTCGCCACTGTTTGCGGAAGAATTGAGGCGAGATTGAATCAAAAGTCGGCGAAGTTGCTCGACGTTTTCAAAGACGGGCGCCCCGGCCTGCTCGACGAGGACCCGACCTAGCAGGATTCCAAGGGAGCGCACATCGCGGCGCAGAGGATGTTCTTTCGCGCGGTCATCGGTGCCGGCGGTGAGTTCCGCCAGCCGCACGGCCTGGTCTTTGGCTCCCCATAAAGGTTCCGTCATGACGAGTGAACATCCATACTAAATGATGGCATCCGCGATGTGGCTGGCGCCGTCTGGCCGAAACGGAGAAACGCTGGTGCTGGCGATTCCGGCCGCCGCTTGCAGCCGAGGCTGCCTAGCCTGAATAATGAGTGAACCGATGAGCCGAGAAAAAGTACTGATCGTCGAAGACGAAGCCAATGAACGCAACGGGCTG
This sequence comes from Acidobacteriota bacterium, assembly GCA_043734125.1. Classification (GTDB taxonomy): domain Bacteria; phylum Acidobacteriota; class Terriglobia; order Terriglobales; family Acidobacteriaceae; genus Gp1-AA145. Next base: position 27,429 of record JAYTFR010000077.1, on the reverse strand, counting down.
GCGGAACTGGTTTCATCCTGGGGATACCAGGTGGAAACCGCCGCCGACGGACAGCAGGGTTACGAAAAGATCGCGACATGGTTGCCTTCGATCGTTATTACTGACCTGAAAATGCCGCGCATGGGCGGTATGGAGTTGCTGGAGCGGGTCTCGGCCGACAGCCAGACCATTGCCGTGATTGTGGTCACCGCTCAGGGAACGATCGACAGTGCGGTGCAGGCAATGCGCGTAGGCGCATACGACTACGTGACCAAGCCGATCGACACCAGCCGCTTGCGCACGATCCTGCAAAACGCAACGGCGTTGCTGGGCACCCGAACTGAACTTGAGGTGACCCGGCGAAAGTTGCGCGACACTGGCTCATTAGGAACGCTGGTCGGGCCGTCGAAAAAGATGCAGGAGATTTTCCGGTTGATCGAGCTGGTTGCGCCCAGTACGGCTTCGGTTCTAATCACCGGTGCGAGCGGGACCGGAAAAGAACTGGTTGCGCGGACTATTCACGAGCTCAGCCCCCGGCGAACCAAGCCATTTGTGGCCATCAATTGCGCGGCGATTCCGGAAACGCTGATTGAAAGCGAAATCTTCGGGCACGAGAAGGGCGCATTCACCGGTGCGGTCGAACGCCGCACTGGATGTTTCGAATTGGCAGAGTCAGGAACGCTGCTGCTTGATGAGATCGGCGAAATGCCTATCAACACGCAGGCCAAACTGTTGCGTGTTCTGGAAGACAGAAAACTGCGAAGACTGGGAAGTAAAGTTGAGACGACCGTGGACGTGCGTGTGCTCGCCGCCACCAACAAAGTTCCTGAAGAAGCGGTCGCACGCGGGGAGCTGCGAAACGATCTGTACTATCGGCTGAATGTTTTTAACATCCATATGCCGCCGCTGCGGGAGCATCGCGAAGATGTGCCGGATCTGATCCACTCATTGCTGGCGGACATGAGCGCGAAGCATGGCCGGCGGGTCGCCACCATCAGCGAAGCGGTGCTGAACGCACTGCGCAACTACACCTGGCCGGGGAACGTGCGCGAACTGCGGAACACGCTGGAGCGCGCGGTCATCGTGTGTGAAGGGGCGGTCATCGAAACCAAACACCTACCGCCCGGCTTCGGACACGCGCCGCTGCGTCCCTCGCTCGACGATGCAGATTCCATCCGCGTAGGGGTGGGGACAACCGTGGGAGAGGCGGAACGGCTGTTGATCCTGAAAACTCTGGAATCAACGAACAATAACAAGACGCGGGCAGCTGAAGTGCTGGGCATCAGTTTGAAAACGCTCCACAACAAGCTGAAGGAGTACGGCAGCGCAAGCGCTGACAGCGCGATCCGCGCTGAACGCGAAGATTCCGAAGAACTAAAAGATATGTAGTTGTTCCGGCGGATGGGCCGCCGCAGTATTCGCGCCAACGTTATTCCATGCGCCGCAGAACCAAAATCGTTCTGGCCGTCACTTTCATGGTGGCAGCGCTGGTCACCGGCGCTTCGTACATTTACATCTCGCAGATGCTGAGCCAGCGCGTGGCCATGGCGCACGAAACCGCAATGTATTTGACTTCGCAGCTGGCCTACCTGGCCTCAACTGCCGCTCCTGACCTGACCAGTACGCGTGTCGATACCAACAATCCGGAAGCGGTTCGCCGGGGCGTCGCCTATTATCTGGGCACGGATCGCGATCTGAACACCATGCTGGATTCCGTGGTGGGAAGCTGGCCGACGATTTACGACGCTGCCATCCTGGATGCTGATGGGAAGGCGATCCTGCACACCGACCCGAATTTTGTTGGACACAAGGTCACCGACCGGCCCCAGTTTGGCACTTTGCAGAATGCGGATTTTCGCCAGGAACTGCGGATGATCTACAGCCCGCCGGCGGTGTACGAAGTTCGCATGCCGCTACTGCTGAACGGGAGCGTTTTCGGCAGCATCCGGGTTGGGGTGTCCACGGTTTTTCTTCGCAATGACCTCACGCCGCAACTAAAGCGGGCCGTCGAATTCTCAGCCGTGGCGATTCTATGCTCGCTGCTGCTGGCTGCAGTTCTCTCCCGCATTGCCCTGGGGCCTCTCGAGCACATCAGCCGCAGTTTGGACAGCATGACCGAAGCGCAGAGCGCCGGCCCTGCGGTTGAAGAAGGCGAGCGTGACGAATACGGGCAGGTGACAGAGAAGATCGCCACGCTTGGCCGGCAAATGCGTGATGCGCGGGAAATTTTTTCCGCGCTGAAAAATAATGTCGATCAAATCATGTCGAGCCTGCAAGACGGGCTGATGCTCTTCACCCGCGACTCCAAAGTCGTTTTGGTAAGCGCGTCGGTGGAGCGGTTCCTGGGAAGATCCCGCCGTGAACTGCTTGGCAGGAATGTTAAAGACATTTTTCCCGCGGAATCGACGGTGGGGGCGATGATCCAGGATGCGTTCCGTCTTAACCACAGCATTGAGCAACGTGAGGTGGAGTCGCCGAACGGCCGGCGGGTGGAGGTATCGCTCGACTTCATTCACGAAAAAGGCACGCAGATCGGCGCGCTGCTTACCATGCGCGACGCGGAATCGGCGCGCCGCATCGAGGACGAAATTGAGTTGTCGCGGCGCATTTCCGCCAGCGGGCGAGTGACGCGTGGCGTGGCTCACGAGGTAAAGAATCCCATCAACGCGATCGTGCTCCACTTGCAACTGCTGCGGAACAAGATGCAGCAAACCGATCCTGACACCGGACGGCACGTCGACATTATTGACAGCGAGATTCACCGTTTGGATCGCGTGGTGCAAATTCTGGTGGACTTCACCCGTCCCCGCGAATTGCACATGGAAGACGCTGACCTGCGCCAGGTGCTCGAGGAAGTAGTGCAGCTTGCGTCTCCGGATGCCGAACAGCATGGTGTGGCCGTAGTGCGAGAGATTCCGGACGAAGCCATCCCGGTGAAGGTGGATGTTGATTTGATCAAGCAGGCCATGCTGAACGTTGTAATCAACGGGGTCCAAGCTATGCCGAAAGGCGGCGCGCTGACTATCAGAATCCAGCGCGAAAACGATACCGTGGTTGCCGAGATCACCGACGAAGGAATGGGAATTCCTTCTGCGGTACAGGACAAAGTGTTTGAGCTTTATTTCACGACGAAGGAATCCGGAAGCGGGATCGGGCTGGCACAAACTTATCAAATCATGCAGTGGCACTACGGAGAGGTGGATTTCGAATCGCGAGAAGGGAAGGGAACAACATTCCGGCTGCGCCTGCCACTGGCGGAGGCGCGAACCGTGATTGAGAATTTATCGCCCGATGGCATTCTGGCGCGAAAGACCTAGCATGAAAGCAAGCCTCAAACTCGTGGCGGCAGTGGCGCTGGTCCTGTGGTGGCCGGGGCTGGGCATTGGACAGGATCAAAAGCCGAGTGGCGAGGCTCAGCCAGCCCAGCCCGATCCAAATGCTCCCCAGACCTCGGCACCGGCACCTCCCCAGGAGCCAAGCGCAACGCCGCCGTCGCAGACGGATGAGCAGAAGAGTGTGCAGCCGAACAAAGCCCTGTCCGGCCCGGCCCAGCCGTGCGTAACCTGCGCTCCGCCAGCCAAGGCTACAACGGTAAAGCGTAAGAGGCGGAAGAAAGCTGTGTGCGCGACCGCGGCACCACACCTTAATGTGAATGGAGCTTTGGCCGGAAGATCCACCGGAGCGTCGACGGGAACATCGACCGAAACTTCTGCGGCGATGCCCGGAAAGACCGTCGTCAGGAATGGCGGCGCCAAGGACAATACAGTCCAGTTGTCGCCGGGCGGAGGCCGCGATCAGGACTCGCATAGCCGGGAGTCCACCGCCCAATTGCTGGCGACGACGGATGCGAATCTGAAAAAGCTGGCGAGCAGGCATCTGACGTCCTCACAGCAGGTCACGCTGGATCAAATCCATGCCTACGTTGTGCAAGCGAAGTTAGCTTCCGATGCCGGGGACTTAATTCGCGCGCATACGCTCGCGTCCAAGGCGCGGCTGCTATCGGATGATCTTTCGAAACCGTGACTACTATTTTCCGGTGGCGCGCGCCGCATTTACTTTCGCCAGCAGTTCCTTGGTGGGCGCCTGCATCGGCCCGGGAATCGAGGCTGCTTCCATCAAGGCCGCTCTGGCCTCGGTATAGCGCTGCAGCTTGGCGTAGTCCCAGCCCAGAAAGTATTCCGCGATGGCATACTGGCCATCGTCCTGACCCTTCAGCAGAGCGCCCGCCAATTTCATCTCTGCGATGGAAGGCAGCGTCTTTCCCTGGTTTGCATAGGCGCGGCCCATCACACAATGCGCAGCGCCGGCGGAAACTTTTCTTCCTTTGTCCGCGTTCGGGTCATCCGCTTTTGCGGCGACAACGGCCTTTTGAGCGTACCCAATAGCCTTCACCGCAGTAGCTGGGCTTTCCACGTAAGCATTCGCCAGTATGAGAAGCGCTGCAAGGTTGTCAGGCTGTCTGGCCAGAATCTTCTCCGAGTAGGCGACTGTTCGCTGGTTGTCTTTCAACTCGTTGAGTGACATCAGCGCGTATGAGTTGAGCTGCTCGTCCATTCCAGACTTGGGAAACGTCGCCGTGAACTTGTCGATGTCTTCCAATCGTGTGTTTGGATTGGTTTCCGCGGCGACCACATTGACCGCCGCACTCTGAAAGAATTCGTATGCGGACTTTGAGGCTGCCTGGTCCTCCGCGATCGAAGACTTGAATTCTTCATCGGTAGTGTCAGTCGGCTTGGGCTGCTTTTCGATCGAGTCATAAGCATCGCCGCCCTGAATCGCATACTTAAAAATTCGTGCATTGTCTTTCATCTGCTGCGCGATCGTGACTTGCGAGGTCAGAATTTCGATGTTTCGCGGAGAGTTGGAGAGCGCCTTGTCGCCGGTATCGATGGCCTTTTGAGGGTCCCCGGCAGCCTGGTAGGCCTGCGACAGCTGTAAGTTCGCGTAGGTGACGGCCATGGAGTTGGAAGAGTACTTCTGCAGAAATGCTTCATACATCGAGATCCTCTTCTGCGCATCGGCCTCGTTGCCGATGGTCGTGAGTTCGTTATCCTCTGGCGTTCCCGCCGCGACCGTGACCTTGTCGATCTGTGCGAAACAGAGGGATGCTGCGAGTGAGAATAAGACGAAGATGACAACGCGAATCTGCGCCATGCGGAGGCCTCCTGTGCGGCGCCCGAATCCTAGCTCCGAATCGGCGCGGCTTCAAGTGGGTTTTCGCCCGCTGGCGAGCAAGGGCCGGGGCTATAGCGTGCTGGTCATTGCCTGCGGTAATCTTGGCCGAGTGAGTTCTCCAGGAACGCTGCGACCGTTGGAAGCCCAGAAAGTGAGACGTGATTCGGCTCCGCCGCGTCGGCGGCTTTCCGTGCTGGTCATTGTGTTTGTCGCGCTTGCGCTGCGGATACTGGTAATTACTGCCGGCCACACCTACCGCATCACTCCCCGGCGTGATCATTTTCAATTCGGATGGGAGACGGGGCGTATTGCGCGTTCGATTGCGTTAGGCCAGGGCTTCGCTTCCCCCACCGACCTGCCCACTGGCCCGAGCGCGTGGACGGCGCCGGTGTATCCCTACATTCTGGGAGGCGTGTTCAAAGTTTTCGGCGTTTACACCAACACCTCGGCGTGGATGATTCTTGTATTCAATAGCATTTGTGCGGCGCTAACCTGCTGGACACTGTATCGAATTGCCGAGCGAATCTTTTCGGCCTCGGTTGCGCGGGGAACTGCATGGACATGGGCAGTCTTTCCTTATGCGATCTATTGGCCGGTGCGCGTGGTGTGGGACGTTTGCCTTAGCACGTTTCTGCTGAGCCTGGCTTTGTGGCTGGCTATTCGCATGCGCGACAAGGCCAGCACACGCGACTGGATCGCGTGCGGAGCGCTGTGGGGATTGATTGCGCTGACGAATACTGCGTTGCTCATCCTGCTGCCATTCATGCTTCTTTGGATCGGCTGGCCGGTGTCGCGGCGAACGGTCACCAGCGCGGCGCTTTGCCTTGCGGTTCTCGCGATCTGCGTTACGCCGTGGACGATCAGAAATTATCGGGCGTTCGGACGGTTCGTTCTCATTCGCGACAATCTTCCGCTCGAACTGCATGAGGCGAACAACGAAGCGGCCGATGCGCTTTGGACACGCAGCGAACATCCCGCCAACGACCCGACCGCGATGAAGCGCTTTCAGCAGCTGGGTGAGATCCGTTACATGGATGAAACCGCGAGTGAGTTCCGCGAATTTGTTCGCCAGCATCCGGCAACTTTCGTGCAATTTACTTTTCAGCGGGTGTGGTATTTCTGGGCGGCACCGCGGCAGGCGACGATTGTGGCCGGCTATGACCTGTGGGTCGCGCGCCACATGCAGTATCTGATCACGGCGCTGCTGGCATTTGCGGGGTTGATTCTAATGTTCGTCCGCCGGAACCCATATCGCTGGCTGCTCGCGCCGTTTCTGCTGGTATATCCCCTGCCTTATTACCTGGTGAATCCCTTCACGCGCTATAAGCACCCGATCGAAACCGTGATGGTGATGCTGATTGTTTACGTGTTGTTGGAGAGCAAAGGCGTGAAGTTAAACTGGCGGTTGCAGCGGGTCACCGAGTGACGAACTTCCGCCGTTCCGTGCTGGAAAGTACATCTCAAATGTATCCCCGCGCAACACGCTGATCTGGGCTCGCGCAATGTCTCCTTATTCCCCTAAAGTAGTTTATGCGAACGATTTTGCAGAGAAAGGGGCTGCGGTTCATCTTCATTGCCAACATGGTCTCCATGCTGGGCAGCGGGATGAATACTTCCGCAGTCGCCTGGCATATTCTGCGAGTCACGCATTCCGAACTTGCGCTGGGCACGCTCGCCGCCGCGCAGACGCTGCCGGCACTGTTAGTGCTCCCCTTCACCGGCGTACTCATTGACCGCGAGGACCGCCGCCGCTTAGTGATGATGCTCGATGCGCTTCGGGCCATCGTGATCGCCGTTGTCGCGGTGCTGGCTTTTACCGGACGCGCGAAGGTCTGGGAACTCTACGCGATGAGCGTGCTGGTGTCGGCCGGCTTCTGGGTCTTCTGGCCATCCATCACCGCGCTGGTGCAGGAACTCACGCCCGAAGACGAGTTCGTGAATGCGAACACATTTTTGATGGCAGGCGTCCAGGGCGGATGGGTGATCGCCGGTTCTATCGTGGGATTCGTTTACAACGGGATCGGGCTCGGCGGGGTGCTGCTGATCGACGTTAGCACCTACGTGATCTCGTTCCTGTGTTACCTAGCGGTGCGCAAGGGACGCCACGTGGTTCCGCGTCCGGCAGAGTTACGCGCAGACCTCGTTGCAGCCGAAGGCGCACTCACCAGATATTTTCGCGAGATGCGCGAGGGCTTGGAGTTTCTGCGGGGACGGCGCGACATCGTGATGCTCGGTGTGAGCTTCGCGCTCTTCCTCTCGGCAATGATGACGGGTATTGTGGTCACGCCGCCGCTGAGCCAGGACGTGTACCACAAGGGTGCGATTGGTTATGGATGGCTGAACGGTGGATGGGGTTCGGGCGCGTTCCTCAGCGCATTTTATGCCCCGCTGTTCATCCGCAAGTTCGGTGCGCGGCGATCGATTGCGATTTCGCTCGGCGTACTCGCCATCCTAATGACCGCGGTCCCCACCATGCCGTTCCTTGCGATTGCGGTCTTGCTTTATGCCATCATGGGCTCGGGACGCGGGATCACCGGGATCGCGATGAATACCAGTCTTATGGAGCAGATACCCGAGCACTTTATGGGGCGGGTGCAGAATACGTTCTTCTTTGCCGGGACGGCGCTGCAGGTGCTGCAGTCTTATCTAGTAGGTGCGGTCGCGCAGCGCAATCTGATTGCGGGATTCTCCATCATTGGCATGGTGTATGCGGTCGGGTTCGTGAGCGCCATCTGGCCCATGGCGGCGGTGCAACCGGCGGCGGGCGTGGAAGCGGGTTGAGAAGTCGCAAGTTCACCGGGCATTCGCCGCTATAATGAACTTCTAACGCTGACTCGAGGAATGAATCTCATGCCTTCCGCAAATGGAAACAACGGCAACGGCCATAATGTAAACGGAAACAACGGCGCGAACCTTCCCCGCGCCGAGTGGATCGCGCGCCGCAAGGCTGAAAATACGGATGGCAATTTCTCGCAGATGCGCTACGCCCGCCGGGGCGTGGTGACGGAGGAGATGGCGTACATTGCCGCACGGGAAAAACTCGCACCGGAATTGGTCCGCGATGAAGTTGCGCGCGGCCGCATGATTATTCCGGCGAATATCAATCATCCCGAACTGGAACCGATGTGCATCGGCGTAGAGTCGTTGTGCAAGATCAACGCCAACATCGGGAATAGCGCGGTCACTTCTGACATAGACGCGGAGCTTAAGAAGTTGCACACGTCTGTTCATTACGGTGCCGACACGGTAATGGACCTTTCGACCGGCGGCAATATTCACGACATTCGCGAAGCGATTCTCCGGCACTCTCCGGTGCCGATCGGGACAGTTCCAATCTATGAGGCGATTTCACGCGTCAAGCGGATCGAGGACCTTACGGCGAGCGTGATGCTGGAAGTAATCGAAGAGCAGGCCGAGCAGGGCGTGGATTACATGACGATTCACGCCGGAGTTCTGATTCAATACCTGCCGATGGTGTCGAAGCGCATCACCGGAATCGTAAGCCGCGGCGGAGCAATTCTGGCGCAATGGATGGCGCACCACCACAAGCAGAATTTCCTATACGAGTGCTTTGAAGACATTTGCAAAATCTTTGTCAAACACGACGTTTCGTTTTCGTTAGGCGATGGCCTGCGTCCCGGCTGCATTGCCGACGCTAGCGACGAAGCCCAGTTCGCCGAACTGAAGACGCTCGGCGAATTGACCAAGAAGGCCTGGGAATACGACGTCCAGGTCATGATCGAAGGACCCGGACACGTGCCGCTCGACAAAATCAAAGAGCAGGTCGATAAGGAAAAAGAACTGTGCTACGAAGCACCGTTCTACACGCTGGGTCCGCTGGTGACCGACATCGCCCCTGGATACGACCACATCACTTCCGCGATCGGTGCCGCAATGATTGGCTGGCACGGGGCGGCGATGCTTTGCTACGTCACGCCAAAAGAGCATCTCGGCTTGCCCAACGAAAAAGATGTGAAAGACGGAATCATCGCTTACAAGATTGCTGCGCATGCGGCTGATCTGGCGAGGCATCGCCCCGGAGTTCAGGACCGCGATAATGCTCTGAGTTTCGCACGATACAACTTTGATTGGGAGAAGCAGTTTGCGCTGTCCCTCGACCCTGAAACCGCGCGCGCGATGCACGACGAAACGCTTCCCGACGACCACTACAAGGAAGCCGCTTTCTGCTCAATGTGCGGGCCGAAGTTCTGCTCGATGAACTATTCATCGAAAGTGGACGAGTACAACAAGAAAGAGCACGGCCTGGAGAAGAAAGATTATTCCGACGTTGTGGATCGGCTTGTCTCTCTGAAATAAGATTTCGCCGAACGGACGTTTCTCCGAAGGGAGATCACCGAGAGCGCTTGTCGTTGCGGCTGTAACGGACGTAGGTGTCAGGAGCAACGTAGTCGTCGTCTTCGCTGCTGCGTCGGACTTTTGGTTTCGGATTGGCCGCAGGGGCGGGCTTTGCGATCACCGTTCTCTGGCTCGGCATGACCGAATTCCTTAACGCTGCGTTTTCCACGCCAACCCGGGCAGCCACGACCGGACTCGGGCGTCTTTTTGATACGACCGCTGCTCTCGCTGGCATAACTGAGGCACTTGTTTTCGGCGCGGTTGACGCGCTAACAGTTTCTGGGGCCCCACCCGGATAAGCCGGGTCGAATCGCCGCAGTCCCACCACGACTCCCAAAGCCAGCAACGCCGAAAGCCCGGCCATTGCCATCGAAGTCCACAGGCGCTCGTTACTTTGAATATTTCTTTGCAGTCGAGCCTGCACGGCTTTCGCATTGTTGCTGAAGGCCGCCATTGGCCGAAAATTCGACTTGGGGATTCGGACAGTGACTCTCACGTCACGGATCCGTTGGAACGCACTCGCGACAGGGCTCATGTCGATGCGAATAGCTTTAAAGCGTTCGTGAAGCCTTTGCACCCCCGCGCGGGACCGTAGGATCGCCACCCTTGACGAGTCTTTCGATCTTGTTACTGCGTCCTCAAGAGCGACGCCTGATTTCTCGCGCCATTCATGCAACCTTGCCGTTGCCATCGAAGCGCTTTTTGCCGTACTGACGCTCAGGCGTGCAAGCACGCTTGGACGTTTTACCTCGGCGACGCGGCTTTCCTGAGGATGCCAGTCCGAGGGGGCGCCGTCCGTTTGTGGCTCAGAAAGCTCGGGCTCGGCGCTTTCGAGGTCGTCCCACTCGGATTCATTGATGGGAACACTTGGCGCCAGAAGATTGGGGGTCGGTCTCGGAGGAACTGGCTCGGCGATTTGCCCACGTACGTGCTCCAAGGGCTTGGGTACCGCAGAGCCCACCAGCGGCTTTCGATAGGGAAACGAAACGGCGGTATCGATGTGTCGCGACCTGGCGGCGACCTCGGCGATATCCACACGCGGCCAGCCTAGGGGCGGAGCCAGAGTACTGGGCGCGGCCGGGAAATCCGGCAGCTGGTTTCCGAGCGGTTGGGCATTCTGCGGAGCTTGCGTAGTCTGCGCAGGCAAACTCACCGGCTTGGAGGGAATGCGGGCCGCGTCGTTAGGGGAATCTTCCTGCATGACAGGCGGCGGCTCGACTGAGCTCTCGTCGTTTTCGTCCGCTGTGGCTTGCCAAATGAGCCCACGCGGGATCAACGGTTCATCTTCTTCGGGGAGCCTTCTGCGCCGCCAGAACATGGTAGGCAGTTCGATGCCGTCTGGCAAGCACTAGGCTATTGTGGAAAGCGTTTTTTGGGTCCCGGAAACTGGGGGCTAGACGGTGACTCCCACGTCGCGCTGCATGCGGTAGGCGTTCGCCACGTATTGCAGCACCATGCGCTGAGTATTGAAGAATGAACCATTTAGCGCGATTGTGTTACGCATCACTTCAGTAAATCGGTTAGGCCGTCCGTAGAACATGGGCACGATGTCGCGTTCCAGTTTGTCGTAAAGATTAGCGATTTCAATCGACGGATCTTCGGCCAGTTCACTGCTTCCGATCGACCACCCGGTGACGCCTTCGATGTGCCCCTCGGCCCACCAGCCATCCACCACGCTGAAACTCGGGACGCCGTTCAAAGCGGCTTTCATGCCGCTGGTTCCGGAAGCTTCCTGCGGCCGCAAGGGGTTGTTCAGCCACAGATCGACGCCGGAAGTGATCAGCTTGCCCCAGCGCATATCGTAATTCTCGACGTAAACCGTCTTAATGATGTCGGAAAGTGATGACGCGCCGCCGACCACCCGGCGAATTAAATTCTTGCCGCCTTCGTCATGCGGATGGGCTTTTCCGCCATAGACCAGCTGAATGGGGCCGACCTCGCGGGCAATTTTCCGCAGGCGCTCGGGATCGTGAAACAAAAGGTCGGCGCGTTTGTAGGTGCTGGCGCGGCGCGCGAAGCCGAGCGTCAGCAACTGGGGATCGAGCTGCACACCGAACGAGTGCGCAATCGCTTCAAACAATTCGGTCTTGGCCTCCGCGTGCGCCCTTTGTATATCGGGCAGCGGAATGCTGATCGCATAACGCAGATAGTTATTGTCCGTCCGCCATCCTGGGATAAAGGTGTCGAACAGATGGCTGAAAGCCGGCGACGTCCAGGTGAGCGCGTGCACGCCGTTGGTGATTGCGCTGATGTCATACGCGGGAAACATTCCGCGCGAGACTTCCCCGTGGCGCATGGCGACGCCATTGACGTAGCCGGAGAAACGCAGCGCCAGGTAAGTCATGTTCAGGGACTCGCCCTCCCAGGCCTCAGCTTCATCGAGCAAGGCCACCTGATCGTGGGCAAGGATCTGCGTGGCCAGACTTCGGGGAAACTGATCGTGTCCGGCGGGCACGGGAGTGTGCGTAGTAAAAATGCACATCTCGCGGACACCGTCGATATCGAGCTGCTTCAGGCGTCCAGCGAAACTCTGGTCAAGCCGCCGCTCCAGAAGTCCTAGGGAAAGCAGGGCAGAGTGCCCCTCGTTCATGTGGAAGGCCTCAATCTGGCCAGGGTAAAGCTTTTCGAGCAGGCGGAAGCCTCCGAATCCAAGCACGACTTCCTGCGCGAGGCGGTACCGCTGATCGCCGCCATACAAGGAATCGGTCAGCCCGCGGTCCTGGTCGGCGTTTTCGGGAACGTTTGTATCCAGGAGATAAACGGTAATGATGTCACCGCTCACGCCAGTAATTACGTATTGCCAAGCCCGGACGACGACCTGGCGGCCTTCGATTTCTACATTGACCCGGTGCTTAGCTTCGCTGAACTGTTGTTCCGGATCCCACTGCTGCGGCTGCTCGAACTGATTGCCGGCTTCGTCCAGAATCTGGCGGAAGTATCCCTGGCGGTAGCAGAGGGTCACGGCGACCATGGGAACGCCCAGGTCGGAGGCCGAACGGAGGGTGTCGCCGGCAAGAATCCCCAATCCCCCGCTGTAAGTCGGGATGTCGGGCTCGAGGGCGATCTCCATCGAGAAATAAGCAATGCGGGGAGCGCTAGGTCTTCTCATTTATGTATGTATGCTAGGGATTTTCCGGCGGGATGCTTGCCGCCGACTCTTACCCGCGTCAGTATAACGTTTACTTCGGCAAAGGCCTGCCAGAATTCAGTAGTACAAATTTGAATAGGCCCCATAAGTATCTGTTCTTCCGTTCAGTTCTTGCGCTCGATCAGGAAGCGTGCAATTGTTTGCAACGTCTCCGCTTGCGAGCCAAAACCTTCCAGCACGCTACAAGCCGAGGCTAGCAATTCGGCTGCCTGCTTGCGGGACGCTTCGAGGCCGAACAGCGCCGGGTAGGTTGCCTTTTCGGATGCTGCATCCTTTCCTGCGGTCTTGCCCAGCTGTTCCGAAGTTTGAGTCACGTCGAGAATGTCATCGACGATCTGAAAGGCCAGCCCAATCGACTGGCCGAACCTCCGAAGATTATTGACCTGATCCTCCGACCCTCTAGCGAAAATTCCGCCTGATACGACGCTCGCCGTTATCAAGGCCGCGGTCTTCGATTCATGGATGTACTGTAGGGTTTCTTGGTCGGGCCGGGTATGTTCGGATTCCAGATCGACCACCTGGCCTCCGATCATTCCGTTGATGGTTCCGGTGCCGCGGGCGATTTCTTCGATGATCTTGACGCGGGCCTCCGCCGGGCACTGCAGCCGCGAAAGAACTTCATACGCCTGAGTTTGCAGAGCATCACCCGCGAGAATGGCGATGGCTTCGCCAAAGGCTTTGTGGCAGGTGGGGCGGCCACGGCGCAGGTCGTCGTTGTCGAGCGCGGGCAGGTCATCGTGAATGAGGGAGTAAGTGTGGAGCATTTCCAGCGCGGCACCAGCTTCCTCGATTCCGGCAGGAAGGGATCCCGCCACGGCGCGGCCGGCCTCCATGCACAAGATGGGGCGAATCCGTTTGCCCCCGGCGAACACGCTGTGCCGCATGGCGCGATGAATGGAAGCCGGACGCTCCTCCGGGCCCGGAAGAAGCCGCTGCAGCGCAGAATCCGCCAGCTTGCGTCCTTCTTCCAGTGTTTCCTTGAGCATAGAGGTGAGTATAACAAGGCCGATTGGACCCGCGGTCGCATGGCGCATGGCTCGATTTTCCCGGCAGGGGACTGCCTGGGAGGGTGCGGAATTCATCCTCCTTTAACGCTGCCACGCTACATTTCCTTGTGAGATATCAGGGGAAGACCTGCTTTATACTGGGCAAGTCGCCAGCGGTGTACATGGCGACCGTCTGACCTCGACACCCTCCGCTAGACGTTTACACCTTGCCATGGCGCGCGCTTCGGTTGACAATCCGGCACATTACATCAACCGCGAACTCTCGTGGCTGCAGTTCAACCGGCGCGTGCTCGAAGAGGCCCAGGATGAAACCAACCCACTGCTGGAACGGCTGAAGTTTCTTTCCATCAGCGCCAGCAATTTGGACGAATTTTTCGAGGTGCGGGTCGCGGGACTGGTGCAGCAGATTGAAGACGGCTACACCGAGGCAGGCCCCGACGGTCTGACGCTGGTAGAAGAGCGGGAGGCGATCACCGAAGTAGTTCACAACTTTGTAGCCGAACAATACTTGTGCTGGAACGAGCAGCTTCGGCCCCAGCTATCGGAGAAGGGGATCCGCGTTCTCGGGCTGCAGGATCTGGATGAGAATGCCCGGGCATTCGTTGAAGAGTATTGCGACCGCGAACTGGACTTGCTGCTGACGCCAGTCACGATCGATCCCGCGCATCCGTTTCCCAGAGTCATCAACAAGGCCTTGTGCGTGGCGTTTCTTTTGCGGCGGCGACGGCGCTCATCGCTGACCTACACCGGGGTGGTGACCGTCCCGCGTTCTTTGCCGCGGTTGGTGCGGCTGCCGTCGGAAGGAACGATTGATTTCATCTTTCTGCACGAACTGGTCGCATTCCACGCCAGCCGGATGTACAACGGCTACGACATTGTTTCGTCGGCCGCGTTCCGCGTGACCCGCAACAGCAATCTGTATCTTGCGGAGGAAGAGTCGCGCAATTTGCTGGAGTCGGTCCGCACCGAATTGCACAATCGCCGCAAGGGCGATGCCGTGCGGCTGGAGATTGAGGCCTCGGCGGATCCGGAGATTGTGGAACGCCTGCGCACGAATTTTGGCGTGGAGACGTGGCAGGTGTTTCGCGCCGACGGCCCGGTGAATCTGCCGCGCCTGTTTAATATCTACGAGCAGACGGACCGCCCGGACTTGAAGTTCAAGCCTTTCGTGCCGCGCGAATTGCGACTGACCGCGAAGTCGCAAAACCTGTTTGAAGAATTGCGACGGCATGACGTGCTGCTGCACCATCCCTTTGATTCTTTCGACGCCGTGATCTCATTCATCGAGTCGGCGGCGGAGGACCCAAATGTGCTTTCGATCAAGCAGACCCTTTATCGAGCCGGCGAGAACTCAATGATCGTGCGTGCGTTGGTTGAAGCGGCGGCAAAGAAAGAAGTAACAGCAGTTGTGGAGCTGAAGGCCCGATTTGACGAAGCATCGAACATCCGCTGGGCCCGCGAACTGGAAGATGCTGGCGTGCAAGTGTTCCACGGCCTGGTGGGACTGAAGACGCATTGCAAGCTTTCGCTTCTGGTGCGACGAGATCCGGACGGGGTTTCGCGCCGCTACGCTCACTTGGGAACGGGAAATTACAACGCGACCACAGCGCGTTTTTATACGGACCTTAGCCTGATGACCGCTGACCCGGAAATCACCGCCGCTGTTCACGACGTGTTCGGCTTTCTGACCGCGTACTCGGAGAGATCGAGTTATGCGCCGCTCATGGTGTCGCCGGTGAACATTGCGGAGAACAGTCTGGATTTGATTGCGCGCGAGAGCGATCACGCGCGGCTGGGGCGTCCGGCGCGGATTGTGGCGAAAATGAACGCGTTGCTCGACAAAAGTATTATTGCGGCGCTCTATCGTGCCTCGCAGGCGGGAGTCGAAATTGATCTGGTGGTGCGGGGGATGTGCGCGCTGCGGCCGGGAGTGCGCGGCATCAGCGACCGCATCCGCGTGCGCAGCATTGTGGGCAGGTTTCTGGAGCACAGCCGGATTTTCTATTTCTCGAACGGCGGCCAGGATGAAGTGTATCTTTCGAGCGCTGATTGGATGCCGCGCAATCTGTACGAGCGGGTAGAAGTCATGTTCCCGGTGAAAGACCCGATGCTGCGCCACCGCATCATGCACGAACTGCTGAGCGCGTATCTGGCAGACAGCGTCAAAGCCAGGGTCTTGCGCAAGGACGGCAGCTACGTTCGCCCCTGGCAGGCTGCCGGCAAACGCAAGCCACCGGTGCCCGGCTTCAGCGCGCAGGACTTTCTGATTGCGGTTTCCGAAGGCAAGCAGAACATTGAGGCGATTCCGTCGGTATCCGAAGCCAAGCCACGGCGTAAGACAGCGCGAAAGGAACGTAAGGTCTCATGATCATTTACTTTGTTCGACACGCCAGCGCCGGGGAACCGATAGCGAACCCGAAAAAAGACGAGAAGCGTCCACTTGATGCCGATGGCATGCAGCAGTGCGGCGCTGTGGGCCGGGCGCTGGCGGCGCTGAACGTTCAGCCGGATGTAATCATCTCGAGTCCGCTGAAGCGGGCAACGCAGACCGCGTCGTTGATCGGCAATGAGATCGGGTATGAAGCCAAGCTGCAACTGGAACCGGCGATGCGGCCGGAGGCATCGTTCGCGGACTTCCGCCGGATGCTCGAGAAGTATGCCCGGCACGAAGCCATTTTGGTGGTCGGGCACAATCCCAGCATTACCGACTTCGTGGCCAGAATGATTGCTAAGGCCGGCTGCGAAGCGCTGATCGATTTCAAGAAAGGCGCGGTCGCCCGAATCGAGACCGAACGGCGGACGGCTGTACTGAATTGGTTTTTCACGCCAAAAGTGGCCCGCGAAATTCAGGCGGCAGCCAGCGCCGTAAAATCGCAACCGAAGACTTCGCGAAAGTAAGCCCGTTCTTTTTCCACCGCCCACAGTTCCAGGTCCACGCTGAGGGGGGGCCGCGGGGTAAGGACAAGTTTCACCGCGCTGGCGTGCCTGCGGACGCGGAAGTTTTTCAAAGCGCCGCTGCGCCCCAGGTTCAGTGCCCACGCCAGCCGCAGCAGCAACGAAGCTTTTTCGATGGATTTCAGGTCGGACGGAGGTAGAACCTTGATCGGCCCATCACCCGGCGAAGGGCGTGATTTCCCCAGGTAGCGCGCAATGGCGGCGATGATTCTTCTTTGCTGCAGGGTGTAGCCGAGAATCTCCGAGTGGGAAATGATGTAGTAAGTGTGCCGGTGCCGTCCGGTGCGGTTTAAGTAGTCCCCCACCTCGCAAAGCATGGCTGCGGCGCTGATCCATTCTTTGTAGTCGGCCGGCAGGCGGTGCAACCCGCGCAGTTCGGTGAAGAGTTTTGCCGCGGTGTCGCGAACTCTGTGGGCGTGATCGAGATCCACGTCGTAGTGATGGACGGCGGCAAGAATCGAATCCTGCCGTTCTGATTCGATTTGCCGCCCAGATCGTGTGGCATGGTCGTAGTCGGCAGCCATTTGTGCGAGCAGTCCGTCGCGCAAACCCAGCGGCGAGAAGCGGAATCCGGCCAGCTTGCAACGATCAAGCAGTTCGGAAAAAACTGCCGCGCCGGCCACGATGATTTCCGCCCGGCGCAGCCCGATGCCGTGGATCTTGCGTCGTTCTTCCACGTTAAGCCGAGCCAGCATTTTGGCGGTCTGGCGCATTTGCAAGTGCGTGACGGACATGGCCCGCTGACTTTTTGTGCGGTAGAGAGTGTGGGCAACGGTCGCCAGCGCTTCGGCAGTGCCCGAAGTCGCGATTACAACTTTGGGCTTGGCGTGAGTGATGCGAGGCTTGACGCGCCCTACCTCGCGGGCAATCAGGCTGCGTAGTTGCCGCATCTCAGATTTACGCGGCGGGTCGTGATGCAGAAAGTCGTTGGTAAGCCTCACCGCACCGAGTGGCAGACTGACTGTCTGTTCGATGTGACCGCTGCGGGAGACGGTCAACTCGCAGCTGCCGCCGCCCAAATCCATCATCAAAACGGGGGAAGAAGTGACCCGCATGGTCGAGGTCAGACCAAGATGGATGAGCCGCGCTTCTTCCAGCCCGGAAATAATTTCGACGGACCAGCCGGTTGCCGAGCGCACCCACTCCAGGAAGGCGCGAGAATTCCGGGCATCTCGCAGCGCGCTGGTTGCGACCACGCGTACCATGTCGGCTCCAGTTCGCTGGGCGGCGCGATGAAAACGCCGCAGGACCTTTACCGTGAGTGCAATAGCCTCGGGCGACAAGAAGCCGCTGCGAAAAACCGACTCGCCCAGTCGCGTGACCTCGCGGTCTTCGTGGATTTCAACCAGACGGTGTGCGGCCAGGCGGGAAATCTTCAGACGGACGGAGTTTGATCCGATGTCAATGGCGGCAAAGGCTGGCATTCCTGAACAGTGTACCCAAATGAGGTGATTGAGAAATCGGACCCTCGGGTGATCGGTGGATTCACCCAGTCGTTAGGCGACGGCGTTCTGCTGTTCGGCGCGTCCGGCAGTTTTGGACGGAACCGACTCCACGGCCTTCCGCGATTCAGAGAGCTCGGCAATCGCCGTCAGCAGGGCATTGGCAGCGCGGCGGAACTTGGAGCGTCCGACGTTTTGCAGCACCGCGACTAGGGCCGAGTCATGCACGCTGCCGAAGAGCTTCTCGGCTCGCTCTTTGAGCTTCACAATATCGTGCCATTCGCCAACGGCGTCCTGCGCGCGTTTGAGCGTTTCAACGAAGAAGCGGCTGTCGGCAGAGTCCGGCGCGAGTTCGGCTAGGTAGCGGGCTCGCTTGGCCTGAACGCGGCAGGCGTGAAGCATTCTCTCGCTCAGCGGCGTGGTTCCGGGATCGGGCAGGCGTTTGCGCGCGAGCTTAAGCAAGTCGATTCCGCAAAGTTCGACCTCGTCCTGCACCCGGCGAAGGCGTTTCTTCAATTCTGCAGCGGTTGCGGCGTCAAAGGATTTTTCAAGCTTTTGCTTCCTCTGCAATTGCTCGGAATGCAACCACTCAAGCAACTGAGTTCGATGGTTCTGGCGATCGGGAACGTTGAGTTCCGTCAATAATGCGATCTGCACATCGAGGTCGCGAACCTTTCCCGCCTTCTTTCTGAACTTCGAAAGCAGCTTGAGAAGTTTTTTGCGATTGCCGTTTTCAGGCGCAAGCTCTGAAACCAGCGCCTCGATGCGGCGGCTGTTGGTGCGGAACTTGTGCACGTTATCCGTGCTCGCGGATTTCGCTAGGCGGCCGATTTGGGCGCTCATGCGCGAAAACACGGCGCTTGACCGCGATTCCGAAGGAGACAACGCCTGAGAATGGGATCCGTTAGACCGCATGTTTGCTTTCAGTTAAGGAGTTGAGGTGCAGTGACTAACCTAGAAGCAACTCAATTCTAACACCGGGTTCGGGCCCTTTCTAATCGAGCGCCGTTGTCGTTGAATTTACAAGGGTTTAGGCGCAATCAGGCATTGTGCGGTCGGCCTGCCTCATTAACATTAACGTTGAGAGGCCTCTGCCTGATTCGCAGTGACATCGGCAAACGAAAATTCATTTGACACGTTGGGGTAGCTTTTATCCCCGACCTCTACGTAGGGATACACCAAGTAGTTCAGCGGGTCGCCGGCCTGCTGCGGGGTCAGCTTGAGGTCGCGGCCCATGGAAAACTGGACTCGCTCGGTGTCGTGACTGCCAAAGAAATAATCCTTCTTCACTGGATTTTTCCAGGCCTCGGAGATATCCACCGGCACCCAGCCGTGTTGCGGCTCGAAGAACTCCGCCCAGCAGTGGTAGCCGGCGATCTCGGAAGCGTGCTTCGCTGCCGGCAAAGGAAACCCAATTTCAAAGCGCGCAGGGATTCCCTGCGAGCGCGCCATGGCGATGAATAGGGAATGGAAGTCGGTGCAGTTGCCCTTCTTCGCGTCGCAAGCATACAGGACGTCGCCTCGCCCCCAGCCGGTGCCGGTTTTGTCGTAACGCATGTTGTCAAACACGTAGTCGTAAATGGCGCGGGCTTTTTCGAGCGGAGAGGATTTTCCGGCGGTGACTCTCGCTGCGAGTTCGGCCGGAAGCCCCGTGACCGGACCAGCTTTTCAGGAGCCAGGTCGAGTTGCCGCTCCTTTTTGTTGAGCACTGCGTCCTGCAGGCGAGGGCGGAAAACGCCCAGGGTCACCCGTTCCCGGCGAATGACGTCGTAATCCACGACAAAGTGCAGGTCGCCGCCTTTCGCCTTCGATGATTCGGCGAAATAGAGTTCGTTTCCCAATCGGCTTTCTTTGGTGCGCTTCAGGGTCAGATCGCCGGTCGCGGAGATGACCTTCACGTCCTGATAAGTATCTGAGCCCGCAGCCGGGAACCACACGCGCACGCGTTGTCCCTCGGGGACATTCTTTACAGTGAACGAGTAATGAAACGTGAAGTGGCGTGAGGACTGCGCCAAGGCGGATGACGTCAGAAACAACAAGACCGCGGAAATGTAGAACAACTTGCGCGCCATAGTTTTCTCCTGGGAAGTGAACTAAATGTGGAGCGACACACGGTGCTCAGGAGAGAACGTTCACGTAAATCCGCGAAGCTGACGGCGCATGCGAACTCCATCTTAACCGCACCGAGCGGGGATTTTCCACAACGCGCGTGGAGTCGAACTCCGCCCCGGCGGAAGGGCCACACCTCCGGTAGAATTGTTCGGTGGCCGCAACCATCGAGTGTCGTGATCTGCGCAAGACCTATGACGGAAAAGTAGAGGCGGTGCGCGGTCTCAGCCTTGCGATCCAGCCGGGAGAATGTTTCGGGCTGCTGGGGCCGAATGGCGCCGGAAAAACGACGACCATAGAAATTCTCGAAGGCCTGCTGGAGCCCACTTCGGGAGACGTTACAATCCTGGGGCGCAGCTGGAAGTCCGGTGCGCGCGAGTTGCGCGAATACATCGGCATTTCGTTGCAGGAGACGCGGCTGTCGGAAAAGCTCACGGTCCGCGAGACGATCAAGCTTTTCGCCAGCTTCTACGCTCGGCCTCGACCCACTGATGAGGTGCTCGGGGCGTTACAGTTGAACGAAAAAGCCGATGCTCTGGTGGGCAAGCTTTCAGGCGGGCAGAAGCAAAGGCTGGCTGTCGCGACAGCCTTGGTGGCCTCGCCGAGAGTTCTTTTTCTCGACGAGCCGACGACCGGCCTCGATCCGCAAAGCCGCCGCCAGCTCTGGGATATTATTCGCGCGTTCCAGCGCGATGGCGGAACCGTCATGTTGACGACGCATTACATGGACGAAGCCGAACGACTTTGCGATCGTCTGGCCATCGTCGATCACGGACAGGTGATTGCCGAAGGCACGCCCGCCCACCTAATCGAAAAACTTGGCGGCCATCACGTGATCGAATTTGCGCTCTCAGGAAACGGACACACGGACACCGCCGCCTGGAAGTCTTTGCCGGGTGTCGATTCCGTGCGGGACGAAGACGGCGTGATTTGCCTGAGCGTGCACGAGCCGCATCGCACCATCCCAGCGCTGCTCGAAAGAGTGGATAAGGAATCCGCGCAATTACAGCGGCTCAACACCCGACAGGCTAGTTTGGAAGATGTGTTTGTGAATTTGACGGGCCGGCATTTAAGAGAAGAGTAGTTGGTTGCATTGGGAGCGGGGTCACACCACTTTCTGCTGGAAAATACTGATGTACGAGATTGCGAAATGACGGTTGCTCAACAAACTCCGATCGCTCCTGAAACCAACGGCCCGCGCAATGGGCGGTGGTCTGGATTTCGCCACTTGCTGGGCGCTCGCATGCTTGAGCTCTCGCGCGAAAAGGAAGTCGTGTTCTGGGTGTTTGTGTTTCCGCTGCTGCTCGCGCTGGGCCTGGGATTTGCGTTTCGCAATAAGCCTGCGGACCGAACCGTCATCGCGATTGTTTCCGGACCAAGCGCAGAGCACGTTCTGACGCTGATTCAGAATTCTCCTCAGAAGAGCGCGATCCGCGCGGCCGTTGTGGAAAGCGCGGTTGCTGCGAAAGGTCTTCGCCTGGGTAAGTACGATTTGGTGATTGAGCCGGTTTCAGCGGACGAAATCAGATATCGCTACGATCCGGCGCGTCCAGAGAGCGTCCAGTCGCACGCTGAAGTGGATGACACTTTGCAGGCGGCATCCGGGCGCAAGGACATTCTGACGACAACGGTGGTGACGTCGAGTGAATCCGGCTCGCGCTATATCGATTTCCTGATTCCCGGACTGCTGGGGATGAATCTGATGAACTCCGGAATGTGGGGAATCGGCTTCGCGCTGGTGGACATGCGGCAGCGCAAGCTACTCAAGCGGTTTGTGGCGACGCCCATGCGTCGGACTGATTTTCTGATGGCGCTTGCAAGCAGCCGCTTGATCCTGATGGTGATCGAAGTCGGCTTACTGCTCAGTTTCGGCATTCTGATATTTCACATGCGAGTGCTGGGATCGTTCTTCAGCATCGTGCTCATCGGCGGGCTGGGCGCTGTCTCATTCGGGGGACTCGGCCTGCTCACCGCCAGCCGGGCGCGAAAGATCGAAAGCGTGAGCGGTCTCATTAACATTGTGATGATGCCGATGTGGATTTTTTCCGGCGTCTTTTTTTCTTACGAACGCTTCCCAGCCGCGGTGCAGCCGTTCATCAAGGCGCTTCCGCTGACGGCGTTGAACGACGCGCTGCGGGCGACGATTCTGGAGGGGGCGAGTCTCTCTTCGCAAGCCGGCCGCATCGCCGTCCTCGGTCTATGGGGTGGAATCTCATTTCTCCTCGCACTGCGGTGGTTCCGCTGGGCCTAGCGCCTTTGGAAGCCGAGGCAACGGATGCACTTCCAAATGCATCTCAAACCGGATCGAAGTGCTAGACTTCCCTTGGGCTTGGCGTAGAGGTTGCACAGACGCTGGCTCGCTTTGCAGCGCGATCGGATCTCCATCGCCACGAAATGACCTGTGCTGCAATGCTCCTTGAACACACCTGGGGTGGTTCCGCTTCGTCGCGTGCCTGGATCTCCGGGATGAATGTTGCTGAACAATACGGTCTTTGCGCGCCATTTTTCGAACGGGTGCAGCATGCGCCCTCGCGCACGTTGATGCTTGACTATGACGGCACATTAGCGCCGTTCACTACGGACCGGATGCGGGCTTTTCCCTATCGCGGGATCCCCGAACTGATTTCCCAAGTCATGCAGACCAACACTCGCGTAGTCCTGGTGAGCGGGCGCTCGGCGAGGGAACTGCTATTTCTCAGCGGTATCAATCCGCAACCGGAAATATGGGGCAGTCACGGTGCGGAACGACTGTTGCAAGACGGAAGCTACGAAGTAGACGCGCCGGCCCCCGACCACCGGCAGGTGCTGCAGACGGTTAAGCAGGCTTTGGTTGCTCGCGGACTCCGCGATCGGTTCGAATTAAAGCCGCGCAGCATCGCAGTGCATTGGCGGGGATTGGCTCCAGCGCAGCAGGCCGAGACCGAAGCCATGGTACGCAGCATCTGCGAAAAGCTGGCGCGGGATCAGGGCATGGAGTTGCTGCCATTTGACGGTGGGCTGGAACTTTTTGCACCGGGGAAAAATAAAGGCGACGCAGTGCGTACAATCATGCAGGAATCCGGACAGGAAACAGCTGCAGCCTATCTGGGCGACGATCAGACTGACGAAAAAGCCTTTCGCGCGATCAAGGGCAAAGGGCTGGCCGTACTGGTTCGATCCGAGTCCAGGCCGAGCCTGGCCGATATCTGGATAAAGCCTCCGGACGAAGTGGAGCGCTTTCTGCGGGACTGGATTCAAGCCTGCGGAGGAGAAGTATGAACCTCGAAGGCCGATTGGTCGTTGTCTCAAACCGCCTGCCGGTGGAAATTAAGCACCGCGGCGGGGTGCCGCGGCTCTCCCGCAGCTCGGGCGGACTGGCTACCGCTCTCGACAGCGTGTGGAGATCGAGCCACGGGTGCTGGGTGGGATGGGCGGGCACCGCCGATTCGCGAGACACGGAGGAACTGCTCGCGAAAGCGTCTCGCGGGCGATCTTATAACCTTAAGCCGGTGCCGCTCTCGCCTGATGAGGTATCGAAGTTTTATTCCGGGTTTGCCAATGAGATCATTTGGCCGCTGTTCCACGACATGCCATCGCGGTGCAACTTCGACCCCGAGTATTGGGAAGTCTATCAACGTGTCAATCGCCGCTTTGCGCAATCTGCCGTCGAAGTGACCAGCGACAAGGACCTTATTTGGGCGCACGATTACCACCTGATGTTGATGGGCCGATACTTGCGCGAGGCCGGGCTTGCCACTACTGCTGGCTTTTTTCTGCATATTCCGTTTCCGGCGCCGGACATCATGGAAAAACTGCCCTGGGCGCGAACTATTCTGCGCGCGCTGTTGCAATACGACATGCTGGGCTTCCAGACTGACCGCGACCGCTGGAATTTTCTCAGTTGCCTGGAACGGATTGTTCCCGATGCTGAGGTTAAGCGCGAAGAGCCCTTCAATGCGGTTTCGCGCGAAGGGCGTCAAACCCGCGTCGGGACTTTCCCCATCAGCATCTCGTTCGAAGAATTCTCGCGACACGCGGGCAGCCGCCAGGTGGAGACGGCGTCCATTCAATTTCGCAATGAGATGTCGAACCGGCTGCTGGTGCTGGGCGTGGATCGTCTGGATTACACCAAGGGAATTCCGGAGCGGCTGAAGGCGTTCCGGATTCTGCTGCGGCGGTTTCCTGAATTGCGGCACCGGGTCACTATGCTTCAGGTGGTCGTTCCCAGCCGCGAAGAGATTCCCAATTACAAACATCTTCGCCGCGAAGTTGAACTGCTGGTCAGCCAGATCAACGGGGAATTTACCGAAGGAGGCTGGGTGCCGATTCACTACATGCACCGCAGCCTAACGCGAAAGCAATTGCTTACCTACTACCGCGCTTCTGACATTGTCCTGATTACTTCACTGAAAGATGGGATGAACCTGGTGGTCAAGGAATTCTGCGCGGCCCAGGTGGATGAAACCGGCGTGGTTGTAATCAGCGAGTTCGCCGGCGCGGCTGCCGAGATGCAGCATGGCGCGCTGGTCGTGAATCCCAACGATGTGGCCGGCGTTGCCGAAGCAATCCATAAGGCTTGCGTGATGCCCATCGAGGAGCGTCGCGTGCGTATGCGTTTGCTCCGCGACATTATTCGAACCTACAACGTGCAGCGCTGGGCCGACGGATTCATGAAGGCAGCATTGACATCCCATTCGCCGCATCTGGGACCGCAGGAAGTCAGCAGCCACGACCAGGAGAATGCGGTTTTGTCTTCCGCATTGGCACTGGGAGAACGGGAAATCGCCTAGCAGCCGGGCAAGCTACTTTTTATTCTGGGGCTTCTTCGAACTTTTCTTCCGCTGGGCCCTCTTCCTGTCGGAATAGAGAGTTCCCCGGCAGCGCTTTGTGCCGCAGTAGCATGGCGCGGGATCGTCCGGGTCGCCATCGTACAGGTTGTAGTCGTAGGCGAGTTCTTCGCCCGGGGCGATTTTGCGGATAGCCCGGATGAAGACGCGTCCGTCGATCTCGTCAGCTTCACAATTGGGATTACATGAGTGATTGATGAATGCGGCGATGCCGTCGCCGTCAATCACGTGCTGGCTGTCGCTCAATCCAAACAGGTAGGTTCGCGGGGAATCGTCATATATGGCGTCGGCCTGATCGTTGGTGAGGCGCGGGCCGGTGTATTCGACAACGATGGCACGCCGCTTGATGGCAACGGTCGCGTAAACGCCGTCGGCGTGAATCTTGGATCTGCGGATCACCAGGGACATGGGTGGAGTTGACTTTAGTCTTTGCCAATATAACAGCGGGTCTGATCTCGAGTGTTCCGCATGAACAACGCAAGAAATAAAAATGCCACCGGTCCTAGTGGCGCGGTGGCATTTGCGGTTGCGGCAGCAAGATGTGGGTCAGTTCCCGCCAAACAAATCGACCATCGCTTTGGTTTCGCCGTCGCAGGCATGATTCAGGCAAAGCAGCACAAGGCCGCCTTCGATGGTGAGAAGCAGCGAGAAATGAGCGTAGAAGTTCGAACCGGAAAACGAGGTGATGGAGCGGGAGACCGGGATCGAACCGGCGACATCCAGCTTGGGAAGCTGGCGTTCTACCGCTGAACTACTCCCGCTCAAAACGGCAGTAAACTCATGATAGTACCAGAGTTCCGAACTTTGTCCACGGTCGTCTACGCCGATGCTGGGACCCGCAATGGTACCCGCAATGTTTGAGCAGGCACAATGTGTTGGGCGTAATTGTCGAGCGCAGCACGCTTTTGTTTCTTAGACGAGTGCGCGTAGTAAAGCGTCATGTCCATTTGCGAATGGCGCATGATCGCCTGAACGACAGCAGGGTTCGCCTGTTCGTCCATCAAGAAGCTGGCGAGGCTGTGCCGCCCCAAATTGTGAAACCCGAAGCGACTCAAGCGATCTCCTTCTTTGCTGAACAGTTCGTTCTTGCGTTCAATCAAGACGCCCGCCCGTATCGCAGCAGGCCGGATGTAATCCTGCACCAGCATCGTTCCGGTGCGAGGCTTTTTGCCGACCAGTTTGATCGAAGGAAAAACATAATCATCCTCGGCGCTGTACATACTCTCGCGTTTCCAGGCGGCAAGAATGCTCAATGCAAGATGAGGAACTTCCACTCGGCTTCGGCTGAGCCGGGTTTTTGCGCCCTCCTGCACTGTGCTGTGGACATAGGTCTGCCGGATTCGAGCGTAACCTTTGTCCCAGACGATGTCTCGCCATCGCAGACCTAAGGCTTCCGAAATTCGGAAACCGCAGGTCGCAACCAGCAAAGCGATTTCATATTCCCCGTTCTTGCCCCTAATCTCGGAGAGCACGTTGAACATGTCCTCGACTTCTAGGCTTAGAGCTTCATAGTCGCTCTCCTGCGAGAACTCCGGTCCCTTCACCCGTGTACACGGGTTCGAGGAAACGATACCGTTCGTCCCCTGGACGAATTCGGGTATTAGCTCTTCGGATTTCGCCCACTCGTAAGTGTGCGACATCCTAGCGCGGTATTTGCCCCGGGTGCAGTCGCTGACATTAAGGCTCAGAAACCAAGATTTCAACTCTGAAGCTTTGATGTTGATCGCAACTGTATCCGTCCATTCGGGCATGAGCACGTTCCGGATCACTTGCTCGTACAGGTCTTTAGTTGATTTTTTATTGAGCGGATACTTGGCGAGATATTTCTCGGCAAGCTCTCCAAACGTCACACTAGAGGCGTCGGTGTTCGCGAGCCGCTTGTCCAGTCCGAGTTCTCCGACCTTGGCCCATGCGGTTTTGTCATCCATCCTTGCGGAGCCGATAACGCGACTCCGTTCTACAGCGTCCGCATTGCGCCAGCAAAACAATGTTGCACCCTTCTTACGTCTCAACCATCCTTTACCACTCCCTTTGACCATCGATGTTTCCTCTCTGGTCTTAGGGTTGCCGAGGATCATTATGACGCGAAGGGACACTGAAACCAAGTGCTTGTTCGGCTGTCAACGTTTGCGAGAGCATGTCATCGATTTCGCTCAGCTTATAGCGATAAAGTTTTCTTGCGGCACGCGGATCAATTGCGTGAGCCGGCAGCTTTCCGGCGCGAGTCAATTTCAGGACTTCACGTCGGCTAAGGCTCAGATGTTCTGCTACGTACTGAGCGTCAACGTAGGGTTCTTGTGAAACGGCTCTCGTGAGAGAGTCGGGCGCACCGGTGACCTGACCGATTTTTTGTACCAAGTGGAATGTTAGTGTAACGCCTCGTTCGACATTTGTCCGTAGTCGCCGTCGGGGGTGTGGGGATGTGGGAAACG
>JAYTFR010000076.1:0-9139 GCA_043734125.1 Acidobacteriota bacterium | reverse complement strand
GATTGGACACTATAACGTTACCGCCAAAGTCGCTGGCTTTGGTTCCTCGGACCGGAACAATATTGTCCTGAACGTGAACGACCGCACCCGCGTTGATTTTTCCTTGAAGGTGGGCGCGACGATGGAGAGTGTCACCGTTGAAGCCAATGCCGTCGCGGTGCAATCGGATTCAAGCGAAGTCAGTACCGTGATCAATGGTAACCAGGTGTCTGAACTCGGCACGAACGGTCGCAGCATTCTGTCGTTGTATGCACTGACCCCAGGTGCATCGAGCGCTCAGGCCGACCTTATTATCCCAACCCCAGTTAGCGGCGATAATAATGTCAGCATCAACGGCCAGCGCGCGGGACATAACCTGCTGGTGCTGGACGGATCGGAAAACCTCGATCGTGGCGGCAGTGGCCCCAGTGTGGCTCCATCACTAGATGCCATCGCAGAATTCCGTAGCATGAATTCCAACTACAGCGCGGAGTACGGCCTCACCGGTTCCGCAACGGTCACTAACGTCATTAAATCCGGCAGCAAACAGTTCCACGCGTCGGCATGGGAATTCGGTCGCAACGATGCTCTCGACGCCCGCAACTACTTCAACCCCTCCCCCAACAAAGTCGCCGAGCTGCGGTTCAACGTGTACGGGTTTAACGCCGGCGGCCAGCTTCCCGCGTGGAAAGAGCACCCAACTTTCTTCTTCTACAACATGGAGTGGCGCAGCATCGTTCAGGGTGGTCTGATCAACCAGACTGTTCCGCTGGCGAGTGAATATCCTGATGCGAATGGCGCCGGCACAGGCGCAGTCTTCGCCGGGCCAATTAATGTTCCGACCATTACCCAGCTTTCGCCTGCGCAGCAAGCGAGGTTCGCAGCCGACGGATTGACGCTGGGAGCTCCGTTCCCCAACAATACGATTCCGTCGGACCTCCTCGATCCCAACGCAGTTCTGCTCTTGAACGCCGGTGGTAAGTACGGCGGAATTTTCCCCAAGCCGACGAGCGGCAGTCAGTTCATCGGAGGCAACAATTCGCCAACCAACGTGCGCGAGGAGATTGCCCGCGTTGACCATCAGTTCACTCCTAAGTTCTCGGTATTCGGGCATTGGGTTTCTGAACAGATCTCGCAAACCTACGGCACCACCCAATGGAGCGGCGATAACGTGCCCTCCATCAGCGACGTTTTTGGAAACCCCTCTTACAGCGCCGTAGTTCATACGACGTATGTGATCAGCCCAACGCTGCTCAACGAAGCATCGTTCAACTACAACGGCAACCGCATCAACATCATTCCAGCAGGCTTGGTCTCTGCGCCAGCGGGCTTCGGTTTTGACCGGTTATTTTCTGGTCCGAATGTGAGCAACCGAATCCCGGCTGTCAACCTGAATGGAAGTACCAATGCGCAGTACAGCGCGAACTGGACGCCATGGATCAATAAAGCAGACGACTACCAATTTCGTGATGACGTTTCATGGACGAAGGGCGCCCATCAACTCAAGTTTGGATTCAGTTGGGCAATCTATAAGAAGATTCAGGATTATTTTGCCGACACCGAAGGTCAGTTTCAATTCAACGGCAGCTATACGGGCGTTGACTTTGCCGACTTCCTGCTCGGCTACGCATCGCAGTATCAAGAGGACGCCGTAAAGGAAAGCGGGCATTGGAATAACGTTTCGACGGCAGCTTATATTCAGGACAACTGGCGCGTGAACCATCGCTTAACCCTGAACCTTGGTCTGCGATGGGACGGCGCTCCGCACACCTATGAGGCCAACCACAAGTCGGCGAACTTCTATCCCAACCTGTATCAACAGTCGAACAAGGCTACATTCGAGTTTGACCCTGCGACACAGAAGTATACTGGCAACATCTGCGGCCCGAATTCCGATCCTACTCTGTGCCCGGGCGGCATCAGCCCCGGTTTAGGTACGAGTTCCAATCCGATCCTGGCGGGAATTCCGTTCTATACCAATGGCGTCGGCTTCGGCGGTATTGGCTCGATCCCTAAGGGCTTAGCTAAGACTTATTGGCCTGCTTTTGGTCCGCGCATCGGTTTTGCTTACGATCTAACTGGATTGGGCAAAACAATACTGCGTGGCGGCTTCGGTATTCTGTACGACCGCATTCAGGGCAACGACATGTACAACGGGGCCACGAATCCTCCGAACAATGCTCAGCCAACTCTGCATTCGATTCTGTTTTCTGATCCAGCCGCCGGTGGAAACGTAACCAGCGTTCAGACTGGCGCCGTTATCAATGCCGCAAATCTGCCGATTCTGCCACTTGGAATCACCGGCGTAGCCCTCGACTACAAGCCGCCGACCAGTTACCAGTACAGTTTCGGTGTCCAGCAAGCGTTGGGATCGAACGCTGTCTTGTCGTTTTCTTACGTCGGCAACCAGGGGCGCCACCAGAACGACTATCGCGCCATAAATCTTCCGGCTATTACCCACCTGCCCGCGATTGTTGCGGGTACTCAAGCTCTGAACACTGATCCGACTCTTGCCTATCCTGGTTACGGCGGCATCCGGCTAGGGTATAACGAGGCCAACTCACACTACAACTCGCTGCAGGTCGACCTCCACGGCAATGTGAGACGGGACCTGCAACTGGCATTCGGATATACCTACGCGCATGCCACCGACTCAGCTACGAGCAATGGTAGCGGCGGTGACCTTCAAAACGTCACCAATCCCTATGCCGGGTGGAGATACGACTCGGGGCCATCCGTGTTTGACCGCAGGCATGTCGCCTTCGTCAATTTCGTCTACCAGATTCCTTTGTTCAAGAACGCTACAAATCGCTTCTTGAAGACGACGGTGGGAGGATGGGAACTGGCAGGAATCGTCACGATGGAATCGGGAGCACCGCTCAACATCGGGCTGAATGGACAGAATGCGAGCAGCGTTCTAACCAACACCTCAAATCGTCCCAACCTAAACGGGGCTATTTCGTACCCGAAAAAGGTGAGCGAGTGGTTCGATACTTCAACCTTATCAGCGCCTGCCTGCCTAACCGGTCCAGACTGCTACGGCACCCTGCCCCACAATGTGATTCGTGGCCCTGGCCGTGACAACTGGAACCTGTCACTCAACAAGAACTTTATTCTCAGCGAAGCACGAGGCAGCCGCCTTGAGTTCCGCGCCGAGAGCTACAACACATGGAACCACACCCAGTTCAAGGGCGACTATAACAACGGCGGCATCGTCGTCAACTTCAATCAAAAGAACTTCGGTGCGGTCACGGGAGCCTTTGACCCGAGAGTGTTCCAACTCGGATTGAAACTGATTTTTTAACCGTTCACGAAAATTGTTTACAAGCCCGCTCACACGCAGCTTTGTGAGCGGGGTATTTTTTAACTGACGCGTCACGCGGCAACGGCTTCTGCAAGGCGTGGCCAGACGGATCGCTGGACTGCCCAACTTCATCTCCATATCCGTTTCGTCTCGGAGATCTCCGTATACTCTGTTTTGTATGAAGATCGAGAAGTTGGAAACGGCTCTCGCGGCGCTATTCCCTACGGTTTATTTTCTGGCGGCTGTTCTCTTGCTGGGCCTGCTTTCCCCGGCTCCTGCCGCTGGACAAAAATCCACCCCGTCCGAGGCCATAGCTTTCGAGCAACAGGGAAAGCTAGCCGAGGCGGCCGAAGCTTGGGCAGCCGTGGTCGCTCAGAATCCGCGGGACGCCGCCGCTTTTGCCAGCCTGGGAATTGTCCTCTCCCGGCAACAGAAATACCCCGAAGCAGCGACCGCGTACAAAAAAGCGTTGAGAATCAATGCGAAGCTGAGAGGTGTGCAACTGAATCTGGGCTTGGCCGAGTTTAAACAAGGACATTTCGAAGCAGCGATCGGCCCACTCCGCAGGGCGGCGGTTTCTGATCCGCAAAATATGCAGGCAGTGACTCTTCTCGGCCTTAGTTGTTATGGAGCAAAACGCTTTGCCGATGCTGGTAAATATCTCGCGGCGCCGGCCAAGGCGGATCCGGCTAACGTCGAGCTACATCAGGTTCTAGCCCAGAGTTGTCTTCTGGCTAAGAATTACTCCTGCGCTCTGGATGAATTTCACCACATCCTGGAGCGAGATCCAGATTCCGCGGCCGCTCACATGTTGAGTGGAGAGGCGCTCGACGGCCTGGGCAGAGGCCCGGAAGCAATTGCCGAATTCCAGCAGGCCGCGAAGGTATCGCCGCGGGAGCCGAATGTGTATTTTGGCCTTGGCTATCTCTACTGGAAGGCGCACCAATATGACCAAGCCAAGGCGGAGTTTGAGACCTCGCTGGCGATCGATCCGACTTATGCCCAGTCGATGGTCTATTTGGGCGACATTGCAATGAAGAGCGATAAGTTGGACGAGGCTCTTACGCAACTTAGAAATGCTGTGCGCCTTAAGAATGACGTACGTTTCGCATATGTAGACATGGGCGCAGTTTTGATGCAACAGAAGCGATACGAGGACGCAGCAACGGCCTTTCGGCGTGCCGTGGAGTTAGATCCCGCGGAGCCTGACGCTCACTATCGATTGGCACGTGTATACCAGGCCATGGGCCGCGCAGACGATTCCCGCCGGGAGTTTGCGAAGGTTCGGGATCTGCATAAAAAGGCCGATGAGTCCCTGGCTTCAAAAATCCCGGCGACGCCGCTTCCGGTGCCACACTAGAGGGGACTTCGAGATCAATTGATAAGCAGGAGAGGTGAAGACGAGCGCCTTTCCAAAACGGATTCCTCTCCCACTCATTCGAGCGCGCGTTCCGTGGGCCCGAATACACGCTGCGTGGCCTCGACTATGTGCTGGGCATAGCGACATCGTTTATCCTGGCGGCGAACGCTGCGAATGCTCTAACAAAGCAACACGAGTAAGAATCAGGACCGTAGTCGTCGCGGTGCGAATTTGAAACAATATACAAGACCAATTACCAGCAGCGTCGCTCCCCACCACACCCCGGCATGTAATTCGAACAGGGCCACGCCAGGGTTGGCCGGGGGGTATATGAGTTGGTAGACACCCGCGGCCAGGATCAGCGCCCCATTGACGGCCAATGAAATCCCGATAAAGAACCAGATAGACACCATGCTTTGCTCCTCCGTTGCCCGGACCATGTACTGAAGAACCTGGCGCCAGAAAATCTGGCTACCAGAAAATTATGTTCAACACAAAGAAAATGACCGTGACTACCGCCGCCCAGAAGAGCGGTCTCTGGTAGAGGGGAAGATCTCCAACCGATGGAATTTTGGTCAATCCATAAACCAAGCCTGTCAATTGGCTCTCAGGCACGGGCTTGGTCGCGAGGCTGACCACCACAGTTACCGTCACGCATACAATAAATGACCACAGCGCCTGAAACATATCCTGCGCCAGGCCTTTGGCATTCGGCGATAAGGCCACATAGCGCAACGCCGAAGGATCCAGTTTTACCCAGGTCCACATGCCGATTGAAGACAGCGTCCCACACAACAATCCCCAGAATCCGCCGGGGCCGGTGGCCCGCTTCCAGAGCATGCCCAGCACGACTGTTCCGAACAACGGCGCAATGAAGAAGCTGAACAAAGCCTGCACGTAGTCCATGATGCTGGCGAACTGCATGACCAGATACGCTGTGCCAACGCTTATGAGCACGCCGACCACCGTGGTCCAGCGCCCCATGTTCACGTAGTGATGGTCCGTGCCTCGGCTGTTGATGAACGGACGATAGATGTCGTAGGTCCACACTGTAGTGAACGCACTTACATTTCCGGCCATACCCGACATAAAGCCCGCAATCAAAGCCGTCACTCCCAAGCCGAGCAATCCGGGCCCGCAGTAACGCGCCAGCATCAGCGGGAGAACATCGTTATAGCTGTGGGCTCCAGCGGCGGCGGCCATAGATTCCGGAAGCAGTTTCTCAGGCAACACGGCCAGACCCAGCAGACCGGGGAGAATTACGATGATGGGCACAAACATCTTGAACGCCGCCCCGATAATGGGAGCCATCTGCGCGCTGCGCATATCTTTCGCGGCAAGAATTCTCTGCACTACCAGAAAATCGGTCGTCCAATAACCCATCGAAATTACCGCGCCCAATCCGAAGACAATCCCGACCCAGTTAATCCCCATGGGATTGTTGCTGAAGGTGCCGAGCGTCGACCAGAGGTGGACATACTGTTCCGAGGCGCGGTGCGCAATCTGCAACTTCAGCGGAGCCCATCCGCCCGCTTCGTACAGGCCGAGAACCGGAATCAGCAGCGCGCCTGCCCAGATGAGAAAGAACTGCAGCACCTCATTAAAAATCGCTGAGCGCAGGCCGCCCAGGGTCACATATATAGCAACCGTCAGCGATGAGACCCAGATACTGAAGTTGATGTCCCAGCCGAGGACAATCTGCATGACCTTGGCCATGGCAAACATGTTGACGCCGCTCATCAGCACCGTCATGAAAGCAAATGACACGGCGGAAAGAGCGCGACTGGATTCGCCGAAACGCAGCTTTAAATATCCCGGCACCGAGTGCGTTTTGGAAATGTAGTAGAACGGCATCATGACCAGCGCCAGGAACAGCATGGCGGGGATGGCGCCGACCCAATACCAGTGCGTCGCCAGAATGCCGTACTGGTAGGCCGATCCCGCCCAGCCCATCAATTCGAGCGCTCCGAGATTGGCGGAGAGGAAGCTCAGTCCGGCCACCCACGCCGTCATCTCGCGTCCCGCCATGAAGAAGTCTTCACCCGTATTGGCTCGGCCTTTTAAATACCAGCCGATAGTCAACACCAGCACAAAATAGAAACTGACGATAACCAGGTCAATCGGAGAAAGACGCACTAAATGGGCGGGCGTTACGCTTGCAAGCATCATCATTGCTTTTTGTCCCCCACGGTTTGGCAAATATTGACAGCTAAACTTTTAGCGCACACCTAGTAGCAGGTCAACCGTTAACTGGTCGAGACGCTCATACGGCAAGCGTTTCTTCAGAATCTGGTCTTTATCAAAAACGCGCGTTAGCAACTGGGATGTGCTCTCTTTTGAATAGGAACCGACCCTCGCAACGCTAGTTCCATTGTGTGAAATTTCGCTCAGAATTTCCCGGATCTCTTTGTCCGAATTCCAGCACAATGCTTTAGCCTTGAGGATCAGGTAGGTTCGCATGCAGCCGCGCGCAAAATCCTTCACTCCTTCGTAGTCTTCGGTTCGGTAGGCGTGCGCGTCGAAGTGGCGTGGTCCCTGGTAGCCGGCATCCTCGAGAAACTTGACCAACCAGAATGACCCCTTCAAATTGGACGAACCAAAACGAAGATCCTGATCGAACCGGCCCGGTATTTGATCGTTGAGATCGATGTGGAACAGTTTTCCTGCCTCCCAGGCCTGTGCTACCACGTGCATGAAGTTCAGTCCCGCCATCGTTTCATGTGCGAACTCCGGATTCACGCCGACCATTTCTGGATGATCTAATGTCGGGATGAAGCCGAGATACTGTCCCGTAGTCGCCATATAAATATCGCCGCGCGGCTCGTTGGGCTTGGCTTCCAACGCGAACTTCATGCCATAGCCGCGATCGATGTTGTATTCGCAAAGGTAGTTGATGGCTTCGCGTAAACGTTTAATGGCATCATCGGCGCGCCGGCAGGCGTCTGTCTCCACACCTTCCCGCCCGCCCCACAGGACAAAAATCTTCGCCCCGAGTTCGGCACCAATGTCCATGGCCCGCATAGTTTTTTGGAGTGCGTAGCCGCGGACTTCGCCATCGTTCGAGGTAAACGCTCCGTCCCGGAAAATCGGATGGTAAAAAAGTGATACGGTCGCCATGGGGACGACAATCC
This sequence comes from Acidobacteriota bacterium, assembly GCA_043734125.1. GTDB lineage: Bacteria > Acidobacteriota > Terriglobia > Terriglobales > Acidobacteriaceae > Gp1-AA145. The sequence goes on along the minus strand of JAYTFR010000076.1, from coordinate 1,365 downwards.
CATTGGTTTCGCACGCCTTCTTGAATGTGCAGACAATCTTGTCGCGCTCGGCAGCGGTGGCATCAATCGAAACTAGATCGTTATCGTGTAGGTTAACGCCCCATGCGCCGACTTCAGCCAGCATCGCAACAATATCAACAGGTGAAATATGCGGGCGCACAGCATCACCAAAGGCGTCGCGTCCGCGATTGCCTAGTGTCCACAGGCCGAATGAAAATTTATCTTCCGCCCGCGGTTGATAGTTGTCACTACCGCTCGTCATACCCTGGGTCTCCGTGGTCGCTCATTAATTATCGATCATTAATCCAGGATGGATTTCATCGCGGGATAAATGCGGCGATACGCCGCATATGCCTTCTTCATAGTCTCTGCATCTTTCGCATTCGGACTCACACTCCCGGCGACGCGGACTACGGCCTTGCACGCCGAGTCAACCGAAGGCCAGGCCTTGGCGCCGACCCCCGCCAGGATTGCCGCTCCGTAGGCCGCCCCTTCTTCGGCCTCGACCGTCTCCACACGTCGTCCATATATGTCTGCTTGAATTTGCCGCCACAAAAGAGATCTCGCACCGCCACCGCCCAGACGTATCGTGTTAACCGGAACGTCTATGCCCTGAAACAGCGTGAACGTGTCGCGCAAACTAAAAGCGACCCCTTCCAATATCGCGCGAATGACATGAGCCCGCGTATGAGACGCCGTTAACCCCATCAGCATTCCCCGTGCTGTCGGATCCAGATAAGGAGTACGCTCTCCCATCAAATACGGCGCCCACAGCAGACCGTCGGAGCCCGCGGCGGCCTTCGATGCCTCACTCATGAGAGTGTCGTAGGACTCGATCTTGCCGTCCACTTGGATGCCAAACTGATCGCGGAACCAGCGCAGCGAGAGCCCCGCGGCCTGGGTTACCCCCATGACCAGCCAGCGACCCGGAATTGCGTGGCAAAACGTGTGCAACCTTCCGCCAGGATCGAGAGAAGGGGCATCCGTTGCCGCCAGAACTACTCCCGAGGTGCCGATGGTTGCGCTGACCGCCCCTGGGGAAACGACACCGATGCCAGTCGAGCCCGCCGCTTGATCTCCCGCACCAGCTACGACGGGCGTTCCGATGCGCAGGCCCGTTGCCGCCGCGCCGGCGGCGGAGATCTGACCGCAGACTTCCGGTGATTCATACAAGTTCGGTAGCACTGATGCGTCGATCCCGGTCAGCTCTAACATCTCTTTCGACCAGCGTCGATGTGCCACATCGAGCAGAAGAGTGCCGGAGGCGTCGGCCATGTCGGTCGCTCGTTCGCCGGTCAACTGCAGTCTGACGTAATCCTTGGGCAGCAGGATGGAACGAACTCTGCTCCAGTTTTCGGGTTCGTT
>JAYTFR010000075.1:0-7542 GCA_043734125.1 Acidobacteriota bacterium | reverse complement strand
ACAATCAGACCGCCCAGTGCTCCCGTCTTGGCGATCGTAAATACATTCTGAATTAGTTTCCCGTAGCGGAGTCCAAGCGAGTTGCTGAATGTGAGGAATGCGATGATACCGATACCTAGCAATTGAGCAGTTGAGAGTGACAGCGCATAGTGGCTTGAGATGCGAATGGGAGAAATCAGATACTTTTCTTCCGAAATTAACGGCCACAGCACGCCGGCAAATCGGGAAAAGGCCACCGCCACCGCGGCGATTGTCCCGGTCTCGATAACGGAAAATAATGTCCAGCCATAAAGGAAGCCCAACAAAGGGGAATAAGCTTCGCGAAGATAGACATACATGCCGCCCGCCTGCGGCATCATCGCCGAAAGCTCTCCGTAGCATAGGGCTCCGGCGATGGTGAGAATGCCGGCCACACCCCATGCCACGAGCAGCCAGCCGGCACTTCCAATGTGACGGGCCATCTCTGCCGGAACAATGAAGATGCCCGAACCAATCATGGCCCCGACCACCACCATAACGGAATCGAACAGGCCTAGGCCACGCGAGAATTCTCGTGGTTGGAAATCTGATGATTGTCCGGTTGTCGCTTCGAGTCTCGCCGTCAAGAGTGGATAACCTTTTATATGTATATGGGAAAAAGTTTGACGATTGCATATTGTATCCATAAAATGCGATAGTACCTAATTAATTCGCCCTCCTTCATTAGAGAAGAGAATCTGCTTTCGGGGACGTTCTACTCAAAAGGCCTTCGGAACGATACGAAAATGCGCGAACTCCACAGAATCCGGGTCATCGATTCGCATACCGGAGGGGAGCCAACACGCTTGGTAGTGAGTGGTGGTCCTGACCTGGGGACTGGGTCGCTGGCTGAGCGTCTGGAGTGTTTTCGTACGACCCATGACCGTTTCCGCTCAGCCGTCGTGAATGAGCCGCGTGGTTCCGACGTGATGGTCGGAGCTTTGCTTTGTAATCCCGTCGATTCCGCGTGCGCGGCCGGTGTCATCTTTTTTAATAACGTCGGATATCTAGGCATGTGCGGTCACGGCACTATTGGTCTGGTTGCGACACTGGCTCACATGAAGCGCATCGGCCCGGGAGAACACCACATTGAAACGTCAGTGGGCACTGTGAGCGCTGTCCTGCACGAAGGCGGAGAGGTTACGGTCAACAACGTAGTAAGTTATCGCAGCCAGGCAAATGTTGCCGTCGACGTTCCCGGATACGGTGTGGTGCGTGGGGACGTAGCCTGGGGCGGGAACTGGTTTTTCCTCGTGCGTAATCACACCATGGACTTAGCGCTCCGAAACGTCGACCGACTAACGACTTTCACTTGGGCGATCCGCCAGGCTCTGCGTGACCACGGCATTGCCGGTGCCGACGGCAAAGAGATTGACCATATAGAGCTGTTTGGTCCATCTCAAATTCCGGGTGTCGACAGCCGGAATTTCGTGCTGTGTCCGGGCAAAGCCTATGACCGTTCTCCATGCGGCACCGGAACTAGCGCAAAGCTGGCTTGCCTTTATGCGGATGGAAAAATCCGTGAGGGGCAAACCTGGAAACAGGAAAGCATTGTTGGGAGCGTATTTGAAGGCAGTGTGAAAGTACACGAAGGAAAGGTCTATCCCAGCATCAAGGGATCGGCATTCGTGAACGCGGAGGCCGAACTGGTGCTGGATCCACGCGACCCGTTGTGTATGGGCATTCGCGCATGAGTAAGGCTGCGTATGACGTCGCGGTTGTCGGTACGGGCATTGTGGGTGCGGCATGTGCGGACGAATTCGCACGTCGTGGCCTGCGTGTCGTGGTCATAGGCGACCGTATTGTTGGGAACGGCGCAACCGCTGCGGGGATGGGCCACATCGTCGTCATGGATGACAGCGACGCGCAGTTTGCGCTGACTCGATACTCGCAGCAGTTGTGGCAAGCGCTGAGAGCAGAATTGCCCGATGATGTCGAGTACGAACAGTCTGGCACGATCTGGGTGGCGGCTGACGAAGAGGAAATGATCGAGGTGCACCGCAAGCGAGCCTACTACGGCGACCGTGGAGTTCCAACCGAAGTGCTCGATAGTAAAGCGTTGCAGCGCCTCGAGCCCAAACTTCGTCCCGGGCTGGCCGGAGGTCTTCTCGTCCCGCAGGACGGTGTACTGTATCCACCCTGCGCTGCGCTTTTCTTGATGGAGCGCGGACAGTCACGCGGAGCAAAGTTGATTCTCGGGGTTAGTGTGGAGCAAATAGGCGAAGGGAGGCTTCATCTCGCGGACGGCACGAATATCTCCGCTGAGGTCATCGTCAATGCGGCCGGAGCATCCGCCCCCGATCTTACGCCCGGACTTGAGATCAAGAAGAGGAAGGGCCATCTGGTTATCACCGACCGCTATCCTGGATTCGTGCGGCATCAACTGGTGGAACTCGGCTACTTAAAGAGCGCCCATTCCATGAGCGACGATTCCGTGGCCTTCAACGTTCAGCCTCGCCGCACGGGCCAGGTGCTTATCGGATCTTCGCGGCAGTACGGTGCAGAGCACAGGGAAGTGGATAATTCCGTCCTCGTGCGTATGCTGCAACGAGCGCAAGAATACTTGCCGAGCTTGTCCCAGATGTCGACCGTGCGTACATGGACCGGATTTCGCGCTGCCACTCCCGACAAGCTTCCGCTGATTGGGCCGTGGACCGGGGACAAATCCATATTCGTTGCGACAGGGCACGAGGGATTGGGAATTACAACATCCTTGGGAACGGCACGTATTCTCGCCGATCAGATCAGCGGCACAACACCAGAGATCCCAATCGAACCTTACCTGCCTTCGCGGAGGGCAAAGGAGTTCGTGCATGCATAGCCAGGTCACAGTGACCGTCAACGGAGTAGCGGTCGTCGTACCCTCGTATACGACCGTCGCGGTTGCCGTAGTCATGGCTGGACAAGCCTCCCGAATATCAGTGAGCGGTGAGCCGCGCGGCCCGCTGTGTGGGATGGGAATCTGCTTTGAGTGTTGCGTGGCGATCGACGGGAATCCGCATGTTCGAAGTTGTCAGGTGCTATGTGAGCAGGGCATGGAAGTAGCGACCCAGAAGTGAATTGATGACCGAGAAGTGAATTAATGAACACTGTAGAGCGGCACGACTTCGATGTCCTGGTGATTGGTGGAGGCCCGGCTGGCATGGCGGCCGCGGCTTGCGCCGCTGAGTGTGGCGTCCGCGTCGGAATGGTCGATGACAATCCCAGTGTCGGCGGGCAGATTTGGCGGGGCGAGTCGGATGGTCAACCCAACGCGGATTCGGCGAAATGGGCTCAGCGGTTGCGCAGGTCAGGTGCTGCGGTGCTCTGTGGATGGCGGGTGGTGCAGCAGCCCGTAGTAGGTGTATTCGTGGCGGAGAGTCTCGGCGGCTTCTGCGAACTCAAATACAAGAAGCTTGTGTTGGCAACTGGAGCGAGAGAAAGATTCCTACCCTTTCCCGGTTGGACGTTGCCGAATGTGATGGGCGCGGGTGGTCTGCAGGCAATGGTGAAGTGCGGCCTGCCAATTCGCGGCAAGCGTGTAGTGGTTGCAGGCACCGGTCCCTTGCTGCTGGCGGTTACGGCCTATCTCCGCAAACATGGCGCCGAGATCCCGCTGATTTGCGAGCAGGCATCCTGGAGGAGCCTGGCGAAATTCACCTTGGCACTTGTTGGCTGGCCAGCAAAAGTTGTCCAGGGGATCCGGCTAAAACTCGATCTCGCTGGTGTTCCACTCGCCGCGAACAGTTGGCCGCTAGCCGCTTACGGCCAGAACACGCTCGAGCGTGTCACCGTTTCGCGAGCCGGAAGAATCGAAGATATCCCATGTGATTACCTCGCCTGTGGTTTTCATTTGGTTCCGAACATCGAGTTGCCATTGCTACTGGGCTGCGGGGTCGGCAACGGCTATGTGCAGGTCGACGAATTTCAGCAAACAACCATCGCATCGGTTTTCTGTGCAGGTGAACCGACAAGCATTGGGGGCGTAGAGTTGGCCGTCATCGAGGGTCAGATTGCTGGCCTCGCTGCAGCGGGACGCACAATGGAAGCGAGGGCATGGTTTGGCGGGCGTAAGCAGGCGCGCCGTTTTGCACAGTTGCTGGACCGCACGTTCCGCTTGCGCGCGGAATTGAGAAGCTTGCCTCTGCCCGAAACCGTGGTCTGCCGTTGCGAAGATGTGTTGTACTCGCGTCTTCAGCGACACACGTCATGGCGCTCCGCCAAGCTGCACACGCGTTGCGGTATGGGACCCTGTCAGGGACGAGTTTGCGGTCCTGCGACGCAATTCCTTTTCAAGTGGAAGCCGGAGTCCGTTCGGCCACCGGTTTTTCCGGCTCGCATCGAAACCCTGGCGGCACTGGCGGGGCAATTGGAAGCTCAACACAGCGAAGTAACTGGAGGACACTGATGAACTGGAAGGGCGTGATTCCTGCAATCACCACCGATTTTACGGAAGATCTTCACGTCGACCATAGTGCCGTAAGAAAACATTGCGGCTGGCTCCTCGACAACGGGTGCGCGGGGATCGTAGCTCTTGGCTCACTCGGGGAGGGCGCGACCTTATCTTTTGATGAGAAATTGGAAATCTTGCGTACGTGCGTCGCCGCGGTTAACGGCCGTGGACCAGTAGTAGCTTCCATCTCGGCGCTTACTACTTCTGAAGCGGTGGCAATCGCGAAGGCGGCTGCTGATCGCGGCTGCGATGCGCTCATGGTATTGCCACCGTATGTCTATCAGGGGAATTGGCGGGAAATGAAGACTCATGTTGCAACTGTGTTCAAAGCCACGCCTCTTTCCTGCATGCTCTACAACAATCCCGTCGCTTACGGAACGGATTTTCTTCCTGAACAAATACGCGAACTGGCGGCGGAGCACGAAAACCTCGAGGCAGTGAAGGAATCGAGCACGGATGCTCGCCGTGTATCTGCTATTCGTGCTCTGCTCGACCGACGCCTGGAGATCTCGGTCGGCGTTGATGACGCTGTGCTGGAGGCGATCGGAGTAGGCGCTACCGGTTGGATTGCCGGCCTGGCCAACGCATTGCCGCGGGAGTCGGTGGAATTGTTTAATTGCGGCCTCAATGGAGAGAGCGACAAGGCCTTTGAGTTATATCGCTGGTTTTTGCCCCTCTTGCGCATGGATACTGTGCCGAACTTCGTTCAGCTCATCAAGCTTGTGCAAGCGGAAATAGGAATGGGGAATCCTCGAGTGCGTCCGCCGCGTCTGGAGTTGGTCGGCGAGGAGTTGGAGCGGAGCAGCAGGATCGTTCGTGAAGCCTTGTCTTCCCGGCCACAGCCGGTAGCCAGTTTTGCGATACCAAACAGAAAGTAAGTTTAAGAAAATGGCAAAACTCTCAGGTCGATCTCTCATCGGTTTTAGACAAGGAAACAGTTCGGGTGAACCGCTGTATGCCACAGACCCTGCCACCGGAAATTCTCTGCAGCCGGGTTTTATTGCCGCAACCAAAGAAGAGGTAGACCTCGCGGCCCGCCTTGGCTCAGAGGCATTTGTTTCGTATAGCCGTACCCCGGGACGTGTACGCGGGGAATTCTTACGTACGATTGCTTCCAAGATTGAGTCCATCGCCGGTGAGATCATCGAGCGCGCCGGGCAGGAGACGGCTTTGCCGCAGGCCCGATTGCAGGGGGAAACTGCCCGCACTTGCGCTCAGCTTCGATTGTTTGCCGACGTTGCTGAAGAAGGATCGTGGGTGGCCGCCCGCATCGACTCCGCCGATCTGAACCGCAAACCAGCCGCCAGACCGGACATTCGTTCAATGCTGCGTCCGTTGGGCCCTGTCGTGGTTTTCGGTGCCAGTAACTTCCCGTTGGCTTTTTCGGTGGCTGGTGGAGATACCGCTTCAGCGCTCGCCTCTGGAAATACCGTGATTGTAAAGGCACACGCGGCGCATCCCGGTACCAGCGAGCTTGTAGGGCAGATGGTTCGAGACAGCGTCCGTGAGTGCGGCCTGCCCGAGGGCGTCTTCTCCCTTTTGTTTGACACTGGTGTTGAGATCGGTGTTGCATTGACGAAACATCCGCTAGTGAAAGCCGGAGGTTTTACCGGCTCTCGCATCGCGGGAAGACTATTGATGGACGTTGCAGCCTCCCGCCCTGAACCGATACCGTTCTATGCCGAGATGAGTAGCACGAATCCCGTCTTCATCTTGCCCGGCGCTTTGCGGGAGCGGGCTGAGGGCGTTGCGGCTGGACTGCACACGTCGTTCACCATGGGAGCTGGTCAGTTCTGCACCAAGCCCGGCATGGTTTTTCTACCGCAAGGTCCCGAGGCAGCCGCATTCGCCGGCAAGTTGCACCAGTTGGTTGATGAATCGCCTCCATTCCATCTCCTGACCAATACCATTCGCCATTCCTATGATTCCGCGATCGCCAACCGTAGGAAGGACTCGGCCATCAAACTGACTGCCGAGGGTCGGCACGCGGCCGCAGGGTTTGCCGTAAATTCCGCACTCTTCGAAACAGACGCGGCAGCGTTTCTCGGCTCAGACCTTCGGGCGGAGATTTTTGGTCCCACAACTCTTCTCGTGCAGCACTCAAGCCGGGACCAGGTTCTGGCGATTGCCCGGTCTCTGGAAGGCCACCTGACCGCCACGATTCATGGCACAGAAAAGGATCTGCTCGAGTTTGCTGACCTGATCGTGATTCTTGAGACCAAAGTCGGTAGGCTCGTTTTCAACGGCTTTCCGACCGGGGTGGAAGTCACGCATGCCATGGTGCACGGAGGCCCGTATCCCTCGACCTCGGATGGACGCTCCACGTCCGTGGGAAGCCAGGCAATTTTCCGGTTCACGCGCCCGGTCTGCTACCAGGGGTTTCCCGACAGCGCCCTCCCCGACGAGTTGAAGGACGCAAATCCGCTGGGGATTTGGCGAATGATCGACGGGAAATGATCGATGGGAAAATGATCGATGGATAGATATCCCGCGATCCCAATGTGCCTGTGACGTTGACTCAGACGTAGCTGCATTGTGGATGGTGAATGAAGTATGAAAGCACACCGGGAAAGGAACCCATGTTCGGAGTTTTCTGCAGGCGCACATCTACTGTGGTCACCATTCTAATAGGGGTCGCGGCCCTGGCGTCCCTCAGAATGATGGTGGCCAGGGAGGGAGTTGAACCCCCGACGCCAGCCTTTTCAGAACTCACACATCCAGTGTTTCCAACAACTTCAATGGTTGTTGTGGGACTGCTAAACACTGGAAAATACGGGCAACACGGATGGATCGTGGGTGATTACCGTGGTGATTCTGAGATCCGAAGACCTGCGAAATCTAGTTCCTCCCATGCCAGCCAATCCTGAATCCTGTGGATGGAGGTCTAGTCCAGAGGTCCGGTTCTACGGTCGACTTCTCGTTCCTGATCCGCTCAACTTCCTCGAAGCCCATTTCTGGATAACTTCCTGTTTGCCGACCATCCAGAATCAATCCGCCTCCAGGTACTTCGGTGACGCGCTTCCATACCCCGCCCGGTATATTCGGTTACTGGGATCAGTAAGGAGCTGCGGATTTCTTGCATCTGTCGCTAA